>LRMT01000149.1 GCA_001725945.1 Cupriavidus sp. UYMMa02A | reverse complement strand
GCGGCGCGCACGCCCCAGCCCGGCGATGCCATCAGCGCGAGCGGGCTCGGCAGCGTCGTGGCCGCGCTCGAGTCCCCGCGCATTGCGATTGAAGCGGTCGAGCCGGCCTGCGACGGCGGGCGCTTCGCGGTGCGGCGCGTGGTCGGCGAACGGGTCGAGGTCAGCGCCGATATCTGGATGGACGGCCACGACAAGCTGGCCGCAGTCGTCCTGTGGCGCGCGCCCGGCGAGGAAGCCTGGCACGAAGCGCCAATGCGCCACGTGGTCAATGACCGTTGGACCGGCAGCTTCCCGCTGGTTGCGCTGGGCCGCCACGAATTCACGGTGGAAGCCTGGCGCGATGCCTTTGCGAGCTGGCTCGACGAGATCGGCAAGAAGCGCGCGGCCGGCGTCGATATCTCGCTCGAAATCGAGGAAGGGGCCCGCCTGGTGGCCGATGCGCTGTTGCCGTCAAAGGGCAACGCGCCTGCGCCGGACAGCGAGCTGGCAGCGCGGGGCGATGAACTGACGGCCAGTGCCGGCGACGACGCCGCGCGGCTGGAGATCCTGCTGTCGCCGCGTACCGCTGCCGCGATGCAGGCCGCCATGCAAAACCTGAAGGGCGTCCGTTCGCGAGCCGGCATCCCGTGCCGCTGCCCGTGGAAGCGGAACGGCTCGCGAGCCGCTTCGCGAGCTGGTACGAACTGTTCCCGCGCTCGGCAAGCGACGACGAGAGCCGCCACGGCACCTTCGACGACGTCATCGCACGCCTGCCTGCAATCCGCGCCATGGGGTTCGACGTGCTGTACTTCCCGCCGATTCATCCCATCGGCAAGACCCATCGCAAGGGCCGCAACAACAACCTGCGATGCGCACCCGGCGAGCCCGGCAGTCCGTATGCGATCGGCGCCGAGGACGGCGGCCACGATGCGCTGCACGCGCAGCTTGGCACCTTCGAGGACTTCCAGCGCCTGCGCGTTGCCGCCGCGGCGGCGGGGCTGGAACTGGCGCTGGATTTCGCGATCCAGTGCTCGCCGGACCACCCTTGGCTCAGGCAGCATCCGGAATGGTTCATGCGGCGGCCGGACGCTCGCTGCGCTACGCCGAAAACCCGCCCAAGAAATACGAAGACATCGTCAACGTCGACTTCTACGCGGCCGCGCCCGCCGCGGCCGCCTTGTGGCAGGCGCTGCGCGACGTAGTGATGTTCTGGGTCGAGCATGGCGTGCGCATCTTCCGCGTGGACAACCCGCACACCAAGCCGCTGCCGTTCTGGGAATGGATGATTGCCGACGTGCGCGCGCGGCATCCCGACACCATCTTCCTGGCCGAGGCGTTTACGCGGCCCAAGATGATGGCGCGGCTCGCCAAGCTCGGCTTCAGTCAGTCCTATACGTACTTCACCTGGCGCAACACGCGCGCGGAGCTCGCAGAGTACATGACGGAACTCACCGAGGGCCCGTTGCGCGAGTACTTCCGCCCGCATTTCTTCGTCAATACGCCAGACATCAATCCGTACTTCCTGCACCGCGGCGGTCGTCCGGCGTTCCTGATCCGCGCGGCGCTGGCCACGCTGCTGTCGGGCCTGTGGGGCATGTACAGCGGGTTCGAGCTGTGCGAGTCCGAGCCGCTGGTGCTCGACGGCAAGGTGCGCGAGGAGTATCTGGATTCCGAGAAGTACCAGCTTCGCGCGCGCAACTGGCAGCAGCCCGGCAACATCGTGGCCGAGATCACGCGGCTTAACCGGATCCGGCTAGGCCACCCGGCGCTGCAAAGCCACCTCGGGCTGCGCATCTACCCGGCCGGCAACGACGCGGTGCTGTACTTCGCGCGCTTCGTGCCCGGCTCCGGCTCGGCCTTCGGCGACGACGTGCTGCTGGCCGCCATCAGCCTGGACCCGCATGCCGTGCAGGAGGCCACGATCGAGATCCCCTTGTGGGAATGGGGCCTGCCCGACCATGGCAGCGTGGCTGTCCAGGACCTGATGGATGAACACCGCTTCGCCTGGCACGGCAAACGCCAGCGCATCCGGCTCGATCCGGCGCGGCTGCCTTTTGCGCTCTGGCACCTGACGCCGATCGGCAAGCCAGTGCGGCGCGACACCCTGTCACCGGCGGCGGCTGACCCGCACGGTGCATGAAGGTGCGGTGACGCACGGCAAAGCCCCGCACACGGAGACACGGATGAAACGCCTGACCGAACCCGCCAACGCGCTGCTGCTCAATGCGGATCCGCTCTGGTACAAGGACGCGGTCATCTACCAGCTTCACATCAAGTCCTTCTACGATGCCAACGGCGACGGCGTCGGCGATTTCGCCGGCCTGCTGGCCAAGCTCGACTATCTCGTCGATCTGGGCGTCGACACCATCTGGCTGCTGCCGTTCTACCCGTCGCCGCGCCGCGACGACGGCTACGACATCGCCGACTACCGCAATGTGCATCCCGACTACGGCACGCTTGCCGAAGCGCGCCGCTTCGTGGGAGCCGCTCATGCGCGTGGCATCCGCGTGATCACGGAACTGGTCATCAACCATACGTCCGACCAGCACCCGTGGTTCCAGCGCGCGCGCAAGGCCAAGCCGGGCTCCGCCGCGCGCCGCTACTATGTCTGGGCAGACAACGACCAGGCCTATGCCGGTACGCGCATCATCTTCTGCGACACGGAAAAATCGAACTGGAGCTGGGATCCCGTAGCCGGCGCCTACTTCTGGCACCGCTTCTATTCGCACCAGCCCGACCTGAACTTCGACAACCCGCAGGTGATGAACGAAGTCCTGTCGGTCATGCGGTTCTGGCTCGACATGGGCGTGGACGGGCTGCGCCTGGACGCGGTGCCCTACCTCGTCGAACGCGAAGGCACCACCAACGAGAACCTGCCCGAGACCCACGCGGCCATCCGGCATATCCGCGCGCACCTGGATACACACTACCAGGGCCGCGTCCTGCTGGCCGAAGCCAATATGTGGCCCGAGGATGCACAGCAGTACTTCGGACGCAGCAGCACCGGCGAGAAGGGCGACGAATGCCATATGGCGTTTCACTTCCCGCTGATGCCGCGCATGTACATGGCCATCGCGCGCGAGGACCGTTTCCCGATCACCGACATCATGCGCCAGACGCCGGAACTGCCGACCGATTGCCAGTGGGCGATCTTCCTGCGCAACCACGACGAGCTGACGCTGGAAATGGTCACCAGCAGCGAGCGCGACTACCTGTGGGAAGTGTATGCGTCCGACCGGCGCGCACGCATCAACCTGGGCATCCGGCGCCGGCTGGCCCCTTTGATGGAGCGCGACCGGCGCCGCATCGAGCTGATGAACAGCCTGCTGTTTTCCATGCCCGGCACGCCGGTGATCTACTACGGTGACGAGATCGGCATGGGCGACAACATCCACCTGGCGACCGCGACGGCGTGCGCACGCCCATGCAGTGGTCCCCCGACCGCAATGGCGGCTTCTCGCACGCAGACCCCGAGCGGCTGGTGCTGCCGCCGCTGCAGGGCCCGCTGTACGGCTATGAGGCGGTCAATGTCGAGGCCCAGGCGCGTGATCCGCACTCGCAGCTCAACTGGATGCGCCGCATGCTCGCGCTGCGGCGCAAGCACCGCGCATTCGGCCGCGGCACGCTGCGTTTCCTGTTTCCGGGCAACCGCAAGATCCTGGCTTATCTGCGCGAATATGAAGACGAGCACATCCTCTGCGTGGCCAACCTGTCGCGGGCGCCGCAAGCGGTCGAACTCGACCTGGCCGCGTTCAACGGCCGAGTGCCGGTGGAAATGATGGGGGCCACACCGTTCCCGGCCATCGGCACGCTCACCTACCTGCTCACCCTGCCGCCATACGGCTTCTACTGGTTCGTGCTCAGCGAGGAAGCGCATCCGCCCGCCTGGCATGTGACCGCACCCGAACAGATGCCAGACCAGGTCACGCTCGTGCTGCAGAACAAGGGGCGCCCGGAACTGACCGAGGCCTCACGCCGCATCCTCGACGACGAAGTGATGCCGTCCTATATCCGCCGGCGGCGCTGGTTCGGAGCCAAGGACGACAGCATCCAGCGCGCATTGCTCGTCTACATGGTGCGGTTCACCCAGGGCGCCACCGGCGAGGAAATCTATCTCGGCGAAGTCGAAGTCCGGCTCTCGGGCGGGCGCACCGAGCGTTATCAGCTTCCGCTCGGCGTGCTGTGGGACCGCGAAAGCGCCGACAGCGTATCGCAGCTCGCGCATGGCCTGTCGATGGCCCGCGTGCGCCAGGGCAGCCGCATAGGCCTGGTTACAGACGGCTTCGTGCTCGAGCCGTTCGCGCGCGAGGTGATCGGCGCCTTGCGTGCGGGCGCCGAGCTGCAGGGGCCGCAGGAAACCATCCGCTTCCGCGCCGAGCCGGGCCTGGCGGCGCTGCAGCCGGAACAGCAGGAGATCCAGTGGATGTCGGCCGAGCAGTCCAACAGCTCGCTGTCGTACGACAACATGGCCGTGCTCAAGCTGGTGCGGAGGCTGTCGGGCGGCACGCACCCCGAGGTCGAAATGACGCGCTACCTGACGGCCCAGGCTACCTGCATTCGCCCCCGCTGCTCGGCGAGGTCACGCGCACCGGCAGTGACGGCGTGCCGCACACGCTGATGCTGGTGCAGGGCTATATCCTCAACCAGGGCAATGGCTGGGACTGGACGCTGGACTACCTGGGCCGCGTGATCGACGACGCCCTGCCCGCCAAGGAGAGCGAGGACGAATTCGCCGAAGCGATGAACGGCTACGCCACCATGGCCGGCACGCTCGGCCGGCGGCTGGCCGAACTGCATGCCGTGCTGGCGCGGCCGACGGACGACCCGGCCTTTGCGCCGCAGGCGGCAACCGAAGCGGAGGCACAGCAATGGGCCGATCAGGCCATGGCCGTGCTGACGCGTGCGCTCGATTTGCTCGAGAAGCATCCGCGCGATGATTCGCGCAACGACCCGAAAGCGCTCAGCAAGCAATTCCTGGTCGACATCGACACGCTGCTGAAGGCCCGTGGCGCCCTGCCCGAACTTGTCGCAGGGCTTGCCGCGGCAGCGCCGGGCAGCCTGCAGACGCGCTTTCACGGCGACTTCCATCTGGGCCAGGTCCTGATCGCGCAGAACGACGCCTACCTGGTCGACTCGAGGGTGAGCCTGGCCAGCCGCTCGAGTGGCGCCGGCGCAAGACCTCGCCGCTGCGCGACGTGGCGGGGTTGCTGCGCTCGATCGACTATGCCGCGGCCACGGTCGGCACCGATCGCCAGGAGCGCACCCACGCCGAGCTGCCGCCCGCCTTGGCCGAGCGCCGCGGCGGCCTGCTGGAACGCTTCCGCACCACGGCGAGCGACGCGTTCCTGGCTTGCTACAACCAGCACATGGAAGCCTCCGGCGCGCCGTGGGTGCAGCCCGCGCAGCTCCAGCCGCTGCTGGACCTGTTCCTGCTCGAGCGCGCGGCCTACGAAGTGGAATATGAAGCCGCGAACCGTGTGGCATGGATCGACCTGCGGCCAGCGGCCTTGCGCGCATGGTGCGCAAGCTGCTGGCCGGAAACCTGGAGGCGCAATGAGCCGAGTCGACAACCGGACTGCCGAGCGCCGCAGCCGCACGGTCCCCGACGGCGAACTGAGCGCGCTGGCCGAAGGCCGCCATGGCGATCCGTTCGCGTGCTCGGTCCGCATGCGGACGGCGACATGCTGGTCGTGCGCGCCTGCGTGCCCGGCGCGCGCTCCGTGACACTGACTGATTCGCACGGCGCGCCGCTGGCCGAGATGACAGCGTTGCATGCAGGCGGCGTGTTCGGCGGGCACCTGCCCGCGGACGTCTCGGTCTACCAGCTCCTTGTGCGCTGGGCCGACGGCAGCGAACAGCTCAGCCACGACCCCTACGCCTTCGGCCTGTTGCTCGGCGAACTCGACCTGCATCTGATTGCCGAAGGCGTCACTTCGAGCTCGGGACATGCCTGGGCGCGCAGTGCGCCGGGTCGACGGTGTCCAGGGCGTGCGCTTTGCCGTGTGGGCCCCCAATGCAAGGCGCGTGTCGGTCATCGGCGATTTCAACGGCTGGCAGCCCGTGCAGCACCCGATGCGGCTGCGCCACCCCAGCGGCATCTGGGAACTGTTCATTCCCGAGGCCATGGGCGCCCGTCCAGGCTGCCGCTACAAGTTCGACTTGCTTGACCAGCGCGGCGCGCAGCTGCCCGACAAGGCCGATCCGTTGGCACTGGCGACTGAAGCGCCGCCGGCCACGGCCTCGGTCGTGACCGAGCCTGAAGTGTCCGCACCGCCGTTCGACTGGCAGGACGATGACTGGATGCGCCTGCGCAATGCCGTCGACCCATATGCGGCGCCGCTGTCGATCTACGAAGTCCATGTCGGGTCGTGGCTGCGCGCAGCCAACGACCCGGCACGCGGCTGGGAAACCCTGGCCGAACGGCTGATCCCCTATGTCCACGAACTGGGCTTCACGCATATCGAGCTGCTGCCGGTGACCGAGCACCCGTTCGGCGGCTCCTGGGGCTACCAGCCCCTGTCGCTGTACGCGCCCACCGCACGGCTCGGGCCGCCGCAGGCGTTTGCTGCCTTTATCGACCAATGCCACCGCAATGACATCGGCGTCATCCTGGACTGGGTGCCCGCGCATTTCCCGACCGACCCGCACGGCTCGCGCATTTCGACGGCACGGCGCTCTACGAACACGAGGACCCGCGCGAAGGCTTCCACCAGGACTGGAATACGCTAATCTACAACCTCGGGCGCAACGAGGTGCGCGGCTTCCTGCTGGCCGGCGCGCTGCACTGGCTCGAGCACTTCCACGTCGATGGCCTGCGCGTCGATGCCGTGGCCTCCATGCTGTACCGCGACTACAGCCGCGCGCCGGGCCAGTGGGTCCCCAACCGCCTCGGCGGACGCGAGAACCTCGAGGCCGTGGCCTTCCTGCGCGAACTCAATACCGTCGTGCATGAACGCTGCCCGGGCGCACTCACCATTGCCGAGGAATCGACCGCCTGGCCCGGCGTCACCGCAAGTGCGGCCAGTGGCGGGCTGGGCTTCGATTTCAAGTGGAACATGGGCTGGATGCACGACACGCTGCGCTACCTGTCGCTCGATCCGATCCATCGCGCGTGGCACCACCAGGACATGACCTTCGGGACGGTCTATGCGTGGTCGGAGGCATTTGTGCTGCCGCTGTCGCACGACGAGGTCGTGCACGGCAAGGGCTCGATGCTGCGCAAGTGCCCCGGCGACGACTGGCAGCGCTTTGCCGGCCTGCGCGCCTACTATGGGTTCATGTGGGCGCATCCAGGCAAGAAGCTGCTGTTCATGGGCGGCGAGCTCGCCCAGTGGCAGGAGTGGAACCACGACGCGGAGCTCGACTGGGCGCTGCTCGACCACCCCATGCACCGCGGCGTCCACACGCTGGTTCGCGATCTCAATGCGCTTTACCGGGAACTGCCTGCCTTGCACGAACTTGACCATTCCCCGGCAGGATTCCAATGGGTGGTCGGCGACGACCACCAGAACAGCGTCTTCGCCTGGCTGCGCCGTCCCGCGCCCGGCAGCGGCGACGTCGTGCTGGCCATCGCCAACATGACGCCGGTGCCACGCTACGGATATCGTGTCGGCGTGCCCTTTGCCGGCTGCTGGCACGAGCGGCTCAACACCGATGCCGCTTGCTACGGCGGCAGCAACGTCGGCAATGATGGGGCGGTGATGGCGCAGCCCACGCCGGCCCATGGGCAAGACGCCTCCCTGGTCCTGACCCTGCCGCCGCTTGCCACGCTGATCCTGCAGCACGCCGGAGCGCAGGCATGACCATGGCGCTGCAGATTGCGGACCGCCTGCTCCCCGGCAAACCCTACCCGCTCGGCGCCCACTGGGACGGACTCGGCGTGAATTTCGCCGTGTTCTCGGCGCATGCCTCTCGCATCGACCTGTGCCTGTTTTCGGCCAACGGACGCAAGGAACTCACGCGCCTGGCGCTGCCCGAATGCACCGACGAAGTCTGGCATGGCTACCTGCCCAACGCCGCGCTGGGCACGCTGTACGGCTTCCGCGCGTTCGGCCCCTATGACCCCGCGCACGGCCACCGCTTCAACCCGCACAAGCTGCTGCTCGACCCGTACGCGCGCCAGCTCAGCGGGCCTGTGCGCTGGTCCGACGCGTTGTTCGGCTACCGCCTGCAAAGCGCGCGTGGCGACCTGACGCCGGACCGCCGCGACAGCGCGCCCACCATGCCCAAGGCCGTGGTGGTCGACCAGAGCTTCAACTGGGGCGACGACCGCCGACCCGACGTGCCGTGGCAGGACACGGTGATCTACGAAGCCCACCTGCGCGGCGTGTCGATGCTGCGCGAGGATGTCCTGCCGCACCTGCGCGGCACCTTTGCGGCGCTGTGCGAGCCGCGTTTCCTCGATCACTTGTTGCGCCTGGGCATCACCGCCGTGGAGTTGCTGCCGGTACACGCGATCCTGCAGGACCGCTTCCTGCTGGAGCGCGGCCTGCGCAACTACTGGGGCTACAACACGCTGTCGTACTTCGCTCCCGAGCCGTCCTATCTGGCGGGGGATCAGCTCCACGAGATCAAGGTTGCCGTGCGGCGGCTGCATGCGGCGGGCATCGAGGTCATCCTGGATGTGGTCTACAACCACACGTGCGAAGGCAACGAGCTCGGGCCGACCGTGTCGTGGCGCGGACTCGACAACGCCAGCTACTACCATCTCGTGCCCGGCGATGAACGCCATTACCTCAACGACACTGGCTGCGGCAACATGCTCAACCTGCCGCACCCGCGCGTGCTGCAGATGGTGCTCGATTCGCTGCGCTACTGGGTCGACTGCTATCACGTCGATGGCTTCCGTTTCGACCTGGGCACCACGCTCGGCCGCGAGCACAACGGCTTCGACCCGGGCGCGACCTTCTTCGACGCGGTGCTGCAGGACCCGGTGCTCAGCCGGGTCAAGCTGATCTCCGAGCCCTGGGATATGGGCCCGGGCGGATACCAGCTCGGCAACCATCCGCCGGGCTTTGCCGAATGGAACGACAAGTTCCGCGATACCGTGCGATGCTACTGGCGCGGTGACCCCGGGCAGCGCGGCGAACTGGCGGCGCGGCTGTCGGGCTCGGCCGACCTGTTCGACCGGCGCCGCAGGCGGCCCTGGTCCAGCATCAACTTCATCACCGCGCACGACGGTTTCACGCTGGCCGACCTGGTCAGCTACAGCGCCAAGCACAACGAAGCGAACGGCGAGGAGAACCGCGACGCACCGACAACAACCACAGTGCCAACTGGAGCCCCGACGGCAGCGTCGAAGGCCCCACGGACGATCCCGAGATCCTTGACCTGCGCGGGCGCACGGCCCGGGCGATGATGGCCACGCTACTGCTGGCGCAAGGCACGCCGATGCTGACCGCCGGCGACGAATGGGGCCGCAGCCAGCAGGGCAACAACAACGCGTACTGCCAGGACAACGCGCTGTCGTGGCTCGACTGGAAGCAGGCCCAGACCCCCCAGGCCCAGACGCTGCTGGAGATGGTGCGCCGGCTGCTCGCGTTGCGCTTGCGCCTGCCCTCGCTCGGGGCCAACCGGTTTTCCCATGGCAATCATGAACCCGCGGCGGGGATCGACGATATTGCGTGGTTCGATACCGACGGCAAGCCGCCCAGCCCGGAGGGTGGCGACCCGGAATCCGCACGCTGGCGCTGCGCCGTGCGGCAGCGCCGCCGCGCTCGGAACGCCCCGAACTGGCCCACCGCACCGCGCGGGGAGGACAGGCCGGCCCGGTCCACGTGACGCTGCTGCTGCTCAACGCCGGCGACACCGATGCCGTCTTCCGGCTGCCCGAGCCGGCGCTGCCGTGGCAGCTTCTGCTGGACAGCAGTCAGCCCGAACTGACGGAAACCAGCCAGCCCGCGCACGTCTTCACGGTGCAGGCCGTGCCCGCCCATTCGCTGGTGCTGCTCGCCGCGCACGCGACCCGCAACCCATCGATCGTCCGGCAGAGACCCCGCGCGCCGAACCGCAGGAGCCCGCTCCATGAGTCCCCCGACCATTTCCTCCGCGACCGACGCCTTGCACGCGCTCGCGCAGCGCGCCGGACTGGAACCGCGCTGGCTCGATGCGTGGGGCCGGCCGCAGCAGGTTCCCGATGACGCCTTGCGGCGCGTGCTGCAAGGTCTGGCGCTCGCCTGCGACACGCCGGCGCAGTGCCGGGCCTCCGGCGCGCGCCTTGACGCCGAGGATGCCGCGCTCGGGCTGCCTCCATTGATGACGGCGGACCGGGACCGGCCGGTCGCCGTGCCATGGCCAGACGACACCGAAGACCGGCCATACCAGATCGAACTGGAGGATGGAAGCCGTCTCGACGGCACCGCGAAACCCGCCGGGGACGGGACGCTGCGCCTGCCGGCCGTGGCCGCCTGCGGCTACCATCGGCTGCACATTGCGCAAGCGCAGACAATGCTGGCCGTTGCACCGCCACGCTGCTTTGGCGTCGACGACGCGCTGCGCGCGGCCGGCCGCGAGATGACTGGCGAACGCGCATGGGGCCTGGCCGTGCAGCTCTATGGCCTGCGCCGCGGTGCGCCTGCCGGCATGGGAGATCTCACCACGCTGGCCCTGTGCTGCGAGGCTGCCGCACGCGAACGGGCCGATGCCGTGGCCATCAATCCGCTTCATGCGGGCTTCGCCGCGCTGCCGGACCGCTACAGCCCGTATTCGCCATCCAGCCGGCTGTTTTACAACCCGCTCTATGCGGATCCGGCAGTCGTGTTCGGACAGTCCGCCGTCAATAGCGCCATCGCGGCGCTGGACGCCGGCACGGCATTCGCGCAGCACGAAGCCCGCACCGAGATCGACTGGGTGGAGCTTTCGCGCCTGCGCTTGTCGGTGCTGCGCTGGCTGTGGGAACACCGCGAGCGGCTATTGCCGCAGGCGTCGCTCGATGCTTGCGCGGCGTTCAGGCGCGCGGCGGCACGGCGCTGTACCACCACGCCTGCTATGAGGCGATCCAGGCCAACCGCCTCGGCGAAGCGGCCAACGGCATGAACGCCAACGGTGCGACGGACTGGCACTGCTGGCCCGTGACACTGCGCTCGCCGGACGACGCTGCGGTGACGGCGTTCGCGATGGCCAACCCACAGGAGATCGACTACCACATCTTCCTGCAATGGCTCGCCGATGACGGCCTGGCGCGCGCCCAGCAGGCCGCGCGCGGCGCGGGCATGGCGATTGGCGTGATCGGCGACCTGGCCGTGGGCGGCGATCCCGGCGGCAGCCAGGCATGGTCGCGCCAGCAGGACATCCTGGCCGGCTTCCATGCCGGCGCGCCACCCGATGTCTACAACCCGCACGGGCAGGACTGGGGCGTGACCATGTTCTCGCCGCGCAGCCTGCACCAGCGCGGCTATGGCGCCTTCATCGAGATGCTGCGCGCGAACCTGGCCCATGCGGGCGGCCTGCGCATCGATCACGTGCTGGGTTTTGCGCGCATGTGGCTGGTGCCGGCCGGCGCATCCGCGCGCGACGGCGCCTATCTCGCCTTCCCGCTGCAGGAACTGCTGCGGCTGGTGGCGCTGGAATCGTGGCGGCACCGGGCGATCATCATCGGCGAGAACCTCGGCACGGTGCCGGCGCACCTGGACAGCGCACTGGACGAGCGCGGCGTGCTCGGCATCGATGTGCTGTGGTTCGCGCGCGAGACGCCGAACGGCAACGACAAAGGCAGCCCGGCGGCAAAAGCACCAGCCATGGCGCCAGCCGCCGACACGCCGCCTTTCCTGCCTGCCGAAGCGTGGCCCCGGCACGCCGTGGCCACCACGTCGACGCACGATCTGCCCACTGTCGCGGGCTGGTGGCAGGGCCGGGACCTGGCATGGCGCGAGCGGCTGAGGCTGCTCGCGGAAGGCGAAACCCCGCAAGCGGTGCAGGCCGCCCGTGTGCGCGAGCGTACGGCGCTGTGGCGGGCACTATGCGACGCTGGCCTTGCCGGTGGGGCGATGCCCGATCCGGAGCATCCGCCGCTGGATACCGTGCTGGCCTGGCTTGGCCGCACGCGCACCCCGCTGCGCCTGCTGCCGGTGGAAGACTTGCTCGGCGTGCCAGAGCAGGCCAATCTGCCTGGCACCACGACGGGCCACCCCAACTGGCAGCGCAGGCTCGATGCGGACGTGCGCCGGCTGTTCGATGCGCCGGCCTTGCGCGCACGGGCGCAGGCGGTGCGCTACGGCCGCCTGCCCGGCCCGCCGCGCCAGCGCTGATCCACCTTTCCACGGAGTTCGCCCATGACGGAAGCCAGCCGGCCCGAGCATGCCGACGATACCCGCACTGCCCTGTCGAGTGCCACCATCCGGCGCGCCTTTCTGGACCACGTATTCCACACGCAGGGCAAGCCGCCCGAGCACGCGAGCCGCAACGACCTGTACCAGGCACTCGCGCACACCGTGCGCGACCGGCTCGTGCAGCGCTGGATCAGCACCTCAGAGGCTTACCTGGACCAGCCCTCGCGCACGGTCGCCTACTTGTCCGCGGAATTCCTGATGGGACCGCACCTGGGCAATAACCTGATCAATCTCGGCATCTACAGCGAGGTGCAGGCTGCCATGGAGGCGCTTGGACTGGACCTGGAGCTGATCCTGGCGCAGGAGATCGAGCCCGGGCTTGGCAACGGCGGCCTCGGCCGGCTCGCGGCATGCTTCATGGATTCGCTGGCCACGCTCGAGATCCCCGCGCTTGGCTATGGCATCCGCTACGAATACGGCATCTTCCAGCAGGCCATCATCGACGGGATGCAGGTCGAGAAAACCGATAGCTGGCTGCGCAACGGCAACCCGTGGGAAATCCAGCGCTCGGAGTGGGCGGTGCAGGTGCGCCTGGGCGGTCATACCGAGCACTACGCCGATGACCGCGGACACTACCGCGTGCGCTGGGTGCCGGCCAAGACGGTGGTAGGCGTGCCGTTCGACTCGCCGATCCTGGGCTACCGCGTCAACACCGTCAACACGCTGCGCCTGTGGCGCGCCGACGCGACCGAGTCGTTCGACTTCCCGACCTTCAACCGCGGCGACTATCTCGGCGCCGTCAGCAAGAAGATCACTTCGGAGAACCTGACCAAGGTGCTCTACCCGAACGATGAAACGCAGCAGGGCAAGGAGCTGCGCCTGGAACAGCAGTATTTCTTCGTGGCCTGTTCGCTGCAGGACATGCTGCGGCTGCTGGCGGCCGACGGCATGCCGGTGTCGAGCTTCCATGAAAAGTTCGCGGTACAGCTCAACGACACGCACCCCGCAGTCGGCATTGCCGAACTGATGCGGCTGCTCGTGGATGACCACGACCTGCCGTGGGACCAGGCCTGGGATGTCACGCGCCAGGCCTTTGCCTACACCAACCATACGCTGCTGCCCGAAGCGCTCGAGCAATGGCCGCTGCCGCTGTTCGGCCGCATACTGCCGCGTCATCTGGAGATCATCTTCGAGATCAACGCCCGCTTTCTCGAAGAAGCACGCATCCGCTTCTACGGCGACGATTCGAGGCTGGCCAGGCTGTCACTGATCAACGAACACGGCGAGCGGCATGTGCGCATGGCGCACCTGGCGTGCGTGGGCAGCCATGCGATCAACGGCGTGGCGGAACTGCATTCGCGGCTGATGCGCCAGGACGTGCTGCAGGACTTTCACGACATGTGGCCCGAGAAGTTCACCAGCATCACCAACGGCGTCACGCCGCGGCGCTGGCTGGCGCTGTCGAACCCTCGCCTGTCGCGGCTGATAACCGATGCCATCGGCGAAGGCTGGGTCACCGACCTGGAGCGGCTGCGCGCGCTCGAGCCGTTTGCGGAAGACGCCGGTTTCGCGAGCAATGGCAGGCAGTGCGCCGCGACAACAAGGTGGCGCTCGCCGAACTGGTGCGCGATTGCACGGGCGTGGCCATCGACCCTTCGTCGATGTTCGATGTCATGGTCAAGCGCATCCACGAGTACAAGCGGCAGCACCTGGCGGTGCTCCATATCATTGCGCTGTACCATCGCATCAAGTCGGACCCCGACGTAGACCTGGCGCCGCGCACATTCCTGTTCGGCGGCAAGGCGGCGCCCGGCTACCAGTACGCCAAGCTGATGATCCGCTTCATCACCAGCGTGGCCGAAGTGGTCAACCGCGACCCGCAGGTGCGCGACCGGCTGAAGGTGGTGTTCCTGCCGAACTTCAATGTCACCTACGGGCAGCGCATCTACCCCGCGGCGGATCTGTCGGAGCAGATCTCGCTGGCTGGCAAGGAGGCCTCGGGCACCGGCAATATGAAGTTCGCGATGAACGGCGCGCTGACCGTCGGCACGATGGACGGCGCCAATATCGAGCTGTGCGACGCCATCGGCGCCGACAACTTTTTCCCGTTCGGCCTGACCGCGCCTGAGGTCTACGCGCTGCGCGAGGCGGGCTACGACCCGGCGGCTTACTACCACCGCAACGACGAACTGCGCGCGGTGATCGACCTGATCCACCAGGGCTTTTTCTCGCATGGCGATGCGACCGTCTTCCGCGGCCTGTTCGACGAGCACCTGCGGCATGACCCCTACCTGTTGCTGGCGGACTTCGGCGCCTATATCGACTCGCAGCAGCGCGTCTGCGAGACCTATGTGCAGCCGCAGCGCTGGCAGCGCATGTCGGTGCTGTCGTGCGCCCGCTCGGGCCGGTTCTCCTCGGACCGGGCCATCCGCGAGTACTGCGAGCGGATCTGGCAGGTCGAGCCTGTACCTGTCCATTTGCTGCACCGCGCAAGCGGCGCGCCTCGTCAGGCGGACAGCCCCATTCGTGCGGTAAACAAGGGACTGTAGCCCTATGCATTTTCTACAAACTGACGCGGGAACATGCCATGCCGGCCGGGAGGCACGCGGCCACGGTGCCGCCACGGCCACTGTCCACGGCCTGGCATGGACCTCGCAATATCCGAGCGTTCCCGGGCGCTTTCCGCAAACGGGACCTACTCTTCGGGCCAGGGCCATCAGGAGCTGATCTTGAACCTCAACTCGTTTTTCCTCGGAACCGGCGCAACCTCGGCGACACCACGCCTGGCGCCGCTTGAAAGCTTCTCGGCCAGCGCGCCCCAGATGCCGGCGGCCAACGACGACCCACACGGCTATGCCTTCGGCCCGATATGGCTGCCGGAAGGCCGCATTGGCTTCCGCCTGTGGCGCCTGACGCTGCCCAGCGCGGCGAGTCGGTGAGGCTCGAGATCGCAGGCATGGGGCCGGTGCGGATGACCCCCGGCGAAGACGGCTGGTTCCGCGCGGTGGTGCCGTGCTGCGACGGTACGCGCTACTGGTTCCGGCTCGATGACGGCACCGCCTGCCCCGACCCGGCGTCACGGTGGCAGCCGAGCGATGTGCATGGCCCGAGCGTGGCGTGCCAGCCCAAGGCCCGGACCTACCCGTGGAAATGTCCGGACTGGCGCGGGCGTCCCTGGCATGAGGCCGTCATCAGCGAACTTCACGTCGGCCTGTGCGGCGGCTACGCCGGTACCATGCAGCAACTGCAGCGGCTTGCCGCCATGGGCTTCACGGCTGTGGAGCTGATGCCGCTCGCGGAGTTTCCCGGCGCGCGCAACTGGGGCTACGACGGCGTGCTGCCGTTTGCGCCCGAGTCCGGCTACGGCACGCCCGACGATCTGCGCGCCTGGTGGACCACGCGCACAGCCTGGGCATGATGGTATTGCTCGACGTGGTCTACAACCACTTCGGCCCCGAGGGCAACTACCTGCATCAGTATGCGAGCGCGTTTTTCCGCCAGGACCGGCAGACCCCGTGGGGACCCGCCATCGACTTCCGCCGCCGGGAAGTGCGCCGCTTCTTTACCGAGAACGCGCGCTACTGGCTCGAAGAGTTCCGCTTTGACGGCCTGCGCCTGGACGCAGTGCACGCCATCGACGACGAGGGCTGGCTGACGACCCTGCCGTCGGACCTGCGCGCGTGCCCCGGCATGCAGGGGCGCCATGTCCATCTGGTACTCGAGAACGACCACAACGATGCTTCGCTGCTGTCCGCGGGGTTCGACGCACAGTGGAACGATGACGCCCACCACGCGCTGCATGTGCTGCTGACCGGAGAGCAGGACGGCTACTATCGCGACTACGGGGCGGCACACGGAGGCCGAAACCCGCCGCTGCGGCACCTGGCACGCGTGCTGGCCGAAGGCTTCGCCTACCAGGGCGAAGTGTCGCCGTTCCGTTCGGCTGCCGAAGCGCGCGCGCGCGGCGCGGCGCGGCAGGCCCAGCGGCCATCTGCCGCCCACGGCCTTTGTCAGCTTCCTGCAGAACCATGACCAGACCGGCAACCGCGCCTTCGGCGAACGGCTGGCCGCCCTGGCCGATCCGCAGGCGCTGCGCGCGGCCGTGGCCCTGCAGCTTCTCTGCCCGCACGTGCCGCTGGTGTTCATGGGCGAAGAATGCGGCGCGCAGACGCCGTTCTACTATTTCACGAGCCATCCGCCCGAACTGGCCGAGGCCGTGCGCCAGGGGCGCAGGCGGGAGTTCGCCGCCATGGCCGCGTTCGGGGACGACATGCGTGCGCACGAGATCCCCGATCCCAACGACCCGGCGACGTTCGAGGCCTCGCGCCCGCCACTGGACGCCGAGAATGACTGGACCCGCTACTACCGGCGACTGCTCGCGATCCGGCACGAGTGGCTCACGCACCGGCTGCCGCGCGCCCGCAGCGCCGGCGTCGATGTACTCGGGCAAGCCGCGCTGCGCGCGCGCTGGCGTTTGGGCGACGGGGCCTGCCTGTCGATCTGGCTGAACCTCGGCGATAAGGCGGTGACGTGCCAGCCGCCCGCACCCGGCTACGCGGTGCTCCATGAAACCGCCACCGGCCATGCCGATGCTGTGGCCGGCGGTCTCCTGCCCGCATTGAGCTGCATTGCCATCCTGACCGGCCACGGCGAGCACGGCCATGCGCCGGCGGCAGCACCCGCTGACGCGCCAGCGCAGCCCATGGCGGCGGGCGCGCCGATGCCGCCGCGCGCACCGCTCGCCTGCAGCTTCACCCTGGGTTCACACTGGCGGATGCCGCCGGCGTGGTCGCCTACTATGCCGCGCTCGGCGTAAGCCACCTGTATCTGTCGCCGGTGTCCGGCGCGCCCCCGGCTCCACGCATGGTTATGACGTGACCGATTTCACGCGCGTGCGCGAGGCGCTTGGCGGCGAGACAGCGCTGCGTGCACTGGCACGGCGCGCGCGGGAGGCGGGCATGGGCCTGATCCTCGATATCGTGCCCAACCATATGGCCGCCGACGCCACGCATAACGCCTGGTGGCGCGACGTGCTCGCGCATGGTCAGGACAGTCCGCATGCCGCATGCTTCGATATCGACTGGCAGCCGCCAGACCCGGCGCTGCAAGGCAAGGTGCTGGTGCCATACTCGGACGTCCGTACTGGGAAACACTCGCACGCGGCGAACTCCGCGTGATGTGGGCTGGTGGTGGCGTCGGTAGCGGCGATAGCGGCGGTACCGCCGTGGCATCGCTGCGCTATTTCGAGCACGACTTCCCGCTCGCCCCTGACAGCCTGCTCCGCCATGCCCCGGCGGACGCCGCCTGGTTCGATGCCACGCACGACGCCGGGCGCGAACACCTGCACGCGCTGCTGGAGCGCCAGCACTACCGGCTGGCCTGGTGGCGCACGGCCGCGACCGCGCTCAACCGGCGGCGCTTCTTTGAGATCAGCGACCTGGTCGGCGTGCGCCAGGAAGACCCCGCGGTATTCGACGCCACGCACGCGCTTGTCTTCCGCCTGCTGCGCGAGGGCGTGATTGACGGGGTGCGCGTCGATCACGTGGACGGTCTTGCCGCTCCGGCCGCCTACTGCCGGAAACTGCGCGATTGCCTCGACCAGCACGCGGCCCTTCGGTCGGCTCCGTTGGGCGGCCGCCCATGGCTGGTGGTTGAGAAGATCCTGGCGCCGGGAGAGCGCTTGCCAGATGACTGGCAGGTAGACGGCACCACCGGCTACGACTTCATGGACGAAGTCTCGGCCGTGCTGCACAGCGAGGCCGGGCCCGCGGCGCTGATCGCGCTGTGGCGGCAGGCCGGGGGAAGGCCGGACAGCTATCCATGCGCCGTGTCGGAGGCCCGCAGCCAGATCCTGCAGCATCACCTCGTCACGGAATTCGAGAGTGCGGTATCCCGGCTGCACGCTTGCGCGTCTGCCGATCCGGCCACGCGGGACCTGACGCGCCCGGCACTAAGGCAAGCACTGGCTTGCTGGCTCCAGGCAATTCCGGTCTATCGCAGCTACCTGGATAGCGCGCCGTCCCGGCGCGACGCCGCAGCGCTGCAGGCCGAACAGGCCATGCTGGACGAAACCACCCGCAGCGTCCGCGAATCGCTCCCCCCCGAACAGGCAGCCGCGCTCGATTTCATTCTGGCCTGCCTGCACACACCCGAGCCGGACGGCAGCGCAGCGGCGCAGGCCCGGCGCCGCGTGCAGCAGCTGATGCCGGCGCTGGCCGCCAAGGCTGGCGAAGACACCGCGTTCTACCGCTACGGTCCGCTGCTGTCGCGCAATGAGGTGGGCAGCCACCCGGCCGCCCTCGCTCTGTCGCCGGATGCCTTCCACGCGGCCATGGCAAGGCGGCACCAGTCCTTCCCCCATGCCATGCTCGCCACGGCGACGCACGACCACAAGCGCGGCGAAGATGCACGCATGCGGCTGGCGGTGCTGAGCGAGCTGCCGCAGGAGTGGACCGCCGCCGTGCACGCGTGGGAGCACGATGCCGCGGTAGTGCTGGCATCGCTGCCTCGCATCCCGGATGCCGCAGACCGCCTGATGCTGTACCAGTCCATGCTGGGCGCCTGGCCCATGCAGCGCGACGCACTGCAACGCGACGACGCTCTGGCGGCATTCCTCGACCGCATCGCGCAATGGCAGCGCAAGGCAATCCGCGAAGCCAAGCTGCATGGCAACTGGACGCAGCCGGACGCGGCCTACGAAGACGCGTGCGAGGCTTTCCTGCGCGGCCTGGCGGCGGGATGGCCGCATGCCGGCCTGCTGGTCCGTATCGGCCAGTTTGCGCAGCGCGTGGCCCCCGCTGGCGCCCTGAACAGCCTGGCGCAGGCGATGATCCAGCTCACGGCTCCCGGTGTGCCGGACCGCTATCAGGGATGCGAGGACTGGGACCTGAGTCTGGTCGATCCGGACAACCGGCGTCCGCCTGACTATGCGCGCCTGCAGGCCCGGCTCGGCTGCGGTGCCGGCTGGTCCGCCTGGCTGGCGCACTGGCGCGACGGGCGCATCAAGCAGCAACTCGTGCGGCAGGTGCTGGCCACGCGCCGTGCGCACGAAGCGCTATTCCGCGACGGTAACTATCAGCCGCTTGTGGTGAAAGGTCGGTTGGCGAGACACGTTCTGAGCTTTTCGCGGACGCTTGGGCGGGAGCAGGCGTTGATGGTGGTATCACGCCTGGGGGCGACGCTGGTCGGCCGGGACCCGCATGTGCCGCCAGCGCGCTGGTGCCACACTGCGGTCGACCCCGGCATGCCGCAGGCGAGCAGCTGGCTGGAGGTTCTCACCGGACGAACTTTAGCCGCAGGACCGGGTGGTACGCTCCCTGTGCGCGAAGCGCTGACCCAGTTGCCGGTCGCTCTGCTATTGCGTCAGGACTAGCCATGCGGGGGGCGACTGCTTACAAGGACGGCGCGGCGCCTTGTACGCGCCGCGCCGCGATCGGCGTCAACGGCTTGCCCGTGCCGGCCTGGCTCGGCGATGCCCCCTGTTGTTCCGGCAGGTACGGGCGGATCACCAGTGCCACGTAATTGTCTTCCTTCGGCGTAACGACGATGTACGCCAGGCCCGACATCACCAGCCCGACCTCGCCAAGCTCCGTCGAAATGCGCGCGACGATAAAGCGTTGCAGCAGGCGCGGATCCATCGATTCGTCAATCGCCAGCGCGGCAGTGCAGATGGTCAGGAAGCAGCGCTCGACCTCCTGGCAGACCACCACGACCTCGTCGAGCGCATAGCCCGAGTGGCTGGCGCGGACCAGCACCGACACGCCGGTACTGGGCGCCGCCCGATGCCAGCCCTCCTTCTTGTGGAAAGCAGGCAGTGTCAGTCCCGACCCGGTGTCATGGGCCACGGTGTTGAACCGCTGGGAAAAGTCCGCGGGCGTGATGGCAAACAATTGCCGCTCGACGGGGGTGGAAGACACCGCCACGGACGAGGCAAGAACCAGGGAAGACAGGACGCCGGCCAGATTCATAGCTTCCTCCCAATCGGTGAGCCGCTCCCCCGAGCTGGCTGCCTGGACACGCGCATGCGGTCCAGCGCAGCCTCTTCTTCACTATAGACGTGGCATCACGCAAGCGCCGCGCCACCGCGCATGGAGCACCGGCCCGAGGACGCAATTTGCTCCTGGTATCCCTCCCATGCAGTTTCTGCAGCCACTGTAAAAAGTACTGCTGCGCTGTACCGTCCGCGCCACCTGACCACGCACATGGGCGGGATAGCGATGCCGGAACGGACCTTGCAGAAGTCTTGCAGGGCCGGTCTGTTGTCGCGCACTTGGCGATCAAACGCCGCTGCCGCGCCGGCCGGACCCGCCGTTATCCGGAGGATTTCGCCATGAACGACCGTCTGCGCGCCAAGCCCCATATCATTGCGCCAGCCGTGGCAGCCGCGCTGCTGTTCGCTGGGACGGCCAACCATGCCGCCCCGACGGACGCGCCGCCAGCGCCGTCGTCAACCGGTCGCACCGCGGCACCGCGTGACACGGAGGCCAGCAGCGACCGCGCCATTACCAACGAAGTCAGGTCACGCCTGTCGGCGACCCGCGGTGTGGATCCCGCCAAAATCCGTGTCAGCACCACCGACGGCGTGGTGCGGCTCGAAGGCACGGTGCGCGATGACGCGCAGCGCGCCAGCCTGGTGGAAATGACGCGTGAGGTGCGAGGCGTCACCGCGGTGTCTGACGAGTTGAAGGCCCGCACCGACTAGACGGTCGGGCCGACGATCGGATCAAGCAAGACTTTCAGGAGCGCACAGCGATGAGCACACACCGCCAGCATGAGCATGACAACCAGCAGGATCTGAAGCGCACGACGCACAAGGGCCCCGACGTGGATCACGAGCGCGGCAAGCCCGGGAAGGAACCTCGCCGCGACGTGGAGCGCGAGCACGACATTCCGGACGAAAACGGCGAGCCACCCTCGGTTCGGCACGGCGGTGGCGACCCCGACGCGAAAGAGCCTCCGGTCGAAAACACCTGAGAAATATCGAGCAATCAAGGAGAACCCATGAGCAAGACCGTACGAACCGGTGGACGTGCCGACAGCCGGGCATCCGCGGCATCCCGCCCGGGCCCGGCGGCCAAGCGGTCCAGGCGCGCCTCCACCGCCGATCCGGTCAGCAGCGATGCACGCAGCGCCGTGGAAGCCACGGGCGGCAACGTGCACAGTACCCTGGACCCAGACCTGACGGAACCGGCCGAAGACATCGACGCCGAGCTGGCACAGATCGATCGCGAGCGCCACGGGCCGCCGGACGAAGCGCTGCCGGAAGAGGAAATCAGCGAGGAAATCGAGCGGGCCGCAGAACGGCTGCCGTCCGACGTGCCGGTCGACAAGGCCGACCGCACGGATGAGCGCGAAGAGCGCCCGCCGCCTCCGCCGAAGGCGGAGTGAACCGCTCGACGGGTCGACGGCGCTTGAGCCTTGTTTGCTCCTCTTGTTGTCTCCCCGGTCTGCGGGAGAGGGGAGACATTGCCGGCACCATCACCATTTGGAAAGAACGGCGATCTACTCCGACGCGAGCATACCGTACCGATGTACGTGGATATGGTTGATCACGTCGTTCACGCCGAATACCGAGGCGGCGATGTCCTCGATGTCGTACTTGCTGCGGCGGTCGTTCACGGTACCTTCCATCGTCACCACGCCGTCCCGCACGTGCACTGTAACCTCGCTCACGTCGAGCCCGTCCTCATGGGCCAGGCGCGTGCAGACTTCGTCGTGGACCCGGTCATCGGAACGACGGTAGTTGCGCGGCCCTTGGCTGCGACGATAGCCAGCATCGCCACGACGTTCAAAGCCATACTCGGGACGCCGCTGCGCCCGTGGGTCGCCAAGGCCGTACATCGAATCGCGGCGCGGGTCGCCCCGCTGCCCGGATGCGGAATCCGGCCAGCGCCGCTCCTCCCCATACACGCCCATCCCTTCTCGTCCGGCCTGCCCCCCTCGCCCCACGTGCCCCGCGGCACTTCGCGCGGAAGGCGCCGTTCGGGGTTGCCGTGCCGAGATGAGAGGTGACGCAGGCGTTCGTTCCGTTCATGCGCGGGCAAGTCGCTATAGCCCTGGTCGTTGCTGCCGTACTGCCGATTGGGGGACCGACGCAGGTAGTCGTCGTCGCCGCGCGGATAATCATCGCCACTGCGCCGGCCTCGGTCGGAATAGTCGCCAGGCGGGTAGTCGCCGCGTAGGGACTCGTCGTCGCGGCGGCGATAGGGATAATCGCTTCGTCTCATCAGGTGCTCCTTTGGGCAGAGTGCGATGGCCTGGCCATAGGGCGCATCCTGTTGCCAGCGGACGCGGTGACGTGCCCGCCGCCGCGCCGGCGACGGGCAGGCGGCCACGCAGGAATTTCAACCGGCGGTAAGAACGACCGCAGGCCGTCACCGCTCCCTGCCGCGGCTAGTCAGGATCCGTCCAGGAACATGTTGCGCCGGCCGAGGCGCTGACCCAGATTCGGGGTGTCCCAACGCGCGCCTTCCATATAGGGGTCGGGACTCCGCTGCTGCATGGTGTCAGGCTGGTTCATGCCCGGCTGCGCCGGAACGGTGGATGGTTGGGACGTTGGGGCCAGGTCTTGGCGCGTCGCGCGTTGGCGCCCTGCGTGTACGGGTCGAACTTCGCCCGCGCGTGCGCCCTGTGAGTACGGATCGTAGGTGCCGCGCGGTGTCGAGGGGGACTGCGCGATCGCGGGGATGGTCGCCGCCGCGAGCGCCGCGGCCAGCAGCAGGCGGCTCGGTCGTAAATGCTTCATGGTTACCTCCGTGTGCGCGCGAAGTGCGCGCCTGTCGCCTCTGTCTAGCGAAAGACATGCCCAGCGGCAACACGGCGCGGGCAACGTGTGCCCGCGCAACGAGAGGTCAGCCCACGCTGGCGCGTGCGGGCTCCGCAGTACGGGCCAGTACCGGGAGCAGCGCCGCACCGGTATGGCTGGCGGGCAGGCGCGACAGCGCCTCAGGATTGGCCGCGCCAACGATGGTGCCGCCGCCCGCGCCGCCCTCGGGGCCGAGTCGAGGATCCAGTCAGCCTCGGCGATCACATCGAGGTCATGCTCGATCACCACCACGCTGTGGCCGCCGTCGGTCAGGCGGTGCAGCACGCGGATCAGGCGCGCCACGTCGGCCATGTGCAGCCCCACGGTGGGCTCGTCCAGCACATACAGCGTGTGCGGCGCCTTCTGCCCGCGCCGCGTGATGTCGTCGCGCACCTTGCTCAACTCCGTGACGAGCTTGATGCGCTGCGCCTCGCCGCCGGACAGCGTGGGCGACGGCTGGCCGAGCGTCAGGTAGCCCAGGCCCACGTCCTTCATGAGCTGAAGCGGATGGGCAATGTTCGACATCGCGGAGAAAAACTCCACTGCCTCGTCGATCTCCATCGTCAGCACTTCGCCGATGTTCTTGCCGCGCCACGTGACCGCGAGCGTTTCGGGATTGAAGCGCTGGCCATGGCATACGTCGCACGGCACCTTCACGTCGGGCAGGAAGCTCATGCCGATCGTGCGCACGCCCTGCCCTTCGCAGGCCGGGCAGCGGCCGTCGCCGGTGTTGAACGAGAAGCGCGACGCCGTGTAGCCGCGGGCGCGTGCTTCGAGCGTGTCCGCGAACAAGCGGCGGATGGTATCCCACACGCCGATATAGGTGGCCGGGCACGAACGCGGCGTCTTGCCAATGGGGGTCTGGTCCACTTCGAGCACACGGTCGATCGACTCCCAGCCCGTGATGGCGTCACAGCCGTACCAGTCATGGTCGACCTTGAGCGCCTTGCGCTCGGCCTTCGCCCCCTTGGCCGCGGCCTCCTGCTGCGCGGCGTTGCGCGCGCGCCGCGTGGCTGGCGACGACAGCACTGAACGGCCCACCGCATCGAGCAGGTTGGTCATCAGCACATCGCGCGCGAGCGTCGACTTGCCCGAACCGCTGACGCCCGTGATCGCCACCAGGCGTGACAGCGGAATGCGCGCGGTGACATCGCGCAGGTTATGCAGCGACGCCCCGTGGACGGTGAGCCATTCGGGCGGATCGGCCGGCTTTCCGGCGGCGCCGGGCTTCACCGTGCGCCGCACCTGCAACGGATGGACGATGGGACGTGCCAGGAATTGTCCGGTAGTCGAATCCGGTGCCGCGGCCAGATCTGCCACGCCACCCTGCGCTACGAGCGTGCCGCCGCGCTTGCCGGCGCCGGGACCGATATCGATGATGTGGTCGGCACGGCGGATGGTGTCTTCGTCGTGCTCCACCACCACGAGCGTATTGCCCTTGTCGCCGAGCTTGCGCAGCGCGTCGAGCAGGATCTGGTTGTCGCGCGGATGCAGGCCGATGGTCGGCTCGTCCAGCACGTAGCACACGCCCTGCAGGTTGCTGCCGAGCTGCGCGGCCAGGCGGATGCGCTGGGCTTCGCCCCCCGACAGGCTCGGCGCGGCACGGTCCAGGCTCAGATAGCCCAGGCCGACTTCCTCCAGGAACTGCAGCCGGCTGCCGATTTCGCTGATCACGTCGCGCGCGATGTCCGCGTCACGGCCCGTCAGGCGCAGCCCGTCGACCCAGCGGCGCGTGTCAGACACCGTCCATTGCGCCACGTCGACAATGGCCTGCTCGTCAAAGGTCACCGCACGGGCCACCAGGTTCAGACGCGTGCCGTGGCAATCCGGGCACGGCGCGTCGCCCACGCCCTCCGGCTCCTGCTCTTCGGACGGCAGACTCTGTTCGCGGCCACGGTCATCGCCGCCCAGCACGGTATCGTCAAACACCGCGCGCTGTTCGCGCGTCAGCATCAGACCCGTACCAACGCAGGTGGTGCACCAGCCGTGCTTGCTGTTGTACGAAAACATGCGCGGGTCCAGTTCGGGATAGCTGGTACCGCAGACCGGGCAGGCGCGCTTGGTCGAGAAGACCTTGACGTCGCCGACATGAGCGGTGCCGTCGCCGTTGTGCATGGCATCGTGCAGGCCGTCCAGCGGCGCCAGCAGGTGCATCACGCCCTTGCCGGCTTCCAGTGCCTGCGCGAGCAAAGCGCGCAGCTGGCCTTCGTTCTCGGGCGAGATCACGAGGTCGCCCACCGGCAGCTCGATGGTGTGTTCGCGGAAGCGGTCCAGCCGCGGCCACGGATCGACCGGCAGGAATTCGCCATCGACGCGCAGGTGCGTGTTGCCGCGCGCCTTCGCCCACTTGGCCAGGTCCGTGTAGACGCCCTTGCGGTTCACGACCAGCGGTGCCAGGAAACCGACATGCTCGCCGCGATGGTCGCGCAGCAGCTGCGCGGCAATGGACTCGGGGCTCTGCGAAGTCACCGGCGCGCCGTCTTGCACGCAGTGCTGGATGCCGAGCTTCACGTACAGCAGGCGCAGGAAGTGCCAGACTTCCGACGTGGTCGCCACCGTGCTCTTGCGGCCGCCGCGCGACAGGCGCTGCTCGATCGCGACGGTAGGCGGAATGCCGTAGACCGCATCGACCTCGGGCCGGCCCGCCGGTTGCACGATCGAACGCGCATAGGCGTTGAGCGACTCCAGGTAGCGGCGCTGCCCTTCGTGGAACAGGATGTCGAACGCGAGCGTCGATTTGCCTGAACCCGATACGCCCGTCACCACGTTGAACTTGCCGTGCGGGATGTCGACGTTGAGCGACTTGAGGTTGTGTTCGTGCGCGTTGACGATGCGCACCACGTCCTCGCCTTCGATCGCGCGGCGTGCGCGCCGGGCTTGCAAGGCAGCCTGCAGTGGTACGCCCTCGCTTTCGGCGCGCTCCGCTGCCAGGGTGCCCGCTTCGCCGAGCGCGGCGTCGTAGTGGATCAGCGCCTGGCCGGTATGGGATTCGGCGCAGCCCTTCACATCTTCGGGCGTGCCCGTGCAGACCACGCGGCCACCGGCATCGCCGCCTTCGGGGCCGAGGTCGATCAGCCAGTCCGCGGCGCGAATCACGTCGAGGTTGTGCTCGATCACCACCAGCGAGTGGCCGCCGTCGAGCAGCTTGCCGAACGCGCGCATCAGCTTGGCAATGTCATCGAAATGCAGGCCCGTGGTCGGCTCGTCAAACATGAACAGGCGCTTGGGCGATGTGTCGGGCCGGATCACCCGGCCTTTGGGCAGCGCCGCCTGCGCGGCTTCGGCGAGGAAGCCCGCGAGCTTGAGGCGTTGCGCCTCGCCGCCCGACAGTGTCGGCACCGGCTGGCCGAGCTTCACGTACTCCAGGCCGACATCGACGATGGGTTGCAGCACGCGCAGCACCGCGGCATCGCCGGCGAAATAGCTGGCGGCCTCCGAAACGGTGAGTTCCAGCACGTCGGCCACGCTCAACGCGCGCGAGGGCTGGCCCGGCGCGGCGCGCTCGATCTTCACTTCAAGCACTTCCGGACGATAGCGCGTGCCATCGCAATCCGGGCAGCGCAGGTAGACGTCGCTGAGGAACTGCATCTCGACGTGCTCGAAGCCCGAGCCACCGCAGGTCGGGCAGCGCCCGTCGCCGGAGTTGAAGCTGAAGGTGCCCGCCGTATAGCTGCGCTGCACGGCCATTGGCGCCTTGGCGAAGATCTTGCGGATCTCGTCGAACGCGCCCACGTAGCTGGCCGGGTTGGAACGCGCGGTCTTGCCGATCGGCGACTGGTCGACAAACACCACGTCGTCGACGAGGTCCGCGCCACGCAGCGCGCGGTGCGTGCCCGGCGATTCGGTGGCCTTGCCGAAATGGCGTGCCATCGCCGGGTACAGCACGTCCTGTAGCAGCGTGGACTTGCCCGATCCGGACACGCCCGTCACGCATACCAGCCGCTGCAGCGGGATTTCCACCGTCACATCCTGCAGATTGTGCTCGGTCGCGCCTTCCAGCACGATGCGCGGCCCCGTGGCGTCCACCGGGCGGCGCTGCCAGTGCGAGTCATCGGCCACGCGCTTGCGCCCGCCAGGTATTCGCCGGTGAGCGTGCCGACGCCACGGATGTCGCTGGGTGTACCGTCGAAGACGATGGCGCCGCCACGCTCGCCGGGCCCCGGGCCCATGTCGATCAGGCGGTCGGCGGCCAACATCACGGACGGGTCATGCTCGACCACCACCAGCGTGTTGCCGGCATCGCGCAGCCGGTGCATGGCCTCGACGATGCGGTTCAGGTCGCGCGGATGCAGGCCGATGCTGGGCTCATCCAGCACGAACAGCGTATTGACCAGCGAGGTGCCCAGCGCCGTGGTCAGGTTGATGCGCTGGACCTCGCCGCCGGACAGCGTGCGGCTCTGGCGGTCCAGCGTCAGGTAGCCAAGGCCCACGTCGCACAGGTACTTGAGGCGCGTGCGGACTTCTGCCAGCAGCAGCTTGAGCGCGTCATCGAGCATGCTGCTCGACAACGTCAGGTCGTCGAAGAAACGGCGGATGCGCGCGATCGGCATCAGCATGAGGTCGTGCACGGTCAGGCCGGGCAGCGCTTCGAGCTGCGTGCGGTCCCAGTCCACGCCGCGCGGCAGGAAGCGCTGTGGCGGGGCGAGCACGGCGTCGGCATTGTCCTTCGAGCCGAGACGCCACAGCAGCGATTCGGTCTTCAGGCGCGCACCGCCGCAGGTCTCGCACGGCGTGTAGCTGCGGTACTTCGACAGCAGCACGCGGATGTGCATCTTGTAGGCCTTGGACTCCAGGTAGCTGAAGAACCGCATCACGCCGTACCACTGCTTGTTCCACTTGCCGTCCCAGTCCGGCGAGCCATGGATGACCCAGTGGCGCTGTGCCTCGGTCAGTTCCGACCACGGCGTGTCACGCGGAATGTCGGCCTTGACTGCATAGCGCATCAGGTCGTCCTGGCATTCCTTCCAGGCCGGCGTCTGCATCGGCTTGATCGCGCCTGGCGCAGCGTCTTGCGCGCGTCCGGAATCACCAGCCCGAGGTCCACGCCGATCACACGGCCAAACCCGCGGCAGGTTTCGCAGGCGCCGTAGGCAGAGTTGAACGAGAATAGCGCCGGCTGCGGATCGGCATAGCGCAGGTCGCTGTCGGGGCTGTGCAGGCCGGTGGAGAAGCGCCAGATCGGAGCTTCGCCTTCATCGGCAAGCACATAGACATTGACGCGGCCGCCGCCGCGGCGCAACGAGGCTTCGATGGCCTCCACCGCGCGCGCCTTCTCCACCGAGCCGATGCGGAAACGGTCCGCCACCACGTCCAGCATCTTGCGCGCACCAGTCGACGATGCCACCACGCGCTGCGCCTGCACGCGCGTATAGCCGCTGACCGACAGCCATTGCTGGACTTCCTCTTCGGTGGTGGATTCCGGCAATTCGACGGGGAACGTCACGACCAGCCGCGCATCGTGATGCGGCTGGCCCTCGGCCGTGCGCGCGAGCAATTCGGCGTAAATGGTTTCCGGCGAGTCGTGCCGCACCGGTTGCGCGGTCTGCTGGTCGAACAACTCAGCGGCACGCGCGTACAGCAGCTTCAGGTGATCGTTCAGCTCCGTCATCGTGCCGACCGTCGAGCGCGAGCTGCGCACCGGGTTGGTCTGATCGATGGCGATGGCCGGCGGCACGCCGTCCACCCGCTCGACCTGCGGGCGGTCCATGCGGTCGAGAAATTGTCGCGCGTAGGCGCTGAACGTCTCCACATAGCGCCGCTGACCCTCGGCATAGAGTGTGTCGAACACCAGGCTGGATTTGCCCGACCCGGATGGGCCGGTAACCACGGTCATCTCGCCGGGACGAAGATCGAGGTCGATATCCTTGAGGTTGTGCTGGCGGGCGCCCCGAATGCGGATCAGCTGCTTGCTCGACACGTTTTCTCTTTTGGATCAAATGGTTAGCCGTCCATCACGCGGACGGGGCCGTGCGAAAAAAATACCTTAGCACAGAGGCGGGCAGACGCTTGCGGACGATGTTTGGCCACGTGGGCGTTCAAGATAGCGGCGTCGGTCTGATACTGTATATCCATACAGTTTAACACTTTGGAAAACGACTCGAAGCGTTTCTTGCGGCATCAGCAGGAAGCTCAACGCCGTGCAGGTTGTTCCTGTCCATGCGGAACTGACAACACAGGAAGCGGCGGACCTGCTGAATGTGTCCCGCCCTTACCTGGTCAGGTTACTGGAAGAAGGCGCGCTGCCATTCCACAAGACGGGCAAGCACCGCCGGGTACGTTTCCGCGATGTGATGAAGTACAAGCAACAGGGCGACAAGACCAGTGTGGATGCGATGGCGGAACTCGCGGCACAGGCGCAGGAACTCGGCATGGGCTACGACGAGTGAAGCATTCCGCCTTTACGGTTTTGTACGATGGCTGCGTACTACTCCGCGCCGCTGCGCGACTTGCTGGTATGGCTGGGGCTTTCCGGGCGATTCCGGGCACGCTGGAGCACGCGCATCCAGGAGGAATGGTCGAACGCTATCTTGAGACCCTCGTCAGGCACGGCCTGCCAGGGTCAGACGAGTGCCTAGCGCCTTATCGAACAACCCCGTAGCAAGGGAGTTGTCAATCCAGCAAATGCCCCATCCGCGACCGCTTGGTCGCGAGGTATTTTTCGTTCTCGGCATTGGACGGCACGATATGCCGCAGCTGTTCCTTCACGACGATGCCCGCTTTTTCCAGCGCTGCGGCCTTGAGCGGATTGTTGCTCATCAGGCGCACGGACTTGACACCCCATTGGTGCAGCAGGTCGGCGGCAAATGCGTAGTTGCGCGCGTCGATGGCCTGGCCGAGCGCCAGGTTGGCGTCGACGGTATCGAGCCCGGTGTCCTGCAGCGCATAGGCGCGGATCTTTTCCGCGAGCCCGATGCCGCGGCCTTCGTGGCCGCGCAGGTACATCAGGATGCCGCGGCCTTCGGACGCGATCTTCTCCATGGCCAGTTCGAGTTGCGGGCCGCAGTCGCAACGGCAGGAACCGAACACATCGCCGGTCAGGCACTCCGAATGCATGCGAATCAGCACATCTTCGCCCGTGATGTCTCCCACGCTCAGGGCCAGGTGCTCAGTGCCTGAATCCACGCCCTTGAAGGCGTGTGCCGTAAACTCGCCGAATCGGGTCGGCAGGCGCGCCGAGTCGATCAGCGTAATCTCTGTGTCGTTCATACCGTATTCAAGGAAATCAAGGGGCCGGCCGGGCCGCGCGCTCGACATTATGAGCGGAATTGTATCTCCACGCTTGCCGACGGCGCCGGCGGCCTCTTTGCACCGTGCGGACGGGGACAGAACAGCGGCTCGGCAGGACTCAAGGCGCCACCGAAGGCTCTTTCTTCAACGTGCGCAGCACGAAGGTCGAATGGCTGTGGCGCAAGCCAGGCAGCTTGTAAAGCTTGTGCCGGAGAAATTCCTCGTAGCCTTCGGTGCCAGCAACGGCAACCTTGATCAGATAGTCGTATTCGCCCGTCAGCAGATGGGCCTCAAGCACTTCCGGCAACTCGGCCAGTGCCTTGCCGAAGCGATCGAACATTTCGTCGTCGTGACGATCGAGCGTGACCTCGATCAGTACCGTATCGGGCAGGCCCAGCGCCTTCTGGTTGAGCAGCGCGGCATAGCCTTCGATGACACCGCTTTCTTCGAGCGCCCGCACGCGGTTCCAGCACGGCGTCGCGGACAAGCCCACCTGTTCCGCCAGCCTGGCGTTCGAGAGGCGGCCATCGCGCCGCAGCTCGCGCAGGATACGGCGATCGATCTCATCCAGCTTGGGGACAGTTGCCACGGGATATCTCCGCTCAAAGGAATAATATCCCCGTAATCTTATCCCAAGAAGATGATCTATCTCCTATTCACGCCATACCGAAGGAAAATCGGAAGCCAATTTTGCCAACCCGCTGGTAAATTTACCTGACCGTCTTAATTGCTTTTCCGCCACATGACTACCTCTGCCACCCCCACCCTGCAACTGGACTTGCGCCTTGCCGACGCGGATCTCCTCGGCGCCATGGAATGGGTACTCGCCAATGCGCGTCGTACCGGACTGGCCTTGCAGCAACTGCGCTTTGACGCCGTGGCCAGGCATCGGGTCAACGCCACGCTGACTGCCGCGGACACCGACCTGCTGCATCTCTTCGTCCGGCGCCTGGGCAACGGCATGGACGTGGAGGTCGTGATGGCCGATTTTGGCGAAGACGCGCTCGACGATGCCGCCGAGGGACGGGACACTGCCCGCGCCGACTTCGCTCCGGCACTTGCCCTGCATGCCTGACCCGGCCTCTCAGTCTGCAGGAAGCAGTTCAATACCGTCCAGTTGCGCGGCGCAGGTATCGCGGACGATCGCCACAAATCCGCCACGTAAGGCCGCTGGGAAATCGCGGCAGGGACGGTCGCGTATAGCTCGCTCCACAGGCCCTTCGCCCCAATGCGCTTGGCCAGCACGTAGTCGTGATCGACGTAGTTCTTGACCCCCCAGTTCGGCAGCGCCGCCACGCCGCGCCGGCTGGCGACCAGCTGCAGCACTGCTACGGTCAGCTCGGCGGTGCGGCGCTCAAGGCGGATGCCCGCGGGCTCGAGCACTTCGCGAATCAGGTCGATGCGCTGCTCCGGCACCGGGTAAGTAATCAGCGTCTCGCCTTCGAGGTCTGCGGCGTCTATTCGGCGCTTGTTGCGCAGCCGGTGCTCGTTGGCCAATACCGCGAGGATCTCGAAGCGGAACAGCGGTGCCACTTCCAGCCCCCGGCGCGTGGCCGGCATGGAGCCGATCACCATGTCCGCGCGTCCTTCGCCAAGCAGCGCGATGGGGTCCGCATGAAACCCCGCCACCAGGTCGACTTCCACTTCGGGCCAGCGGCGGCGGAATTCGTCCATCACCGGCATCAGCCAGTCGAAACAGGTATGGCACTCCAGCACGACGCGCAGCTCACCGCGCGTGTCGCCCTTGAGCCGTTCGATGTCGCGGTCCGCGGCGCTCACGGCGGCCAGCACCTCGCGCGCGAGCGCAGCAGGCGCTCGCGGCCGGGTGAAACGCAGGCCTTGCCGCGTGCGGTCGAACAGCGGCAGGCCGTAATGTGCCTCGATTGCCTTGATCTGGTGGGAAAGCGCGGATTGGCTGACATGCACGCGTTCCGCTGCCGTCGCCAGCTTGCCCGACTCGGCAATTGCCACCAGTGACCGGAAATGCCGGACCTCGATCATGCCGTGCCTCCGCCGCCATTCCGTTCAAGGCGCTTGATATGAAAAGCATTCATATATTGTTTAAAACTTGTCGCTTGATTCATTTTACGGGCAAACGGACACTGTGCGCCAGACAAGACCTACTGGAGCATTTGCATGGCACGCACACACATCCTCGGCTTTCCGCGCATCGGCGCGCGCGTGAGCTGAAATTCGCGCAGGAATCCTTCTGGCGCGGCGAAAGCACGGAAGCCGACCTGCGCACCGTGGCCGCCGGCCTGCGCAAGCGCCACTGGCAACTGCAGGCCGACAGTGGCCTGGACACGGTCGCCACCGGCGACTTCGCCTATTACGACCAGGTGTTGAGCCTGACGGCGCTGCTCGGCGCGCTGCCGCGCCGCTTCGGCTTCGATCCGGCCAGGCTGACGCTCGCGCAGTACTTCGAGCTGGCGCGCGGCAACCGCGAGCAGCCGGCCATGGAGATGACCAAGTGGTTCGATACGAACTACCACTACCTGGTGCCGGAACTGGATGCCTCGACGCGTTTCGACGGCGGTGCCGAGTGGTTCTTCGATGAAATCGAAGAAGCGCTGGCACTGGGCCTGAATGCCCGGCCGGTGCTGATCGGGCCCGTGACGTACCTGTGGCTGTCCAAGACGCACGAGGCCGGCTTCGACAAGCTGTCGCTGCTGCCGCAACTGGCGCAGGCCTACCAGCGCATTCTTGCCCGCTTGCAGGCCCGTGGCATCGAATGGGTGCAGATCGACGAACCCGCACTGAGCCTCGACCTGGACGCGGCCTGGCTGGACGCCTATGACCAGGCCTACGCTACCCTGGCCCAGTCCGGCGTGAAGCTGCTGCTCGCCACCTATTTCGACAGCGCCGCCGACCATGCCGCGCGCGCCGCCGCGCTGCCCGTGCAAGGCTTCCATATCGACCTGGTGCGCGCACCGGACCAGCTCGATGCGTGGCGGCAGGCTTTGCCCGCCGATGCCGTGCTCTCCGCCGGCGTGATCGACGGCCGCAATATCTGGCGCTCGGACCTGCGCCGCGCGCTCGATACGCTGCAGCCCCTGCACGCCGAGCTAGGCGAGCGTCTCTGGCTGGCGCCGTCGTGCTCGCTGCTGCATGTGCCCGTGTCGCTCGAGCATGAAGTGCGGCTCGACGCCGAACTCAAGTCCTGGCTGGCCTTTGCCACGGAAAAGCTCGGCGAGCTGCGCGTGCTGGCCACCGCGCTGAACCAGGGTGAAGCCGCCGTCGCCGCGCAGCTCGATGGGTCCGATGCGGTGCAGGCTTCGCGTCGACAGTCGCGCCGCGTGGTCAACCCACGCGTGCAGCAGCGGCTGGCCGCGGTCACATCCGGCATGGCCGAGCGCGCCAGCACGTTCGATGTGCGCATCGAACGCCAGCGCAAGGCCCTGCAACTGCCGCTGCTGCCCACCACCACCATCGGCTCGTTCCCGCAGACCGCCGCCATCCGCCAGACCCGCGCGTCCTACAAGCGCGGCGACATCGGGGCGCTCGAGTACCTGCAGCGCATCCGTGGTGAAATCGAACTGGCCGTACGCAAGCAGGAAGCGCTGGGACTGGACGTGCTCGTGCACGGCGAAGCCGAGCGCAACGACATGGTCGAATACTTCGGCGAGCAACTGTGCGGCTATGCGTTCACCGAAAACGGCTGGGTGCAGAGCTATGGCTCTCGCTGCGTCAAGCCGCCAGTGATCTATGGCGATGTGTACCGGCCCGAGCCGATGACCGTCGACACCGCGCGCTATGCGCAGTCACTGACCGATCGTCCGATGAAGGGCATGCTGACCGGCCCGGTGACCATGCTGCAATGGTCGTTCGTGCGCGACGACCAGCCGCGTGCCGACACCGCTCGCCAGCTCGCCCTGGCCATCCGCGACGAGGTGTGCGACCTGGAACAGGCCGGCATCCGCGTGATCCAGATCGACGAACCGGCACTGCGCGAAGGCCTGCCGCTGCGCCGCGCCGACTGGGACGCCTACCTGGCCTGGGCCGTCAATGCGTTCCGGCTGTCGGCCGCGGGCGTGGCGGACCAGACCCAGATCCACACGCATATGTGCTATGCCGAGTTCAATGACATCCTGCCCTCGATCGCGGCGATGGACGCGGATGTCATCACCATCGAGACTCGCGCTCGGCCATGGAGCTGCTCGAGGGCTTCGGCGACTTCGACTACCCGAACGAGATCGGTCCGGGCGTCTATGACATCCACTCGCCGCGCGTGCCGTCGGTGGACGCCATGGAAAAGCTGCTGGACCGCGCTTGCGAGGTGGTGCCGCCGCAACGCCTGTGGGTCAACCCCGACTGCGGGCTGAAGACGCGCGGCTGGGATGAAACCGAGGCCGCCCTGGCGAATATGGTCTCAGCCGCACGCAAGCTGCGCGGCCGCCTGGCGGACCAGGGCACGCTGGCCTGGAAGCGTGTAGCGCGCCCGCAGGCAGTGCCCGCCGCACACCGGCACGGCGCCGACTGCGCCTGTGGCACACGCGCAGCCTGACCCCCGCGCGCGATTGACGCTGTGACCCCGGCGCCGCGTATGCGGCGCTGTGTCACATAGTCGCAGCGACCTGCGGTCCGTATCCTTGCCGGCTATCGAATTACACTCAGAGCACTGGCGCCCGTCGCAGGCGCGCCGATGTGCCGGCAAGGGAAATCATGAAACGAGCCAAACACTGGCGGCGCGCCGCGGCGCTGCCGGCCGCTGCATTGACCGGCGCTGCCATCGCGCAGACCGCCCCGGCGATGGGGACGGAGCCCGTCACCCTGCCCACGGTCACCGCCACCGCCAAGGCCGCAGGCTCGCTGACTGCGCCGGGCGTGACAAAGCAACGCGAGTCGCTGCTCCAGTCGGCCGGCTCCGTCGGCTTTGTCGATGCCGAGAACTACGCCAATTCCTATGCCAGCAACCTGCGCGACGTGCTCAAGGACGCCCCGGGCGTCTACGTGCAGGAGCGCTATGGTCAGGAACTGCGCCTGTCGATTCGCGGCTCCGGCATTGCGCGCGGCTTCCATACGCGCGGGCTGGAAATCCTGCAGGACGGCGTGCCGACGAACTTCGCCGACGGCAGCGGCGACTTCTACCAGATCGATCCGATCGGCCTGAACGCGGCCGAAGTCTACAAGGGCGGCAATGGCCTGGCTTATGGCAGCACGACACTGGGCGGGGCCATCAACTTCACCACGCCGACCGCCTTGACCGCCGAAGCGCCGAACCAGGTCCGCGTGGACGGCGGCAGTTTTGGCACCATCCGTGCCGCCGGCCAGGTTTCCCGCCAGATCGGCAATTTCGACTTCCTGGCCAACCTGAGCGTGGACCATTCGGAGGGCTACCGCGAACATGAGCGGGGCCAGTACGAACAGCTCAACGCCAACTTCGGCTACCGTTTCAGTCCGACGGTCGAGACGCGTTTCTACGTGGGCGCCTATGTTGTCGACCAGTTGCTGCCCGGCACGCTGTCGCTGCAGGACGCACTGAACAATCCAACCAGGGCCTCCGCCAGCGCGCTGGCCGGTGACCAGGCGCGCAACACGCGTACCGAGCGGCTGGCCAACGTCACCACGGTGAAGCTCGATAGCGGCCAGCTCGACTTCTCGACCTGGGTCATCCACAAGAACCTTTACCACCCGATCTTCCAGGTCATCGACCAGGATTACTGGACCTATGGCTTCGCGCCGCGCTATACCGGCACGCAGACCCTTGGCGGCATGCGCAACCAGCTCATCGCGGGGGCACGCTTCTTCGGCGGCAACAACGATGCGCGCCAGTACGTCAACGTCTCGGGCGACCGCGGGGCGCAGACGCTCAATGCCCGGCAGGATGCCTACAACTACGAGGCCTTCTTCGAAGACCGGCTCTACGTAGTGCCCACCGTGGCGGTGATGGCCGGCGCCAAGGCGTATTACAACCAGCGCCGCTACAAGGATTACGGCGGCCTGCCGGCCAACCCGGTGCCCAAGGCCGACGACACCAGCTACAGCGGCGTGAACCCCAAGTTCGGCGTGCTGTGGGAGCCGGCGAAGGACATTCAGGCGTTTGCCGACATCACGCGAAGCGCCGACGTCCCCGACTTCAGCGACCTGAACCAGACCATCAGCAACACCACGCAGTTCGTGCCGCTTTCCGCCCAGCATGGGTGGACGCTGGAATTGGGCACACGCGGGCGCGCGAACGGCTGGCGTGGGACCTCACGCTGTACCGCTCGCTGGTGCGCGACCAGCTCCTGCAGTACACGGTCAATCCCAACGTGCCGGCCGCACCTTCAACGCCAACCGCACCACGCTGCAGGGCGTAGAGCTGGGCCTGAGCGCGGACCTGCTGCAGAACGTGGCCACGACCGCCGACAAGGTCACGCTGTCGCAATTGTGGAACTACAGCGATTTCCGCTTTGATAACGACCCGCAGTATGGCAACAACCGCATCGCCGGCGTGCCCGAGCACGTGCTGCGCACCACGCTGGCCTACAGCCAGGCATCAGGCTGCGCATCGCGGGCACGATCGACTGGGTGCCGACGGGCGCATTCGTCGACTACGCGAACACGCTGAAGGTGCCGTCGTACGTGCTGTTCGGCGTGCAGGCCAGTTATGACTTCAAGCATGGACTGACGGTGTTCCTGGACGCGCGCAACCTTGGCAACAAGCGCTATGTGAGCGACTTCAGTACCGTCACCGATGCGCGGACTGCTAATACGGCGGTGTTTTATCCCGGGACCGGCCGCGCAGTCTATGCCGGTGTGCGCTACAAATTCTGACGGGCTCGCTACCGGCAGCCCAATGCAAAAGGCCGCGTCCCGGGACGCGGCCTTTTGCTTCGCGGCCTGCTGCACCCTCAGTGCGCCCGCTCCACCGCCGGCGGCATCCAGGTGCCATCCAGCAAGGCCTGCTCCGGCCAGTAAGCACGCAACGTCATATTGAGCGCATCAGGCGGCGCGGGCAGCCAGTTGGCGACCTTGGCGCGTTCGGGCCGCTCGTGCTGGATATAGATATCGAGCGAGCCGTCACGGTTGTAGCGCAGGTGGTCGCGGCTGCCGATGGCGTAGCGGCCAATCGGATTCTCGACAAAGGCGTGGTTCTGGTTGTACAGCGACAGCGACCAGACGCCTTGGCAGGCGGCAACTGGTCCTTGGCGAAATGCAGGACGTAGCTCGAACTGCCTTGCAGCGCCTTGCCGGAGGCATCGGTCCGCGTGGAGGCATAGATCGCGTCTTCGGGCAGGTTGGCGCCAAGCCCCACCATGGCCGTGACCGCACGGCGGGTGTAGTTGGTACCGTAGTTGCCGAGGTCGCGGTGCATGACCCAGCCATTGCCGGCATCGGCGTTGCCCTTGCGGGCCACGTCCGCGATTGCCTGCAGGGCGGCAGTGGCGCCTTCCTGGACGGCGCGCGCGGTAGACGGCTCGAGCACAGTGGTCTTGAACGGCACGCCCGGCTCCAGCCCCATGCGGCGCATCTTCTCGACCATGGCGGCGTCGGCCGCGGCAGGCGGGTTGGCCGGCAGCAGGCTGGCAACGCGGCTGAAGAAGGCCTGCGCGTCCATGGCCGCCACCTGCTCGACCGGCGGTGACTGCGTATCGAGTGTCGGCGAACGCGCCGCGGCCTTCTCGGGCACCGCGCGTACGCCCATCTGCCACGCCGACAGCGGCGTCAGGCGGTACTGGTCCTGCAGGCGGTGCACGGCCGGGAAATCCTTCTTGCCGTTGGCCTGCGTGCGCCCGATCAGCCAGACCATGGCCGTCGGCGACTTGATCTGCTTCATGCCCTTGGGCAACGGCCCTTCCCAGCCCGGCCCGGTGATGACGAAATTGCCGCGTTGCGTGCCTGTGGTGCGCTTGCCCGGCGAGGCAAAGACATTGGTCCACGCGTCCATCATCGGCATCAGGTAATAGCGGCCGCGCGTATCGGGCACGGACAGCACCACGGGCTCTTTGGACAGATCGAGCCAGGCCGACGAGTACAGCGTGTCGGCATTGGGCGTGACCACATCCGTGAAGCTCGCGTCCGGGAAAGTGCGCTTGTGGCTGAAGGTGTTGGGCGGCGTGCGCAGGCTCATCAGCTCGCGCGTCACGTCCATCAGCACCAGCGGATAGGCGTAGGTAAAGACTTCGGCGGACAGCGCCTTCATGGCCTGGTTCGACGGCGGCTGCACGGCAGCGGCCGGTGCCGTCACAGGTTCAGGCGTCGTGGAACACGCGGCGAGCAGAACGGCAAGCGCCGCAATGCCGGCCAGCTGGCGGATGGATGGATTCATGACCCCGTTTCCTGATCTGTTCTTGCGGCCTTCTTACGGGGTCGGTGGGTGGCATGGTGCCAAGTTGCCCCAGAGGCGCATCTATTCCGTCCGAATCATGTCCGCAGCGCCCGGTGCGTGTCAATTCCTCTGAAGCGGGGGTGCGAGGGGAAGCGTACCAACCGGCGCCTGAGAAGGCGGCCCCGCGGGCCAACTGTCTGCATGCTGCAACAGCTTGCAGACCGCTACGCCGTGGCAGCGAATGCCTCGTGGTAAGCGACCTGGCCCGCTGGCTGGCCCCCGTCAAAGGCCAGCGCCTGGAAATATTCGGGTGGCACCCCGGGCAATACCAGTTCGGGACGCGGCGCAAAGCCAAAGCGCCCGTAATAAGCCGGATCGCCAAGCACTACGCAACCTGCCGCGCCCCGGGCACGCAGCGCCGCCAGACCCGCTTCCATCAGCGCTGTGCCGATGCCCTCGCGCTGGCGGGACGGCTGCACGGAGACCGGCCCGAGCCCGTACCAGCCGCCCGAGCCGTCACTGACCGAAACCGGCGAAAACGCGATATGTCCCAGCAACGTAGTGGCCTGCTCATGCGCCACCAACGAAATCGTCAGTTGTCCAGCGCGCCGCAGGGCCGCGACGATGAACGCTTCGGTGTGCCCGGAATGTGGCGCGTCGAGAAACGCGGCTTCTGTCAGCTGTGCAATGGCGTCAGCATCCTCGGGAGTTTCCGCCCGGATGGTCAGCGGTACCGCCTGCGCTGCCTCAGTAGCGCAGCTGCACATCGTCCACGCGGGTGGTACGCCCGTTGTAGAGGCAGGTGTAGCGGAACCCGATCGAGGCCTGGCTGTCGTCCGCCTCGAATGTGCCCTCGCCCGTGACCGCGGCAATGCCGCCGGGACGGGGGGAGACCTGCTCGCGGTCTTCGAGCAGGAAGATGCTGCCGGGCTCTGGATGCCCCTTCCTGACATTGGCAGTGACGGCCTGCTCGCAGGCTTCGGCAGCCACGCGCGGCACGATCCGGGGCTCCGCGGGCGGACGCGGCGCGGGCCTGGTCGCCTGCTGCGGCGGCGTCTCGCATGCGGCCAGCAACAGCGCGAGGGCCAGGCCAAGGTACGAGGCTCGGGACAAGGCGGACATCCTCCCTTCGTAAAGTGCAGTCCAGCAATCAGAGTAGGTCTTTCGGCTGGAAATGCCAAAGGCACTATTGTGCACTGCGCCAACCCATACGGAATCCCCGAAGCAGAGCGAACCCGCCAACGCCGCTACACTATGGGCCGAAGAATCGCAAAACGAAGCACGAGCACCGGCATCAGACCGGTTCTCCCACATACCGCCGCGCGGCCCTGCCTCCGCGCGCAGACATAATGACAACGACAGAGACAACCCAGACCAGACCAGCCAGTCCTTCCACCTCCCTGCGCGCCGCAGCAAGCCTGCTGATGGTTCGCGACGGCCCGCAAGGCATGGAAGTCTTGCTGGTACGGCGCGTGGAACGTGCCAACGATCGCAGCAGCGGTGCCTTCGTGTTTCCGGGCGGCACGCTCGATGCGCAGCAAGACAAGGCGCTGCACATTCACTCCGCGGGCCTAGACGATGCCGGCGCCAGCGAACGCCTGAACCTGCCGGCCAACGGCCTGGACTTCTACCTGGCTGCTGTACGCGAATGTTTTGAGGAAGCCGGCCTGCTGCTGGCCTACCATCGCAACGGCGACCTGCTGGCCCCCGGCCACCTCGATGCCGCGCAATACGACTTGCTGCGCCAGGCAGTGCAACGCGGCGGCCCGGGCCTGGCACACGCGTGCGCCGAACTGGGCCTGCGCCTGGCGTCTGACCGCCTGGCCTACCACAGCTACTGGCTCACGCCGCCGGGCCTGCCCAAGCGCTTCGATACGCGCTTCTTTGTCGCGATCGCGCCCAGCGGCCAGATTGCGATGCACGATGGCATGGAGACCGTCGAGCACCGCTGGATCCGCCCGGGCGAAGCCGCAAACCCGGCCAGCGGCCTGCCGATGATGCATGTCACGCGCCGCACGCTGCAATCCATCGCGCATTTCGAGACCGCGCAGGACTGCTTTGCCAGTACCGCGCAAGTCCGCGACATTGCCTGCATCATGCCCCGGCTGGCCAAAGGCGCGGCTGGGGTGCGCCCGGTCATGCCCAACGAGTCCTGCTATGCCGAGATCGGCCGCATCGACCCCGACGGCAAGGCCCACGCGCGCTACGAACTGCGCCCGGCGAGCCGCGCAGCTCTCCGAGCGGGTCTTGCGCGTCACCGCCAACAACGGCAGCGTCATGACCGGACCGGGCACCAATACCTATCTGGTAGGCGGTGGCGCACGCAATGAATGGGCCGTGATCGACCCCGGCCCAGACGATGCCGCCCATGTGCAGGCGGTGCTCGCCGCCGCACCGGGCCCGATCCGCTGGATCCTCGTCACGCACACCCACATGGATCATTCGCCGGCGGCGCCCGCGCTGCAGGCTGCCACGGGCGCCACCGTGCTCGGCCGCGCCGCGCCGGCGACGCAATGGCAGGACACCGGCTTTGCCGCCGCACGCGACCTGCAGCACGGCGAACGCATCGCCATCGGTGACGACTGCACATTGCGCGTGATCCATACGCCGGGCCATGCGTCGAATCACCTGTGCTACCTGCTGGAAGAAGAGAAGACGCTTTTTACCGGCGACCACGTCATGCAAGGCTCCACGGTCGTCATCGCCCCGCCCGACGGCGATATGCGTGCCTACCTCGAATCGCTGGCCGCGCTGCAGGAAGAAGACCTTGAATGGCTGGCGCCGGGCCACGGGTTTCTGATTGCCCGCCCGCAGGAGGCCATCCGCCTGCTCGTGCGGCACCGCCTGCACCGTGAAGCCAAGGTGCTCAGCGCACTGCGCGATCTCGGCCCGGCCCCGATCGAGGTATTGCTGCCGCGCGTCTATGACGATGTGCCGGAGCGCATGTACCCGGTCGCGCAGCGCTCGCTGCTGGCCCACCTGCTCAAGCTGGCGGCCGACGGCAAGGCGCTGGAAACGGGCGGTCACTGGCAAGCCGCATAGCCTTGCCGCCGGTTCATCGGGTCACTGCAAAGGCGCGGCGGCCGGCGCGCCCGCTTGCCACGCCCGGCGCAGCGCGCGCAGGTCATCGGCCGATGCATCCGTGATGGCAAGGAAACGCATGCCATCGGCATCCCAGCTCTCGAGCTGGTAGCCCTGCCTCGACCCCGACACCTTCGGCGGCAGGTTCGCCTGCCCCGCGGGGAAAACGAAGATATCGACGGGATGCCGGTTACGGCGGTAGACCACCACCGCCACCGGCCGGCCATCCACGTAATCCAGCCTGCCGCCTGCCAGCACAAAGCCCTGCGCTGTCAGGTCGCGCACCACCGGCGCGTAGTCGAGCCGCCCGTTGAACCAGGGCTTGACGGTGTGCTGGTCCAGCGACGCCACATCGATCGCGCGCCCCGACAGCAGCGCCCTCACGTGGCTGGCCACCAGCTCGCGGGCCACGGCGTCCGCATCGTACCGATAGCTGGCCAGTTGCCCGATGCCGAGCGCTATGGCGACCACCATGGCCAACGCCAGGCCCGCTCGTGCGGGATGGCTCCAGGCGAGCCACTTGCCGAAGCTGCCCCATCTCGCGCCAGCCGACTCCCTTGGCGGTGCAGGCAGGCTGGCCATCAGGCGGGCGCGCAGCTCGCCGTCCGCACGGTGGTAAGGGGCGCCTTCACGCACGGCCTCGCGCAAGGCCCGGATGCGGGCAATCTCCGCGGCGCAGACCGGACACGACGCCAGATGCGGATCGAGGCGCGCCAGTTCGGCCGGACCCAGTTCCGCGTCCGCGCTCGCGTGCAGCAGCAGCCGTGCTTCATTGCAGTCCATTGCCCATCTCCCCGGCCGGTCCCGCCAGGCCGTCGACCTTTGCCGCGCCCTCCGACGCAGTCCGCCCCGTTCGACGCGCAATGCCGCCACCGCTGCCGCCAGGGCATGCCGTGCGCGCGCCAGCCGCGACATGACCGTGCCGAGCGGGATGTTGGCGACCTGCGCAATATCGCGGTAGCACATGTCCTCCAGTTCGCGCAGCACAATCACCTCGCGCAGCGGGGCGGACAAGCGCGCCAGCGCTTCATGTACGAGGCGAACGTCCTCCGCCCGCAACAGGCAGCACAGAGGCTCGCGCTCGTTGGCATCCTGCCAGCCCGGCAAGGCCTGGACGCATCGATGCCGTCTTCGTACGAGGCAGCGTCGCGTGAAGGCCGGTCGCGGCTCCACGCGGCGAACCAGGTATTGCGCACGATGGCCAGCAGCCATGGCCGCGGCCGGTCGCCGTGATAGCTGGCAAAGTAGGTGTAGGCACGCAGCAGCGCCTCCTGCACCACGTCCTCCGCTTCGACTGCGCTGCCGCTTAGCCATCGCGCAAGGTTGTAGGCCGCATCGATGTGCGGCAGGACCAGCTCGGCAAACCGGCGGCGCTCGTCAGCGGCGTTCACGGCACTCCTTCGGGCTTGATCGGGCGGAGTACGTCCGGCATCTCCGTACACCGTGTTTACCGGTGCCCGCTTCAGTTTATTCCGTTGTCGTGTCTTTGCCGCGCGGGAATAAAAGCCGGCCGCCGCAGGTATGACAGGCATCCGGCCATGCGCCGGGCCCACAGGAGAACCCCATGCCAGCCAATCCCGCCCCCAACCGCCGCGACTTCCTGCGCCTTGCCGCCGCCGCCGGCGGCGCTGTCCTCGCCTCCGCATTGCCGGGCTGGGCCGCCGCGCAGGGCAAGGACTTCTACTTCGTGCAGCTTTCCGACCTGCACTGGGGCTTCCAGGGTCCACCCAACCCCGATGCGCGCGGCACGCTGCCCAAGGCCATCGCAGCGGTCAATGCCCTGCCCGCGCCGCCGGATTTCATCGTCTTCACGGGCGACCTGACCCATACGACCGACGATCCGGACGAGCGGCGCCGGCGCATGCGTGAAGTCAAAGCGCAGATCGACACGCTCAAGGTCAAGACACGTTACCTGATGCCCGGCGAGCACGATGCCAGCCTGGACCGCGGCGAAGCGTTCCAGGAACTGTTCGGACCGATGCACTACAGCTTCGACCACCAGGGCGTTCACTTCGTCGTGCTCGACAACGTGTCGGACCCGGCCGGCCGCGTCGGTGCGGCGCAGATCGACTGGCTGGCCTCGGACCTGGCCCGCTTGCCGCGCGAAGCGCCGATCGTCGTATTCACGCACCGGCCGCTGTTCGACCTTTATCCGCAATGGGACTGGGCCACGCGCGACGGCGCCGAGGTCTTGCAGCGGCTGGAGCCGTACAGCCATGTCACGGTCTTCTACGGCCACATCCACCAGGAGCACCACCACCAGACCGGTCATATCGTGCACCACGCCGCCCGTTCGCTGATGTTTCCGCTGCCGCCGCCGGCATCGCAGCCAATGCGGCAGCCGGTGCCGTGGGATGCCGAACATCCTTACCGCGGACTCGGCTGGCGCCAGGTCGCCACACGGCAGGCTCCGCTGCGCCTGGCTCTCGAAGAGAAGCCGGTGACCGCCTGACCGCCGCCCCCTATGGAGAATGACGATGATCCAGCAAATCGCCTTTAACCCGACGCGCCGTCGCAGCCTGGCGTGGCTGGCGGCACTGGCCGCCACGGTGCCCTTCTGGACGGCATCGGCCGCCGCGCCGCGGCGCATTGCCGTCACCGCGCGCCGCTTTGTCTTTACGCCGGACCGCATTGCACTGCGCAAGAACGAATCCGTGATCCTGGAACTGACGGCGCTCGACGTGGTGATGGGCTTCAGCGTGCCGGACCTCGGCATCCGCGCCGACCTGCCGCCGGGCATGAAAGTGGAAGTCCCGATCCAGGCTGCGTCAGCCGGGTCGCACCTGTTCCTCTGCGACATCTTCTGCGGATCGGGGCACGAGTCAATGAACGGCCAGATCGTGGTCAGTTGAACGGACGCTCTCGTATCCCTTGCTGCCACGTTGTCTGCGCGAACCGCCTAGCATGGAAGCATTCGGCCGGGCCATCACCGACGCCCGGCATCAGGAGGCCACCATGCAGCAATCCGCCAGCGACAAGGCGTTCACCGGCGCCATTCCTGAGGTATATGAGCGCTACATGGTGCCGATGATCTTTGCGCCGTATGCCACGGACCTGGCCCGCCGGGCTGCTGCGCTGGAGCCGGCCAGCGTGCTGGAAATCGCCGCCGGCACGGGCGCGCTGACGCGGGAACTGGCCCGGGGCGCTGCCGCCGGAGGCAGGCATCGTGGCAACGGATCTGAATCCCCCCATGCTGGCACGGGCGCAGGCGTCGGGATCCATCGCCCGATTACCTGGCAAGTTGCAGATGCCATGCACTTGCGTTTGATGATGGAAGTTTTGACCTTGTTGTGTGCCAGTTCGGCGTGATGTTCTTTCCGGACAAACCCGCCGCATTTGCCGAGGCGCGCCGCGTGCTGGCCCCGGGCGGTACGCTGCTGTTCACGTCTGGGACCGGATCGAGGACAACGACTTTGCGGATATCGTCACCCGGACACTGGCTCGACTGTTCCCCGATTCACCGCCCGACTTCATGGCGCGTACACCGCATGGCTATCACCGGCAGGCGGAGATCGCCGGACATCTGCAGCAAGGCGGCTTCCGGTCGGCGCCTGGATTCGAAACCCTGCCCGCGGCCAGCATCGCCGCGTCGCCACATATCGCGGCCCTCGCCTACTGCCACGGCACGCCGCTGCGCGCGGATCTGGAAGCCCGGGGCCCGGACGCCTTGCAGCGTGCCACGGACAGCTGCGAGCATGCGCTGGCGCAGGCGTTCGGCACGGGTGCCGTCGAGGGCCGGATGCAAGCGCACGTAGTCGCCATCCTTGCCTGAGTGCTTGTCCGGGTCACCGACACCCCTCCGACACCAACGCTGCGCACGCCGGCGAATTGCCCCTCCCGTGGTAGGGAATACCCCAAACAGGTGATGTAGGGGTAGGAACTGTTTTCCATAATGTGCTTTCTACCGGTCAAAGAGCCGGACTCATAGAGGGGTCACACATGGAATACATCACATCGCTGGGCGCCTATATGGTCGCCGTCCTTGCTGCATTGCTGATCGCCGCGCGCTGGCTGCTGAAACACGACCCCGCCCTGCGGGTCGAACCCGCCCGGGATACCGATTGCCGGCCCCGCTCCAGGCCCGACGACTGACGCCGGGCGGCTTCTCCCCAGACTGCCTGCGCGGCCGCCGCATCGCGGAACCGGCTCCGCGCAGGTCTGCGGGGGGCGTGCCGGTCCGCACGCCGTATCATTACGGCTTGGCCGAACCCCGCCCCCTGCACCCAGGACTCCATTGATGTCTGTCCCCACCGCGCTGCTGGTCATCACCGCGGCACTGAGCGCCATGATGCTGGCCATCGTCTGGTCCTTGCGCCGCTGCGGGCTGCCGGGCGTGGCGGACTGGTGCAATGCAAACCTGGCCGTAACCATGGCGCTGGTGCTGTTCGCGCTGCGCGGCTATATCAACGATATTTTCTCCGTGGTGGCGGCCAATGCCGCGCTGGCCGGCGCGCTGGCCCTGTTCTATGCGGGCTGCGTGCGATTCAGCGGCGGGCAGCCGCGCTGGGGCCGACTGGCCGCGGGCATCCTGGCAACCATGGGCGTGGTAGTGGTCTGGCGCTACGTCTTCGATGTATTCACCACGCGCGTGGTCGCGGTCTCGGCTTTTCACGCGGTGCTGTGCGCGCTGACGGGCATCACGCTGATCCGCCGCCGCCCGCGCGGCCGTGCCGGCAACTATTACCTGACCACGGCGGGCTTTGCGCTCTTCTTCGCGACCGGACACACCGTGCGCGGGCTACTGTCGGCGTTTTCGCTGATGGGAGACCCCTACAGCCTGCAGTCGCCGGGCCTGAACACGCTGTTCCTGACGCTGGGCGCACTGGTCATGCCGGCACTGACCATGGGCGCGGTGCTGATGATTCACGACACCATGGTGCGCAGGCTGGAGGCCATCGCCAATACCGACGGACTGACCGGGGTGATGTCGCGCAAGGCCTGGGACGAAATGGCCGTGCGCGAGATCGAGCGGGCCGGCAGCGGCCGTCCGGCGCCTGCGCTGCTGATCATCGACATCGACCGCTTCAAGGCTGTCAACGACACCTTCGGCCATGCCGCCGGCGATGCCGTGCTGCAAGCATTCGCCGGCCTTGCCGGGGCACAGATACGGACCACCGACCGACTGGGCCGCCTCGGCGGCGAGGAGTTTGCCGTGCTGCTGCCCGCCACGCGCGTGGCCGATGCCCTGCGCATGGCGGAGCGCATCCGCGCCAGCGCGGAACAGCACGTCGTGCGCGTTGCAGACAAGGGCGGCATCGTGCGTTACACGATCAGCGGCGGCGTGGCCTGCCTGCGGCCGGGCGAGTCGCTGGCCCAGCTCAGCGCGCGCGCCGATGCCGCGCTGTATCGGGCCAAGCTCGAAGGCCGCAATCGCATCCTCGCGCATGATGACCAGGTGCCGGGCACCGCCGTCCCGGTGCGCGAAGCCCTGCCCGCCTGAATGCCGGCCAGATGCCCGGCTCAGCCTTCCGCGGCCGTGCCCCGATAGGCTCCGGGACGCGATCCGGTCCAGCGCCGGAACGCGCGATGGAAGGCACCGGGCTCGGCAAAGCCGAGCTCCGTCGCGATGTCGGCCACCGGCTTGCCGGTACGGCTGAGCGCGTCGATCGCCAGGTCGCGCCGAAGCTGGTCCTTGAGTTCCTGGTAGCTGACGCCCTCGTCCATCAGCGCCGGCGCAACGAAGACGCGGACAGGTTCAGGCTCAGTGCCAGCGCCTCGAACGTGGGCCACAGGTCAGGCCGCTGGTTGCGCAACTGGCGCCGCACGCGCGCGGCCACGCTGCTGCGGTCTGAATATTTGACCACCACGTTGTGCGGTGCATCACGCAGGAATGACTTCAGGCTGCGTTCATCCTGCCGCACGGGCTGGTCGAGCAGGCCGGCGTCGAACACCAGCGCCGTTGCCGGCTGCCCGAACGCGGTCTGGCGCGAATACATGACCCGGTACTCCGCGCCGTACGGCGGCTCCGGGTAGGCAAAGGACGCGAGCAGGATCGGCACGCGCCGGTGAAGCAGCCAGCTCATCAGCCCCTGCAGCATGATCAGCATGGTTTCCTGGGCAAATACGCCCGGCAGCCGTCCCTGCGCCGCGGACGGCGCGGTCAGCACCAGCGCCGCCTGGTCCCCGTGCCGCTCCAGCCGGATGCCGATGTCATCGAGCAGCAGGCCGAAGTAGCGCGCGACACGTTCGAGCGCCTGCGCAAACGTCCGGCTGCCCGCCACCGCGTGGCACAGCATGGCAAAGCTGCCGCATTTCATGCTGCGGGAATCCTGGCCGAAGAATTCATCGTCCAGCGTGCCGGCCACCGCCATCCACAGGTCGCTGTAGCTCGCCGTGGACACACGCGCCTGCGGCACGGCAAGCAGCGCCGGTGCAATGCCGGCGCTGCGCAGCACCGGCTCGGGATCCAGCCCGCGGGCCAGCAGCCCCGAGATGGCGTGGTGGACAAAGCAAATCGCGACGCTACCTTTTTCCATGATGCGGCCACGTCCCGGCAGCCGAAGGCAGCCGGGCGGATGGCAAACGAGTTCACAAAGAATGGCGGATTTTGGCATAGGAGCAGCGTCAGGCGGTTCCTACACTGTGCCTGTTCCCCCCAAGACCGCCCCAAGACACTCCCATCGCCCAAGCGCGCCCCTGCCATGCACAGCGACTACACCGAAGAGCAAACCATGATCCGCGACTCCGCGCGCGCCTTTGCCAGCGAACGCCTCGCTGCCGGCGCGGCCGAGTGGGACCGCGCCGCACGGCTGCCCGCGGAGGTGGTGGCCGACATGGGCGCGCTGGGCCTGCTCGGCATGATCGTGCCGGAGGAATGGGGCGGCACCTACACCGACTATGTCGCCTATGCGCTCGCCATCGAGGAAATCGCAGCGGGTTGCGCCGCGTGCGCCACGCTGATGAGCGTGCACAACTCGGTCGGCTGCGGGCCGATCCTGCACTATGGCACCGAAGCCCAGAAGCAACGCTACCTGCCACGGCTGGCCAGCGGCGAAGTGATCGGCGCCTTCTGCCTGACCGAACCTCAGGCGGGGTCCGAAGCCCACAACCTGCGCACGCGCGCCCGGCCCACGGAGCGCGGCTGGGTGCTGAACGGCAACAAGCAGTTCGTCACCAATGGCCAGCGCGCCGGCGTGGCGGTGGTGTTTGCCGCCACCGAGCCGGAACGCGGCAAGAAGGGAATCTCGGCATTCCTGGTGCCGACGGACACGCCAGGCTTCATCGTCCACGCGCCCGAGAAGAAGCTCGGCATTCGCGCCTCGGACACCTGCGCCATCACGCTCGAAGACTGCGAGGTGCCGGCCGACGCGCTGCTCGGCGAGCCCGGCGAAGGCCTGCGCATTGCGTTGTCGAACCTGGAAGGCGGGCGCATCGGCATTGCCGCGCAGGCCATCGGCATTGCACGCTCTGCCTTCGAAGCGGCATGCCGCTATGCGTCCGAGCGCGTGCAGTTCGGCCGGCCGCTGCGCGAGCATCCGCCGATCGCCAATATGCTGGCCGACATGGCCACCGAACTGAATGCCGCGCGGCTGCTCGTGCATCGCGCCGCGCGCATGCGCACGCAAGGCCAGCCCTGCCTGTCGGAGGCATCGCAGGCCAAGCTCTATGCCTCGGAACTGGCCGAACGCGTGTGCTCCAAGGCGCTGCAGATCCATGGCGGCTACGGCTACCTTGAAGACTACCCCGTGGAGCGCCACTACCGCGACGCGCGCATTACCCAGATCTACGAAGGCACGAGCGAAATCCAGCGCATGCTGATCGCACGCAGCCTGTAGCACGCACCTGAAATATCGAACCGCCTGACCCGCATCCCAATCCAGAACCGACCGGAGACATCATGAGTGCACTGCCCCAGACCGCCAACGCCGTTGCGTCCGTCCCGCTGCTGATCAACGGCGAATGGGTGGAGTCGTCCGCCAAGGAATTCCGCCAAGTGGTCAACCCCGCCACGCAGGAAGTGCTGGCGCACGTGCCGCTGGCCACGGCCAGCGAAGTCGCCGCGGCCGTGGATGCAGCGCACCGCGCGTTCGCGACGTGGCGCCACACGCCGATCGGCGCACGCCTGCGCATCATGCTGCGCTACCAGGCACTCATTCGCGAACACAGCAAGCGCATCGCGGCCATCCTCACCGCCGAACAGGGCAAGACGCTCGCGGATGCCGAAGGCGATATTTTTCGCGGTCTCGAGGTGGTCGAACATGCCTGCTCGATCGGCACGCTGCAGCAAGGCGGCTTTGCCGAAAACGTTGCCGCCACGGTCGACACCTACACGCTGCAGCAGCCCATCGGCGTATGCGCCGGCATTACGCCGTTCAACTTCCCGGCGATGATTCCGCTGTGGATGTTCCCGATGGCCATCGTCTGCGGCAATACCTTCGTGCTCAAGCCGTCCGAGCAGGATCCGCTGTCGACGATGGAACTGGTGAAGCTGGCACTGGAGGCAGGCGTGCCGCCGGGCGTGCTGAATGTCGTGCATGGCGCCAAGGATGTGGTCGACGCGCTGTGCACGCACCCCGATATCAAGGCCGTATCCTTTGTCGGCTCGACCGCGGTAGGCACCCACGTCTACAACCTCGCCAGTGCGCATGGCAAGCGCGTGCAATCGATGATGGGGGCCAAGAACCACGCGGTGGTCCTGCCCGACGCGCACAAGGAGCAGACCCTGAACGCACTCGCCGGCGCGGGCTTCGGCGCCGCCGGCCAGCGCTGCATGGCCACGTCTGTGGTAGTGCTCGTCGGTGCCGCGCGTGAATGGGTGCCTGAACTCGTGGCCAAGGCGAAGACGCTCAAGGTCGGCGCCGGCGCCGAAGCGGGCACCGATGTCGGCCCGGTGGTTTCAGTCGCGGCCAAGGAACGCATCCTGGGCCTGATCGCCGCCGGCGAGAAGGAAGGCGCCACGCTCGCGCTCGATGGCCGCAATGTGCAGGTGCCGGGCTATCCCCAAGGCAACTTTATCGGCCCGACCGTCTTCACCGATGTGACGACCGACATGTCGATCTACACCAACGAGATCTTCGGGCCGGTGCTGACGGTCATCGGCGTGGAAACGCTCGACGAGGCCATCGCGCTCGTCAACCGCAACCCGTTCGGCAATGGCACCGGCGTGTTCACGCAAAGCGGCGCCGCGGCCCGCAAGTTTCAGAGCGAGATTGACGTAGGCCAGGTCGGCATCAATATCCCGATTCCGGTGCCCGTGCCCTACTTCAGCTTCACCGGCTCGCGCGGCTCCAAGCTCGGCGACCTGGGCCCGTACGGCAAGCAGGTGGTGCAGTTCTACACCCAGACCAAGACCGTGACGGCGCGCTGGTTCGACGATGCCACGGTCAATGACGGCGTGAACACCACCATCAGCCTGAAGTAAGCACAATAACCGGGAGACCCGACATGCATATCGCCTTCATCGGCCTTGGCAACATGGGCGCGCCGATGGCGCGCAACCTGCTCAAGGCAGGCCACACGCTGACCGTGTTCGATCTCACGCCGCAGCCTTGGCATCGTTGCGCGCCGAGGGCGCCGCCACGGCCGATTCGGCACGCAAGGCGGTGGCCGAGGCCGACTTCGTCATCACGATGCTGCCGGCCGCGGCGCATGTCAGGAAGGCCTATCTCGGCGACGATGGCGTACTGGCGGGCGTCCGCCGCGGCGTGCCGCTGGTGGATTCCAGCACCATCGACCCGGCCACCGTGCGCGAACTGGCCGCGGCTGCGGCGGCACACGGCAATGCGCTGGCCGATGCGCCGGTATCCGGTGGCACCGGCGGCGCGCAGGCCGGCACGCTCACCTTCATGGTTGGCGCCACGCCGGCCTTGTTCGAGCAGGTCAAGCCCGTACTCGCCAATATGGGCCGCAACCTAGTCCATTGCGGCGACACCGGCACCGGCCAGGTCGCCAAGATCTGCAACAACCTGATCCTGGGCATCTCGATGATCGGCGTGTCCGAAGCCATGGCACTGGGCGTGCGCCTGGGCATCGACGCCAACGTGCTGGCGGGCATCGTCAATACGTCGACGGGCCGCTGCTGGTCGTCCGACACCTACAACCCTTACCCTGGCGTGATCGAGACCGCGCCGTCGTCGCGCGGCTACACGGGAGGCTTCGGCGCCGAGCTGATGCTCAAGGACCTGGGCCTGGCAACCGACGCTGCGCGCAGCGTGAAGCAGCCGCTGTTCCTCGGCGCACTGGCGCAGCAGATCTATCAGGCAATGAGCCAGGCCGGCGACGGTCAGCTCGATTTCTCCGGCGTGATCCGGCAATACCTGCCCGAGTCCGGGGCCTGAGGGAGCCGACTGATGATCGAATTCGCCCTCGACGGCCATATCGCCCGCCTCACGCTCAGCCGCCCGCCGGCCAACGCGTTCACCGCAGAGGGCCTGCAGCAATTGCAGGATCTGGTTGCGAAAATCGACGCGAATCCGGAAGTCCGCGCCGTCGTCATCACCGGCGCGGGTGACCGTTTCTTCAGCGCCGGCGCCGACCTGAACGGCTTCGCCGAAGGCGACCGCGCCCATGCGCGCGTGATGGCGCGGCGCTTCGGCACCGCGTTCGAAGCGCTGCAGACGCGCGGCCGCTCGTGATCGCCGCGATCAATGGCTACGCCATGGGCGGCGGGCTGGAATGCGCGCTCGCCTGCGATGTGCGCATTGCCGAGGAGCAGGCGCAGATGGCATTGCCCGAAGCCGCCGTGGGCCTCTTGCCATGCGGCTGTGGCACGCAAACCCTGCCGTGGCTGGTCGGCGAAGGCTGGGCCAAGCGGATGATCCTGACCAATGAGCGCGTGGATGCCGCCACGGCGCTGCGCATCGGCCTGGTGGAAGAGGTCGTGCCGCGCGGCAAGGCGCTGGACACTGCACTGGCCATGGCGGAACGCGCGTGCGCGGTCAGCCGCGCGCAGCGGCTTACAGCAAGCAGCTTGTGCACCTGGCGCGCCAGGGCGTGCAGCGTCAGGCAGCGCTGGCGGTGGAGCGCGAGCGCTTTGTCGACCTGTTCGACGGCGAAGACCAGCGCGAAGGCGTCAATGCCTTCCTGCAGAAGCGCGCGCCGCAGTGGCGCAATGCGTAGGAGCGCATCATGCAAATGACCCCTGAAAACGCCCCCACCAGCGCGCCGGCAGATACCGAGCCGGGAGTCCTGTTCCAGGTCATCAACCGTATAGGGCTGGTGACGCTGAACCGGCCGCGCCAGCTCAATGCGCTGTCCTACCCGATGATCGTCGCGCTTTCCGGCCAGCTCGAAGCCTGGGCCGGACAGGACGACATCGAGGCCGTGGTGCTGCGCGGCGCCGGACCCAAGGCGTTCTGCGCGGGTGGAGATATCCGCGCGCTGTATGACAGCCATCGCGACGGCACGCCGCTGCAGCGCCAGTTCTTCATCGACGAGTACCAGCTCGACTACCGCCTGCATCGCTATCCGAAGCCTGTGGTGGCGCTGATGGATGGCATCGTCATGGGCGGCGGCATGGGCCTGTCGCAGGCCGCGCATCTGCGCATCGTCACCGAACGTTCGCGCGTGGCCATGCCGGAAACAGGGATCGGGCTCGTGCCCGATGTGGGCGCAAGCCATTTCCTGTCGAAGATGCCGGTCCAGCTTGCGCTCTATCTCGGCCTGACAGGTGTGACTATCGGCGCCGAGGACGCGCTGCTGTGCGGGCTTGCCGATGTGGCGGTCCACAGCGCCACGCTGGACAGCCTGGAGGACCTGCTGGCCACCATCCGCTGGAGCGGCAAGCCCCTGGACGACGTGCGCCGCGCGCTGGCGCGCGAACCGGTCTGCAGCGCCGCCGATGCGCCGCTACTCGACGTACTGCCGGCGCTGCTGCGGCATTTCCCCGCAGAGGCAGGGCTACCGGAAATTATCGCGGGCCTCGCCTGCCAGGACGACCCGCGCTACGCCGAGTGGGCGGTACGTACCGCGGACACGCTGCGCAAGCGCTCGCCGCTGGCAGCCTGCGCCACGCGTGAACTGCTGCTGCGTGCCGCCGGCTGGACCTGGCGGACTGCTTCCGCATGGAGCTGGCGGTGGTGGTGCAATCGTTCACGCGCGGAGACTTCATCGAAGGCGTGCGCGCGCTGATCGTCGACAAGGACAACGCGCCGCGCTGGCGCATTGGCAGCTACGATGCCGTGGATGGTGGCGCCGTAGAGGCGCTGTTTGCGCACTGGTGGCAGCCGGGCGCCGATCCGCTACACATGTTGGGCTGATGGCTGGCGCCGGCGACCGATTCTCATCAAGACCTAGTGCCCGGCGCTGCGAATCGAATCCGGCGAAAAGTAGGCCTCATTGAACTGGGGGCTGCGGTTCAAGCGGACTGGTTTGCTTCGTTGGTCAACCGGTCCGCCAGATACGAGCCGGCGACCAGATCGTGATAGAAGGCGGCCGACGGACAGTAGCGCTTGATATCGTAGGCGTAGAACGACGACTGCATATTGGTGCGCCACAATTGGCCACGGGCGTCGTAGTTGTCGGCAAGCACTGCCATCCATGTGTCCTCGTCCAGGTACAGCACGCGCTTGGCGTACTGGTGCCGGAAGCCCTGCTTCAATGTGGCTTCCAGGACCCAGACGCGGTGAAGCTCGTAACGGACGTAGTCGGGGTTGGGATGATTGGCGCTCAGCAAGTCGGCGTACTTGACGGCGGGATCGGCGAGCTTGTAGTTGTGGTACGGAATGTAGATTTCCCGCTTGCCGACGATTTTCCAGTCGTAGCGTTCGCCCGAGCCATTGAACAGGCGATCGTCATCGACGGTCCGGAAGCCGCCCGGCCCTAATGGCTGGTCAAATCCGAACTCGGGCGCCTGACGCACGCGGCGGGTGCCCGGGTTGTACTGCCATGTCCTGGCCGTATCGGAGCCCTCGCGATCCCAGAAGCTCTGGGAGACGATGATATTGCCGCGTTCCCTCAACGGGAGTTCGGTCTCGACCCTGGCGAACGTGCGATCGATGAGCGGCGACCGCTTGTCAGACGCGACGTTATTGACCGGCGACCAGATGTCATATTTCCACTTGCCCCATGCAGTCTTGCCGTCGCGGTACACGACCGCCTGGTCGTAGACCGCAGCTTCTTCCGCAATGGCCGACGAAAAGCGAAGGTTCCACATCAGTTCCAGACCATTCTTGGGCACGGGAAACGGCGCGGTGGGCGGATATTCCTTGAGGCCGTTCGCATCGGCCGTCATCTGCGTGTTCGGTGCGTAGTCGTGGATGGCCTTGTAGATAGCGTCGCCATAGCGGAAATCACGGTGACTCGGGTAGATCATCATCCGGAAGGTCGCGGGATACAGCCTGAACATGGCGAGCTGGCCATCGCTGAGCTGAGCGCGGTATTGATCCAGGTTCTGCGCCGTGATCGTCGCGACGGGCTTTTCCGCAGCGTAGGAATCCGGATACGCCTCTCCTGGCCGGAACGCCATGCCTGCCGGCGCGCCCTGCCACTTTCCGCTCCACGCCGGGATGCTGCGGTCCTTGTTCGCGATCCGCTCGGCACCCACGGGCGTCAGCGTGGTTTCGAGCCGCTTGATCTCGTCGGGCGTCATCGCCGCGAAAGCCGGTGCGCCAAGCTGCGCGGCGGTCACCAGTGCACCGGTCAGCGTGCGAAGAAGCATTGCCTTGTTCATGTGTCTCCTCTGTCTTCGATGGAAGTTGTTTACGGGGCTATGCAACGCCGTGTATCCGGCGCTGCGCCCACGCTTCGCCTTCGGCAGGGCTGCCGACTTGCAGCACGAGCTTCGCAGGCGCCTTTCCTGACTGGACCAACCCGAGCGCCAGGGCCGCATCCTCCAGCGGCAGGCATTCGATGCGGGGCGGCCGGACTTTCCCTGTTGCGAGCAGCGCGGAAATCTCGCGTAACCGCGTGCCGCTTGGCATCCTGCTGTACGCGAGCGCGGTACGCTTGCCGCGGCGGGCCGCCTCGGCCGCATCGGGGCCGCTGTCTGCGCTGACCAGCGTCATGATGGCCACGAGGATGCCGCCTGGCTTCAGGAGATCCAGGCCATTGGGCAGCGTGCCGCATCCGACGGCATCCAGGACAAGATCGACGCCACCAGCCGCCCAGTCGTGTACAGCGTTCGCGATTGCGCCGCCGCGGTAATCGATCGGCATCTGGCAGCCAAGGGACTTCAACTCGTCGCAGCGGCTTGCGCTGCAGGTGGCGGCCACTCTGGCGCCTGCAGCGTGCGCCAACTGGATGGCAAAGGTGCCAACAGCGCCCCCACCGCCGTGTACAAGCACTGTCTGGCCTGGCTTGAGTCCGCCTTCGTCAAACAGCCCGGCCCATGCCGCAAGCGCCGGCGTCGGGACTGCCGCCGCCTCGGCATATCCGAGGCTGTCCGGAATCGCGACGACGGATTCCTGACCGACGGCGACGTACTCGGCGTAGGAGCCCCATTTGCCCGCACCCACATCGGTTTGCGCAAACACACGTTGACCGGGAATCCACGCCGTTACGCCCTCCCCCACGGCGGCCACAACGCCACTGACATCAAAGCCGATCACGAACGGAAAGCTGTAGTGCATGAATTGACCCAGATAACCTTCGCGGCATTTCCAGTCGGCGGGATTGACGCCGGCACAGGCCACACGGATCAGCACTTCGCCGGCAGCAGGTTCGGGAAGCGGGACGTTGGCAATCCTCAGCACGTCGGGTCTGCCTGTGGCGTCGATGACGGCAGCGCGCATCAATGTCTGCATGATTCAGCCCCCGAGCAGATCCGACCGGAGCAGGCCCGGATGCGCCCAAGGCGGCACAACGGGGGGCGGCAGCTTGCTGACCCCATCGAGCCCCAAGACCTCCAGACCGGAATCCAGCGGGAAATGCAGGCTGTGGGCAATGCATCCCGTGCGTTGCCGGGCCGGTACGCTGCACAGCGCGAGCGCAGTCTCCACCAGGTATTCCACCGGCTCGACGGGATAGCCATCCGGGATGAAACGCTCGCTGCCCGGCGTGCGGATTGCCGTGCTCGGTGCAACCGAGTTCACCGCAATATTGTCGGCCTGCAGTTCCGCGGCGAGTCCTTCCGTGAATCGGTTGATCGCCGCCTTGGCCGCAGCGTAGGCGGTGGCGCCGCCGCTGCGGTCGAACTCCTGGTAAGGACGCACAGGCGCCAGCGCCGTCACGGAGCCAAGGTTAAGGATCCATCCTGCCCCGCGTTCGCGCATCACGGGGATCGCTGCCTGGCTGAGCATGAACGGGACACGCAGGTAGTGCGCCACCGTCCGGTCGAACATTTCCAGCGGCATCGATTCGATACTGCCGTACTCCGCGCGCCCGCGTTGTTGACCAGAATGTCGAGACCGCCTGCTGCCTGGACGGCTCGCGGAACGAGTCCGGCGCATTGGGCCGGGTCATCGAGGTCCACCTGCAGCGCCATCGCACTGCCACCTTGCCGCCTGATCAGCGCTACGGTCTCGCGCAGCGTCCCAGGGTCATCGTCGGACTTGCCGGCTTGTCGCCCGGTGACGATCACCATGGCGCCTTCCGCCGCAAAACGCTGCGCAATGGCGCGGCCGATTCCCCGGCTGGCACCGGTAACCAGTGCAATCTTTCCTTTCAGCATTTCGTGTCTCGTCATGACCGCTGATTCTCCTTGCCGGCGTGGCCGGCAATCAGGCTCGTGGTAAGTGGGCAGAAGGCGTGGGAGATCGCCTCGACGGTCCAGTCGGGGCACTCGGGATCGAACCATCGGTCGACCCATCCCCAATGAAACGGGTGCATCAGGTACTCGCCAAGCAGGTCGTTGACGCTGGCGAACTCCTGCTGCCAGACATGGGTCCAGGTATCGGCCGATACGATGCGAGCCAGTCGCCAGTTAACGATTCCCGGCATGTAATCCGGCATTCGTAGCAGGTCGCGCTCCAGCGCACGTATGTGCTGCTCGGAGGCTTGTCGGCGCACCCGGAACATCAGCGTCCGCCAGATGCCATCGCAGAGCAGCGGGTCACGCTGGCCGCAGGCAATCGGGCGATACACGGCGCTGTTGACCTCTGCAAGCCCTCGCAACGCGGCGGCGAGGCTTATCTCGGGCGCATCGGCGAACGCCAGATCGAGCGTATAGTCGCCGGCGCCAAAACTGCCTGTCATGTTGCGCGCCAGTGCAACGTGACGGACACCGGGCAATTCACTGACACGGGCCAGAAGCTCGCGCTCCCGGGTCGGTGCCGCCATGCCGGCGCAACGGTCGCTGCCGAGCCGGAGCTGTGCTGTCTCAAGCCGCATGGTCTCGCTCCTTTGGCCAGGGCAGCGCCGCGGTTGCGTCGGACATCACATGCCGGCGGCGTGTTTCGCACAGCGCATCGACTTCAGACCAGAAAGCGATGGCCGAAGCGTCGATGCTCGCGCGCATGGCGTAGTAGGCCGGCGCATCCGCCACTTGCCAAAGAAGCCGCAGCGTATTGGGCGCGTCTTCGATGGCAACGGGCGGCGACATCCAGCGGTGGAGAAGCGTCAGGCCCCTGGCCTCGCTCGTCGGCAGGTATGAGCGTTCCAGCAGCGCGAGCATGTCGGGCGCGCGCCTCGGATCCAGTACGATCTCGTCGAGCACATGGATCATCGCTGGCCCTCGCCAGGCGGATGGGCGTAGCAACGGTACTGCGGTACCGGCGTTCGCAGTCTGCAGCAGAGAAACGGAGTCATGGTTTGCCCCATGTATGCGTGCGGTTCGATGGATGGCAACCTTCCCGGTCCGGGGCTTCGCGCCTGCCTTGTGCCGGTGAAGTTCCGGGATGATTATGGGAGGCCGGCCAGACACGTATCCCTACCCGGACCGTCAAGAATCCCTACCAAAGCAATCAGCAAGAACGTTCCATGAGTGCCACTTCAACGGGAAAACCCGCTCCGACCGGCATGGCGCAGCGACTGCTGGAGGAACTGAAAAGGCAAGGCGCCGAGATGCCGCCTGCCACTGGCGCCGCAGAACATGCGCGGCAGAACCAGTTCACGGCGCTCTATCGCGCTTCGATCGAACAACTCGAGACCCTCGTCGCGAGGGGAGACGGCCATCCGCCGATGCGCAAGCAGGAAGTGGATTTGCTGTGCCGCTGCGTGTTGAGTTGCCGGACCCTGAGGGAAGCCATCGGCTGCGCTGCGGATTTTGCGCGATGCTGTATCCGCGCGCAGGCGTCCTGAGCCTCACGCAGCGGGGAGACAGGGCAGTGTTCCGCATGGATTCGTTGCGGCGCGTGAAGACGTCGGCGGCCTGCCTGGTGGACCTGACGGGACTCTTCTACTACATGCAGCTCTTTGGATGGCTGATTGGGCAGCCTTTGCGCCCTGACCATGTCTTTCTGGCACATCCGCGGCGCGAAGACGCCATGCCGTTCCTCGGCATGTTCAATGCCACCGTGACCGCCGGCGCCCCGGCCTACGGGTTCGACTTCGATGCAGCACTACTGGATATGCGTGTCGTGAGACAGGCCGCGGAATTGGGCGCTTTCCTGGAGGACTTTCCTTATCGCCTGGTGGGTGCGCCCTCGGAGGTGGTCTCCCTGAGCCAGCAAGCGCGCGGCGTGCTGCATGCAGCGCTGGCGCACGGGGCACGGCTGCCCACGCTGGCGGAACTGGCCGCACGCTTTGATATCAGTGAACCGACCATGCGCCGCCGTCTTGCCTCGGACGGCAGCAGCTATCGCGCGCTATGCGAGCACTGCCTGCGGGAGCACGCCGAACACTGCCTGCGCATGACCAACTGGTCCATCGGAAGAATCGCCGCCCAGCTCGGATTTTCCAGCGAAGAAGCATTTCGCCGGGCATTCCTGCGATGGACTGGCCACGCACCAAGCCGGTTCAGGCGTGAGGCGCGAGGTTAGCCCGCACGGTCGTGGAGCGTGTGCGAGCCAACCCTGCTATTCCAGCGCCCGCTCAGCCCTTGCTCTTGTCTTTGCCGTGTCCGTCCGCGTGCTCGGCCACCGGCACCTTGACGAGGCCATCCGCCCGGAACATCGCCTTGATGCCGCGCACGGCCTGGCGGATGCGGGCTTCGTTCTCGATCAACGCGAAGCGTACGTACTCGTCGCCGTAATCGCCAAAGCCGATGCCGGGAGAGACGGAAACCTTCGCCTTCGCCAGCAGTTGCTTCGCGAATTCCAGCGATCCCAGTTCGCGATAGGGCTCGGGAATGCGCGCCCAGATGTACATCGACGCCTTCGGAATATCCACCGGCCAGCCTGACTCGATCAACCCTTTCGCGAGCACGTCGCGGCGCGACTGGTAGTGCGCGGCAATTTCCTTCACGCATTCCTGGTCGCCTTCCAGCGCGGCAATCGCGGCGACCTGCACCGGCGTGAACGTGCCGTAGTCGTGATAGCTCTTGATGCGCGTCAGCGCCGCCACGAGGTCCGGGTTGCCCACCATGAAGCCGATGCGCCAGCCGGCCATGTTGTAGCTCTTGGACAGCGTGAAGAACTCCACCGCGATGTCCTTGGCGCCGGGCACCTGCATGATCGACGGCGCTTTCCAGCCGTCAAAGACGATGTCGGCATAGGCCAGGTCGTGCACCACGAAGATGTCGTGCTTGCGCGCGAGGGCAATCACGCGCTCGAAGAAATCCAGCTCCACGCACTGCGCGGTCGGGTTCGACGGAAAGCCCAGCACGATCATCTTCGGCTTCGGGTAGCTGCCGCGGATCGTGCGCTCCAGTTCCGCGAAGAAATCGACCCCGGGCACCAGCGGGACCGAGCGGATATCCGCACCGGCAATCACCGCGCCATAGATATGGATCGGGTAGCTCGGGTCCGGCACCAGCACGCTGTCGCCGCGGTCGAGCGTGGCGAGCATCAGGTGCGCCAGCCCTTCCTTGGAGCCGATGGTGACGATGGCCTCGGTATCCGGATCGATCTCCACGTCATAGCGTTCGCGGTACCAGTGCGAGATCGCACGGCGCAGCCGCGGAATGCCTTTCGACGTGGAATAGCCGTGCGTATCCGGCCGTTGCGCGGCCTCCACCAGCTTCGCGACGATATGCGGCGGCGTGGCCCCGTCCGGGTTGCCCATGCTCATGTCGATGATGTCCTCGCCACGGCGGCGGGCGGCCATCTTCAACTCGGCGGTGATATTGAAAACGTACGGGGGGAAGGCGATCGATGCGCGCAAAGCGGCGCTTGCCAGAGCTGGCAGTCATGAGGGAGTCCTTTACGTAAGCGCCCGGAACCGTCCGAGCGACGTCGCAACCGCTGTCTCGGCTGCCGGAGACTCATGTTAGCGGGGATGGGGAGATTGCACAACGGGCAGGATGCGCTGCACGTCCGTTACCAGATAGTCCTGACGTGCTTGTAGGCGCGGATCTCACGGAAGGGTAGATAGTCGTGTCCGCAATCCCGGCATGGGAAATTGCCATCGCTGTGCCCCTGATCACCAGGGATGAGAAGACATTCACGGTGGATGGTCGATTTCGCCGTCACACTCAGTTCGTCGCTTCCGTTCGCCCACCAGACAGGGCTTGCGTGTCCAGCACGATCACTGGTCCTCTTAGCCCGCCCTGTCCAAACCACTGAGGAAATCGCCGGCTGTCCGAACGCACTCATCGAACGTCCGGGTGAAGCCCGTCCTCTGTATGCTGGCGAATTGCTCGCGCATGATCGGGACCCCCGCTGACACGCGCGCCAGGAAGGCTTGCGCATGGCGCTGCAGATAAGGCGCGGCATGCGCAAGCGCCTGTGGGTCACGCTCGATCACCAGAGCGAGGTCGAAGAGATCGCGCGCCGTGGCCCGGTCGCCGCGGTGGTAGAGCTTTTTGGCAACGATTTCCGCCGCGGTCTCAACCTTGACCGGCCGCCCCATGATCTCCCATACATCGAAAGGATTCGTAGTCAGGTTCGGCGATGCCACGATGTCGATCTCGCCGGCCTCGAGCACCAGCTTGATGAAGTTGCCTTGCTCGATATAGTCCGCGGTGATGGACTCGGCAGCCTCACTCAGACGGGGCGTGACATAGCCGAGGTACTGCGGGTCAGGCACAAAAAGGTCAATGTCCCGCGAGAAGCGGTGGCCGTACCGAAGCATCAGCACAGTGCCGCCACCGAAGGTCCAGAACGGTTCGATGCCGCCGTGCCGCCTCACCTCGTCCATCAACGTGAACGCGTGTGGAAACAAGGTTTCCCAGACGTCGCCACGCAAGGCCACCTTTACGCCCACAAGCCGCCCCGAGTTGCCATCAGGCCGTGCGCAAGCGCACGGAGGTTCTTCCAGATATCCGCAGGCTTGCGATGCTGCCGCGCCGCCACCTCGGCCACCACCTTTGCGACAAGCTGCAGGGGCGCTTCATCGAGTACCTGGCAATCTGCGGCCGATGCTCCCCAGGAATCTCGCCCGTTGCCAGCGCCCGCTCCAGTTCCTCAGGCGTAAGTTCGCCTGTGTAGCTGACATTGGCGCCCTTCGCGGCCATCCACAGTGCGCGCGTCGGTGCGCCCTCGCGGTCTTGCTCAGGATCGGAAATGCCCAGCGATAGTCCCAGCACGTCAAGCAGCCGGCCAAGCGTATCCAGCGTAGCGTTGACGGTTCCATGCTCGATGCCATTGAGCGACTGCCGTGACAACTGGGCCATGTCCGCCAATTGCTGTTGGGTCAGACCCAGTTCGGTCCGTTTGCGCTGAATGGCAATTCCAAGTATTGCGGCATTCATGATGTGGAGTTGATCAAAGCATCTTGTCAAGTATAGACGACAAATTTACCACAGAGTTTCACGCCGAACTCCGATCCACCTGGCCATCACACGCCGGCCGTACAGCCAGTCACAACAGCTTCCCACCCGGCGGGCTGCTCGGCCGCTCCGCCGGCAAGTGCTGGATGATGCAGTCCACCGCCCGCGTATCTGCCTTCCCGCTACCCAGCGCCGCGCTGACCGAGGTCCGGTACTGGGCCGGACTGATGCGTTTGTAGTAGAGGCGGGAAGTCTGGTCGAGCCAGTAGACGTAATCGTCGTCCCCGGTATTGCCGCTATTGCGCAGCCACTCGCTGATGTTGTTGGTACCGATGACCATATTTGGACAGGCTGTCTTCAGCGAATCCAGATAGGCATTGAAACCCTTGGCCTCGATGTTGCGGACAGAGTCCGGCGCGCAGGCCGCGAATGTCATCGCGGCACTGGCGGCGGCGACAGCTTGAAACCTTCTCCAGCCCGAAGTGATGTCCGGCACGGCAGCCTCCCTGCGAGTTACGCTGCCGTCATCTTAGGCCATTCAGCGTCCGGTCAGTCGTCCAGGGTCTCGTGCACGGCGGCCGCGCCGCGCTTCCAGTAGCTCGATGCGCGGATTCGCGTTTGTCGATGCCGCGCTCGGTAACAAGATGCTGGCGGACCGCCTTCATCGCCGCCGATTCGCCGGCAGCCCAGACATAGCCTTCGCCACGCGGCAGTGCGATGGCGCGCAGCGCGGGTTCCAGCAAGCTGCCTTCCGGCGCATTGCCGCGGTGAAGCCAGTGCACCTCCACGTTCGCCGGACTGGGCAGCGGAATTTCGGCGGTCGCGTCAGGCACTTCGACCACGACCAGCGCACGGGTATCGGCGCCCAGCTCCTCCAGCCGGCGACCGATAGCGGGCAGCGCCGTTTCGTCGCCCACCAGCAGATGCCAATCGAACGCCACGGGCACCACGAACGAGCCGCGCGGGCCGCCAATGCCCAGGAACTGGCCCGGCTGCGCCTGTGCCGCCCAGGTGGACGCGGGGCCGTCGCCATGCAGCACGAATTCGATGTCGAGTTCCTGCGCTGTAGCGTCGTAACGGCGCGGCGTGTAGTCACGCGCCGGTGGCCGCGGCCGGCCTTCGGCAAAGACGGGACCGTTGGGCCCGGCTTCGGGCAGGACTGGCTTGTCGGCGCCGCCTTGCGGGAAGAAGACTTTCACATGGTCATCGAACGAGGCCGAGACGAAATCGGCCAGGTCGGCGCCGTGCAGCGTCACGCGCAGCAGTTGCGGCGATATGTGCCGCGTGCGGACAACCTGGAGCATCCGCATCTTCAGCGGATGGCGGACGCGCTGCACGCTCAGGTCGCGGTTGGGTTGAGTAGTGTCTCTCGGTGTCGTCATGGAATTCCCTGGATGGCGGGCGCGCACGGCGCCCAGCGTGGACGCGAAGGTCAACGCCACGATTCAGCGTTGCGGGCCGGCTTCGATCTCGGCCATGGCGCGCGCGAGGATGGCGGCAATGCGCCGCTGCTCGTCCGGCGAAGCATCGCTGCGCAGTGCCAGCGCGCGCTTGAGCGCCACGCGTGCCTGCACGAATTCGGGCGCCCAGCCGCCCTGCTCGGGCTCGACCTGCGGCTCACCCGCCATGGCGCGGCGGATCCACTCCATCTTGCGCGCTGCGTGCTGCAGGCGCCGAGCATCAGGTCGAGCCGGTCCTTGTTGTCCGCCAGGTAAGTACGGCCGCCGTCGGCAAGGTGATAGCGCTTCTTGTTGCCCTCGGTGTCCACCGTCGCGTAGCCGACCTCTTCCAGATAGGTCAGTGCGGGATAAACCATGCCGGGGCTGGGCTTGTAGAAGCCGCTGGTCCGGGCCTCCAGCGCTTGATCAGTTCATAGCCATGGCTGGGCTTTTCTTTCAGCAGGGCGAGCAGCAGGAGTTGCAGGTCTTCAGCGCTGAATTTGCGGCCGCGCCGCCAGTCCTCCCCGTCAAAGTCACCCGGCCGCCAGACCCGTCGCCGCCATCCTGGCCGCCCCAGGAGCCGCCGCCCCGATGATGGCGCCCGATAGCATGGTGCAGGAAATGGCGGGAAAGCCTCATGCCGATGTGATGACCAAGGCCGCATGGCCGAATGAAGCAGATGGATGACGCACGAATGCCTCCGATATATCTTAAAACATATCTTAAGATATATATCGGAGGCAACGAAGTCAAGTTTTTGCGGGCCGGATAACTGCGCCCCGCCCGGGATAACTCCTATTTCATGCGATACCAGTGGAACCCGTCCTGCCCGATTTCCCGGATCGCTTCGCCCCGGTGCATCAGGTAGTTCAGGTGCGCGATGCTTTCGCCCGTCGCCATGCCGAGCAGGCCCGGGCTGTCGATGGGCCTGGAGAACAACTGACCGAATACATCGACCGCGCGCCGCGGCTCAGCCAGGGCTTCACGCAGGCGATCGAGCGCCTGGTGCTGGCTGCGCGACAGGTAGTCGAGGCGGGCGTGCAGGCCGCGGAACGGTTCGTTATGGGCCGGCAGCACCAGCACATCGTCCGGCACCTCGCTGCGGAGCTTGTCGAGCGAGGCCAGCCAGTCTCCCATGGGATCTGCCTCCGGCTCGGTCGGGAATACGGAGACGTTGGACGAGATGCGCGGCAGCACCTGGTCGCCGGAAACCAGCACCTTCAGTGCGGGGCAATACAGGCACGCGTGCTCGGGCGAGTGCCCCCTGCCGACCACCACGCGCCATTCGTGCTCGCCAATGCGCAGCACATCGCCATCCGACAGGCGCTGGAAGCTTTCGGGCAACGCATGCACGTACTTGCCGAAGCCGCCAAACCGGGTCCGGTAGACTTCGATGTCGTCGTCGGTCCAACCGGCCCGGCGGTAGAAGTCGACGCCCTCCTGCGGCGCGGCGCGGCCGGTATCCGCGGCCAGCACGCGGCACATCAGGTACTCCGTCGACGTCATCCAGAGGCGGCAGCCGAATTTGCGCGTGAGCCAGCCGGCCATGCCGATGTGGTCCGGATGCATGTGGGTGACGAAAAGCCGCGTGAGTCCTCCACCGGCAAGCGCCCCGCCTTCAGCGAACAGCGTGCGCCATGCGGCAGCCGTCTCGGGCGTCTGCAGCCCGGAATCCACGGCCGCCCAGCCGGCGCCGTCGCGGATGGCCCAGAGATTGATGTGATTCAGGCCCAGCGGCATCGGCATGCGCAGCCAGCGCACGCCAGGCGCAACCTCAAGCGCCTGGCCCGGCGCGGGTGCATCGCCGCAGGGATAGTCGAGGGTGGGTTTTCGAGCGGAATCTGCTGCGTCGTTGGCGCAATCGGGGCGTGCTGGCTCATGCTTTCTCGGCCTTGTGTGTGTATGGCTGTCCGCCCGGATGCCCGCCTGCGTGGGGACTCCGGGTCTCTTGTCCAGCAGACACCTTAGCCGAGATGGGCCATTCGTGTCACGCACCCGTTGCGGGGGGGCAGCTCCCGTGCGCCGGCAGCACCTTGCCCGGATTGAGCAGGTTGCGCGGGTCCAGTGCCTGCTTCACCTGCCACATCAGCTCGATCTCCACCGCGGACTTGAACTGCGCCAGGTCATCGCGCTTGACCACGCCAACGCCATGTTCGGCAGAGATCGACCCATTTTCGGCGTGGGCCATCGCATCGACCAGGCCGGAAATGCGTTCGTACCACTGCGCCAGGAATTCCTTCGCGGGCCGGTCCCTGGGTCGCAGCGGATTGAAGTGGACATTGCCGTCGCCCATATGTCCGTAGATCACCATGCGGGCGGACGGCTCCAGCGCCAGCACCTGCGCGGATGCGTCCTCCACAAACGCCGCGATGCGCGACAGCGGCACCGAGACGTCGCACTTGATGCTGCCGCCGGTACGGGTCTGCGCGTCGGAGATCTCTTCGCGGATGCGCCAGAAGGTCTGCGCATCGGACAGGCTCGCGGCGACGGCGGCGTCCAGCACCAGCCCCTGTCCGAACCCCGATTCCAGGATCTCCATCAGCGTCGCATTGAGGCTTTCCGCGTCCGTGCCCGAGGTCAGCTCGATCAGCACCATCCAGTCGTGCGTCCCGGGCAACGGCGAGGGAACATTGCCCAGGTACTCCAGCACCAGCTCCAGCGCCGGACGCGAGATCAGCTCGAATGCCGTGACGGCCTGTCCCGACAGGCGCTTGGCCTCGCCGAGCAACTGCACGGCCGCCGCCGGGCCCTGCACGGCAACGAACGCCACCGCCGTACTCCGCGGCTGGGGCATCAGCTTGAGCACCGCGCCAGTGATGATGCCAAGCGTCCCTTCCGCGCCGATGAACAGGTGCTTCAGGTCATAGCCGGTGTTGTCCTTGCGCAGGCCGCGCAGCGACGAGTAGATGCGGCCGTCCGGCAGCACGGCCTCGATGCCGAGCACCAGGTCGCGCATATTGCCGTAGCGCAGCACCGCCGTGCCACCGGCATTGGTCGACAGGTTCCCGCCGATCTGGCACGAGCCTTCCGAACCGATGCGCAGCGGGAACAGGCGCTGCTCGCCTTCCGCCGCGCTGCGCGCCGCGCTGAGCGTGACCCCCGCCTGAACGGTCATGGTGTCGTTGACCGTGTCGATGCCAAGCACACGGTTCATGCGGCGCAGGTTGATGACCACGGCCACGCCCCTGTCGTCCGGCACTGCGCCGCCCATCAGCGAGGTGTTGCCGCCTTGCGGCACCACCGGCACGTGGTTGGCATGGCACCACCGCATGACTTCGCTGACCTCCTGCGTCGACGCAGGCAGCACGACCACCTGCGCCTTGCCATGGTAGATGCCCCGGTAGTCGGTGACGAAGGGCTGCATGTCGGCGTCGCTGCTCAGGCAGCCGTGCTCGCCGACGATGGCCTGCATGGCGCGCAGGGTGGTATCCGTATCCGGGACGTGGACTTGCATGTTTGACTCGTGTTTGGCTCGCGGTTGATCCGGCAAGCCTGTTCAGTAGACAGCCGAAGGCGTGCCGCCAACGGCACCGGCCTGTTGCGGCTTGAACTCTGCGGCAAGCCGGCGTGCCGCGCTGGCGTACATCGTGATATCCACCCCGGTTGCCACGAAGGTGCAGCCAAGCTCCAGGTAGCGGCGCGCCAGCGCCGGATCGGAGGTCAGCGTGCCCGCCGCCTTGCCGCTGGCAATGATCGTGCGCATGGCGCCCTCGATGGCCGCCTGCACCTCCGGGTGGCCAGGCTTGCCGCGGTGGCCCATGGACGCGGCCAGGTCAGCCGGGCCAATGAACACGCCGTCGACGCCGTCCACCGCACAGATGGCTTCGAGGTTCTGCAGTGCGGTCGCCGTCTCCGCCTGCACCAGCAGGCAGACTTCATCATTGGCCACGTCGAGGTAATCGGCACGGCCGTTCCACCGCGACGCGCGTGCCGCTGCACTACCCACGCCGCGAATGCCCTGCGGGGCATAGCGCGTGGCGCTCACCATCAAGCGCGCCTGCTCGGCCGTATCGATCATCGGCACCAGCAAGGTCTTTGCGCCGATGTCGAGCAACTGCTTGATCAGCGCCACCTCGCCCGCCACCGCGCGCACCACTGGCTGCGAGGGATAGGGGGCGATCGCCTGCAGTGCCTGCAGCGTGCTGCGAACGTCGTTTGGCGAGTGTTCGCCGTCGATCAACAGCCAGTCGAAGCCGGCCGTGGCCGACACCTCGGCAAGGTATGGGGTCGCCATCGAAAGCCAGAGGCCGATCTGCGCCTGGCGGGCCGCCAGGGCGGCCTTGAACGGGTTGTGTGCGGGCATGGTGTCTTGGTATCCGTGGGTGCTGGGATGCTGCCGCTCAGCCGAGCTGGCCCTGGCAAAGGTACTTGGTATGCAGGTAGTCGTCCAGCCCGTGGCGGGACCCTTCGCGCCCATAGCCGGATTCCTTGACGCCGCCGAACGGCGCGGCCTCCGCGGCGATGGCGCCTTCGTTGATGCCCACCATGCCGGTCTCGAGCGCCTGCGCCACGCGCCAGATGCGGCGCACGTCGTTCGCGTAGAAATACGCAGCCAGCCCGAACGGCGTGTCGTTCGCGTCGCGGATCACCTCGCCTCGTCGCGGAAGCGGAAAACCGGCGCGACAGGCCCGAAGGTCTCCTCGCACGCGAGCTCCATCGCAGGCGTTGCGTCGATCAGCACGGTGGGCGCGTAGTAGTGCGGGCCGTCCGCTGCACGGACGCGCCGGCCGCCCGTAACCACGCGTGCGCCTTGGCCACTGCGTCGTCGACATGGCGCGCGATCTTGTCGACGGCGCGCGTGATCATCGGTCCGATCTGCGCGTTCTCGTCCGTGGCCGGCCCGACATGCAGCGCGCCCACGCGGCGCGCGAGCCGTTCGACAAAGTCATCATGGACGGTGTCGTGCACGTAGACCCGGTTCGGGCACACGCAAGTCTGCCCGCCGTTGCGGAACTTTGCCGCCATCAGGCCATCGACCGCGGCGTCCAGGTCCGCATCCTCGAACACGATGAACGGCGCATTGCCACCGAGCTCCAGTGAAAGCTTTTTGAGCGTGTCGGCCGATTCCCGCGCAAGGTGCTTGCCGACCGGCGTCGAGCCGGTGAACGTGATCTTGCGCACGCGGCTGTCTGCCAGCCACGCATCGACCACGGTCGGCGTGCTGTCGCGCGACGCCGTGACGATATTAAGCACACCTGCCGGCAATCCGGCCTGCTCCGCCAGCCAGACCAGCGCAAGCGCGGTCAGCGGCGTGTCCTCGGCCGGCTTGGCCACTACCGTGCAGCCGGCCGCCAGCGCCGGCGCAATCTTGCGGGCAATCATCGCCAGCGGGAAGTTCCATGGCGTGATGGCCGCCACCACCCCGACCGGTTCCTTCAGCACCAGCAGCTTGCGGCCGGGCACGGCCTCCGCGACGATATCGCCGCAGATGCGCGTGGCTTCCTCGGCAAACCACTCGACATAAGAGGCACCGTACAGGACCTCGCCGCGCGCTTCCTTCAGCGGCTTGCCCTGCTCGGTCGAGATGATGCGCGCCAGGTCCTCCTGGTTCGCCAGGATCAGCGCATGCCAGCGCTTGAGCCATTGCGCGCGCTCGCGTGCGGGACGCGCGCTCCAGGCAGGAAACGCATCGGCCGCGGCATCGGCGGCGCGCCCGGCGTCGTCATCGTCGCTGTCTGGCACCTGGGCGAACACCTCGCCCGTGGCCGGATTGGTGACGGCAAGCCGGCCGCCCAGGCCGGCATCGCGCCATTGCTGGCCGATGAAGTTCTGGCTTCGCAGCAGCGAGGCATTGGCAAGAGTCAGGGACATGGAATGTGCGTAACGAATACGGAAGAAGCGGAAGAAGCGGAGGAAGCGGAGGAAGCGGTCAGCTGACGATGCCGAGATGCCAGGGCACGAACTCGTTGTCGCCCAGGCCGAGTAACTCGCTCTTGGTCGGCTGGCCGGACGCGCTCTGCAAGATGTGTTCGAAGATGCGCTGCCCCATCTGCTCGATCGTCAGAACCCCATCCACCACCAGCCCGCAGTTGATGTCCATGTCCTCTTGCAGTCGGTCGTACATGGCCGAGTTCGAGGCGAGCTTGATGGTGGGCGCCGGCTTGGAGCCGAACATGGAGCCGCGCCCGGTGGTGAAGCAGATCAGGTTGGCACCGCTGGCAATCTGGCCTGTGACGGCCACGGGGTCGTAACCAGGCGAGTCCATGAAGACGAAGCCCGCCTTGTCGATCGGCTCGGCGTACTCGTACACGGCTTGCAGCGGGGTCGTGCCGCCCTTCATGGCCGACCCCAGCGACTTCTCGAAGATGTTCGCCAGGCCGCCCTGCTGGTTGCCGTGGCCGACCACGCCGTTGAACTGCGCGTTGTGGCCGGCGGTATAGCGTTCCCACCAGGCCAGGCGATCGAGCAGCTTCTGGCCGACTTCCGGCGTCACCGCACGGCGCGTCAGCATGAACTCGACGCCGTGGATTTCCGGGGTTTCCGAGAGGATCGCGGTACCGCCATGGCGCACCAGGATATCCATGCTGCGCCCAATGCAGGATTCGCGCTGATGCCGGAGAACCCGTCCGAGCCGCCACACTCCAGCCCGATCTTCAGATGGCTGGCCGGCACGCGCTGGCGTACCGCGCGGTTGGCGGCGGGCAGCATCGATTCGATGGCACGGATCCCCGCCTGGATCGTTTTGCGCGTCCCGCCGGTGTCTTGCATGACCAGCGTCTGCATGGACGCACCCGGCTCCAGCCCCTGCGATTCGACCAGCCCGGTTACCTGGTTGCGCTCGCAGCCCAGGCCCACGATCAGCACGCCCGCCAGGTTGGCATGCCGCGCATAGCCTGCGAGCGTGCGGCGCAGCACGTCGAAGTGCTCGCTCGGCGACGACATGCCGCAGCCACTCGTCTGCGCAAAGGCCACCACGCCATCCACGTTCGGATACGACGCCAGCCGCTCATGCGTGAAATGCGTGGCAATCTGCCGGATGACCGTGGACGAGCAGTTCACCGACGACAGGATGCCGATGAAATTGCGCGTGCCCACGCGGCCATCCGGACGCACGAAGCCCATGAACGTCGCGCGATCCGCTTCGGGCACGTAGTCCACCGCGCGCACGTCCTGGCAAAAGCCCGGATCGCGGTAAAAGTCGACCAGCGTCAGGTTGTGCGAGTGCACGTGTTCGCCGGCGACAATATCGCGCGACGCGACGCCGATCACAGTGTCGTACTTGCGCACCGGCGTGCCGCCCGCGATGGCGCACGCCGCGATCTTGTGGCCAGCGGGAACCTGCGCGCGCACGCGCAGCGCCGGGTCGGACAACTGCTGCCCGAGCGCCAGCTCGCTCCTGGCGATCAGGACGTTGTCGTTCGCATGCAGCCGGATGACGGGATTCGTTTTCACTTGGCAATCAACCTTGCTGCAGCAGTTCCTTGAGCCTCAGTTTCTTGATCAGCTGGGTTTCCTGGTCATAAACTGCGGACACATACTTCTTGTAGTCGGGGCCGTCCAGGTACATAACGGGCGCGTCCAGACGCGCTGCCACCTGCCGGAATTCGGTGCTCGCTACTGCCGCGCGGAAGGCGTCTCGCAGCTTCTTTTCCACCGCAGCAGGCAGACCCTTGGGTGCGCCGATGCCGTTGGGAGCCTCCACCACCACGTCGTAGCCAAGCTCCTTCAGCGTGGGCGTGTCCTTGAAGCGCGTGGCACGCTGTTCGCCCCAGGTGGCCAGCAGTCGCAGCTTGCCGGCTTCAACGTGCGGGGCCCACGAACTGGAGTCGGCCAGCAGGTCCACCTGCCCGGCCAGCACATCCTGCAGCGCCGCGGCACCGCCCTTGTAGGCAATGGCGTTGAACTTCACACCCGCCGCCAGCGCGAACTGCTCCATGCCGACATGCGTGGCCCCCCCGACGCCGGCATGGGCATAGGTCAGCCGGCCCGGGCTGGCTTTGGCCGCGGCGACCACGTCCTGCAGCGTCTTGAAGCGCGAGTTGGCCGGCACCGCAATGCCGAAGGTCTGACCCGAGGTGCGTGCCAGGTAGGTCAGTTCCGTGCGCGGGTCGAGCTGCAGCATGCCAAGCTGCGAGAAGCGCGTGACCGAGATCGGGATCTGGCCGATGGTGTAGCCGTCCGGGTTGGCCCGCGCCAGCGCCTTGGTGCCGATCATGCCGGATGCCCCGGCACGGTTTTCGACCACGATCGATTGATTCAGGATGCCGGAAGCCACCTGACACAGGGCGCGCATGGACTGGTCCGCTGTCCCGCCCACCGGCCACGGGCAGATGAACGTGATGGGACGCTCGGGATACTCCGCCGCGGCGGCCCGGCCCACACCAGGCAGGACAATGCCAGCCGTACCCGCGGCAGCGGCCGCCGCACCGCTGATGAGCAGCCTGCGGCGCTTGGGATTGAAGGGGAGTCCTTGAGTCATGTGGGGTGTCTCCGTTGTGATGAGACGGACAGGCCGTCTTCGCTTTGCCCAGCATTGTGGGCCTGCCCAACATAACAATCCAATCAGAAACGGGAATTGCTTCATAACACCTTCGTTATGTAGACTGCGGCCATGGCCAATATCGACCGCGCGCTGCGCTCCAACATCAAGCTCCGCCACCTGCAGCTTCTGGTAGCGCTCGATGAATTCCGGCATCTCGGCCGTACGGCCGAGTTCCTGTCCGTCAGCCAGCCCGCGGTGTCGCGCGTGCTGACCGAGGTCGAGAAGATGCTGGGCCTGACGTTGTTCACGCGGTCCACGCGCGGCACCGAGCCCACCGCTGCGGGCGAGTCCCTGGTGCGCTTTGCGCGTTCCGTGCTGGCGCAATATGAGCAGACGCGCGACGAAATCGCAGCGGTCGAAAGCGGCGCGTCGGGGCGCATCCGCATCGGCTCGATGGGCGCGGCGTTGCCGGCATTGCTGGCACGCGCGGTCGGCATGCTCAAGGATCGTTCCCCACGCGCCACCGTACTGGTCGAGGAAGGCGACCTGACCCACCTGCTGCCCCGGCTGCGCCTGAGCGAGCTGGACCTGATCGTCGGCCGGCTGGAGCCCGGCTATGCCGCGCCGGACCTGCTCGCCGAAGCCTTGTACGATGATCCCATGGTGGTCGTGGTCAGGCGCGGGCATCGTCTTGCACGCAAGGCCAGCGCCGGCTGGCACGACCTGGCGGAAATGCCATGCGTGTTCCCGCCGCCCTGGGCTTCGCTGCGGGTCAAGATCGAACAGGCCTTTTACCAGCACGGGCTGCACCCGCCGCAGGACGTGATCGAATCGTCGTCGTACCTCGCACTGGCCACCTTTGCCACCGCACGCGATGCGGCGGGCTTCATGGCACAGTCCGCCGCCCGCGCGCTGGAAGCGGAAGGCCGGCTGCGCATCCTGACCATGGACGTACCGGTCGAGCTGCCGCCGGTAGGCGTCATGACGTTGCGTGAACGGCCGCTGACCAGCAGCGCTGTGCACATGATCGATTACCTGCGGCGCGCGGCGGCCGAGCTCAACGCGAAGACGCGCTGAGGCACCCGCCAACGCGATTTCTCCAACGCTGCTACGATCCCCTTCCGACACGACAGCACGGAGACAGCCATGCCGGACAAGAAAGCCATACTGGTGGTCGCGCGGGCGACGCCACGGGCGGGGCCATTGCGCGGCGCTTTGCGCGCGAGGGCTATATCGCGTGTGTCACGCGGCGCAGCGCGGACAAGCTTGAGCCGCTGGTGGCGCAGATCCGCGCCGAGGGCGGCGAGGCGCACGCGTTTGGCAGCGATGCCCGCAAGGAAGACGAGACGGTCGAGCTGATCGCCCGCATCGAGCGCGATATCGCACCGCTGGAGGTCGCGGTGTTCAATATCGGCGCCAACGTGCGGTTTCCGATCGTCGAGACGACTTCCCGCGTGTACTACAAGGTCTGGGAAATGGCCTGCTTCGGCGGCTTCCTGATGGGCCGCGAGGCTGCGCGCGTGATGCTGCCGCGCCAGCGCGGCTCGATCTTCTTCACCGGCGCCACCGCCAGCCTGCGCGGGCGCGAGAACATGGCCGCCTTTGCCGGTGCCAAGCATGCGCTGCGCGCGCTGGCGCAGAGCATGGCGCGCGAATTGGGGCCGAAGAACATCCACGTCGCGCACCTGGTCATCGATGCTGCCATCGACACCGAATGGATCCGCGAGAACTTCCCCGATCGCTACGCGGCCAAGGAGCAGGACGGCATCGTCAATCCGGAGCATATTGCCGACACCTACTGGATGCTGCACCAGCAACCACGTGACGCGTGGACGCATGAACTCGACATCCGTCCCTGGATCGAGCGCTGGTAGGCGCCCTCTCTCCTCCCCGAAATCACAAGACACGACACCAAGGAGACATGCCGTGACCAAGCAGGTGGAATTCTTCTTCGACTTCGGCAGCCCCTATTCCTATCTCGCCTACAAGGAATTGCCACGCGTGGCGCAGCGCACCGGCGCCACCATCGTCTGGCGCCCCATCCTGCTTGGCGGCGTGTTCAAGGCCACGGGCAACCACAGCCCGGCCGAGGTGCCAGCCAAGGGCAAATGGTCGCGCGGCGACACCGAGCGCTGGGCGCGCCGCTATGGCGTGCCGTTCAGGCAGAACCCGCATTTCCCGGTCAACACACTGATGCTGATGCGTGGCGCGATCGGCTATCAGCGCCAGGACGAAACGGCCTTCCACCGCTATCTGGACGCGATGTTCAGCGCGATGTGGGAACAGGGCAAGAACCTCAACGATCCGGCGGAAATCGGCGCCGTGCTGGTGCGCGGCGGCGTCGATGCGCAAGCAGCGCTGGCCATGGTCGACGACGCCGAGGTCAAGCAGGCGCTGAAAAGCGCCACCGAAGACGCCGTGGCGCGCGGCATCTTCGGCGCGCCGAGTTTCATCGTCGATGGCGAGCTGTTCTGGGGCAATGACCGGCTGCTGTTCGTGGAGGAAGCGCTCGGCACGCCCGCCGCCCGAGGACTGGCATAGAACGGCTACTATACGGGTGCGCCCCGGTTCACCATCAACAAGCCATGAGTAACCCACAAGAGTCCACATACAGCATGGGCGAGGGCTGGCCACGCCCCTCCGACCGCACCAGCGTGTCCGACGATGCCCGTGTCGAAGACATTATTCCGCTGCCGCCGCCCGAGCACCTGATCCGGTTCTTCCCGATTCGCGGGACGCCGATCGAATCGCTGGTCACCACCACGCGGCAAAACATTTCCCGCATTCTGCATGGCCAGGATGACCGTCTGCTGGTCATCATGGGACCGTGCTCGATCCACGACCCGCGCGCCGCGCTCGACTACGCGCAGCGGCTCATGGAACAGCGCTTGCGCCATGCCGGGACGCTGGAAATCGTGATGCGCGTGTACTTTGAAAAGCCCCGCACAACCGTGGGCTGGAAGGGCCTGATCAACGACCCGTATCTCGACGAAAGCTACCGCATCGACGAGGGCCTTCGGATGGCGCGCCATCTGCTGGTCGATATCAATCGTCTCGGCCTGCCCGCGGCCGGCGAGTTCCTGGACGTCATCTCGCCCCAGTACATCGGCGACCTGATCAGCTGGGGCGCCATCGGCGCGCGCACGACGGAAAGCCAGATTCACCGGGAGCTGGCGTCGGGCACTTCGGCGCCGATCGGCTTCAAGAATGGCACCGACGGCAATATCAAGATCGCCATCGACGCCATCCAGGCCGCCTCGCGCCCGCACCACTTCCTGGGCGTCCACAAGAACGGGCAGGTTGCGACGGTACATACCCGTGGCAATCCGGACTGCCACGTCATCCTCCGTGGCGGAAAGACCCCGAACTACGACGCCCAATCGGTGGCGGCTGCCTGCAAGGAACTCGAAGCCGCCGGGCTCGAAGGGCGGTTGATGGTCGATTGCAGCCACGCCAACAGCAGCAAGCAACACCTTCGGCAGATCGATGTGGCGCGCGACGTGGCGCAACAGGTCAGCGGCGGCAGCCGGTCGGTGTTTGGCGTGATGGTCGAGAGCCATTTGCTCGCCGGGGCGCAAAAGTTCACGCCGGGCCAGCACAATCCGTCAGACCTCACATACGGCCAGAGCATCACCGACGCCTGCATCGCATGGGAGGACTCGGTCGAGGTGCTTGACCTGCTTGCGGAGTCTGTCCTGGCTCGAAAGCAGAAAACCTGAGCGCGAAATACCGGAGCTGGCCGGCCGCCGGCTCCGGCCCAAGACCGCTCGCAACCCCCCACCCCACCCGACATTGGCCCCCGATCAGGCTGACGCTGCATTGCACCATCGAGTTACACTTCAGGGTTAGCACCGGACGTCCGGAAAGATGCGCGATTATCGTCACTTTTCGGCCTGACGCCGGGCCTACATTGCATGCATTGCATCGGAAAACTGAAATCCCTGTCCGAAGACGAAGAGACACAGAAACATGAGCGCTGACAACCAATTGCAGTTCACCGTGGAACGTCACCCCAACCCCACGCCGGCCGACAAGATCGCGGCCGCGCTGGTCGACCCCGCCTTCGGACGCGTATTCACCGACCATATGGTCACGATCCGCTGGACCGAAGGTCGCGGTTGGCATGACGCCAAGGTCGAAGCGCGCCGCCCGTTCCAGATTGACCCGGCCTGCGCCGTCCTGCACTACGCGCAGGAAATCTTCGAAGGCATGAAGGCCTATCGCGGCGCCGACGGCAAAATCTCGCTGTTCCGCCCGCAGGAAAACGCCAAGCGCTTCCGCGCCTCCGCCGCGCGCATGTCGATGGCCGACCTGCCGGAAGCCGATTTCCTGCGCGCCGTCGAGGCGCTGGTGGACATCGACCGCGACTGGATCCCCGGTGGCGACGGCAGCCTGTACCTGCGTCCGTTCATGTTTGCCGCGGAGAACTTCCTCGGCGTGCGCGCCGCGTCCGAGTACGTGTTCTGCGTGATCGCCTGCCCGGTCGGCCCGTACTTCAAGGGCGGCAAGCCGGCGGTCACGGTGTGGGTATCGGACCAGTACACGCGTGCAGCGCCTGGCGGCACCGGCGCGGCGAAGTGCGGCGGCAACTACGCGGCCAGCCTGATCGCGCAGACCGAAGCATCGCAGAAAGGCTGCGACCAGGTCGTCTTCCTGGACGCCGCGGAGCACCGCTGGATCGAGGAACTCGGCGGCATGAACGTGTTCTTCGTCATGGACGACGGCTCGCTGCTGACGCCGCCGCTGTCCGGCACGATCCTGCCGGGCATCACGCGCGCTTCCGTGATCGAACTGGCCCGCCGGGAAGGCATCAAGGTATCGGAAACCCCGTACGCGTTCGAAGCATGGCAGTCCGATGCCGCGAGCGGCCGCGTCAAGGAAACGTTCGCCTGCGGCACCGCCGCCGTGGTGACCGCCATCGGCACCGTGCGCCACGCCGGCGGTGAATTCACGATCGGCAACGGCGACGAAGGCGAAGTCACGAAGCGTCTGCGTGCGCTGCTGACCGGCATCCAGCGCGGCAAGGAAGCCGATACCTTCGGCTGGGTCCGCCACGTCGCCTGAGACCTGCAGCGCCCTGCCCGGCCGCCATGCCCCGGACCTCCCGGGTCATGGGCGGCCCGGCAGCCTCGGCAACAACATTCTGCAAGATTGGCAACACGACTGAATCAGTCGGCAACCGCCCCGGCCGTCTTGGCCACGCGGGTCCAACGTTCCGTTTCCTTGCGAATGAATCCGGCGAGCTGCGCAGGCGTCATGTCGCCAGCCGTCACGCCTGTTCTTCAAAGCGCTTCGACACGTCCGGCTGCTTCAGCACCCGGGACAGCTCCGCTCCCAACCGCTGCAACACCGCGGCAGGCGTGCCTCGGGGCGCCATCAGTGCATACCAGGTGGTCACCTCGTAGCCCTTGATACCGCTTTCGTCCAGCGTTGGCACGTCGGGATAAGCAGGCGAACGCTTCGCCGTGGTGACCGCCAGCGCCTTGAGCTTGCCCGAGCGGATGTGCGGGGCGGCCGACGGGCTGGTCTCCACTGCCATCTGGATCTGGCCGGCGATCAGGTCGGTGATCATCGGCGCGCCGCCCTTGTACGGAACATGAACGATATCGGTGCCCGTCATCGACCGGAACAGCTCGCCCGAAAGATGCTCGGTGCTGCCCGGTCCGGCCGATCCGTAGTTCACCTTGCCCGGATGCGACTTGATGTAGGCGATCAGCTCCGCCACCGACTTGACCGGCAGTGACGGGCTCACCACCAGCACATTGGGCGTCAGCGCCACCAGGCCCACAGGCTCGAGGTCGCGCGTGAACTCGTACGGCAGCTTCTTGTAGATGCCGGGCGCATGGTGTGCGCGACGGTGGCCAGCAGCAGCGTGTAGCCGTCCGGCGTGGCGCGCGCCACGTTGCCCGCGCCGAGGGTGCCGCCGGGCGCCCGGGCGGTTGTCCACCACCACCGGCTGATGCAGCGACTCGCCCATCTTCATGCCGATGGTGCGAGCGATGATGTCGGTGGTGCCGCCGGAAGCGAACGGCACCACGAGCGTGATGGGCTTCTCCGGCCAGCCTTGCGCGGCGGCTGGGGCGATGCCGGCGAGTGCGAGGCTTGCGCCGGCCAGGCAGGCAATGGCGGTGCGACGGGTCATGTCGGTCATGTGACGGTCTCCTTGGGGATCGATGATTTTTTGTCGGCGTTGCGGGCGGGCGGCCCGGTGCTTCCGTGCTTAGTCGGAACCAAGCTGCAACGCGTTGGGCTGTCGCTTTTCGATGGCGGACTTCAACAGCGCCGCGCAACGGTAGATGCCATGGGCGAACTTGCCGAATGGCAGCGTGGCGAACAGCGCCATCACCACGCCAAGATGGATCGCCAGCAGCATCGCCATGGCCCCCGTATCACGGCCGGCCAGCAGGCCAAGACCGGTAGCCGCAGTGAGCAGCAGCAGCGCGATGAAGTCGCGGTCCATGGGACGCTGGGCAGGATCGCCCCGCTTGGGGTCGCGCCGCAGATTCAGCCACAGCAGGCCGGCCGGGCCGAGCAGGAGCCCGATGCCGCCGGCCGTGCCGAGGATCACCGGCAGGCTCGTCACCGGATATGGCGCATGCATGCCCAGCATGTAGTGGTACAACGTAGCCACGCCGGTGGACGCGAAGCAGGCCATGAAGCCGTAGAACGTCAGGTGATGGAAGCGGCGGCGCGCCAGCGTGAAGCGGTCGTCCTGCTCGTTGCATCCGCGGCCATGGCCGCCGTCGAGATAGGTCAGCGCAAGCGCGTCGCGCGCGGCCTCGCCCAAGGCAGGCGGCGTGGCACGGCCCGGCGACACGTCGCGCCAGAACTTGCGTACGCCGATGCCGAGCGACAACACCGCGAAGCCGAATACCGCGCCGAACATGGCGGCCATCATGTTGTGCGGAAATATCGCGTAGAAATTGCCTGCCAGCGGCGCGTGCCACAAGGCGCCTGCCGGGAAATCGCCAGCAACAGGAACAAGGCCAGGCCAAACGCAAGGGCCAGCGCCACGGTGAGCCCGTTGCGGCGGTACAGCGCGCCCAGCGGAGCCGGCCACGCATACTCGGCGTAGGTCTCGCCGCGTACCTGTGCCATGGCCTGCGGCACGTTCACCGCGAATTCATGCGGCGGTGCGTACTGGCAGGCGTGGTAGCAGGCGCCGCAGTTGTGGCACAGGTTGGCCAGGTAGTTCACGTCGGCCTTGCCGAACGATAGCCGCCGCGTCATCGCCGGGAACACCGCGCAGAAGCCTTCGCAGTAGCGGCATGCATTGCAGATCTGCATCTGCCGGGCCACCTCGGCTTCGTTGCCGGTCAGCGGCAGCACGTGGATGGGAATGGTCCTGCGGCTGTCCGATGGCCGGACCTCGCCCATGGCCGTTTCGCCGGCCTCGCGCACGAGGGCCTCAAGCTGCTTCACGTTGCGCTCCTTTCGATAGTGCGGCCGCACGCGCGGCCCGGGTGCCGGCAATACGGCCGAACGCCGTGCCGATCGACATGCCAACGCCCGCCGTATAGCCCTTGCCCAGTACGTTGCCAGCCATCATTTCGCCGGCAACGAACAGGTTGTCGCTGGGCTTGCCGCCAAAATGCACGGCGGCGTGCTCGTCGACCTTGAGGCCGAGGTAGGTGAAGGTGATGCCGGGACGCAGCGCGTAGCCATAGAAAGGCGCCGTGTCGATGGGACGCGCCCAGTGCGTCTTCGGCGGCATCAGCCCTTCGGTGCGGCAGTCGTCCAGCGTCGTGTGGTCAAAGGTGCCGGTGCGGCAGGCGGCGTTGTAGTCGGTCACGCTCTTCACGAAGGCCTGCTCCGGCAGGCCCAGCTTGCGCGCCAGCTCGGGAAGCGTATCGGCCACCGTGCCGGGAAATACGGGCGGCATGAAGCGCCCGATCGCCTTGCTGTCGATGATGGAGTAAGCGATCTGGCCCGGCTGCTGGGCGACCAGGCGGCCCCAGATGGCGTAGCGCTTTGGCCAGAAGTCCTCGCCCTCGTCGTAGAAGCGTTCCGCCTCGCGGTTGACCACGACGCCGAGCGACACGCAGTCGATGCGCGTGCAGATGCCGCCGTCATAAAGCGGCGCGCGCGCATCGATCGCCACGCAGTGCGATTGCGAGGGATCACCGATGGCGTCCGCCCCCGCGTCGATCATGTACTTGAGCAGCACTCCCATGTTGAAGCGGGTGCCGCGGATCAGGAAGTTGTCGGCCGGCCATTCGCCACGCTCGTTGCGGCCCCACGCTTCGCGCAGCCATTCCCGGTTGGATTCGAAGCCGCCCGCCGCCAGTACGCAAGTGCGGGCCTCGAAGCGCTGCGCGCCGCTGCGCGCTGCCACAAAGCGGCTGCCGTCCAGCTCGACCGCATCGACCGGCGTCTCGTAGCGGATCTCCACGCCGAGCTCTTCGGCGCTGCGGTAATAGGCATTTACCAGAGCCTTGCCGCCACCCATGAAGAACGCATTGGTGCGGGCCACATGCAGAGCGCCCGACAATGGCGGCTGGAAATGCACGCCGTGGCGGCGCATCCAGGGGCGGCAGGTCGAGGACGCGCGGATCACCATCCGCGCCAGTGCCTCATCGGTGATGCCGCCGGTGACCTTGAGCAGATCCTGCCAGTACTCCTCTTCGGGGTAGCTTTCGACCAGCACATCCTGGGGCGCGTCGTGCATGCATCGCAGGTTGCGCGTGTGCTGCGAATTGCCGCCGCGCCAGGCCTTGGGGGCGGCTTCCAGCAGCAGCACGCTGGCGCCCGCCTCGCGCGCCATGAGCGCGGCACACAGTGCTGCGTTACCGCCGCCGATTACAAGTACGTCCCACATCAGTACAGTCTCCGTTGTTGGCTGCGACTGTACTGAGCTGTAGGGAGGCCCGCCAGAAGGGAACGGGCAACGGGTGTTTACGAATCGTGAAGGGTCGCCCCGGGCCAACGGCCAGTCAGCACGAGGTCACGCGCGACCGAAGCCAGCGTGCCGCGCGCGGCGAGACCCGCCGGCGACAACTCCTCGTCCGAGAGGCTAGCAAGCAGGTTCGGACGCCGGGCCGCGGCGTCCGCAATGGCGAGCATGGCCAGCGGCTCTGCGCCGATGCGCGCGACTGCCGCCCCGGGCTGCACCGTCGCCCCGAAGCCGGCGCGCACGGCGTCCATCAGCATCGCCAGTCCGTCGATCTCGGCGACGACATTCGGCTGGTAACGGCTTCGGGAAAATGCCGCATCGACGACGGACCGAAGCCCATGCGGACTGCTCGGCAGGATCAACGGCAGCTCGCCCAACCGTGCCAGCTTCACCGTCTTCCCGGTGGGCAGCCCCGGCATGTCACGCCGCGCAATGACGAAGAGGCGCTCCGCGAGCAGCGGCGCCAGGCTCCAGCGGTGGTGTCCTTCGGCCTGGAACAGGACGGCCAGGTCGAGTTGCCGGGTATCGATCATCGTTGCCAGATTGCCCGACAGGCTTTCCACCAGATGCAGCCGGATATCGGGATAGCGCTCCCGCATGGCCTGCATGAAGGGCAGGCCGAGCACCGAAATCGTACTGGGCGCCATACCCACGCTGACGTGGCCCGCCAACCGCGCAAGCTGGGCGGCGCGAATGGCGTCGTCGGCATGACGAACAGCCAGTTGGGCCTGCCGCCAGAACGCCAGGCCGGCATCCGTGGGCAACACGCCGGCTGACGTGCGCTGCAACAGCCGCGTGGAAAGCTCCCCTTCCAGGCGGCTGATCTGCTGGCTGAGCGCCGACGTGCCCACGCCGAGCTTCTGCGCGGCCTTTCCCATGCTGCCGAGTTCGACCACTTGCAGGAAATACCGCAATTGCCTGAGTTCCATTTCCTCCCCCTGGGACCAGATCCCGCAAGACGATACGCTAGCGCTGCTTCGTCGCTCAAGCGAGGGATGAAACCAGCCGAAGCACCACCACGGACAGGACCCGTCAAAAACTGACTGGCGCCTCAATCTGATACGGTCTTTTCCCCTTCTTTTGATTCTGTTCGTCATTCCGGCGCACCGCTAACATCAAACCGCGTGGCAAAGCCCGAATCCCCTCTGCGACGATATGCCGCCGCAGCAAGGTCGGTCTTTGCCGGCACACGGCGACGCATGCGGCGTACACTACGCTTACCGCACGCGCCAACGGCCCGCGCCCCTGGCGCGCCTGCCGGCAAGACCGCCACGCTGACCCGCATGGCGGCCCAGTCGACGGCGTGCGATGGGCCAGCGCCACGGAGAACAAGACATGTTTGGCTTCACCGCGCTAGAACTCGCCCGTATCCAGTTCGGCTTCACCATTTCCTTTCACATCATCTTTCCCGCCATCACCATCGGTCTGGCGGCGTACCTGGCGGTACTCGAGGGATGCTGGCTGCGTACGCAGCGCCCGGTCTACCGGGACCTGTACCACTTCTGGTCGAAGATCTTCGCGGTCAATTTCGGCATGGGCGTGGTGTCGGGCCTGGTCATGGCGTACCAGTTCGGCACGAACTGGAGCTTCTTCTCCGAATTTGCGGGCAGCATCACGGGGCCGCTGCTGACCTACGAGGTGCTGACGGCCTTTTTCCTGGAGGCTGGCTTTCTTGGCGTGATGCTGTTCGGCTGGAACCGCGTCGGTCCGGGGCTGCATTTCTTTGCCACGGTCATGGTGGCGCTGGGCACGCTGATCTCCGCAACGTGGATTCTTGCCTCCAATAGCTGGATGCAGACACCGCAGGGCTACGAGATCATCAATGGCCGCGTGGTGCCGACGGACTGGTTCCAGGTCATCTTCAACCCGTCCTTCCCCTACCGCCTGGTGCATATGAGCGTGGCCGCGTTCCTGGCCACCGCGCTGTTCGTCGGGGCGTCAGCGGCCTGGCACCTGCTGCGCGGCCGTGACAACCCGGCCATCCGCAAGATGCTGTCGATGGCGATGTGGATGCTGCTGATCGTGGCCCCCATCCAGGCCGTGATCGGCGACATGCACGGCATCAACACGCTGAAGCACCAGCCGGCCAAGATCGCCGCCATGGAGGGCCACTGGGAAAGCCACGGCGACCAGGGCTTTCCCCTGCTGGTGTTCGGCTTGCCTGACATGGAACGCGAGGAGACCCGCTTTGCCGTAGGCATCCCGCGCTGGGCAGCCTGATCCTCACGCACAGCCTCGATGGCCAGATCAAGGGCCTGAAGGAATTCGCGCCGCAAGACCGGCCCAACGCCGCGATCCTGTTCTGGTCGTTCCGCCTGATGGTCGGCCTCGGGGTCCTGATGATCCTGCTGGGCCTGTGGAGCCTGCTGCTGCGGCGCGGCGAACGGATGTTCCAGTCGCGGGCCTTCCTGCGCATGGCGATGTGGATGGGGCCGACCGGACTGATCGCGATCCTGGCCGGCTGGTTCACGACCGAGATCGGGCGCCAGCCGTGGGTGGTCTACGGCCTGCAGCGCACCGCCGACGCGGTCACCCCGCATGGCGTGCCGGAACTGGCGCTGACGCTGGGGCTGTTCATCGTGGCCTACTTGTTCGTCTTCGGCGTAGGCATTGCCTACATGCTGCGGCTGGTGCGCAAGGGCCCGGTGATCGACGAGGGCAAGCACGAACCCCAGGGTGGCCCCGGCCGCGAACATACCCCGGCACGCCCGTTTTCCGCCGTCGAGGACGATGATGTGATGGCGCCCAACCAACCCGCTCGCAGCAGGAGCTGACACCATGGGCATCGATCTTTCCCTCCTCTGGATCCTCATCATCTTCTTCGGCGTGATGATGTACGTCGTCATGGACGGCTTCGACCTGGGCATCGGCATGCTGTTTCCGTTCGTGCCGGACCGCCATGACCGTGATGTGATGATGAACACCGTAGCCCCGGTCTGGGACGGCAACGAGACCTGGCTGGTGCTCGGCGGCGCGGGCCTGCTCGCGGCGTTCCCGCTTGCCTATTCGGTGGTGCTGAGCGCGCTGTACCTGCCGCTCATGCTGATGCTGCTCGGCCTGATCTTCCGCGGCGTGGCGTTCGAGTTCCGCTTCAAGGCCAACGATCGCGAGCGCCCGGTGTGGGATGCCGCCTTCATTGGCGGATCACTGACGGCGTCATTCTTCCAGGGCGTGGCGCTCGGCGCGTATATCGACGGCATCCGCATGGAAGGCCACCGCTTTGCCGGCGGGCCGCTGGACTGGCTCGCGCCGTTCCCGCTGTTCTGCGGCGTAGGACTCGTGGTGGCGTACACGGTGCTCGGCAGCACGTGGCTCATCATGAAGACAGAGGGCGGACTGCACCAGCGCATGGTCCAGCTCGCCGGCAAGCTCGGCTGGCTGCTGCTCGCGGTGATCGCGGCGATCAGCCTGTGGACGCCGCTCACGCACCCTGAAATTGCCGAGCGCTGGTTCAGCCTGCCGAATCTGGTGTTGTTCTCGCCGGTTCCGCTGCTGGTGGCGCTGTGCGTGCTCGGGCTGATGCGCGCGCTGCGGCGATCGCCCAACATGGCGCCGTTCCTGTATGCGCTCGGCTGGTGTTCCTGGGCTATACGGGACTGGCGATCAGCGTCTGGCCCAATATCATTCCGCCGGGCATTTCGATCTGGGATGCCGCCGCGCCGCCGCAGAGCCAGGGCTTTGCGCTGGTGGGCGCGCTGTTCATCATCCCGTTCATCCTGATGTACACGGTGTGGGCCTACTACGTATTCCGCGGCAAGGTCCGCCACGGCGAGGGCTATCACTGATGACGCCCCGACCGGTCAGGTTGCCGCTCTGGCTCAGGCGCGTCGGCTGGCTGGTGCTGATCTGGGCAGCCAGCGTGGCAGCCCTTGGCGCCGCGGCCTGGCTGCTACGCCTGCTGATGGCCGGAGCCGGCTTCCACCGCTGATCCCCGGCGGCGGCGCGGCCGGCTCGTCCGCGCCGGCCTTGTCTGCAATGCCTGCAAGAATCCGAATGCCGCCATCAGGATTCTTTGCCTCCCTGTCACTGCTGTGACAACCCCTGCTCTTACTCTGCCATCACCTCGCGGGGCATGCCCTGCGCACAACATGGCAAATAGACAGGGGAATGGAAGATGGCATGGATTCTTGCTCGGCCGGCGCGCGGGAGGTACGCCCTCAGCCTGGCCATGGCGGGCGTGGCAGCCGCCACGTTGACCGCATGCGGCGGCGACGATGCGCAGGCACCGACGGCCAGCCCGTCCGATTCGTCCAACACGAGCAAACCGGCACCCGCGCCCGCAGCGAGCAAAGTGCTGCTGGTCGGCGTGGACGGCGCCACCTATGAACAGGTGCAGGGCGCCATCCTGCGCCGCGAGCTGCCCAACCTCGCGCAACTGAACCTGGTGCCCGCGGCGACCGGCGGCATGCCGGGCACCGTCACCGCGCAACCGACGCTGGACGCGCCGAGCTGGGCCACGGTACTGACCGGCACATGGGCCAACCGGCACGGCGTGACCGATGACACCGGCGCCGTGGCACCGCAGGCGCCGAGCGTATTCCGTTATTTCCGCGCGGGGGCCAAGACCGGCACGCAGCTTGGCAGCGCGACCAGTTCGGCCGTCGTGCCACCGCTGCTTGCGGGCGAGCGCGATGCCGGCAACCTCGACACCCTGGTCGACTGCGCGAGCGCCGATAGCTGCGTGACGCAGAACAGCGTGAAGCTGGTGCAGTCCGGCTACGGGCTGGTCTTCGCGCAGTACAGCGCGCCCGCGCTGGCGGCCGAGGCCGATGGCTTCGGCGCCGGCAGCTACGCCACGGCGCTGGCCGGGTTCGACCAGGCGCTGGGCCAACTGCTCGCTGCCGTGGCCGAACGCCGCAAGGCGCAGCCGAACGAGGACTGGATCGTGATGGTGACCACCGGCCACGGGCTCGACGCGACCGGCGCTACCACCTCGGTGCCGACGGTGGAGAACCGTACCGCCTTCATCGCCATGAACAAGCCGTTCAATCCGGCGCTTGCCAGCGCCGGTACAGCGGCCCCCATCACGCCGGCGGACCTGTCGGCGCTGCCGACCGAGGCCGACATCGTCCCGACGCTGCTCTCGCACGCCGGCATCGCCATCGACGCGGCAGCGAACCGGTTCGACGGCATGCCGCTGAACGGCGCCAGCGCTGGTGTGCGCGGTATCCGCATGGCAGTGGGCCGCTACAACGATTCGATCGAACTGACTTGGGAGAACGCCTCGGCATCGACGGGCGAAACGCTGGTGCTGCGCGACGGCGTGCAGATCGCCAGACTGCCAGCGAGCGCCACGCAGTATGTCGACAACGCGTTCGACATGCCTACCGGCCTGTATCGCTTCAACTACACGCTCGTTCGCAACGGCGTGCCGGTGTCCTACCAGGCGCAGATCAATTATGTGAAGCCGGTGCCACTGGCGACCACGCTGCGCGATAACCTGGCCACGTATTTCAGCCTGGACACCAAGCCACCCGTCGACGCCAAGGGGGGCGCAACGCTGGGCCCCTGGGTGCCGGGCACGGACGGCGGCTCGCTCGTCGACGACAACTTCGGCGCCAAGGGTCTGCGTGTCGATTCGAACGTCGACGCGTACCAGCTCGTGCAGAGCGGTGCGGATATCGCCCAGAGCCCGCAGTTCACGATCGGCCTGTGGTTCCGCACGGACTGCACGCAGGGCAACGGCACGGGCGAACCCATCCTGTCCAACAAGAACTACACCTCGGGCGCCAATCCCGGTATTGCACTCGGCCTGTTCGGAAGCTGCGAAGTCCGCTTCAACATCGGCAGCGGCGGCGGCAAGCGCGATGACATCAACGGCATGAAGGTATCGGCCAACCAGTGGTCCTACCTGGCGCTGTCCGTCGATACCGTGGCGAAGAAGTTCAGCGCCTACATCATCGACCCCGTGATGGGCCTCCAGAAGGTCGAGAACAAGGCGATTGCATCGACCGATGTGACCAAGCTCAACGGGCTCGCCACCAAGGTCTGGGGGCTCAATGACGATGCCACCCACAACTACGTGGCCAACAACCCCGGATCGCTCAAGGGCGTGATGGCATTCAACGACCTGGCGATGTGGACGCGGGTGCTGACGCTGGACGAACTGAAGTCCATCACCGCGTCGCGCCAGCCGCTGTCCAGCCTCAACCCATGAACCGGTCCGTCCAGGGCCCACGCATTCCGGAGACCCACACCATGACCCGACTCCTGCGCGCAACCACGCGTTCGCACTGGATAGCCACCCTGCTGATGTGCGCCGCGCTTTCCGCCTGCGGCGGCAGCGACGACAGCGCATCCGGCGGTTCCCAGAACCCGGCCGGCACCCAGCCGAGCGGCGAAGGTGCCATTAACCAGCCGCCGGTGGTCAAGCCCGCCATCCGCTGCGCGCCGTAAGCCGCCGCATCGACGCCGACCATCCTGAACCTATCCGGCCACAGAACGACATGAACGCCAACAGCAGACGCCGTTTCCTCAAGCTTGCCGGCACCAGCGCCGCGGCCACCGCCGCGCTGGCCGCCTTTCCGCCGGCCATCCGCCGCGCGCTGGCCATTCCGGCCAACAATGCCACGGGCACCATCCGCGATGTCGAGCACGTCGTGATCCTGATGCAGGAAAACCGCTCGTTCGACCACTACTTCGGCACGCTGCGCGGCGTGCGCGGCTTCGGTGACCGCTTCCCGATCCCGCTCGCGGGCGGCCTCAACGTCTGGCAACAGACCTACGCGAACGGTACGGCGCGCACGGTGCTGCCCTACCACCTGGACAGCACCACAGGCAATGCGCAGCGTGTCAGCGGCACGCCACATACCTACCCGGATGCGCAGAACGCCTGGGACCTGGGGCGCATGAACAAGTGGCCGACCTACAAGAACACGCAGTCGATGGGCTACTACACCGAGGCGGAACTGGACTTCCAGTTCGCGCTGGCCAACGCCTTCACGATCTGCGACGCCTATCATTGCGGCTTTCATGGCGGCACCAACCCCAACCGCCTGTTCCACTGGACCGGCACCAACGATCCGACCGGCGCGCACGGCGGTCCGGTGATCGACAACAGCGGCGACTCGTTCACGGGCTCCAACACGCCCTATACCTGGACGACCTATCCGGAACGGCTCGAGCCGCGGGCGTGAGCTGGAAGGTCTACCAGAACATGCCGGACAACTACACGGACAATCCGCTGGCAGGCTTCAAGCAGTACCGCGACGCCAATGCCGCGCGCGGCAATGCCGCCAACGGCAGCCCCTACCCGCCCTACATCACCGCCGACGATTTGGTCAGCCCGCTGCTCAAGGGCATTTCCAACACCATGCCTGACCAGGGCTTCCTGCAGGCGCTGCGCGACGACGTGGCGGCCGGCAATCTGCCGCAGGTCTCATGGATCGTCGCACCGGCCACCTACTCGGAGCACCCCGGGCCCTCCAGCCCGGTACAGGGCGCGTGGTACACGCAGGAAGTGCTCGACGCGCTGACGGCAAACCCGGCCGTGTGGAGCAAGACCGTGCTGATCATCAACTTCGATGAGAACGACGGCTTCTTCGACCACGTGCCGCCGCCATGCGCGCCGGCCTATGAGAACGGCGTGCTTGCCGGCGCCTCGACGGTCGCTACCGACGGCGAATACCACATCGATCAGAAGCCCTATGGCCCGGGTCCGCGCGTACCGATGTACGTGGTCTCGCCGTGGAGCCGCGGCGGCTGGGTCAACTCGCAGGTGTTCGACCACACCTCGGTGCTGCGCTTCCTGGAGGCCCGCTTCGGCGTGGCGGAGACCAACGTCACGACCTTCCGGCGCGCAGTCGCGGGCGACCTGACCTCGGCCTTCAACTTCGTCAATCCGAACTCGGCCGCGCTGCCTGTCCTGCCGAGCCGCGACAAGACCACAGCCGACGCCATTCGCGCTGCGCAGGGCGCCCTGGCCCAGGTGCCGCTGCCCTCCACCACGGCGCAGCAACTGCCGCGGCAAGACAAGGGTACGCGCCCGTCGCGCGCACTGCCGTACGAACTCCACGTCAGCGCACGCGAGGACGCCGCCGGTCGCGTAGCCTGGCTGCTGTTCAGCAACACCGGCAAGCAGGCCGCAGTGTTCCATGTGTATGACCGCCTGCATCTGGACCGCGTGCCGCGCCGCTATCTGGTGGAGCCCGGCAAGGAGCTGAATGGCAGCTGGGACGTCTTCGCCAGCGACAGCGGCAAGTACGACCTGTGGGTGCTTGGGCCCAACGGCTTCCATCGCGCTTTCTCCGGCGACGTGAGCGCCGTTACGGCCGCCTACGCCAGCGCGCCGGAGATCCGCGTCTGCTACGACATCGCCAATGCGGCCGTCTACCTGACCCTCATCAACACCGGTAGCGCCGCATGCACGTTCACCGTCCAGCCCAATGCCTACCGCACGGACGGTCCGTGGACCTATGAGATCCCGGCTGGCCGGCAGCTCGAGCAGCACTGGCCCGTGGGCCGGCAGGGCAACTGGTACGACTTCACCGTCAGCACGGCGCAAGGCGGGTTCACGCGGCGCTTCGCCGGCCGCCTGGAGACCGGCGCCGACAGTGTGTCCGATCCGGCGATGGGTACCTGATCCGGCCTGGTCCCGGGGAAGCGTAGCGGTACTGTCACATTGCGCCGCTAGACTGCGCGGTCGTCCGGTGCCTGTGCGCCCGCTACCTTTCCCTACCCCCAATCCCATGCTCGGCGACCTTCTCACGACCTTTTTCGAAGTGGCTCGCCAGGGCAGCATTACCACGGCCGCGCGGCAGCTCGGCGTCAGCAGCCTACTGTCACGGCACGCATCCGCCAGCTCGAGGACGCCTACGGCGTGGAGCTGTTCTATCGCCGTGCGAGCCGGGTCGACCTGAGCGACGTCGGCGTCGCGCTGATGCCGGTAGTGGAGCAGTTGATGCAACAGGAAAGCAATGCCGACTATCTGCTGCGCAACGCTGGCAACCTGCGTTTCGGCAACCTGCGCATTGGCGCGACCGGGCCTTATTACATCCTGCGCAGCGTCGCCGCGTTCCGGCAGCGTTATCCGGCCGTGGAGGTCAGCATCGAGATCGGCAATTCGCAGCAGATGATCGAAGCGCTGCTGGAATACCGCATCGACGCGGCGGTGTCGTCGCACGCCGTGGACGATGCCCGACTGGCCCGCATCCGCCTGGCATCCGATCCGATGGTGCTCGTCGTTCATCCGGAGCACCCGTTTGCGCGGCTACCCCATATCGACATTGCCCGCCTCGCCGAGTGCCACCTGCTCCTGCGGGAGCACGGCTCGATGACGCGCCAGGCCACCGAGGCCGCGCTGGCCGCGTGCGGCCGCGATCTGCCGCGGCATATGGTCATCGGCAGCCGCGAGGCCATCTATGAAGCCATCCGCCAGAACCTTGGGGCCAGCGTCGTGCCGGCAGGCGAGGTACCGCAAGATCCGGCGCTGCGCATGGTGCCGTTCGCGCAGCGCCCGCCCATGCTGCATGAATACCTGTACTGCCTGGAAAGCAGGCGGCATACCCGCCTGGTCGGCGCCTTCCTCGAATGCGTGGAAGCGCTGGCGCCGGACCAGCAAGCCCGGGCGGCCTGAACCATGCAGGGCGTGCCCTGCGCGGCCCGCGCGTGGCCGCCACGCCGCCCAGCGCCTATATTGGTGCCATGAGCGAGCGCGCCGCTTTTGCCGAATACGAACAGTTGCTGGGCCTGCTGGATGCGGGCAGCCATGTGCTGGATGCGCGCGCGGTATGCGAAACGTCGGTGCGTGGCCATCGATTCTCGGTCTATGCCGCCACCGTGGGGGCGACCGCGCCGGATGCCCCGGCCATCGGCATCTTCGGCGGTATTCATGGGCTGGAGCGCATCGGCACGCAACTCGTGCTCGACTACCTGCGCTCGCTGCTCTGGCGCCTGGAATGGGACGAACTGCTGCACGAAGAGCTGCAGTCGGTGCGCCTGGTGTTCATGCCAATCGTCAACCCGGGCGGCATGTGGGCGGCGACGCGCGCCAACCCGAACGGCGTGGACCTGATGCGCAACGCGCCCCAGGACGCCGATGCGCACGTGCCGTTCCTGGCGGGCGGCCAGCGCATCGGGGCGTGGCTGCCATGGTTCCGCGGCTCAGCCGGCCACCCCATGGAGGCGGAAAGCCAGGCCCTGCTGAGCGTGGTGCAGAGCGAGCTGCTGTCGCGCCCGCTCAGCTTTGCCGTCGACTGCCATTCCGGCTATGGCTGGCGCGACAGCATCTGGTTTCCCTATGCGCGCACCCACAGCCCCATGGCGCACCTGCCGGAGATGTACCTGCTCAAGACCATGTTCGAGCAGGCGCATCCGCATCATGGCTACGCCTTCGAGCCGCAGAGCCACCAGTACCTGCTGCACGGCGACCTGTGGGACTACGCGTATGACCTTGCGCCGCCGCAGAACCTGTTCCTGCCGATGACGCTGGAACTGGGCTCCTGGCTGTGGATCAAGAAAAATCCGCGGCAGCTTTTCTCGCGCGACGGCATCTTCAACCCGATCAAGGCACACCGCACCGCGCGCGTGCTGCGCCGGCATGTGAGCCTGTTCGACTTCCTGGGCCGCATCGCCTTTGCGCCGCAGCGCTGGCTGCCGACCGGCGAGCGCCGCGCGCAATTGCAGGAACAGCGCGCGCCCACTGGCTCCAGCGCCCCAAACCATGACGGACTGGGTATTCCTGCGCGGGCTGACACGCGAAAGCCGGCACTGGGGCACGCTGCCCCAGCGCTGGCAGGCGGCCGGATTGGGTACACCGCTGACGATTGACCTGCCCGGCAACGGCAGCCTCTGCCACGAGGAATCGCCGGCGAGCGTGCCAGGTCTGGTCGCCTCGGTCCGGCACAGCCTGCGACAGGCAGGACGCCAGCGGCCCTTCCGCGTGCTGGCCATGTCGCTGGGCGCCATGGTCGCCGCGCAATGGGCGCGGCAACAACCGGACGAGGTGGCGGCGCTGGTGCTGATCAACACCAGCATGCGGCCGTTCAGCACCATGACGCAGCGCTTGCAGCCCGCCAACTGGCCTGCGCTGCTGCGCATGATCGCCAATTGGGACAACCGTGATGATTGCGAGCGCATCATCCACCGGCTTACCTGCGCGCGTCTGGACTCGCAGGAAGCCGACATCCGGGGGTGGAAGCAGATCGCGGAGAGCGCTCCGGTGAGCAGGCGCTCCGCACTGCGGCAACTGCTGGCGGCAGCACGCTATCGCGCCGCGCGCGGGGCGTCCTGTCCCGCTACCTTGCTGATTGCCTCCGACGCCGATCGTCTGGTCAACCCCGTCTGCTCAGCGCAGCTGGCGCGAGCCTGGCGCGTACCGCTGCTGCGGCACCCGTGGGCCGGCCACGACCTGCCGCATGATGATCCGGATTGGTTATGCGAAGTCGTGGCGCGCGCGCTTACGGCTGCGGCATGACGCCAACCAGCAGCGCCGCGGCGGCTTCAAGGCGCTCGCGCGTGCCGAACAGCCGCGCGGTCACGAGCCCGCTCTGAAGCGCGCCGTAGGCCACCTCTGCCAGTTGCGCGGGTGGCACCGGATAGGGCGTATCGCGCAGGGGCTGGGCCCGCTCGAACAAGCCGGTCAACCAGTGCTCGTGCATGTGCACATAGTCGCGCATGGTGGCGCGCACAGGCTCGGATAGCGACAGCACTTCGGCGGAGAGCATTCCCACCAGGCAGGCCTGGTCCGTGCCAACTCCCTGGCGGATCGGCTCCAGGTACTGCCGCGCCTGTTCGGCGGGCGGCAGTTTGGTATCGATCGCGCGGATGCGCTCGTACGTACGGGCGCTGTATTCGCGCACCGCTTCGAGAACAAGGTCGTCCTTGGACGGGAAGTAGTAGTGGATGCTCGAGGTCTTGACGCCGACCAGCTCGGCCAGGTCACGATAGCTGAAACCGTTGAAACCCCGGCGACGGATCAGCACCAGCGTGTGCTCGATCAGTTGTTCGCGAACGGATTGTGTTTTCATGGCTTCAGACCCTCAGCAATATCTGCCGGTCAGGCCGGCAACGTTTGCGCGACCAGCGTGATGAGTGAACCGCTGACGAGGCAGAGCCCCACCCATCCGACCAGTACCAGTGCGCTGTCACGCAGATTCATGATGTTCCCCTGGACCGGGCATCGCGTGCCCGGTATTGATGTCCGGAGGCCGGCCATCGGCCGGCCCCGTCCCTGTCAGGCAAGCGCGCCGTCGGTGTACGGGTCGGCCTTGCCGACCTTGGCGCCGTCGGTGTACGGGTCGTACTTGCCGACCTTGGCACCGTCCGTGTACGGATCGACGGTGCGAGCCGCCGATGCCGAGACGCCACGCGTGTCCAGACCGGCTACCGTGCGGGCACCGTCGGTGTACGGGGTCGTACTTGCCGATCTTGGCGCCGTCGGTGTA
>LRMT01000148.1 GCA_001725945.1 Cupriavidus sp. UYMMa02A | reverse complement strand
CGCGTGACGCTTTGGCATCCGCCAGACTCGGTCGACGACACGTGGCAATCTCGAGCGTATCCGTTGCCGGCCGGATGCGAAGCATCTGTGACCGCCGTCGATAGAGCACGCGATGACACTGTACTGACCTATGTCGGTCACTTCCTGACACCACCAGCGCTGTACCATGCCGATCTCTCCAGTGACACACCTTGGCACCAGCTCGGGCAGCTTCTGTTACCACCCCGGAGCAACTCGCGATCCAAGGGGCGAGCAACGGCGGGTTGTTAACCGCAGCGTGCATGATCCAGCGCCCGGATTTATTCGGTGCCGTTATTTCGCATGTGCCAGTGCTCGACATGTCACGCTTTCACCTGTTGTTGCAGGGCGCTTGGTGGGTCGACGAGTTCGGCAATCCCGACGATGCCGACGATCGCCGGATGCTGATGCTTACTCGCCCTATCACAACGTAAAACCGGACGTCTCCTATCCACCGGTCTATTCACATCATCGTCCACTGACGATCGCGTGCATCCAGGCCATGCACGCAAGATGGTGGCGAAAATGCAGGCACTCGGACATGGCGAGGTCTGCTACCTAGAACAGCGCGATGGCGGTCATGGCGCTGGCGTCGAACCCGAAACCATAGCCCGCGCCAGTGCAACGACATTTGAGTTCCTGCGGGCGAAGATTGGGGCGTTGTTACGACCGAACGCGTGACCCGGTTTTAAGCGTCACACACTGCCTTTCTTGCGGCAAGAATAGTCTCCCGTGCAAATACCGATGATCGTTCTACGACTCCCTATCGCTAACCTATATTATCGATATAGGCGTGTTTTCTGGTGAAACTGTCGCTAAGCGGCATCCTGTTTGTTTTGCACACCGGCATTCCGTGGAAGACTTGCCACAGGAACTGGGATTTGGCAGCGGCATGACCTGCTGGCGTCGTCTGCGTGACTGGCAGGCCAGTGGCGTCTGGGCGCGCCTGCACCTGGCCCTGCTGACCCGCCTGCGCGAGCATGACCAGATCGATTGGAGTCGGGCAAGCATCGATGGTGCGGCAGTGGCCAGCCCCCGGGGGCCAGCAGACCGGCCCCAACCCTACAGACCGTGGCAAACTCGGCAGCAAACGACATCTCGTCGTAGACCGGCGGGGCCTTCCTTTGGCAGTGGTCGTGACCGGGGCCAACCGGCACGACTCGATTGTCTTCGAACACTTGGTCGATGCAATACCAGCGGTGCCAGGGCTATCCGGCCGACCGCGACGCCGCCCGGACAAGCTCCAGCCGACAAGGGATATGACTTCGCACGGTGCCGTCGCCATCTGCGCAAGCGAGGCATCAGCCCACGAATTGCGCGCCGCGGCATCGAGAAGAACGATAGGCTCGGCAAGCATCGCAGGGTTGTTGAACGCACTCACGCCTGGCTTGCCGCGTTCGGCAAGCTCCGTATTCGTTTCGAGCGTCGCCTCGATATCCATCTTGCTCTGCTCACGCTCGCCTGCGCTGTCATCTGCTCCCGATTCGCTGAGGACTTTTGTTAGCGGCTCTTAGCTTGGAACCGCGCGGAGCAGGGTGCTCCTGCAACCGCGCAGCCGGGAAAAAGACCCTGCCAGCAAGCTTGGCCGCTGCTTCAACCATGGCCTCTTAGCCTCGGCCGGAGCTCTCGACTTGCGGCGAGCGGCGGAAGCTGATTGCCAGGCGATTAAGCGCATTCATCAGACTGATGGCCATCGTCAAGTCAACGAGCTCTTTCTCACTAAAGACTACCGCTGCTGTGTGGAAGGCGTTATCAGGAACGTGCGTATCGGCAACGCGAGTCACAGTCTCCGCCCATGCAAGTGCTGCTTGCTCGCGGTCACTGAACAGAGCGCCCGCTTCCTGCCAGACTTGCACCAGCGCGAGCTTTCCGATCGGAACGCCTCTCTTCACCAAGTCGCGCGTGTGTTTGTTCAGGCCAGCCGCCTTGGGATTTCATCACGGTTGACACAAACACCGGTGTGGGTGGCGAGTATATCTATATCGGTTATCAACTCGGCGACAGCAATCCAGTTACATCACTCAATTTCGTTGCTTACGACCAAGCTCAATCCAATCCCCCATCGGGTTGGAACTGGAACACGAAAGATCTGAACGCAGGTGCGGGCGGGAAATACATCTACATGATTTGGAAGATGGGATAAGCGAACAAAAAGCCTATTACCGCAATGACGCTGCTTGCGGTTAGTAATTCTTCACCGCCTGCGATTGAAGGTTATACCTCGATTAATCAGGACTTGAATCAAGGGGCTGGCGGCCCATATATCTGGCCATATTTTTAGTACAGTTGTACCGATAGAAATGAAGAAAGAAGCGGTGACCCGCAAGGAGTGATCGATTAATAGCTAGTTCCGCCTGAACAATCCGTAGAGCCTTGAGCAGCAAGGCTTGCCCGCAGAAATCGTGTTGTTGGAATTGCAAGGACCTATTGCTGCGCATAGCCCGCAAATTTTGACGAGGTTCGGAGGTACTGTCGCAATAGGGAAGCTGAGCGGCAAGATCGCCGAAATATAGAGGAGTGCTTATGGAAAGAGCGAGTAGAATTGCTGGACGGGAGAGAATGCCCTATCGCCATCGGTCATCTGAGCTTTGCGAATCATATGCATCGTCTCGATTTCGCCCAGAATGATGCGCGCGCAACGAAAACTCTTGAATCCCATCATTGGGCGGGTTCGACGCTTGATAGCCCGGTGATCCTGTTCGACAATGTTATTCAGACGACGACCGGAAGGCTGCTATCCGTCCAGCCTATCGAGGCTAGTTGCCGGAGTTGAATTCCGCTTACGGAGAATAGGGGCCTTGTGCCGAGTCGCGTGAAGGCGGAGTATCCAAGCAAGCCCTATCGCGGGCTAGGGTGGGATCGGGGCCTGTGGCTACGTCGATAGCGCCAGGCCCGTTCGATTGCCCTGTTCCGAGCGTTGACATGGCGGGCCAGCAGTAACGACTGGCTGTGATGCCGTTTCAATCTCTGTGATCCGGAGCTGTCGGTCTACGAAGGCATCCCCCACCTGCTGGCGCCGGTGGTCACCGACATGAAACAGGCCGCGCACGCGCTTAACTGGTGCGTCGGCGAGATGGAGAAGCGCTACAAGCTGATGTCCGCGCTGGGTGTGCGCAACCTCGCCGGCTACAACCAGAAGATCCGCGCTGCCGAGGCTGCGGGGCAGCAGGTGCCGAATCCGTTCTCGCTGACCCCGGACGCGACTGCGCCTCAAGGCCGTATGCGTCGTTGCAAATGCTCGCAATAGCCGTGCTATTGCTGCGCTTTGTGCCTAGCCTACGACCTTGATGCACAGCCGCTCGGGTGCGATTTCTATGACGCAATGGACTAGTCATATGCGTCAATGCGCTGATTCGGCATGTCCGAGCACGCGCATCGCGTCGTCCAATTCCAGCCGGACCATGGCGCCAAGGCGCATGGCTTCATCGAGACGGGCAATCACCACCGGCCCGGCCGTCGACCTGACCGTGGCCAGGTGCACGTCTTCACCGCGCTGCGCGCCGATGCGATGGCGCACAACCGTTATTTCCTCGATCGTGCCGCCTTTCGAGACCTGCTCTTCCCAGTCCGACGCGCCGCAGTGCGGGCAGAGATAGCGCGCGGGAAACAGCACCGCGTCGCATTGCCGGCAATGAAAAACGATAAGGTTCATCTTGCTTCCGCCCGCTCGAGTACCACAGCGTTCGCGCACATGCCGTAGCGATATTCGACCATGCCATAGCCGCTCACGGCCGCAAGGCGCGCACCAGCCACCTGCCGTGCGCCGGCTTGCGCGCGCAACTGGGTAACCGCTTCGACCAATCCATGCATGCCCCCGGCGGCGCCCGCCTGGCCGGCTGACAACTGGCCACCAGACGTATTCACCGGCAATTCATGCGAGGCGATGCGTGCAATCAGGCCACGTAGATCCCCGTCTGGCGCAAAGCCGAGATCGGCCAGTTGCGCCAGCGCCATGACCGGGTAATCGTCATACACCGCCACCAGATCCATGTCCTGCGGGCCGGCGCCGGCCTGCCGCCACAGGTCGTCCGCCAGTGCGGCCAGCCCGGTCTGTAATCCGTCACCGGCCTGATGATCGGGGTTATAGCTGCATTGCAGCGCCCGCACGCGTACGGCAATGCCCGCGCGGCGCGCCAGATCGGCTCGGGCCACAATCACCGCATTGGCGCCGCAGACCACGGGCACGCAATCGAAACGGCCCAGCGGATCCGCGACCATCGGCGCGGAAAGGTATTCGTCGAGCGTCAGCGGCGTGCGATATACCGCGCCTGGATTAAGCGCGGCCCAGGCGCGCTGCGCCGCGCACAAGGCGCCGTAGTCGCGCCTCGTCAAGCCGTGACGACGCGCATGCCGTTGGGTCAGCATGGCGAACAGGCTGTTCGGCCCCCCGTGTTCGAGAGGCCTCAGATACGTTCTGGTCGTCAGGTTGTAGTGCTCGATCAGCTGCTTGAAGTCGGCAGGCGTAAAGCGATCGCCACTGAGCAGTACGATCACCGATGCGTCGCCGCACTGTATCGCTCGGACGGCGTGCTGCAGCAGATTGATGGCGCTGGCGCCACCATGGCAGTCGTCCATGGACCAGCGGGGACTGACGCCAAGCCGCCAGGCCATATCGATCGCATGATCGGGCGCCAGTGTGAAGGACGCCACGCCGAGACCGTCAATCTCACTCGAGGTAAAACCTGACTGGACGAGCGCGGCACTGAACGCCTGCGCCAGCAGGTCTGCGGTGCTTTGGCCCGGTGCCTGGCGGCGGTATGGCACCTCCACGCCGGCGGCCAGCACTACGTTGTCATAATCGCTGATCGTCATTCGATGAGTTTCCTGCGTCGCTGCCTGGTCGATCGTCCATAGCGCTCATACGATGCGAGTGCATTACACCCATCGAATTCATGAGCGCTTGAGCCGGTATCCTGAAGCATCCAGATCCCAGCTCTGTTCGGTTACGCCGCGCTCACGCAATTTGTATTTTTGAATCTTGCCGTTTTCGGTCTTTGGCAGGTCAGGCGCGAATTCCAGATATCTCGGCACGGCAAAATAGGGTAACCGCGGTTCACAGAACTGGATCAACGCCATCGGATCGAGCTGCGCACCAGGGCGCAGTACGACCATCGCCATGACCTCATCTTCCGCCAGCGCGGAGTGCACTGCAAATACCGCGCAGTCTCGACCGCGGGATGGCTGAGAATGACCTGCTCCACCTCATAAGACGAAATGTTCTCGCCGCGGCGGCGAATGGCGTCTTTTTGCCGGTCCACGAAGCGGAAGTATCCATCCGCTTCGCGCACCACGCGGTCGCCCGTGTGAAACCAAAGGTTGCGCCACGCGTCTACGGTCTTTTCCTGCATGCCGAAGTATCCGGCGGCGAACGCGAACGGTTGCTCGGCGCGCAGAATCAGTTCGCCCGGCTCGCCGTCCGGTACCTGCTGATCATTGTCATTCACCACGCGCGCCTCGAACCCGGCGACCAGCTGGCCCATGTAGCCCGCGCGTTGCTGCTGAATGTCGCCGCCAATCGCGAAATTGGTTTCAGTGGAGCCATAGCCATCCAGCAGACGAATGCCAGAGCGGGCCGTGAAGTCTTCCTGAAATTGCGCTGGCACTCCGGGCGCCAGCGCAATGCGTACGCTATGGGCGCGCTCGGCCGCCGCAATCGGGCGCCCCAGCAGAATCGGAACCATGGCGCCGAGCACGAAAGTCACCGTGGCCTGCGTTTCTACCAGGTTATCGAAGAAACGGCTGGCGGAAAATCGACGGTCCGCCACCAGCTTGGCATCATGGATCAATGCCTGATAGAAGCTGTTCAGGGCATTCGTATGGAACAGTGGCAGGCAGCTGTAAAGGACATCCCCTGCCGTCACACCGAGATGACGCCCCGTATAGTGAGCCCACCAGTAGAACTGGGCGTGCGGGCAAATCACGCCCTTCGACAGCCCGGAAGTGCCCGAGGTGTACAGAATGGCCAGTGGGTCACCATCGTCAGCGCAGCAGGAGGGACTGCGGCGCAGAGCGGCGGCATTTGCGTGGGTTTCCACTGCGACGGCAGCGGAATTTCGGGCGACACGTCACCGATCAACCAGATCCGTTCGAGCGCGAGACCAGGGGCGTCCAGCGCCGTGACTGCCCCAATCAGATTGGATTCTGCTACCAGCAGGCGCGCACCGGAATTCCGCAGAATGTGTTCGAGCTGCAGACCCCGTGAGGCGGTGTTGATCGGCACCACGACCGCGCCCAGCCAGGAGCACCCGAGCACGACCTCCATGAATTCGACGCGGTTGGAACATAACAAAGCCACGCGGTCGCCGCGCGTTATTCCCTGTTCAGCAAGACTGCCTGCCCGCCGCGCCGCAATCGTACAGGCGTCGTTGCCCGTCCACTGCGTCGTGCGATCCGAGAACAGGGGCGCATCGCCGTTACGCGCCGCCCGTGCGGCCAGTAGGGCAGGCAGCGTGTACGCGGTCGCAACATCAGGTATGGAATCGAGTGAAACATCTGTAGATTTAATCTGCATTCTCATCCGCGCGAACGCTATCGATTTTGATAAGTTTGATTGGAAACCTGGCGCAGCATCAGAAGCGCATGCGGATACCGGTGGCAACGATGCTGACATCGTCGCCAGGCTGACTCAAGGCAACCCCGGCGAGCGAGCCGATTGCGTTTTTCTGGTTCAGCACATAGCCAAGGCGCGCATACAAGGCGGTGTCTTCGACATGTTGTAGTCGTAGCCCAGCGCAATCGCGAGCGAGTCGCCACTGGCCTTGCCTGCGACGTTGCGATAGACCGCGGAGAACTTGATGACACCGGGCCCCATTGGAACGCTGAGACCGACCATATGACTGATCGCAATGAAGTATCCGGCGCGGTCAGGGTTCGTCATGTTGAACTCGTAAGTGGCATTGGTACCGCCAGGGAAGGAATACATCCCGCCGGCACCCAACCACCTGTTCCTCACCGAGGACACGGTCGCGGTGGGATCCGTATTGATGATGTTGTAAAACACCCCGAGGTAGAGCGGGCCACTTGCGTACTCAAGCTGAGCCCCGTGGAAGCTGGAGTTTGGATAGCCTGGCGTGGTGACGCCGCGCGGCGCATGCAGATATTCGAACTGGAAGCCGCCGAGGATAGGGGTGGTGTAGGAAATGGCGTCGCTGATACGGGAATCGCCGATGGTGGCACCCCGACCCAGATCGGAACTCAAGCTGACCAGCGATGCAAGGGGGGAGAAGGCCCCGACACCCAGGAACGGATCGATCGCTATCGACAGCTGGGTTGGATACTGGCGTCCCAGCTTGATTCTCCCCCACTGCCTGGAAATCAGCGAAATGTTGGCTTCGCGATTGAAAAGGCTGGATTCGCCCTCTGCGGTAGTAGCGCCTGCGCTCCCATTCTTCAACTTGAGCCCGCTCTCCAGGTTGAAAGCCACGGACAGCCCGTTCCCCAGGTGTTCAACACCAAGCAGCCCGAAGCGCGAGGTCGCGCCTGCGCCGCTCTCTGACTGCAGCAGGCGATTACTCCCCGCACGCGAATACTGGATGCCGGCATCGGCGACACCATAAAGGCTGAGTCCCCCCGATCCCGGCATCGGATCGGGTTTCAGGATCTGGAAAGATTCTGCCGCGGATACGGCGGTTGCAAAGCAAACTGGAAATGCAGCCAGATATCTGGGTATCTGCTTGATCAAAGACACGTCTTCCTCCGGTTTTATTATCTGAATCTTGAGCAGGCCGCGACCACATCGCGCCCGGCGTGCAGCTGATTTATCTACGAATGCCAGAGTTCCGAGGCGCACGCGGCCGGTGGCGGTGGACTGCCTCGGAGAGTCGGGAATTTGTGAGGGTGCGAACTCGCTTCGACGACGGTCCGCAGCAATGCATTGCTGCGGATCACAACCGGCAAGAGCGTTGCATTCGTCCCGGAAACCCGGGAACGAGTCCTGGCCCGCAATAGCGGAATAGGGCTCGCTTCCGCTATTCGGGTAATCTCGATCGCATCGTTATTCGAGACTGACGATCGGTAGCCTCAGTTGCTGACAATAGACTTGTACCGCTGCGTCTCCATCTTGATCAGCTCGAGGGCGTCTTCGTCGTCACGCGCAGGAATGCCGATCGCATCGTCAAGGTGTCGACGGAACTGCGGGCTGTGTAGCGCGCTTTGCAGCGTCGACTTCAGCTTCATCACCACTGGAGCCGGGAGGTTCTTCGGGCCGGCGAGAACAAACCATCCCGTCACATCGTAGCCATTCAGCAAGGGGTGTTCGGCTACCGTAGGAACGTTCGGGAATTTGGTGGATCTCTCTTTTGTCGTCACCGCAATGGGTACGACCTTACCTGCATCAATCAGAGCCTTCGCCGATGCGATCCCCATCACGCCGACCTCGAGGTTGTTTCCCGCGAGATCAGTACCCAACGGCGCGACGCCACGATAAGGAACGTGGGTCATGCGGGTATTGGTTTTTGCATCAGGGACTCCATCGCATAGTGGAGCATCGAGCCGATCCCCGACGTGCCATAACTTAGCGCTCCGGGCGTGCTCCTCATGCGCTTGATAAGGTCGTCGGTCGTTCGGATGCCACTTTTCGGGGAGGCCAGGATCATCGCACCCTGATGCTCCACTACGCCGATGTAGGTGAAATCCTTTGACCCGTCATACGCTTGCTGCGGATTGAATAGCTTGGTCGCGACCAGCTCGTTGGTGGAACCAAGCAGCAGCGTGTAGCCGTCCGGCGCGGCGCGTGCCACCTTTTGCGCGGCAATCGCGCCCGTCGCACCACCGAGATTCTCGACAACAACCGTTGCACCCAGCGAGGTGGAAAGGGCTTGCGCCAGCGCTCTAGCGGCGGCATCGGAAGAGCCCCCCGGCGGATACCCCACGACGAGCGAGATGGGCTTTGCCGGATAGGCACTTTGTCCTTGCGCAATGCCGCAAAATGAACAAATTCCCAGCATTGCGATGGTGTTAAGAATCGTCTTGAGCTTCATCAGCTTCTCGTGAAATGGTCAGAAAGTCTCGGCTTGCGTTCACTGGCTGGACTAGCCGCGTGCGGGGGGAGGCATGACCTCGGGCGGGATCGGGCACTCATAGGGACGCTGGCCTCTCTTGCGTTCTAGTTCCTGCCTGGCTTCGCGCAAGGTGTCAGGCGTTCCGGCAAGATCGATCGCCGTGGCGGCCAACGTTTTCGCTGCCAGCAACATGCCCTTGTGAGCAAGGGATAGCTTGCCCTGGGCCACCATTTGCCATGAATGAAAGCCGGTTCCCCACGCATAGCAGGCGGTCAGGCATTGTGTGGTCGGAACGACCCAGCTGACATCGCCGACATCCGTCGAGCCGGTGACGGGGCGTTTGATGTCGGGGTGATAGGGAAGGACTTCGGTAATGATTGGCCTTGGATCGCGCAAGGCGGCGGCAAAATGGCGCGAGCTGTTGGCCAGGTCGTCCGCGTTCACGGTGCTCTGGATTTGGCGGCAAAGTCGGTTTCGCTTGCATTGACTTCCAGTCCGCCAAGCGCGCGCATGTTGCGATCCAGGATCTCATCGAGCGTGTCATTGTGAAGAATGTTCGAGCAGGCCTTATCGAAGACGATTTCCAGGCGCGTGCCGGTCATCAATGCGGCACCTGCGGCAATGTCCTTGACGCGTTTGAAGAGATCGATCGCTTCTTCGCTGCGCGGGGCACGGATGGTGTAGAGAACCTCGGCGAGGACAGGGATGACATTGGTGGATACTCCCCCCGAGTTAATGTAGGCAAAATGCACTCGCGCCTCATCTGGCATGTGCTCGCGCAGATAATTGACCCCGATGTTCATCAGTTCCGCCGCGTCAAGCGCACTTCGCCCGAGGTGCGGCGCCAATGCCGCATGGGACGACTTTCCGTGGAAACGGAAGTAGGCCTGCACATTGGCCAGGGTGGCATTCATGAATACGGAGTTGGCGACGGACGGGTGCCAGCTCAGGGCCACGTCCAGGTCGTCGAACAGGCCGTCGCGGGCCATGAAGGTCTTGCCGGCGGCTGCCTCCTCGGCCGGGCACCCGTAGAAGCGGACCGTGGCGTCGATGTTATTTGCAGCAAAATAGTCCCTTGCGACCACCGCCGCCAGATGCGCCGCAGACCCGAGGAGATGGTGACCGCAGCCATGGCCGTTACTCGTGGCCGCGCCCGCGGCGGGCATGCAGGTCAGCGCGCCGCTTTCCTGACTCAATCCGGCAAGTGCATCGTACTCCCCGAGAAAGCCGATCACGGGTCCGCCCGAGCCGGCTTCGGCGACGAAGGCCGTTGGCATGTTTGCCACGCCCCGATTGACCTTGAAACCCGCCTCCTCGATCAGCGAGGCGTGCAACTCGGCTGAGCGAAACTCCGCGTAGCGCATTTCGGCCAGCGACCAGATTTCGTTGGCCAGGGAGATGTATCGGTGCTGCTTCGCTTCGACGAGGTCCACGACACTTGCTATATGCTTCATATACGTTCCAGGTGATCTACGCGGCGCGTGCCACGGCTCGAAGGGGATGCATCCTTGGGCGATGCACTATCACGGGCAAAGCTTATTTGGTCGGGCGGAGGTTCGATAGGCAGCTATTTGTGTCGCCGTTCACCATTGGTTGCCCTGGCTCTCAACCCAATTTTTTTGCTCGAAATGAAGCTTCATCAACTCCGCGCACTGGTGGCGATTGCCGACAACGGAAGCATCCGGAATGCGGCCAGGGCCACCTCCCACTCACCGGCCGCCATCACCAAAGCGGTCCGTGAACTGGAAGACGAAGTTGGGGTGACCTTGATCATTCGTGAAACGACGGGCATCACCTTGACCCAGGCGGGGCAAGTCCTGCTGGAACATGCGCGTCTTACTGTGGGTGTGCTGGCGCGCGCCCGTCAGGAAATGGACGTCTTTGCCGGAAAGCGGAAGGGGACCCTGGCGGTGGGTATCCCGGCCTGGCTGGGCATGACCCTGCTTGGCGAAATCGCCGGCCGCTTCCAGCAGCAGATGCCGGACACCCGGCTCGAGTTCTTCGAGAGCCTGCTGACTGTCACGGTGCCAAAGCTTCGCGATGGCACGCTTGATCTCTCGATAGGGCGAATGTACTTGTCCCAGTCGGAGGAGTTCTTCCAACTCCCCCTCTTTCGACCGGATATGCTGTGGTGGCGCGAGCTGGCCACCCATTGGCCGAGTGCCGGACGCTACAGGAGCTTAAAGAGGCCACCTGGATCCTGAATCGTGATTTCGCGGGGGAATCCGATGGCGTGGTCCAGAGCGCATTCAGCGACTATTGCAGCCGTTACGCTCCCCGCATCCATATCTCGCACGCAAGCGTGATCGCCACCAACCTGATCGCCAGCACGGATTTTCTCAGCCTCATGCCCTGGCTATTGGCGGAATTATTGTTGGTCAAAGACGGGCTTTGCGTGTTGCCGATCAGAGACGCGCTGCCAGATGCCAGGATCAGCATCACGCATCGGCGTGCAGTGCCATTGGGCGCGGCGGCCAAGTGTTTTATTGACGCGACCATGGCCGTGATACGGGAGTCAGGGAATTCGACAGATCCCGCCAAACGACGCTTCTTTCGCGCGATTGAGTGTCTGCTCGATGATGGCGAGACAATATGACATGAAGCGCAGGCACCGCGGAAGGCGGAGTATCCAAGCAAGCCCTATCGCGGGCTAGGGTGGGATCGGGGCCTGTGGCGGTTCTGTCGCGATAAGGAATTAAGGGCGACCGAGGGTGGCGAGAGCGCCGCGGTCATATGGCCAAGGAATAGAATTGCTCGGCGGCCGACGGACTGCTCCCCTTGGGGATAACCATCTGCCCTTTGCGGATCATCCGCATGGTCTCGATGCCACCGAGGATGATGCGAGCGCAGCGAAAATTCTGGAACCCCAACATCGGCCTGACCCGGCGTTTGATGCCACGGTGGTCCTGCTCAACGAGGTTATTCAGATACTTGTTCTGCCTGATCTTGATCGGCGTTTCCCGCTCAGCATTGATCGCCTGCAGGGCCGCGAGGTTCGCGCCACTCTTGTCCACCGTGACGGTCTTTGGCGCACCGTTCTGGGCGATGGCCTTTTCGAAGAAGCGCCGGGCAGCGGCAGTGTCTCGGCGCGCGCGCAACAGGAAGTCAATGGTCTTGCCGGCCTTGTCCACGGCCCGATAGAGAGACTTCCACTGGCCCTTGACGAGGATGTAGGTCTCGTCCATGCGCCAGCTGTTGCCTACCAGGCGCTGGCGCCGACGAAAGGCCTTCTCGAGCACCGGCAGCAGCTTGATCACCCAGCGATGCACCGTGGAATGATTCACCTCGATGCCGCGCTCGGCCATCATCTCTTCCAGATCCCGCAAGCTCAGCGAGTACGCCACGTACCAGCGCACGCACAGCAGAATCACGTCCACCGGATGGTGCAGGCGCTTGAGGACATTGGCAATGCCGCCTGGCAGGCTCGTGCGCGGCGTCTTCGCTGGCTTATTCATCTGCTGACTTGCGGTGTCCAAAACCGGCCATTCTACTTCCCGTTATCGCGACAGAACCTTCAATTGCCGGTGAACTCGGTATAAGCTCGACGCCTGTGCGGGAAGGTTGCTGCTCCTACAGAGCGAGGCCTTCGTGCGCCTGCTACCCCGCCGAGGCTTCGTCGTCAACAGCTTCAAGAAAGGGGACCTGTACGACATATTCTGGGCGCAGGCTATCATTGGTGGGGAACTCGCGGCCCGCGCAGCAATGAAGATGTCCAAGGATGACGTGGTTCGGTTGCAGCGACTCATCGCCGACCAACAAATGGCACAAGCGGCCGGTGATCAGGACAAGGTGGCGCGGCTCGGGCACGAGTTTCATTGCACGATCAATCTCGCTGCCGAGTCGCCGCGCCTGGCGCTATTGCTTGGTAGCCTGACCAAGCAGCTGCCGCATCGCTTCTATGCCAGCATCGAAGGTCAGCTCAACAACACCTTCGAATACCACTCCATCATTACCGATGCCATTCGCATGAAGGACCAAGAGGCGGTGCGGTCGCTAATGTTCCGACACATCATGAGCGGCGCAGAGCATCTGCTCGAATCCCTTGAGGAGGCGGGCACCTGGAAGCCTTCCGCCGAAGCGCTCGAGGAACCTGACGAGGAAGTCCCAGCTCCGACAGCAAAGTCTGGGAAAAGGTAGAGGTCGTGCTAAGCCGAAGCCGCGTCAATAGCTTCATGTTCTGGACCACGGATTATACGATCCGTGTGAAGGGTATGCTCATGACTCCACACACGACCTTATTCAACGATGCATGTACCTTGAACTAACGCCGACAGACTGTTCGCATTGGCCGTTAAGCGAGCGTTCAGTGAATCGGCAGTAGGGCGGAGTAAGGCGCAAGCTGTGCCAACTGGTGCTCCGAAAAGCATCTCGACAGCGGTGGCTCAGCCCTGCGCACTTACCAAATTTGCTTTTGCGGTTGCGCTCAGTGTGAGGGGATCCCGGCCGTGGAACCGCCATCTACTGGTAGGACAACGCCGGTAATGAAACTCGCATCGGCGGACAGCAAGAAGGCTATTGCACTCGCGATCTCTTCGGGCGTGCCTTCCCGGCCGATCGGGTGCGCTGCACGGATCCGTTTCTCGTTTTCCGGATCCTCGAACATCCCAGCAGTCATAGGCGTGCGGATCATTCCTGGTGCAATCGCATTCACACGTATGCCATACGATGCGAGTTCTTGTGCCATCGTTTGAGTAATGCCGGAAACGCCGAACTTAGATGCCACATAACCGAGGCGATTGGGTACTCCTCGAATTCCGGCGACTGAGGAGATGTTCACGATTGCAGCCGGCGTCTTGGACTGTGTAACGTTACGTGCGAATGCCTGGCACGCGTTGAACGTCCCGTCGAGGTTCACTGAAATAACGCGGTGCCACACCTCTGGATCGAAGTCGAGCACATTGCCTACGCCTCGGATACCAGCGCAATTTACGAGTCCGTGAAGTGGTCCGAATCGATCGGCTGCGCTCGAGACGAACTCGACGACCTGATCTCGGTTTGACACATCGACACCGACTCCATAGAGTCGGTCACTCCCACCAAACTCGCTGACAATCCTGTCGAGGTGATTCTTGCATACATCGGCCGCTGCGATTGACGCTCCCTCATCAAAAAGCCGTCGCACACAAGCCGCACCAATCCCGTTGCCAGCGCCTGTCACCAGAATCGTTTTCCCTTCAAATCGTTTCATGTTAATGCTCTCCTTTTAAATAGCAAATTACAGCCCAAAGGTCGACGCAGCGAAAACACGTTCAGTGAATGGGGTGATCGTGCTTTCGGTGCGGATTGACACGGTTTCAGCAACAAAACCGTTCTGTATCAACAACTTGTGCGAAAGGCCCTTCGTGGAAAAGTCGTTGTGTGTAAATTACTGATTTCAAAGAGGATATCGCGCGCCAGCGTATCATTTTGCTACGAAAGCACGATCACCCCAATCATCGCAACGGCCGCCGTGGCCGTCAGTAGCCCGCCCGACGCCTGGGATTTCGCTGATGGCCTTCCCCGCGCGATTCTCCTGTTTCAATTCGCGCAGTCTTCCCTCGAATGCCGCAATTTACTTATCCAGCTTCGTTAGCCCGTTCCACTGTTCACGCAACGTGTCAATCAGTACGGCCTGGCAAGCGGGGCGGCCACTCGGGCGAGTAGAGTGAGAGGCCGTCAGAATGGCCCAACGCCACCAAATTCGGACTTGCGGCATACGTTCAAACGAAAGACGTTTCTCTCGCGCATCGATCTGCGGCCCAATTGGAAGAGGCGATCATATGGATTAACGGAGCGCCGGGGGCGATGCCAGGCGCTCCGTTTGGAGGCATGAAGAACAGCGGCTATGGACGCGTTGGTGGCCAGGCGCGCCTGCATGAATTCTTGTGCTCGAAGAATGTCTGGCTCGGAATATGAGAGTCCGGGCCACCCCATGCCGCTCGCAATCTTCAACGAAGAACGGTCCCAGTGAATAGCTGGCGCGGGCGGCCGATTCTGTAGTCGGGATCGGCCATCATTCGTTCAGCTGGGCAATCCATCCCACGGTTCGCGATAACGCGAAAATGGCTGTGAACATGGACACGGGAATGCCAATGGCCGCAGCACGATTCCGGAGTAAAAGTCGACGTTCGGATAGAGCTTGCGCGAGACAAAGTACTCGTCCTCCAGCGCCACCTTCTCCAGTGCCATGGCGAGGTGCAGCAACGGGTCCCTGTCCACGCCAAGGTGGCCCAGCACCTCATGGCAGGTCTCTCGCATCAGCCTTGCGCGGGGATCGTAGTTCTTGTAAACACGATGTCCGAAGCCCATCAGCTTGACGCCTGAATTCTCGTCTTTCACCCTTGCGACAAATTCGCCGATTCTGGCTACGCCTCCGGCAGCGTGGATGTCCTGCAGCATGCCGAGGCAGGCTTCGTTAGCGCCGCCATGAGCAGGTCCCCACAAGCACGCAATACCCGCCGCGATTGCGGCAAAGGGATTCGTTCCAGACGAGCCACATAGGCGCACTGTGGAAGTCGAGGCGTTCTGCTCGTGGTCTGCGTGCAGGATGAAGATACGGTCCAACGCACGCACCAGCACGTCGCTGGGCTCGTAATCCTCGCAAGGTGTCGCGAACATCATGCGCATGAAGTTTCCGGAGTAGGAGAGCGCGTTGTTCGGGTACGGACAAGACTGGCCGACGCTGTGCTTGTAAGCCATCGCTACCAGCGTCGGCATCTTGGCGATCAGGCGAATCGCAGCAATCTCACGGTGCTTTGGGTCATTGATGTCCGTGCTGTCGTGGTAGAAGGCAGCCAGGGCACCCGCCATGCTTGTCAGCACGGCCATAGGGTGAGCGTCGCGGCGGAAGCCACGGAGCATCAGGTGCATCTCGTCGTTGACCATCGTGTGGTTGGCCACGAAGCCCGCGAACTCCTGCTTCTGGTGTCGATCCGGTAGTTCACCGTACAGCAATAGATAGCACGCCTCCAGGTAGTCACACTGGGCGGCCAGCTGTTCGATTGGATAGCCGCGGTACAGTAGTTTCCCCTTGTCGCCATCGATGTACGTGATGGCCGATTGGCAGGATGCGGTAGAGAGAAATCCCGGGTCGTACGTGAACATTCCGGTCTTTCCGTACAGATTCCGGATATCGATCACTTCCGGGCCGACGCTGCCCTGGTAGATGGGTAGGGTGATGCCAGGAGTGGCATCACTGAATGTCAGGACGGCTTTTTTTTCGGAAAATTTCATCTCAAAGGCTCTCCATTGCGAACGACGGCCGATGACGCGCACGATTTGTGCCAGGTCATCAAGATTCCCCTCCGCCGGTTTCAGGCCAAGCGTGGCCGTGCTTTCCAACGGGCGCGACCGCGATGACAGCAGCAGGTATCTGTCTTTAACGTGGACAACGATTGTCTTTTCGATGACCCTCCATGTCAGGATTGTTGTCGCCCCGCCGCCTTTCGATGAAGGACAATGGAGGGCGGTAACGGTTGGAAGATGAAACGTTATCCGGCGGAGTACAAAGAGTGGGTGGTTGAGCAGATGAAGCCGCCCTTGAATCGATCGGTTGTGGAGTTGGCCAAGGAAACGGGTGTCACGACAGTGAGCCTGCGCACCTGGCGCGAGGAAGCCCGAGAGCAAGGAAGGGTTGTGCCAGGCAACGGCAAACAGAGCGACAAGTGGTCCAGTGCGGACAAGTTCCGGGCGGTGCTGGAGACGGCGCCCCTGAGTGAGGCGGAGCTGTCCGAATACTGCCGCAGGAAGGGCATTCAGCCGGAACAGATCCGGCAGTGGCGCGCTGCTTGTGAGCAGGCCGAGTATGCGCCCGCCCCCGGCACCGATACAGTCTGGCGCGAGCCAGTGCTGATCGCCGCCTTTATGCCGGATGCCGAGTGGGCCGTCAGCAGGCATCGCCCAAACTTATCCCGGAGCGTGAAACCCCCCCGGTTTTGACATCGATTATCACTATTACGACACGTCATCAGCGGTTCACTCGCGTTCGTCTCTTTGCCGGCAGCATGAAGCGCGGTCGACGATACTTGTCGTGATCGTACGCGCGGTCGGCGTAGATTCGGCCAGGCTTGCGCAAAGGTCGACCTCGACATCCCCGGATAGCGGGAATCGCGTCGATCAGAGGCAGGAGTTGGGTAATGTCGTTGCGGTTCGCGCCGGTCAGGATGAATCCCAACTTCGATGGCGAGGCGTGGCCAGCCCCACGGCAGTGGACTCGGCAAGATCCGATGGGTCGTCGAGCGCACTCATGCTTGGCTTCACGCATTCCGCCGTCTGCGCACCCGCTTCGAGCGTCGCGCCGACATTCATGAAGGTTTCCTCAAGCTGGCCTGTTGCCTCATTTGCTGGCGCACCCTTCAGCGCGAGGAAGGTTCATTTTGAAATGAGTTCTTAGTGCAACAGAGCGGGGCGACCGCCGTGGAACGCGGGAAGGAAGCGCGGCCTGAATCCATCCTGTTTGCGAGCAAGCCACTGGCGACGCCGCGCTCATGAGCATGCCGGCTAAGCAAACTCTCTGAGGGGCGTCGTTATTTGATCGCTCACGTAAGGTACCGCTGTCGACAACTTCCGAAGAGGATAAAGCTTTGCTACCTTGGAAGATGATGTGGCCACGCCCTTAGCTTGGGAAGGCCAGCTCCAGTGCATGTGGACGTTGGGATGTTCGCTGACGAAGTCGCGCACGCGCTCTGTCTTGTGACTGCTCATGTTGTCGCAGATGACGTGGATTTCTTGCTCCGGCCGCTGACTGGCCACAACGTGAGGAAGGCCACGAACTGTTCGCTGGTATGGCGTGGCGCAGTCTTGCCGATCACCTCGCCGGTGGTCGTGTTGAGTGCGGCAAACAGGCTGAGCGTGCCATTACGCTTGTATTCAAAGCCGTGACTTTCGGCACGCCTTGGCGACAGCGGCAGCAGCCGATCCTTGCGGTCCAGAGCTTGGATCGCGGTCTTCTCGTCCACGCAGAACACTGCCGCATGCGCGGGCGGGTTCAGATACAGTCCAATCACGTCCGCGGCCTTTTCGAAGTTAGGATCGTTGGAGATCATGTGCCGCTCCAACCTGTGGGGGCGCACGCCATGCTTGCGCCAGATGCGCTGCACGACACGTCCCCAAGCTCTGCAGCCGTATGTGGCAAGGCGCAGCCAGTGATGGCTGCCCCGAATGCCGATTGGGCCGTCCTGTCGAGCAGGTCGCCGGAATTCGGCATTTCGATGTCAATCTCGGCCCGATCTCCCTCATCCGCGCAATCACGCGCTCCATCTCCCCGTCGGTGAGTGCCAGGCGCGCCGCGCCGAAGAAAAGCACCTGCGGCGCCATCTCTCGCGGCTGGGCGCCACCAGTGTACTTTCGCCACTGCTGGCCACCAGCCACGCCAAATAGCTCGGCCATTTGTTCTCCGGTCCTGTCGAGCTCCCTCTTCAGGCGCTGCAGGTCTTCGGGTTTGGGTGGGGTATAACGCATAGAAGAAACCCGCCTTGCGGTGGCCTTTGGATCAGTGAAGGAATTGTTTTGCGAGACCCACTGCTGCGGCGATCAGGCCGGTAGCGTACACGACGGGCATGGGCTCACCGAAGACTCACACTCGCACTAAGCTCTGTCAGCAGGCACGCGAGTTGGGCCTGCGTTGATGTCTCCGTCTTGTTGAAGATGGTCTTGAGCTGGGTGCGGCCAGTCTCGTGGTGTATGCCAAGCTTCGCGCATGCATCGGGTAGCCCGATGCCGGCGGCAAGCAGGGTCGCCAGCCGATTTTCAGCGGGTGTCAGGCCGTATAGCTCGCGGAGTATGGGCGTCAGCAGGGGCGGCGTATCGCCGGCCGCGCGTACTGCGACCAGTGCGGCTGGGCGCTGCCATTGCTCAGCCAGGCGATGGCTCGGTGGGAGCGGCAGCACAATGATGCTTGCGACTTGACCCTTGTCATCACGGACCTGTGCGGCCTGTGCAGGCATAGACGCGCCAGGGCTGCAGGCCGCAGCCAGCATTTCGCGAAACGGACGGCTGAGCCTCCATTTCCCTTGACTCCGTTGGGCTGCTGGGTCACCCTGCACGCGCGGTAGCAATCGGCGCACCCAGGGTTCGCCCATGGGATTGCTTAGAAGTACCTTGCCATCCGGCGCGCAGACGATCAGGCCAAATGAAAGTCGCTCCAGCACTTGCGAAGACAACTCGTCAAGCACGGTGGCGTCCAACGAGCGCTCGCGCAGGCTCAGGGCCTGGCGCAGGTGTGGAATCGCCCAGTCCAGCCTGGAGGCATCGTCGGCTCGGTAGGCTCATGACCGAGGGGCCTTTGCAGGAAGAAATAGGTTGCGCAATGTGGCTTGCGCTGATCAGGCAGCCCATGACTGAGCTTAGCCCGAACCCGCGCAGGAACTTTTGATAAAAGGGCAGGTGGCCGATGCTCGCCGGGCCCAAGTCGCGCGAATCGATATACCAGCCTGCCATTTTCAACTGGCGCATGTAAGGCTTCGACGGATCCTCCGACTCGTAGTGCTCGTTGTAGATGTCGACCAGTTGTGGGTTGGCATCGTGGATCTCGCTGATCTGGTGCCTGTCACTGACCGGTTCACACAGCACCAGGGAGGCATGCATGCTGTGGCAGGCATCGCGTAGGCGGGCCATGCTGTCACGCCAGGCGGTTGGGTCAAGGATGCCCTCGTACAGACCTCGTATGGTCTGATGCATCTCTCTTTCTTTCATTTGAATTCCTCGGGTGCGTCTGACTCGCAGGAAACGCTGATCAATGAGGTCGGCGAGCAGCGATGCAGGTAATCCCGATTTCTGCTTTCGCAATGTGAGAGAAGAAGGCCAGTTCAGCACGGTATTTGCCTTGCTTCGCACCTGTCCTCGCGCACTTTTCGCGCTCAGGACGGATTGCTCCCCTGTGTGGCCGACAACTGCTTCCTGGCAAGCACCAGATTCGCCAGACCAAACAAACTGAACAACTGCGTCGTGTTCTTGATCAGGCCCTTGTAGCGAACCTTGCGATGCCCGAACAGATTCTTTATGACATGG
>LRMT01000147.1 GCA_001725945.1 Cupriavidus sp. UYMMa02A | reverse complement strand
CCGGCGCGAGCACATCAATCGGTTCGGCGATTACCTGCTCAACCTGCAGCGGCGCGTGCCGCCGCTCGACCCATCGATCGATTTCGTATTCAAATCAGCGGCTTAGCGGAGATGTGGCGGATTTTTTCGAATCCCGGCCACCCCTCTTGATACCTTGCTCTGGGGTGCCGGGAACAGCCGCGCGCATAGGAAATCCACGAGCGCCCGCACCTTCGGCGATGGGTGCTTGCTCGCCGGCCACAGCACATGGAAGACGCCGCTGCGCTCCACATGGTCGGCCAGTATCGGTTGCAGCCGGCCACCGGACAGTGGCTCGCGGATGGAGAAATCCGGCAGGTAAGCGATGCCCAACCCTTGCAGCGCGAAGCATACGCGCGTCTCGATGTTGTTGCAGATCATCGAGATGGGCAGTTGCAACTCGGGTTCGCCAGGCGCGAGCCGCAGCGCCCACGGTTCCAGCTTGCCGCTGTGGGGGAAACGGTAGTGCAGACAGTTGTGCTGCAACAGATCGGCGGGCACTTGTGGCGTGCCTCGCCGCGTCAGATAGTCAGGCGAAGCCACCAGCAGCGAACGGAAGGCCCCCAGCCTGCGTGCCGTGAGGCGAGAGTCGGTGGGTTCGCCCGTTCGCACCACCGCGTCGAAGCCTTCCTCGATCACATCGACCATCTGGTCGGTGAAGTCCAGGTCCAGCTCGATTTCGGGGTACTCGCGCATGAACTCGCCAAGCACCGGCAGCACCAGTGAACTGACCAACGGCAGGCTTACCCGCAGGCGTCCGCGCGGGGCGCCGCTGGCCTGCGAAAGTTCCAGTTCCGCCGCCTCGATTTCGGCCAGGATGCGTCGGCTGCGCTCCAGGAACAGCGTGCCCTCGGCCGTCAGCGTGACGCTGCGCGTGCTGCGGTGAAATAGGCGCACGCCCAGTTTCTCTTCCAGTCGCGCCACGCTTTTGCCAATGGCGGAGGCTGACACGCCCAGCAGCCGACCAGCGGCGACGAAGCTGCGCGTCTCGGCTACCTGCACGAACACCACAAAGCCATTCAGGCTGTCCAATCCACACCTCAATTACGGACAATTTATTCCGCATAAAAAGGAACTGTATCCTACTTTTTCTTTAATCGCAGGTTTTCTATGGTCACGGTACGGCCCATTGAATCGAGGACTTTCCCGTGACGAATTCCATCTTTCCCCTGCGCCAAAGCATTCCGCCCGCGCATCTATCCACCCATATTCAGACCGTCGTTCAGCAAGCGCTGGATGAGCGGCGACTGGTCGGTGCAGTCGTGCTAGTGGCGCGTGACGGGGAATTGATCCACCAGCAAGCTGCCGGCTTTGCCGACCGCGAGAGTGCGCGCCCAATGGCCTTGGAGACGATCTTCCGACTTGCCTCGGTGAGCAAGCCCATCGTTTCGACCGCGGCGCTGGTGCTGGTGACGCAAGGCCGCCTCGACTTGGATGGAGACATCGGCCGCTGGCTGCCCGAGTTCCAGCTCCGGTTGGCCGACGGCAGCCCGGCATGCATCACCGCAAGGCAGTTGCTCAGCCACACGGCAGGGCTGGGCTACCGCTTCTTCGAGGCCGATGCGGACGGTCCCTACGCGCGGGCTGGCGTCTCGGACGGCATGGACGCTTCCGGCATCAACCTGGCAGAAACCTGCGCCGCATTGCCAGCGTGCCGCTGCTGTATGCGCCGGGTACGTCTTGGGGGTATTCGCTGGCAACCGACGTGCTAGGGACATTGATTGAGCGCATCCAGGGCACACCACTGGACGAGGCGGTGCGCCTGTGGGTCACAGGCCCGCTGGGCATGGCCGATACCGGTTTGTTGCGCGCGATCCGCAGCGTGTGGCCACCGCCTATGTGAACGACACGCGGCAGCCGCGCCGGTTGACCGAAGGCGAAACGGTATCGCCCTTCGAGGGCGCGGTCGGTATCCCCTATAGCCCCGCCCGCATTTTCGATGCACAGGCCTTTCCGTCGGGTGGCGCCGGCATGGCTGGCACGGCCGGGGACTTCCTGCGCCTGCTGGAAGTCCTGCGCCAGGGCGGCGGCGCGCTGCTGCCCGGCAAACTGATCGAAGAGATGGGACAAGACCAGACCGGGGGGCTGGAACTGCCCAATGCGCCGGGCTTCGGCTTCGGCCTCGGTTTCTCGGTCCTGCGAGACCCACGGCTCGCCGAATCGCCGGAATCGGCAGGTACCTGGCGATGGGGCGGCGCCTACGGCCATGCCTGGTTCGTGGATCGGGCGCAGGGCCTCAGCGTGGTCGCCTTCACCAACACGCTGTACGAGGGCATGTCCGGCCGCTTCGTCACCGATCTGCGCGACGCGATCTATGGTGCATTGGAGGCGGTGCGATGACAGACCGCATACCCATCGCATCGCTGCTGGTGCTAGCCATGGCAGCGTTCATCACCATCCTGACCGAAGCGCTGCCAGCAGGGCTGTTGCCGCAGATGGCGCAAGGCCTGACAGTTTCCGAAGCTTGGGTCGGGCAGGCCATCACGGTCTATGCGATCGGCTCGCTAGTGGCGGCCATCCCGCTAACCGTTGCTACGCAGGGCTTACGTCGCCGCCCGCTGCTGCTGGTGGCCATTGCGGGCTTTGTCATTGCCAATTCTGTCACGACTCTTTCCGGCAGCTATGTCTTGACGATGGTAGCGCGTTTCCTGGCGGGCATGTCGGCCGGGCTGCTGTGGGCGCTGCTGGCGGGCTATGCGGCGCGCATGGTGCCCGGGGACCAGAAGGGGCGAGCCATCGCCATCGCAATGGTGGGCACGCCATTGGCGCTGTCGCTCGGCGTACCGGCAGGCACCTTCCTCGGCAATCTGGTGGGCTGGCGGATGTGCTTCGGCATCATGAGCTTGCTGGCGCTGGTGCTCATGGTGTGGGTGCGAGTCATGGTGCCGGACTTCGCTGGACAGGCGAATGGCAAGCGACTGTCGCTGGGGCATGTGTTCACCGTGGCTGGCGTGCGCCCTGTGCTGTTCGTGGTGCTCGCCTTCGTTCTTGCACATAGCATCCTCTATACCTACATCGCGCCTTTTCTCGCAGTGGCGGGCATGGTCGAACGCACGGACTTGGTGCTGCTGGTTTTTGGCTTCACGTCGCTCCTGGGCATCTGGATCATCGGTGTGCTGATCGACCGCCATCTGCGCGCGCTGACGCTTGCCAGCACGGTCTTGTTCGGCCTGTCCGCGCTGGCGCTCGGCATGGCGGGCGATGCGCCTACCGTGGTGTATGCAGCGGTGGCCGCCTGGGGCTTGGCCTTCGGCGGCGCGGCGACGCTGTTCCAGACCGCCATCGCCAAGACGGCCGGTGACGCGGCCGACGTTGCGCAGTCGATGCTGGTCACGGCCTGGAACATGGCGATCGCAGGCGGGGGCATCATCGGCGGCGTCCTGCTGGATCGCCTTGGCGTAGCGGCGTTCTCGCCGGCGCTCCTGGTGTTGCTGATCGCCACGCTTGTTGTGGTGTGGGCAGCCAGGCTCCACGGCTTTCCGGCTGCGCAGAGGTAAAACGCGATGGAATTTCGGAATCTGCGCTGCTTTCTGGCAGTTGCGCCGCCACCTCTCCGACGGACCTGGCGCCCCGCCTCACTGAAGAGACGCAGGCACGAATGGGCAAGCTTTACGACATCGCCCGCCGGCGTCCTGCGTTCAAAATCCAACATTCTGCCGCCCCTTGAGCTTCAGCAACGTACGCGCCTCCTCCGGCGTGGCAACTTCCAGTGAAAGCGCTTCAATCACACTGCGCACACGCAGAACCTGCGCGGCATTGCTGTCGGCCAGTTTCCCGGGTCCGTCCCACAGCGAGTCCTCCAGCCCGACGCGTACGTTGCCGCCCATCGCTGCGGAGATCGCAGCCAGGGGCATCTGGCTGCGGCCGGCGCCCAGCACCGACCAGACATAGTCCTTGCCGAACAGCCGGTCCGCCGTGCGGCGCATATGCATCAAGTCCTCCACATGCGCGCCGATGCCGCCTCGCAGCCCGAATACGGACTGGATCAGCAGCGGCGGCGTCAGCAGCGCGCGATCGAGAAAATGGGCGGCCGTGTACAGGTGCCCGATGTCGTAGCATTCGATCTCGAATCGCGTCTGATTTTCGCTGCAGGACTGAAGGATGTAGGCAATATCCTTGAAAGTATTCTTGAAGATGCCGTCATAGCTTTGCGCAAGATACGGTCGTTCCCAGTCGTGTCGGAATTCCTTGAAGCGGTCCAGCAACTCGTACAGTCCGAAGTTCATCGAGCCCATATTGAGCGAGGCGACTTCCGGGCGCAACTGCAGTGCCGGCTGCAGCCGCTCCTCCACGCTCATCGTCGGCGCACCGCCGGTTGTCAGGTTGATCACCACGTCCGATTCGGCCTTGATGGCTGGCGCAAACCGGCGGAACAGCGCCGGATCCTGCGACGGGCGCCGTCGGCCGGATCGCGTGCGTGCAGGTGGACGATGGCGGCACCGGCCCGCGCGGCGCCGATCGCGCTCGCCGCGATGTCATCGGGCGTAACAGGCAGGTGGGCCGACATGGACGGGGTGTGGATCGAACCGGTGATGGCGCACGTGATGATGACTTTGTTCATGGTGTTTCCGCTTTCGGTGATGGCATCGCACGGATGCCGTTGTCTCTACCGGCTGGCATCGCCGCCCCGCTCGTCGCGCGCCCGGTCCCGTATGGCAAAGCCGCCTGCGCCTGCCGTTCGCGCACGTGGCCGTAACCGCGCACGCTTGCTGGCCAGCCAAGCAAGGCCTGCAAGCGTTCGGCCGGCCACTTCGCCGCGGCGTGGCGAGCAGGTCAAGGTCTGCCTCATAGGCCGCCAGCACGCGTCGATTGAGCTGTGCTTCGGCGCCCCGCGCGAACGGATCGAACCGGCTGCCGCGCAGCAAGCGCGCACCGGCCAGCAGGCGGAACGCGGGCCGGATCCACGCCCCCACGGCCGTCTTGCCGATCTTCCCGGTCACCTTGTCCAGCTTGCCGAAGGGACCGCCCGCGAGATGGAAGCTGACCTTGAAGTCGCCGTCGAAGCCGTCGCGCAAGGACTGCATGAACGCCGGGCGCGAATACAGGCGCGCCACCTCAAACTCGTCCTTGACCGCCAGCACGCGGTAGTACTGCGCCGCCACCTGCCGCAGCAGCGCCTGCGCATCGCTGCGGCCCGCCAGCATCCGGCGCACTGCTTCGATCCGTGCGCGGTAGCGCGTGGCCAGGGCCGCGTTCTGGTAGTCGACGAGGCGCCGGGCCCGGTCCTCGATCAGTTCGGCCAGCGGTCCGCCAGCCTTCTGCTGGAACTGGACCACCTGCGTGGGCGCCAGCAGGCGCCGCACTGCGGCGTGGTCGTGCGCCAGCCATCGACCCAGCGCGAATGCCTTGTGGTTGGTGCCGGTCGCCACACCGTTGAGTTCAATCGCTTTCTCCATCGCCGCGCGCCGCACCGGGATCACGCCCTTCTGCCAGGCATAGCCGAGCAACAGCATGTTGGAGAGGATGGCGTCGCCAAGGAGCTGCTGCGCGAGCGCCGCCACATCGACGAACTCGGCACGAACTCCCAGAGACCCGGTCAGCCGCTGCCTCAGGCCTGCCTCATCCGCCGACCAGTCGGGCTGGCTGGTGAAGTCGCTGGTGGGCACGATCCCGGTGTTGACGAAGGCGCGCGCCTGTCCCGGTTGCAATCGGGACAGCGCGTCCGCGCCAGCGGCGACGATCAGGTCGCATCCCAGCAGGACATCGGCCTCCGCGCTGCCGATGCGCGCGGCGTGCAGCAGTTCCGTGCGCGGTGCAATGCGGATGTGGGAGCCAATCGCGCCATACTTCTGCGAGAGCCCGGTGACGTCGAGCGAGCTGCCGGCCTTGCCGTCCAGGTGCGCCGCCATGGTCAGCACGGCGCCGATGGTGACCACGCCGGTGCCGCCGATGCCCGCCACCAGGATTGCCGTCGGCGCGAAATCGCCCGGGATCTCAACGTCCGGCAGCGCGGGAATCGTCAGGTCGCCGTCCATGCCGCGCTGTGGCCGGCGCGGCATGGCGCCATCGAGCGTGACAAAGCTGGGGCAGAAGCCGCGCACGCACGACAGGTCCTTGTTGCACGAAGACTGGTTGATCTGCCGTTTGCGGCCCAGCGGCGTCTCCAGCGGTTCGATGGCGAGGCATCCGGACTGGTCGCCGCAATCGCCGCAGCCCTCGCAGACTTCCGGGTCGATATAGGTGCGCACCTGCGGGTCGGGCAGCTTGCCGCGCTGCGCAAGCGCCGTGCCTCGGTGGCACACGCCTGGTCGTAGATCAGCACCGACAGCCCGGCATGTTCGCGCAGCCCGCGCTGTACGGTCTCCAGCGCCGCGCGGTCGTGCACCGGGACGCCCAGCGCCGCGCGCCTTGGCCCGTCGTAAGCGGTCACGTCATCGGTGACCACGACGATCTTGCCGATCCCTTCCGCCTGCAACTGGGCCACCGCCTTGTCCACGCTCAGCTCGCCGTCCACAGGCTGGCCGCCGGTCATGGAGACAAAGCCGTTGAAGAGCAGCTTGTAGGTCATCCGCAGATTGGCCGCCTGCGCCTGGCGGATAGCCAGGTAGCCGGAATGGAAGTAGGTGCCGTCGCCCATATTGGCAAAGACGTGGGGCTCGCGCGTGAACGGCGCCTGCCCCATCCACATCACCCCCTCGCCACCCATATGCGAAGCCGTGTGGGTCTTGGTCGGGTCGTTCAGCATGGCAATCGTATGGCAGCCGATGCCGGCCAGCGCCTGCTGCCATCCGGCAGCCGGGTCGACGTGTTGTGCGGACAACCCCGCGCAAAAGCTGGGGCGGCGCAGCGGCGCGCCCGGCCCCGCCTCGCACGTGACCGGGGTGTTCGCGTCCGGCGCGGGCGGCATGCCCAGCAGCAGCCGGATCGCTTCGGCGATCTGGAGCACCGTCAACTCGTTGCAGATGGGCAGCACCGGCGTGCCGCGCGACGCCGACCATTCGGTCGCGCCGTCGAACTTGCCACGCACCACCGGTGGCCGCGCGAGGCGCGCATCGAACAGGATGGACTTCAGTTGCGATTCAAGCAGCGGCCGCTTTTCCTCGATCACCAGAATGGTATCGAGACCTTGCGCAAAGTCGCGCACGATCTCGTCTTCGAGCGGCCACACCATGCCGATCTTGAGGATGCGCAGCGCGGCGCCGTGCGGGCCGGCGGAATCGATCCCCAGCCGCTGCAAGGCCTGCATGGTGTCGGCATAGGATTTGCCGGCGGTGACAATGCCCACCTTCGCTGCCGGTGCGGGCCATGTCAGGCGGTTGAGCCCCGCCGCCCTGGCGAACTGTACGGCCGCCGGCAGCTTGTGCGCGTACAGGCGCTCCTCCGCGGCCGGCGCCATCTCGAAGGCGCGGATATGCAAGGCCCCGTTGGCGGCTGGCAAGACACCGACCGGTGCCTGCTGGCCCACGTCGACCTCGCCGGCGGACTCCACCACGTCGGTCACCAGCTTCATCCCCACCCAGCAGCCGCTGTGGCGCGACATCTCAATGCCGCGCAGGCCGAAGTCGATAATGTCCTGGACGTTGGCCGGGTACAGCACCGGGATGCCTGCTGCGATCAGCGAGAAATCCGACTGGTGGGCGGTGGTGGAGGACTTCGCGCTATGGTCATCGCCCGCCAGCACCAGTACGCCGCCGGCGGCGCTGGTGCCGGCGAGGTTGCCGTGCTTGAACGGGTCGCCGCTGCGGTCTACACCCGGTCCTTTGCCGTACCAGATGCCGAACACGCCGTCCACCGTTGCCCCTGGAAAGGTGCCGACATACTGTGTGCCCCAGATCGCTGTGGCGGCCAGGTCTTCATTCACGCCAGGCTGGAAGCGGATGTTGGCGGCCCGCAGCAGCGGCGCGATTCGCCACAGTTCCATATCGAGCCGGCCCAGCGGCGAGCCGCGATATCCGGAGATAAAGCCACCGGTATTCCTGCCCAGGCCGCTATCGATGCGGCGCTGGTCCAGCGCGATCCGCACGACGGCCTGGTTCCCCGTGAGAAAGACCTTGCCGGCCAGCTGCTCGAAGCGGTCGTCCAGCCGTGGCGACTGCAACGCCGATGGCTCCGTACGTGCGTTCATGCCTGATCGCCTGTGATGACGCGGTTACCGCTGTGGTACAGAAAAAGACAAGCCTGCATCGAACGTACTCCGTGATGAATGAACCGATAGGTCTGGTAGGTGCCGAAGGCAGTCAGAAGCGTTGCGAGTACTGCACGCCGATGCTCTGCTGCCGCGTGACCAGGGACTCCTGGCCCGCCACGGTGGGACTGCCTGAAAGCTGCGTGGCAACGGCCGATGCCAGGGCCGAACTGCCGGTGGTGGTTTGCCCCGGAGACAAGGAGTAGAAGACCGACCACTTGCTGTTGGGCCCGGTCGCGTAGCCAAGACCGAGGGTGTAGTGCCGGCGGAAGGTGGCGGGCGCCGTGACGTTGTTCGCCGTGTCCTCGTCCGCATAGGCCGCGCTGTTGAACGACACGCCGCCCGAGATATTCAGGGCCGGCGTCACCTGGTAGCGCACGCCGACCTTGAACACATTCATGTCCTTCCAGCCGTTGCCCGGACCGCCACTGCTGCCGCGCAAGGCGGTGCCATCAAAGGATGGGTTGCCCAGGCCGGACGTGCCCGAGTAGTTGATGCGCTGGTAGTCGAAGAGAAAGGACAGATCCTGCGTGGGCGACCACTGCAAGCCCAGCAACATGTTCTCCGGGATATCCAGGCGGCCCTGGTCCGCCAGCAGACCCTCATACTCCTTGAGCCGCCCCATCCGGATACGGGGCGAGTAGGCGGCACCGAAAGCCAGCACGTCGCTGCGCGCCAGTACGCCCCCATGCGCACGCCCACGCCGAACGAGGACGCACTGCCCTGGTTGGTCAGGTGGTCTGGCGCCGCCGACTGCGGCGCCAGCGCCTGCAGGCCCTCGGCGCTGAACAACTGGCCGGTCAGCAGCAGCGAGAAACCCACGGAGAAGCTCGGGGAGACCCGCGCCGACACCGTCGGCGCGATCGTCAGTTGCTGGATCGTGGTGGTGGCCCTGCCGCTGCCGCACAGCAGGTTGCCGCGATAGGTGGTGCCGGCGCCCGCCGGCGGCGGCGCCAGGCAGGTCGTGGTGCCATCCGGGAAGTAGGTGCCTGCGCCATTGCTGTAGCCGACGACGCTCAGCGACAAGTCGGGCGTGACCATCTTGCTCACCGCGATGTCGGCGAGCGGCACCCAGCGGCTTGCGCTGGCCGTGTACGTGTCGAGCACCCCGCTCAGCGGCGGCGGCAATCCCGCGGCGCGGCCGCACCTGCCACGCCACGCGCTTCGGCACCGTAGCCGATCTGGAAGTAGCCGTTGTCGGCAAGCCCAAGCGCCGGGCGCAGGGCTACCGCGGATAGGACTATCCACTGTTTCGGGTTCACTGCTGTCTCCAATCTAATTGTTATTGCCGCGGGAATGTCCGGGGGCCGCCTCGCGTGGGAATCGAGGTACGGCTAGTGGCAGGCGATCGAGTTAGTCAGGACGCCCAGCCCGGCGATCTCCACCTCGACGCAGTCGCCGTCCTCCAGGAAGCGCCATTGCTCGATGCCGGCGCAGTTCGGCACGCAGCCGGTGGCGAGCAGCTCGCCGCCGTGCAGCGTCTCGTTGGACGAGGCGTAGCTGACGATGCGGTCAATGCGATGGGTCATCCCCGCAGTGCTGCCCTGGCCGCGCACTTCACCGTTGACGCGCACGGTGACATCGAGCGCGTGTGGATCGGCGATCTCGTCGGCGGTGACGATCCAGGCACCGAGGCTGTTGCTGCCGTCGAAGTCCTTGCCCTTGGCCGGGCCGGCACTCGGGCGGGCGCGCGTTTCTTTCATCAGCTGCGCGCGTTCGGAGAAATCGTTGAAGATCACGTAGCCGAAGATGTGCGACATCGCCACCGAGCGATCGATGTTCTTGCCGGGGCGGCCAATCACGACAGCAAGTTCGGCCTCGTAATCCAGCTTGCTGCCGGGATCGGGCCGGACCACCTTGCCGCCGTGGCCGGACAGATTTAGACGCGCCCCTTTGTAGTACATCGGCGTTTCGTAGAAGGCCTTCGGCACCCTGCCCGCGCCCAGCGCCCGCATCAGCAAGCCTGTAGCCGGGCTCACGCCATGGGCCATGACCTGCCCGAAGGCATTGCGCAGATGCTGCGCGTAGACGCTGAAGCAACGGATCTGCGGCGGACGGTAAGGAACCTGGAGCAGAATCGAGCGCAGCGCGTACACCTGGTGCGCGCCGTCCCTGGTGCGGTCTTCCAGCAACGCCCGCAAGGCCGGCAGCGTGTCATGCTGATGCTCGATGAGCGCCAGCAGGCAGGCAAAGCGCGCGTCGCCCGCGAAGGTCGCGGTCACATCCAGCACCCGGCCGTCGGCCAGGCCCAGCCCGACATGGTCTGTCACCTGCGTGGTGGAAAACGTACACAATCTCACGGGCTCTCCCCTTTCAGCGCAAGGCCAGGAACTGGCGGCTGGTCACCGCGCCGGGCTGCTTCAGGCTGGTTTCCGGCTCGCCAGCCTGGTAGCGTTCGAGCAGATGCTCCGGATCGAACTCGACACCGATCGCGTTCTGCGCGAAGGCTCCCGAGCGCAGCCACACATCCAGCGCCTCCGGCGTCTCGAAGTTGTCCACTTGCAGTTCCGCCTGGATGCCGTCGGGGTCGCGGTAGTAGAGCGAGGTGGTCGGTCCGTGGTTGATGCACCATTCCGGGCGAACGTCATGGCCCTTGAGCCGCTCATAGGTGTGGAGCAGGTCGCCGAGCGAGCCGTAGGTGAAGGCCACGTGGTCCAGGCCGGTGCTCTCGCGCCGACGGGGCGAGAAGTTCGCGGCATTGATCAGCGCCAGGCGGTGATGCTCCTCGTCAAAGGACAGGAAGCAGAGCAAGGCATTGCGATACATCACGCGGGCGCAGCACGATGCTCCACCAGTGGATCGCTTCGTCAAAGCGGCGCGTGGCCAGCACGATGTGCGCGAGCTTTTGCGGCGGGCGCGCGTCCGGGTCTGGGCAGGGGATAGGGAACTGGTCCATGCTGTCGCTCATTGCATCTCCTTGGTGAGGTGTGCCGCGCTCGCGGCGCGGGTCGTGACGGACTGGGAAACCATGCGCACCATAGCCGCCTGCAGCGCCGCGCCGGGATCGGCGCACTGGCGCCGGCTGCGCCAGGCCACGGATTTATCGAGATTGTCGACCGGTTGAAAGACGTCATCATCGCCAGCGGCTACAAGCTGTTTCCTACCGCGATTGAAGCCGCGGTCTGCGAGCACCCGGCGGTAAGCGAGGTGGCCGTGATCG
>LRMT01000146.1 GCA_001725945.1 Cupriavidus sp. UYMMa02A | reverse complement strand
CCAACAACAGAGCGGGCCCCAGAGCAGCGCGCAGGTGATCGTGCTGCCGCTGCCGCCCGCGCACGCCTTCGCCACCGAATGGCAGGAGCCCGCCGCGCTCGTGGTGGTGCATGAAGACGGCGCCGCCCCGCCGATGCTGGGCACGGTCCTGCGCGAGCTGTACGGCCTGACGCCGGCCGAGACGCGCCTGGCTGCCGCGCTGGCCAACGGGCAGGGCCTGCCCGAAGCCAGCGAGCAACTGCGCATCCGTCACGAAACCGCCCGCACCCAGCTCAAGGCCGTGTTCCACAAGACCGGCACGGGCAGCCAGGCGCAGCTCTCGCACCTGCTGTCCCGGCTTGCGGCGGCGCTGGATGGAGGGGGCTGACCTAGTCACTAGCCGCGGGCCGCAATTGCCCTGAAAAAGAAAAAGATGGGAAGGCAATGAACGAAGACGAGATGCACGACACCATTCGCGCGCTCTACCAGGCATCTTCGACACCGATGCCTGGCAGCGCAGCCTCGCCGCGCTGTGCCAGTCCAGCGGCAGCGTGCACGCCGCGCTGGTGGTGCGCGATACGGTGCGCGACCGCGTGCTGGTCAATCAGGTGGTCAACCCGGTGCCCGAAGAGGTGGCAGCCTACCGCGACTACTACGAGGCGCTGGATCCGGCGATCCCGTTCGTATCGCAACTCACCGTGGGTAACTGGTACATCGACTCGCGCGAGCTTGGCGAGCAGGCCATGCGCAGCCTGCCGTTCTATGGCGAGTTCTTCCGCGATTTCGGCCTGTCGTCGCAGATGGCCTGCCTGATCGAGCGCCAGCCGCACTACGAGGTGTTCCTGGCGCTGCAGCGGCCGCAGGGCGGCGCGCGCTACTCGCCCGAAGATGCGCGCGCGCTGGACTGGGCCATTCCGCATGTGCGCCACGCCATCGCGCTGCGCGACCGCACGCGCCAGGTGTCGACGCTCGCCCATGTATCGGCCGAGCTGCTGGAACGGCTGCCGTTTGCGGTGATCGTCTTCACCGAGGACGGCAAGGTTCTGCTCGCAACCGCGCCGGCGAGGCCTGGACCCGCCGACTGTTGCCCGTGGCGACGGTCGGCCCGGCCGCCGCCGCTGGCACCGGCGGCGCCAAGTCAGATGAATGGCGCCTGTCGCGCCCGTTTCCCGACGTGCTGCGCGCGGCTGGCTGACGCCGGCGGTTTCGCAGCCGG
>LRMT01000145.1 GCA_001725945.1 Cupriavidus sp. UYMMa02A | reverse complement strand
CTCGACGCGCCGCTGCGCCTTGGCCACTGCGGCATGGCCAGCGCATTCTTCCGGATCCGCGCAGCAGCATCACGGCCTCGGACACGACCAGCTCCGCCACCGATCGCGTGTTCGAGAACGGCGCGTTGAGACCGGGATGCGGCCGCGGTGGCGGCTTCCAGGTCGACCTGCGAGGTGCCGATGCAGAAGCAGCCGATGCTGAGCAGGTCCGGCGCGCTGCGGATATCGTCGGCGCGCAGGTGCGTGGCGGAGCGGATGCCGACCAGGTCATGGCTGGACAGCGCTTCGCGCAATGCGTCGCCGGCCAGTGCGCCGGTGCGGCGTTCGACCGTCAGGCCGCCTTCGCCAAGGCGGGCCGTGGCGCTTGGATGGATGTTTTCGAGCAGGATCGCAGTGGTCACGTTCAGGTTCCGCGCAGGAAGAGAGAGCAAGGGAGCCGAGCGCAGTCTCTGCTGCGTCGCGGCAAGTTCTATTCTGCGCGAAAACGCCGCCGCGGTCCGGGTGCCCCTTCCGCCAACGTTGACTCCCCGCGGAGCGCGTTACCGATGCTAGCGTGAATGCCCGCGGCGGTCGCCGCCGAGCGGGTCGACGATGATCATGGTCTGCTGCAGCACGCCGTTGTCGTCGAAATAGCAGCTGAAATGCGCGGTCTGGTAGCCGTCCTTGTACATGCGGTAGGACCACGCCTCGCGCTTCATCAAGGGGTAGTACTGCACGGGCTCGCGCGGCTTGCCGAAGCGCTCGAGCACGTCGCGCTTGGTCCAGACCCCGACCTTTGCCTGATAGATTTCGGCTTCCGTCAGCATCTGCCGATAGCTGACAAGCTTGCCGCCTGCGTCAAAATCCGCGGCATAGACGGCATGTCCGAGTGGCTGCTGGGAATAAAGCCAGCGTGATGTGCCGTTCGGCAACTGGAAGGTGTCGGTGGGCTCGCCGAAGGTACTGCGCACGGCACCCTGGTCGCTGCCGATCAGCCGCTGGCCGGTCTGTTCCGGCTGCAGCGACACGCAGCGCCCAGGGTCAGGGCGGCCATGCAAGCCAAGGTTGCCAGGCGGATTCGCATCATGGCTCCCGCGGGGGAATCCCGCATGCCCGAGATTGTCCGACTAGCGCACCGGAGTGCGCAATAGGAATAGGCCGGTGATCCGCTAGCCTTCGACTTCGCTGCGGATCAGCAGCACCGGGCGATTGGTCTTGCCGATCACGCCCTCGGAGACGCTGCCCATCAGCAGACGCCGCACGCCGCGCCGGCCGTGCGTGCCCAGCACGATCAGGTCGGCATCCCAGGCATCGGCCTGCGCCACGATGGTCGAAGAGATCTGGCCGGGAGCCACCGGTTTTTCCACGAGCTGGGTCGTATGCCGGACGCCGGCCGCGTCCAGCTTGCCGCCGGCCTCGGCCAGGACCTTGCGGCCCAGGGTGACGATGCCCTCCATCAGGGCCTGGGTGTCGAAGAGGGTGACCTCGAAGAACGCGTCGCTGTTGTCGGCGACGAACAGCGCCTTGACCTCCGCGCCGGTGGCCTTGGCAACGATGGTGGCCTGGCTCAAGGCTAGATCGGAAGACCGGCTTCCGTCTATGGCTAGCAGGATGCGCTGGTACATGGTGGACCTCCGGGAAAGGGGGCGAATGGTCGGATATGGCCGGCCGGATGCAGGCACAGCATGGGCTCGCTCAATTCAGCGTAGTCGCCCCGGACGATGTCGGCTTGATTTGTATCAAGGCTTGTACAGACGACGTCGGAACCGGGCTTGCCGTGGCAGCGCTTGTTTCGTGATGGCTGCCGGGATGTCTCTGAGTCGTCGCATCTCCCGCGCTTCCACAGGGCGATGGCTCTCAGCGGGATCCTCCTCAGGTCGTGCCGCCTTGATACCCGTCAAGCATTCTGACGCTTGAATGCTTACACTGGGTCACAGCCGGCCAACGGAGCTATCGGCTCGTCTGATACGGGATCCGGGCCTACGCCTTTGCAGGAGCACTTTGGACGGAGCAACGAATCAATGGACTACAAGACGATCCTTGTCGCGTTGGGTGACGATCCCGCGCGTGCGGCGCGCCTGCAAGCCGCGCTGGCGCTGTGCCGGTACTTTGGCGCCGGGCTGGTCGGGCTGACCGCAACCGGCACGCAGCTCGAGCCGTTCCGCGGCGCAGGCGAGGAAGCCGGCAAATACGCCGAACAGGCTGCGGCAAGCTTGCAGCACATCGTGGATGAGAACCTGGCCGCGCTGCAGGCCGCGATCGCATCATCGGCCGCCGGCGCGACGTGCCAACAAGTGGTGATCGAGGCCGAGGCCGGCTGGGCGCTGGCGATGGAAGGCCGCTTTGCGGACCTGGTCCTGCCGCCGCCGCTGCAGGCCGGCGACGACGCCCCGCCGCTCATGGCGGAGGACGCCGAATATGCATTGCTCAATGCCGGGCGTCCGATGCTGCTGATACCGGCGGGCGCAGTGCTGACCCCGCAGGGGCATGCATTGGTGGCCTGGGATGGCAGCCAGCCGGCCGCGCGCGCGGTGAGCGATGCGTTGCCGTTGCTGGCGCTGGCGTCTCACGTGACGGTAGTGGTGGTGGCCGGCACCGATGGCGAAGACGAGAAGGAGGCAGGCGGGGAACGCCTGCTGCAGTGGCTGGCGGCGCATGGCGTTGAAGCCTGGCTGCGCATCGAGCGTGGCGGGCAGCCGGGGGAAGTCCTGCTGCGGCTGGCGCGAGACCTCGGCGCCGGCGTGCTGGTGGCCGGCGGCTATGGCCGCAGCCGCCTGCGCCAGCGCGTGCTGGGCGGCACCACGCGCACGCTGGTACGGCGCGCCGGCGTGCCGCTCTTTATGTCGCACTGAAACGGAACGCGCGCCGGCGCTTGCGGCCGGCGCGTGGCGCGCATGTGGCGTGCCTGTGGCGTGCTTCAGGCGGGCAGGAAGCCCTCTACCGTCAGGTAACGCTCGCCGGTGTCATAGTTGAAACCGAGCACGCGGGCGCCGGCCGGAAGCTCGGCCAGCTTGCCCGCAATCGCGGCCAGCGTCGCACCCGAGGAAATGCCGACGAGGATGCCTTCCTCGCGCGCGCAGCGGCGCGCCATTTCGCGGGCCGGCTCGGCATCCACCTGAATCACGCCGTCGAGCAGGTCGGTCTTCAGGTTGGCCGGGATGAACCCGGCGCCGAGGCCCTGCAGCGGATGCGGTGCGGGCGCGCCACCGGAAATCACCGGCGAGGCCGAGGGCTCGACGGCGAACACCTTGAGCTGCGGCCAATTCTGCTTGAGTACCTGCGCGCAGCCCGAGATATGGCCGCCGGTGCCGACGCCGGTGATCAGCACATCGAGGCCCTCGGGGAAGTCCGCCAGGATCTCCTGCGCGGTGGTGCGTGCGTGGACTTCGATATTGGCCGCGTTTTCGAACTGCTGGGGCATCCATGCGCCGGGAATGGATGCAATCAGTTCTTCGGCGCGCGCAATTGCGCCCTTCATGCCCTTTCGCGCGGGGTCAGGTCGAAGGTCGCGCCATAGGCCAGCATCAGCCGGCGGCGTTCGATGGACATGCTGTCCGGCATTACCAGGATCAGCTGGTAGCCCTTGACCGCCGCGACCATTGCCAGGCCGATGCCGGTATTGCCGGACGTCGGTTCGACAATGGTGCCGCCAGGCTTGAGCACGCCGCGGCGCTCGGCGTCTTCGACCATCGACAGCGCGATGCGGTCCTTGATCGAGCCGCCCGGGTTGGACCGCTCCGACTTGATCCATACCTCGTGGCCGTCGCCGAACAGCCGGTTGATGCGGATATGCGGGGTGTTGCCGATGGTCTGCAGGATGTTGTCTGCCTTCATGTTCTCTCCGGAAGATTGCGCGGGCGCGGCGAGCCGCGGCGCGGATGCGTGCCAGCCGGGATTCTATTGAAGTTTTCGCAGCATTTCCTGCGGTGCGTCATGCCACGTCACGCGGCGTGGCCCGCCGGGTGGCCGTCGGCATGGGCGTGCGGGCCTGGAGCGAAACGTTCCAGCACATGGGCGGTCATGCCCCGGGCCAGTTCTTCCTCGCCGTAGAAGACCGTGCCGATTCCCTCCTTGCGCAGCATGACGGACTCGTCTTCGTTGTGCGTGCGCAGGACGATTTCGATCGACGGGTTGAGCGTCCGGGCAATATCGGCCATCTGGCGGACATCGAGCGGGTCGGCAATGGCGACCACCAGCATCGCGGCGCGCGCAATGTGCGCCTGGATCAGTACCGCCGGTTCGGCGGCATTGCCGGACACCGCCGCAATGCCGCGGTTGCGCAGGTTCTCGACCAGCTCCCGGTTCTGCTCCGCGACCACGAACGGAATGCCGCGCGACCGCAGCGCACTGGCAATGCGCCGCCCCACACGGCCGTAGCCGATCAGCACAACCTGTCCCTCCAGATACTTGCGCTCGGTGCTCATCGGCAGTTCTGCGTAAGGGTCGCCGCGCTGTTCCAGGCGACGGGCCAGTGCCGAGCGCTTGAGGATCCAGCGGCGCAGCGGCTCGTTGATCGCGAACAACACGGGGTTCAGCGCGATCGAGATTAGCGCGCCGGCCAGCACCAGGCTCATGCCTTCGGCGGGCAGCAGCCCAAGCGAGAGCCCGAGCCCTGCCAGGATGAACGAGAACTCGCCGATCTGCGCGAGGCTGGCCGACACCGTCAGCGCGGTGTTGAGCGGATAGCGGAACGCCAGCACCAGCGCGAACGCCGCGACCGACTTGCCCAGGATGATGATCGCCACCGTGCCCAGTACGTGCAGCGGCTGCTCGATCAGGATCGTGGGTTTGAACAGCATGCCGACCGAGACGAAGAAGAGCACCGAGAAGGCATCGCGCAGCGGCAGCGATTCCTGCGCGGCGCGGTGGCTGAACTCGGACTCGCGCATGACCATGCCCGCGAAGAACGCGCCGAGCGCGAACGAGACACTGAACAACTGCGCCGCGCCATACGCAATGCCGATGGCCGCGGCAATGACCGACAGCGTGAACAGCTCGCGCGAGCCGGTGCGCGCGACCAGCCACAGGAACCACGGCAGCACGCGGCGGCCCGCCACCAGCATCAGCGCGATAAAGGCGCCGACCTGCAGCAGCGTGAGCCCAATGGTGGTCCACAGCGGCGTGGCGTCGGCCGCGGCAGCATCGCCCGCCGATCCGCCGAGGATTCCTGCCAGCGGCGGCAGCAAGACCAGCACGAGCACCGTGGCCAGGTCTTCAACCACCAGCCAGCCGACCGCGATGCGGCCGTTCATGCTTTCCAGCACCCCGCGCGTTTCCAGCGCCTTGAGCAGCACCACCGTACTGGCGCATGACAGCGACAGGCCAAAGATCAGTCCGCTGCCCCATTGCCAGTCCCACAACCACGCCACCCCCGCACCGAGCGCCGTGGCCAGCGCCATCTGTACCACCGCGCCGGGTACGGCAATGCGCTTGACCGCCAGCAGGTCCTTGAGCGAGAAGTGCAGCCCCACGCCGAACATCAGCAGCATCACGCCGATCTCGGAAAGCTGGGAAGCCAGGTGCACGTCAGCGACAAAGCCCGGCGTGCCCGGGCCGATGATGATGCCGGCGACCAGGTAGCCGACCAGCGCCGGCACCTTGATCCGCTCGGCCAGGAAGCCGAGGACGAGGGCGATGCCGAAACCGGCCGCAAGCGTGGTGATAAGAGGGACGTTGTGTTCCATGCAGGACGAATGGGGGCGGCGGATTGAAAACGGGGCGGTCCTGCTGCGGGTCCGGCAGCCAGTTGCCGTCGGGCAAGGGCGGGTCTGCCGTGCGCCGGCAGACATAGCAGGCCCCATCATGATAACGGCATCAGGCGGCATTCCCGTTGGAAGCGGGGAATCCGGGAGATGCCGACGGCTATATCGGTCTTGTCTTGCCGGGTTTGCCTTTCCTGCGCTACACCTCGAAAAGACCGTCATGAGTGTCTTAAAGAGCACCCATCCCGCTCCTGCCGACCGCTTCAAGGCGACCGCCGTCCTTGCCGGCGCGGTCTCCTAGAATCGGGTCACGACCAGCATGCCGTAGAACAGGATGGCCAGGAACAGCGTCTCCAGCACCATCAGCGCTACCGGCTTCCAGCCGACGGACAGGATGTCCTTGAGGTGCGTCTTCATGCCGATGGCCACCATTGCCATGACCAGGCACCACTGCGACGCGAACTGCCCCGCCTTTACCAGCGCTGCGGGCAACCAGCCCGTGCTGTTGATCGCCACCAGTACGGCAAACGCTACCGCAAACCATGGCAGAAGCGGCGGCCGCGTACCTGTTCCCGCTTCACCTTGTGCGCGCTGATGCCGCTGCGACAGCCATGCCGCCAGCGCGATCACGGGCAGCAGCATGGCCACGCGCATCAGCTTGACCAGCGTGGCGGCATCGCCGGCTTCGTGCGAGATGCTGTACCCAGCCCCCACTACCTGCGCCACATCATGGATGGTTCCACCGATAAAGGCGCCCGCCTGCACTGCGGGCAACGCCAGCAGTTGCGCGAGCATTGGGTAAAGCACCATCGCCACCGTGGACAGCGTGCTGACCGAGATCACCGTGAACAGCGTCGCGCGCTCCTTCAAGGGATGCTGTGGCATGGCCGCGGCGAGGGCTAGCGCCGCGGAAGCTCCGCAGATGGCCACGGCTCCGCCGGTGAGCAAGCCGAAGAACGTCTGGAAGCCCATCAGGCGCGCCAGCACGATGCCGCACAAGATGGTCAGCGCCACTGCCAGTACGACCATGGCAACGGAATGCCAACCGAGTGCCGCTACCTGCGAGGCCGTGATACGCAATCCCAGCAAGGCCACGCCCAGCCGAAGCACTTGCTTGGCACTGAAATCAATGCCGGCAGCGCTGGACGGTTCCTTGGAGAGAAAGTTCAGCGCCATGCCCAACAGCAACGCAAACAGCATTACCGGCGCGTGGTAATGCTCGGCAAGCGACATGGCTGCGACGGTCACGACCGCACTGATGACCACGCCGGGCAGATGGCCGCGGAATGCGTTCAACAAGGTTGGGTCCAGGAATCTTACGGACATGGCTGTCTCTCCGGTGCGTCGGTGTCTTTCCAGCCTGGCTTCGCGGCAAGCCTGTGGCTGAGTTTATGAACGTTGGTCTTCCGGCACAATGGCGGCCGGAGGCAGTGATTCGGTGATTCGACTACCAAAGCGTCCGGCAAGTCCGGATGGCGGCCTCGGCAAATTCCCGATTGCTTTGCGGTGCTTCCGTCTCAGCGTACAGTGCATTTGCCCGCGGTCTTGTTGCATCGCCAACCCGCTCGTGGGGATATCGGGGCACGAATCGGCATGTCATCTTGACGAGCAGCGCGGACAAGGTCCGGCTGGCCACGGAGAGGGGTTTGCGCATGCTCGACTCATTGTTGGATTGTCTGGCGGTCGGCCGACAGGGGCATCAGGCTACGTTCCAGTCCCATCAATGTAGGCAGGACTTCGAGATTGCGCTTTGCATTGCCGGCCGGGTGCTTGACATTTCGTGCCAACACGAATCAATGTCTGCCCTGGAGCTAGTGTCTCCACGTTGGAATTTCCATCCAGGGCCACGACCACTTCGAATAGTGGCGTACAGGACCAATACAGGGCCGACAGAATCGGCGGAGGACCCATACATGCCAAATCGTGAACATCACTATCGAGTCTCGGTCGAATGGACCGGCAACAAGGGAACTGGAACGTCGGGCTACCGCTCGTATGCGCGCGACTATGTGATTCGCTCCGGCGCCAGACCGGTCATTGCAGGCTCTTCGGATCCGGCCTTCCTCGGCGATGCGGCGCGCTGGAATCCGGAAGACCTGCTGGTGGCCTCGGCAGCGGCTTGCCATAAGCTGTGGTACCTGCATCTCTGCGCCGACGCGGGCATCGCCGTGCTGGCGTATGTCGATGACGCGGAAGGCACGATGGTCGACGGGGAGTCCGGCCGCTTCACAAAGATCGTCCTGCGGCCACGCGTCACCATTCGTGCCGGTGATGACCTGGAACTGGCCAAGCGGCTGCATCACGCGGCCCACGAACAATGCTTTATCGCCAACTCGCTCAATTTTCCCGTTCTGTGCGAGCCGGCCTTTGAACAGGCGGCTGCCTAGTCGGGAAGCCAGCGGGATATCGGCCCCGGCGCTGCTGTTCGGATGGCTCCGACGCTTCGCACGCCTGTTGGCCGGCGCCCACCAGTTTCATGGTCCGGCAGGCCGTAGCGCGCACCTGGCGGTGCACGCAGTCAGTGGCACGGCATCTGCATAGTCACGGTCGAACGTCGTTTCCGCCGTTCGCTTTCCATGACTACAGGAGATTCCCATGTCTGCGCTACTGATCGAGAACCTGCCACGCGTCCGCGAACTGGACCTGGCCGCACGGGCTGCCATTCGAGGCGGCAATGCCAACATGCCTTCCATTGCGGTCGGCGAATACAACCCGAACGGCCCCATACCGATGCCGCCGATGCCATCGATGCCGCCCTTGCCTTCGGTCCCCATGCCGCCAATGCCGAAGCTGCCCGAGTTCCCACCGGGATTTCCGTTCCAGCCTCGCATAGTGCGCTGTAATCAGTGCATCCCGGGTCATGGACGCCGCCCGTCCCGCCTGACAGCATCAGTCAGGCGCATTGGCGATGTCCATGGCGATGCGGATGCCGCAGATTGAAGCCCTATTGCTTTTCATCTTGAAAGTTAACGGTGTGGATGTCCTGCTGCCCGTCGTGGAAGGTCCCGACCCCAATCGGGGATGGGGCTAAGCCTCTTCCCGGTCGTCCTTCTGCGCGCGCATCACCCGCGACGTGCCAGTCCATACGCACCGGTGCGCGGCGCCGCCGAGCTCCGAAGCGAGCGCTGACAGCACCACGGCAAGCAGGATCAGCAGTCTTTGCATCGCGCCCCCTGCGCGTCAGTGCCTGTCAACGTCGAGCACCGCCTGCGCGAATGCGGTGGGCGCTTCCTGCGGCAGGTTGTGGCCGATGCCGCCGGTCAGGTGCCGGTGCTCGTACCGGCCGGTGAACTTGGCGGCATAGGCGCTGGGTTCCGGATGCGGCGCGCCGTTGGCATCGCCTTCCATGGTGATCGTCGGCACGCTGATGGTGGGCGCCGTGGCGAGCTTGCGTTCGAGGTCGTCAAAGCGGGGATCGCCGGCGGCCAGCCCTTGCCGCCAGCGGTAGTTGTGGATGGTGATGTCCACATGATCGGGGTTGTCGAACGCCGTTGCGCTGCGCTCGAACGTGGCATCGTCGAAATTCCATTGCGGCGACGCCAGCTTCCAGATCAGCCGGGCGAACTGCCGAGTGTACTTCTGGTAGCCGGCACGCCGCGGTCTGTGGCGAAATAGAACTGGTACCACCACTGCAACTCGGCTTCGGGCGGCAATGGCTGCTTGCCGGCCGCCTGGTTGCCGATCAGGTAGCCGCTGACCGATACCAGCCCGCGGCAGCGGTCGGGCCACAGCGCGGCCATGATGTCGGCGGTGCGCGCGCCCCAGTCAAAGCCGGCCACGACGGCATTCCGGATCCTGAGCGCGTCCATCAGCGCGATCATGTCGGCCGCGATGGCAGAGGGCTGGCCGTTGCGGAAAGCATCGGATGACAGAAAGGTCGTCGAACCGTGACCACGCAGGTAAGGAATGATGACGCGATACCCGCGCGCCGCCAGCAGCGGTGCGACGTCGACGAAGCTGTGGATGTCGTAGGGCCAGCCATGCAAGAGCAGCGCGACAGGCCCGTTGGCGGGGCCCGCCTCGGCGTAGCCGACACTGAGCCCGCCGGCGTTGACGTGCTTGATCGGTGCAAAGGCGGTATGGCTTCCTGCCATCTGCGCCGGCAGGGATGCCGCCTTCGCCGCACCCGTTTGCGCCTGGGCGGCCTGCGACAGGCTGAACTGCGCTGCGGCCAGCGTCGCGGCCGCAGCCCCCAGAAAGCCCCGGCGAGGTAGGTCGATTTTCTCGGACATCATGTGCTCCTGTGTGTGATCAGTGTGAGCACGAGTCTAGGAGTCGCCAGCATGCGGCATGTGTCGGAATCCACGCGCCTTGTATCGCAATGTATATGGCGCGGACCGGCGGATATGGCGATACAAAATGCGTTCCGTTGCCGCGCGGCTACCTCTGGCCGGTGGCTGCGCGCCAGCGCATGACGAAGGCGCGGTAAGCGCCGATATCCAGATGGCGGGTCAGGTCCGCGTCGTTCGGGATCGGGCGCATGCCGGCGCCAAGCAGTGTCGCCAGCCGCGCGGCAGTGGTGTCGCCACCGACATCGCCACGCACGGCATACAGCCCGGCGCGCTGCGACATCAGCGCCTGTCCGCGTCGAGACAGCGTGTAGTCGACCCATAGCCGGGCCGCGTTCGGGTGGCTCGCGCGCCGGCTGATGAGCTGGATGCGCGACAGCGCCAGCGTGTAGTCATTCAGGAAGACCCAGCCGATCGCGGGGTTCTTGCGCGCTGTGCGATGGTGTAGGCGCCCAGCACGTTGTAGGCGATCGTCATGGCGCCGCCGGCGACCTGGCGCAGCATGGCGGCGGTGGTCGTCGCGTACCCGGCGTCGAGCTTGCCCAGCTCGGCGGCCATGTCCCAGAAAGCCGGCCACGCTCTGGCGTCCTGGGCGGCCAGCAGGAAGCCCAGGCCGGACTTCTCGATATCGTAGGTAATGACCCGGCCGCGCAACTGGCTGGCCTGGGCCGCCAGCAACTTCGCGAACTCGGCATGCGTATGCGGCACCTGGTCTGCACGTAGCAGCTTGCGGTTGTAGGCGATTGCCACCGGTTCGATGCTGGTGGCCCAGGCGCGGTCCTGCCAGCGCGCCCAGTCGGGCAGGGCGGCTGCTTCGGGCGTGGCATAGGGCAGGGCATAGCCGCGCCCGACCAGGCTGGCCTGCAGGTCCATGGCCGAGCTCCACAGCACGTCCGCGGACTCGGTGCCGAGCTGGGTCTCGGCCAGATAGCGGTGGTAAAGCTCGGTGCTGGTCAGGTCGTCATACTCGACGCTGATGCGCGGGTACATCGCGCGGAAGTCGGCAAGAAGTGGCCGAACCACGTCGGCATCGGCGGTGGAGTAGATCACCAGCCGCGCTTCGTCCTCGGCGGCGCGGACAATGTCGGCATAGGCCAGCGTGTAGCCCGGCGGCGCCTTTGCCCGCGGCGCGTAGTCCAGCAGTTCGCTGCTTCCTGCGCCGCCGCTACCAGCGGGGAGGCGAGCGCCAGCCCCAGCAGGCGCGTCGCCGGGCGAAAAATGGCGTGCGGTGATTTTGCATGGCGATGCCTCAGGCCCGGCCCACGACCGGGATCACGCCGAACACGATGCACGCGGCGAGCATCACCGCCGCCGCGGAAAGCGCCCACAGCATCGTATAGCGTTGATGGTCGCCGAACTCGACCTCGCTCAGGCCAACCAGCAGGTAGGTCGACGCGACCAGCGGGCTGAGCAGGTGCACCTGCTGGCCGATCAGCGAAGCGCGCCCCAGTTCCGCGGCGCCAATGCCGTGCACGCGCCCGCCTTGGCCAGGATCGGCAGGATGCCGAAGTAAAAGGCATCGTTGGAGATGAAGAACGTGAACGGCACGCTCAGCACCGCGGTCACGACCGCGAGGTACGGCTCGAGCCAGTTGGGCAGGCCGGCAATGACGCTGGCGGCGATGGCATCGACCATCTTCGTGCCCGACAGGATGCCGACGAAGATGCCGGCGGCGAAGATCAGCGAGACCACCGGCACGATATTGCCGGCATGCGCGGCCAGCCGCTCCTTCTGGTCCTGCATATTGGGGTAGTTGACCATCAGCGCGATCGCGGAGGCAACCATGAACAGCACCTGCAGCGGGATCGCGCCATGGATGAGCAGCGCCATCAGGCCACCGTCAGCGCGAAGTTGAACCACAGCAGCCGGGGCCGCGCGGTAGTCGGGTCGCTGGCCGTGACCATCGGGGTGTCGCTGGCCGGCATGCCTGCCTGCTGCAGCGCGAGTGCGCCGAGTCGCTTCTTTTCGCGGCGCCCTAGCAAGCCCGCGACGAAAATGCCCCAGATACCGGTGACGATCATCGGCAGGATCATGGGGACGAACAGCTGGCCGACGTCGACGCCCAGCGAACTGGCCGCGCGCGCGTTGGGCCGCCCCATGGCAGGATGTTCATGAGTCCCCCGGCCATCATGATGACGCAAGCCAGCACCAGGCGGCTCAGGCCCAGGCGCTTGTACAGCGGCAGCATGGCGGCACAGGTGATCATGTAGGTGGTCGAACCGTCGCCGTCGAGAGACACCAGCGTCGCCAGCACGAAGGTGCCGATCACGATCTTGGTCGGGTCATTGCCGACCATCCTGAGGATGACCCGCACCGCCGGGTCGAACAGGCCGGCATCGATCATGATCCCGAAATACAGGATCGCGAACATCAGCATCACGCCGGTGGGCGCCAGCTTCTTGATGCCTTCGAGCATCATCGGGCCGAGATTGAGTCCGAAGCCGGCAAGCAGCCCGAAGGCGATGGGCACCAGGATCAGGGCAACCATCGCCGACAGGCGCTTGGTCATGATCAGCGTCATGAAGACGATGATCATCGTATAGGCGATGGCAGTCAGCATGTGCGAACCTCCGGCGGTGCTCAGGCCACGAACCGGCAGGCCGACGCCGCGGAGCGCGGATCGATGTTGCGCCCACGGTCCCGGTGGTCACCGGCTTCGGCGGCGCAGCCGAGCATGCGCGGATACGGCAGCGACGCCGCGATCACTGCGCCCATACTGACGCAGTATATGTTGCGCAAGAGGCTCGCGTGGAAGCGTTTCGTGATGGGAACGCCCGCGAACTCTAGCAGCCGCGATCCGTGAAGCATGCCGGCAGTTAGCATGACAGGTGTCTCCTTGATATGGATTCTGTGCCCAGCCAGTTTCTCTGGAAGGGGGCCAATGCTAGAGACCGAAGCTGTCATTTCCCCGTCACGGGCACCTAGGGCAAATACGCATGCGTTGACGACGGTTGCGCCAGGGCGGCGCGAAACGGGGGCGGGCGCATGCCCACTGGGTTCAGCGGGATGCCGCGGGGCAGCGTCACCGGTACATCGTCGACCGTCTCGCGTGACAAAGTGCGCCCTGTGCCCCATCCGCCGCTTGTCCACTGGAAAGCGCCGCCTGTTGCCCTATGCTGAAACTGAGTCGGAGGGCAACATGACAACGTTTCCCAAGCAGGGCGGCTCAGGCGCGGCACCCGCCGGGTGCCCGCGGCGCCGCTGGCGGCGCTGGCTGCGGCAGCCGGCATGATCCTGTGCACGCCAGGGGCGGCCAAGGTGGAAGGCGACATGATTGTCCTTGGCGCGGCGGTCTCGCTGACTGGCAAGTACTCGACCAACGGCAAGAACACCCAGGACGGATACGCGCTCGCCGCCAGCCGCATCAACGAGCTTGGCGGCGTCAAGGTCGCCGGCAAGTCCTATCAGCTGAAGATCCTGTACTACGACGACGAGTCCACCTCGGCCCGCGGCGCGCAACTGGCCGAGCGGCTGATCAGCCAGGACGGCGTCAAGTTCCTGCTGGGACCGTACAGCTCCGGCCTTACCAAGGCGATCGCGCCCGTCACCGAGAAATATCGGGTCCCGATGGTCGAGGGCAACGGCGCCGACCGCAACCTGTTCACCCAGGGTTACCGCTACCTGTTCGCGGTGCTCAATACCTCGGACTACTACCTGCGCTCGGCGATCACCCTCGCCGCCGAGAATGCGCAGCACGCCGGCAAGTCGCCCGCGCGCATGAAGGTCGCCATCGCCGTCGAGAACGACAACTTCTCGCAGGACGTGCGCGACGGCGTGGTCGAGGACGCGAAGCGCTGGGGCATGCAGGTGGTCATCGACGACAAGCTGCCGCCAGAGCTGAACGATATGTCGGCCACGCTCACCAAGGTCAAGGCGCTGAAGCCGGACATCCTGGTCGTGTCAGGCCATGAGAAGGGCGCCGTGCTGGCCGTGCGGCAGGTGGCCGAGATGCGCGTGGACGTGCCGATGCTGGCACTCACGCACTGCGACTCCGCGCAGATCATCGAGAAATTCGGCAAGTCCGCCGAGTTCGCGGTCTGCGGCTCGCAGTGGGACCGCTCGCTCGGCTACAGGGACCGCTGGTTCGATTCAGCCGAGCAATACGCGCGCCGGTTCGAGCAGCAGTATCACTATGAGGCCCCCTACCAGGCCGCGGAATCGAGCGCCGCCGTGCTGGCCTTTGCCGATGCCTTCGAGCGCGCGGGATCGTTCGATCCCGACAAGGTTCGCGACGCGCTGGCCGCCACGGACCTGATGACGTTCTATGGCCCGCTCAAGTTCGATGGCAGCGGCAAGAACATCGCCAAGTCCATGGTGCTGTACCAGGTGCAGGGCGGCAAGTTCAAGGTGGTGGCGCCGGCTCGCTGGGCCTCGTCGCGCATCATCCTTCCGGCGCCGCGTGGGCGCAGCGCAAGTAGTACGGCCAGGCCGCTTCAGGGCGGCAGTTTCCATGACCAATCTGACGGTCCTTCTGCAGGCGCCGGAGCTGAACCTGCAACTGGTGGCTGACGGCGTGCTGACCGGAGCAATCTTCGCGCTGGCGGCCTATGGCATGGCGCTGGTCTGGGGCGTGATGAACATCATCAACGTGGCGCAGGGCGAATTCGTGATGCTCGGCGGCTACGTGGTGATCGGCCTCGCCGCGTACGGCGTGCCGCTTGCGCTCGCCGTGCCGGCCGCCGCCGTCGTGCAGTTCATCGTGGGCTGGGTACTCTACCGCGTGGTGATCTTCCGCATTGTCGAGTGTGACCTGTTCACTTCCGTGCTGGCCACCTTCGGCCTTTCCATCGTGATGCAGCAGCTCGCCAACGAGGTGTTCGGCGCCAACGTGCGTACCGTCGATGCAGGCCTGGGCAGCGCGCAGCTGGCGGGCGGCATGGTTTCCGTGCCATTCGTCAAGCTGGCTGGTTTTGCCGCCGCGCTGGCGCTGGGTGCGGCATTGCGGCTGTTCCTGCGCCACGCACGCCTGGGCCGGGCGATCCGCGCCACGGCGCAGAACGGGCGGGCCGCGCGCGTGCTCGGCGTCGACACCGACCGCGTCTACGCCGCCACGTTCGCGCTGAACGCAGCCATCTGCGGCGCGGCAGGCGGCCTGGTCGCGATGACCTGGGTCGTGCACCCGTACCTTGGGCTACCCTACACCGTGCGCGCCTTCATGATTGTGGTGGTGGCGGGCCTGGGCAACATGCTGCCGGTGCTGGTGGCTGGCGGCGCGCTCGGCGTGGCCGAGAACTATGCCGGCTTCCTGCTCGGCACCGAGTACCAGACGGCGTTCCTGTACGCGCTGCTTGTGGTGATACTGGTATGGCGCAACCAGATGCTGCGCCGGCAGCGCCGATACCTGCGATGAAGCCCCTTGCAACGGCCTCGGCACTGGCGGGCCTGATGCTCTGTGCGGCCGCGCCGTGGCTCTTGCCGGCGCTCACGACGCAGCTGAGCTTTCTCTGGCTGATGGTCCTGTTCGCACTCACATGGGACGTGACGGGCGGGCAGATGGGTTACAACTCGTTCGGCAACATCGTCTTTTCGGCATTGGTGCTACGTGTGCGCGGTCGTACAGCGTGACGCGGGGCTCGGCTACTTTGCCGCGCTTGCGGCGGGCGCGGGCCTCGCCGCACTGGCGGCCGTCGTCATCGCGCTCGTGCTCGGCCCGATGCTGCTGGCGGTGCGTGGCCATTATTTCGCGATTGCCACGCTGGGCCTTGGCATCGCCTGTGCCGATGCCGCCGCCGGCTGGGATTTCATCGGCGCGGGTTCCGGGCTTGCCCTTCCTCTCTTTCCCGGCGCCATCGGCGCGCGCCAGCGCTTCTACTACTACGCGCTGCTCGTGCTCGCGCTGGCCGTCCTGCTGGTGCTGCGCTGGATCTACGCGCGGCCGTTCGGCCTGGCGCTGAACGCGATCCGCGACGACGAGGACAAGGCGGAGGCGCTCGGCCTCGCCACCACGCGCTACAAGGTCCAGGCCTGGTGCATCAGCGGCCTGTTTCTCGGCGTGGCCGGCGCACTGGCTGGCAACCTCGTAGGCTTCATCGATCCGCGCGAGCTTGCGTTTGCCAGCGCCACGTTCGGTGTCTGGATGGTCGTGATGGCGATACTCGGCGGCAAGGGCACGCTGTGGGGGCCGGTCATCGCGCCGCCGTCTTTCACCTGACACAGGAACTGTTCTGGACTTACCTGCTGCGCTGGCAGCGGGTGGCGCTCGGCGTGCTGATCGTGCTGATCGTGGTGGCGTTTCCCACCGGCATCGTAGGCTGGCTGCGGCAGCGCCGCGCGGCCAGGGCAGGAGCACATCATGCCTGACCTGCTTGAGGTGCGCGACGTCACCAAAGCCTTCGACGGCGTGGTCGCCAACCGCGATATCTCGCTGCATGTGGCGCAGGGGACCATCGTGGGCCTGATCGGCCCGAACGGTTCCGGCAAGACCACGCTGTTCAACGTCATTGCCGGCACGCACGCCGTGGACAGCGGCTCGATCTGGTTCGGCGGGCGTGACATCTCACACCTGCGCGTGCCGCAGATCGCCCGCTTGGGGCTCGCGCGCACCTTCCAGCAGACCCGCGTCTTCGGCAACATGAGCTGCCGGCAGAACCTGCTTGTGAGTGGGTCGCGCGCGGGCGAGAGCTGGCTTGCGATGTGGGCACGCGAGTCTGCGGGCGCGCGGGCGCGCGCCGACAGCCTGTTGCGGCTGGTCGGGCTGCATGCGCGGCCGGATTGGCGCGCCGGCAGCCTGTCGTTCGGGCAGCAGAAGCTGCTTGAGCTGGCCATGGCGCTGATGAACGAACCCAGGATCCTGCTGCTTGATGAGCCGACCGCGGGCATCAACCCGGCCATGGTCGACGAGCTGGTGGCGCTGCTGCGGCGCGTGAATGCGGAGTCCGGCGTTACGTTGCTGGTGATCGAGCACAACATGCACGTCATTGCCGAGCTGGCTGGCTACGTCTACTGCCTTGCGCACGGCAAGCTGCTCGCCGAGGGCGAGCCCGAACAGATCCTGCGCGATCCGGAGGTCATCGAAGCGTACCTGGGAGGACAATAGTGGCGGCTCCGCGCGAACGCCCCGACGCGGCGCTTCTCAGGCAGCTTGCCGGCGATTCGCCGGTGCTGGCAGTCGATAGTCTCGTGGCCGGATATGGCGCCATGGAAATCCTGCACGGCGTCAGCCTTTACGTGGCGAGAGGGCAATCGCTGTGCCTCATCGGGCCGAACGGTGCCGGCAAGTCCACGCTGCTGCATGCGGTCTATGGCTTCGCCCGCATCCATGCCGGGACGATCCGCCTGAACGGTGAAGATGTCACGCACCTGCGGCCCGCGCAGAGACTGCGGCGCGCCGGGCTCGCCTATGTGCTGCAGGACAGCTCCGTGTTCCCGGACATGACCGTCGAGGAGAACCTGCTGATGGGCGGCTACCTGATGCGCCGCCGGGCCGACGCACGCGAGGCTGCTGCGGGCATCTGCTCGCAATATCCGGCGCTGGCCAGACGGCGTGGCCAGCGTGCCAGCGTGCTGTCCGGCGGCGAGCGCCGACTGCTGGAAATCGCGCGCGCACTGATGATGGAGCCCTCCGTGCTGCTGGTCGATGAACCTTCGATCGGGCTGGAGCCGCGCTTCGTTGGCATGGTGTTCGAGCTGCTGTCCGAACTGCAGCATGCACGGGGCAAGACCATCGTGCTGGTCGAGCAGAATGCGCGCAAGGGACTCGAGTTCGCCGACATTGGCTACGTGCTGGTGGCCGGCGAGCTTGCCATGGCCGGTCCAGCCGCCGAGTTGCGCAGCGACCCGGAGGTAGGCCGGGTATTCCTGGGCGGTATCTGAAGGCCGGTGATTCGCCTGGCTTGGGAACCCGGTCACTTCCGGTCTTCGGGCGGGCGGGCTCCAAGCCTTTCAAGCAGCGGTCTCATTGCATCGAGTTCCGAGCCGAAGCCGCTCCAGTCTCCCGCCTTCAGTCGCTCGATGGCGCGGTCATAGTGAGCGAGCGCGTCGCGGGCGCGCGCGTCTGCCGCGCCTGGGGGTACCGGCGGCGCGCCGGGGCCAGTCTCCTTGAAGAGTGCTGCGAGCGCTCCCCCCAATGTCTCTTCCATAACGACACGGTCACCGTAGGCGGCGATTACCCGCTTCAACTCCGGCAGCTGACCGGACGCCGCGCGCAGGTAGAGCGGAGAGATATACAGGATCGAATTCTCGATCGGCACGACCAGGAGATGGCCGCGGATGACGCGCGATCCCATCTGGTTCCACAGTGAGATCTGCTGCGAGATCTCAGTGTTCTGCTGGATGCGCGCCTCGATCTGGAACGGTCCGTAGACCAGCTTTTCCTTGGGAAAAGCGTAGACGATGAGCTTGCCGTACTCAGGTGGATCGCAACGCGCCGCCAGCCAGGCGATCATATTGTCGCGCCGGCTTGGCACCATGGGCAGCATGAGGACGAACTCGGGGCGTGGTTCCCCGGGGAGCCGCATGATCATGTAGTACGGCGCCATGGGTGTCGCGGGCGTGCCGGGGGTACTTCCGCCGTCGATGCCGGCCAATCCGCGCGGGAATTGCCAGAGATCCTCGCGGTTGTAGAAGACTTCCGGCGCTTCCATATGGTAGGCGCGATAGAGCTGCGCCTGGATCAGAAACAGGTCTTCGGGATAGCGGATATGCCGCTGCAGATCCTGCGGCATGGACGCCAGAGGCTTGAACAGAGCCGGGAAGATGCGTTGGTATGTTCGCAGTATCGGGTCGGACGGATCGCTGACATAAAAGCCGACGGTGCCGTCGTAGGCATCGATGACCACCTTGACCGCGTTACGGATGTAGTTGGAGCCCTCGCCGAAGCCCGGCTGGGAATAGGGGTACCAGCGGCTGACGGTATAGGCGTCCTGCATCCAGAAAAGGCGCCCGCCGCTCGCGACGACATAGGGATCCTGGTCAAGGCTGAGAAATGGAGCGATCGTCCGCACCCGGTCCTGGATATTGCGGTGGAGCAAGATCCGGCTTTCGGCCGTGATGTATCCGGTCAGCAGGATATTGGGATCGTCAAACTGCCACGCGAAGAGCGTGCGCAGCGCGATGCCGCCGATGGCGATGCCGTCGCGCCCGCGGTAGGTCGTGTAGGCGTTGTCCGTTCCCTTGGGGTAGTCGAACTCGGGCACGCTGCCTTTCACGATGACGTAGTCGCGTGGCCTTCACCGAAGTAGAGGCGAGGTTCGCGAATGGTCGGGCCGCCACTGGCGACCGGCGGAATATCCTGCAGATAGAGTGAGGGCAGGCCTTCCGTTGTTTTCTCGGTGACCGGCGACATCACGACGCCGGTGCGTGGGTGAACAGGAGATGCAGGTTCACCCAGGTCTGGGCATTCGCCGGAAGCATTGCCGGCTCCAGTTCACGCGCGGACAGCATGACCTGTCGATAGCCGGTGTCGAGCCCGTAGCGGTCGATGTCCACCGAGAGGAACTTGTAGTAAGTCCGGATCTCCTGCAATTGCGCGTAGGTATCCATCAGCGGCTGCACGTCCCACAGGCGGACATTGTCGATGGTCGCGCGATTGGCCTGGATCGCGGCGGGGTTCAGACCCTGCTCGGCCGCGAACGGCTTTACCGCGATTTGCTCAAGGCCATAAGCCTTCCGGGTCAGTGCGATATTGTGCTGGATATAGGGCGCTTCCAACTGCAGTTCGCTTGGCTTGACATAGAAGCGCTGGAACAGCGCGGGGAGGATCAGGGCGAATACGAATGAACCGCCGAACACCAGCAGGGCCGCGGCGGCAGGAATTCGATAGTCCCGCCGGCGCATATTGGCCCACGAACTGATGGACGCGGCAACCGAGAGCGCCATGAGCAGCCATAGGGCCGGCAACTCGACGTGGAGGTCGGTATAGCCGGCGCCCACCACGACGCCGTTATCACCGTAGAGCAGCAGAAAGCGGTCGAGCCCGTAGGACCAGGCCTTCAGCAGGAAGAACAGGCCGAGCAATGCCGAACCATGCGCAGCCGCGGCGGGGGAGAGCCCCGGGGCCGAAGGCCCGAGCGCGATATCGCCGCGCACCCCGTAGATCAGGCCTGCAACGGCCGCGCTGCAGAACAGCAGCCGCAGCAGCCAGTTCTTGAGCGCAACGTAGACCGGCAGCGAGAACAGATAGAAGCCGATGTCCTTGCCGAAGATCGGGTCGCGCTCGCCAACGGGCACCTGATGCAGGAAGCGAAGCGCCATGTCCCAGCTCGGCACTTCGCTGGCAGCGATGATCAGCCCGATGAGGACGGCAGCGCCGGCAATGGTGACGCGCCAGGGAATGCGCGGTGCGACGTCGCAAGTTCGCCGATGAATTGAGGCCTCCGTGACCCTTCCGACGAAGATTCAGAGGCGTGTACCGCCTGCAGGATGACCCGGCTGCGCGCGTAACGGTGCGCCAGGAACCCCGACAAGCAGATGGCGCTCGCCGACACAGTGAATACGGCAATGAAGACGAGCGCCTGGGCCGAAAAGACCACCCAGAAGACGTCAACGTAGCCGATCGAGGAAAACCACAGCCAATCGACCAGGACGTCTGCAATGAACCCGATAAGGATGAAGCCGACGATGAGGACTGCAATGGCGATTGCATAGCGTCTCAGGCGCACGCCGGACCTCTCTTGCGATCGCATCGCCTCTCCTTCGCCGGGTCGCCGTGCCGTCGTGTCGTCAGGCAATGGCTTGCGTCAGGTCACATCTCAAAACAATTGTAGGCCGGTGAGTCTTGGGGAGGGCCGTGTGAGCTGGCCGATGGCCGCCGCCAGGGGGCAGAAAAAAAGCACCTCGTTACAGGTGCTTGGAGCTTTCAGTAGTCCACGTATGCGTCCGAACCGGGTCAGCTGATCCGGTTCGGACTTGCAGGTTTTCAGCCTGCACGATCACGCTCCATCTATGAAACATGATCGTTTCGCTGACTTACCTTCGCCTTGCTACAGCGTGTCTCAGTCAGCACTTGAATTATAGGACGGCTGGCGAGCAGGTCAACCCGAACCCGAGCCCCAGCATCTGATATCGGCAAGCGCTCGGGTCCAAGAGATTTGACCGCCGGTTCGACAAGCTCGAAAGAAGAACACAAGAAGGAGATGTCGTGGACTAGCGGCCTCGAGTCGTAGCTGCTCTTTGAGCCCTGGCTGCGAAGCCTCCTTTGGGGACGCCGGTGCCGCTCGCCTTGGCAGTTGCGGACTGGATGCGTGAGGCCGGGGCTTGCGTCATAGGTGTACTGGGAGCGGAGGGCTTTGTCGGTGCTGTCGAGTGGCGCATGGAACGCTTCATGTCGGCCTCCATGGTTTCAGTGCTGGCCGCATCGACCGGTGCGGCCTTTGATGCAAGGGGCAAGAGCCCCTATCGGATTGGACGGCCGTGCGCTGTTCGAGTTTCGAGGGCGGGACGCCCGCCTCCGTCGCAGCCTGTCCTACCCAACCTCGACCACGACCTTGGTCTGGGCGGTGCCGCTGAGGACAAGCTCATAGGCCGCCTCCGCCGTCTCGAGGCTGAAGCGGCGCGGATCGACCACCGGCCGCAGCTTGCCGGATTCGGTCATGCGCGCGGCCTCGCGCAGCATCTCGCCGTGGTGCGCGCGGTGCTTGCCAGTCAGCAGCGGGTACAGCGTGAACACGCCGGAATAGCTTGCCTCGCGGAATGACAGCGGCGCCAGCGCATGCGTGCCCCAGCCGAGCGCGCTGACCACGTGGCCGAAATGCTTCACCGACGCGAACGAGGCATCGAGCGTTGCGCCGCCGACCGTATCGACCACCAGGTCGAAGCCTTCACCCTGCGTATGGGCCAAGACATAGTCCTCGACCGACTGGGCACGGTAGTCGATCGGCGTGGCGCCGAGCGACCTGACAAGGTCCCGGTTTTCGCGCTGGCGGTGGCGAAGACGTTCGCGCCCAGCGCACGCGCCAGCTGCACGGCCACATGACCTACGCCGCCGGCGCCACCTTGCACGAGCACGGTCTTGCCGGCTTGCAGATGCGCACGGTCGACGATGCCGGCATAGGCGGTGATGAAGGCAAGCGGCAACGCAGCGGCCTCGCGCATCGACAGGTTGGCCGGTTTGTGGGCCAGCAGTTCGGCATCGACCGCCGCGTACTGGGCCAGCGAGCCCTGGATCCCGCCAACGCCACCGGTCATGCCGTAGACCTCGTCCCCAGCCCGGAAGGCGGTGACGCCTTTGCCAACGGCTTCGACCGTCCCTGCCATGTCGATGCCCAGCACCAGCGGCAATGGGTGCTTCGCATGTGCCGCGCTGCCGCGCGGATCTTGGTATCGAGGGGATTTAGCCCGCTTGCCGCGATGCGCACCAGCACTTGGCCCGCGCCGGGTTCAGGCCGCGGGACGGTAGTGAGTTCGAGGGGGCCGTTGTGCCGCTTCAGCACCAGTGCCTGCATGGACATCTTGATCTCCTTGGTCGCCCGGGACATGGTATGGGCGTGATGGAATCATCATGGCGTATGCGTATTTGCATGTAAATTAACAATATTGAATAATTACCAGTCAAAAATGAATGAGCGTATGGAATGGAGCGATGTGCGCATCTTCCTTGCCATCGCGCGTGCCGGCACCCTTGGCGCGGCGGCAAGGATGGTCGGCCTGACTCAGCCGACGATGGGCCGGCGCCTGCGCGCGCTGGAGGCATCGGTCGGCCATATGCTGTTCCATCGGACCAGTGACGGCTTCGTGCTGACCGAAGAAGGCAATGCCGTGCTTGCTTATGCGGAGCGCATGGAGGAAGAGGCCCTCGGCCTGGCCCGCGCGCTTGCCGGGACGGATACGGCGTTGACCGGCCTGTTGCGCGTGACCTCGTCGGACTGGTTCGGCATTCATGTCCTGACGCCAGTTTTCGCGCGCTTCCTCGCGCAGCATCCGCGTGTCTCGCTGGAACTGGTGACGGATTCGCGCCAGTACAGCCTGGCCCGACGGGAAGCGGACCTGGCATTCCGCATCACACCGTTTGAAGAGCCCGATGTCATTCAGCGCAAGCTGATGCACATGGATTACGCGCTGTACGGACACGTCGATCTTGAGCCGCCGCACGCGGGGAATGGCGAAGGCATCGCGCTCATCAGCATGGACAGCGCGTTTGGTGCGTTGCCCGATGTGGCCTGGACTGCGCGGATGCTGCCCAGGGCGGGCACAGCGTTCCGCAGCAACAACCGCGGCGTGCAGGCTCGCATGTGTGCCGAAGGCGGGGGCTTCGCGGTACTGCCGTGTCCGCTGGGCGATGCTACCCTGGGCTTGCGGCGGATCGACCTGGGTGAGCCGCCGCCCGGGCGCGACGTATGGATCGGATGCCATCGCGATCTGCGGCGACTGGCACGGCTGCAGGCGCTGATGGCGATCACCGTTGAATGCCTGGGTGCGCCATGAACCGCCCTTACAGGGCGGCAGGAGCCACCCCGCGTCGTTCGCGGTGCTGGCGCCGGTAGGCGCCGGGGCCCACGCCAAAATACTGCGTGAACACGCGGCCGAATGCGGCCTGCGAGGCGTATCCGCAGCGCTCGCCCACCGTGCCCGCGGACAGTTCGTCCTGCCGCAGCAGTCGCGCGGCGCGTTCCATGCGCAGCGTGGTCACGAGTTCCAGCGGTGTGATGCCGCTCAGTTGCGCGAAGCGCCGCGCCAGCGTCGCGCGCGAGACGTTGCAGATGGCAGCCAGACCATCGACGCTCCAGGGCTGCTCCGCGCCCGCACTACGGCGTCCACAGCTTTTGCCATGCGGGCATCCGCCATCAGCGCAAGCAGTCCCTGTGCCACCATCTTGCGTGCGACCAGCGTGCGCAGCAGGATCGTGAAAAGCGCGGTCGACAGGTCCGCGATGATGGCTGCTCCACCGGGCCGTGGCTGATCGGCTTCGACATGCATCATGCCGATCAGTCCGCGCAGCCAGCCGGCATCGTGGCTGGCGGACTGGTCTGCCGTTGCAACGCACAGTACCTCGGGCAAACTGCGCAGCAGGATGTCGGCCGAGCCGCCGAGCATGAAGGTGCCGCACAGGATGTCCAGCGGTGCGGCCGCGCCGGCCACCGTGATTTCCGTCACCAGGCCGTTGAACTGGCGCGACTCCACTACCCGCCGGGAGCCACCCGCAAGTCCCGTCATCGTATGCGCTGCCCCGTGCGGAAACAGCAGGACATCGCCGGCTGTCACTGGCAAGACCTCCTTGCCCACCGCGATCTCCGCGCGGCCATCCAGGATCACGTGATAGGGCACATGGCCCGGAGCAGCCTGCGCATGGTGAGCGGACCATGCGCCGGCCACGCGGCAATGCAGGTCAACCGTGCCGGAGGGCGACAGTAGACGGACCAGTTCACTGAGGCTGTCCATGAGCTGAGACGATCGAGCAAAAAGATGAGTCGATTCTATCCTCTTCGGATCGGCGGTGCCTCTACCATGAAGTCCAGGGAAGCACCGCACACAAACCTGGTGATTCCCCCCACCCCTGGAACGAACTGGAGATCGATCATGACCACCCGACTGCATACCATCCCCGTCGCGCAAGCCACCGGCCAGGCCGCCGAACTGTTGGCGCCATTCGAAGGCCGTCGGCAAGGTGCCCAATGCGTATGCCACCATCGGCAGCAACGCGCCGGCCGTGCTGGCCCAGGCACTGCAGATCAGCCAGGTACAGAAGGCCGGTTCGCTGTCCGCGCGCGAACTGGAAGCCATCAACCTCTCGGTGAGCGAGTACAGCGGCTGTGACTACTGTGTGGCTGCCCATACGTTGACGGGCAAGATGGCAGGCTATACCGAGACGCAGACACGCCAGCTTCGCGAAGGCAGCTATCCCGAAGATGCGAAGATCGACGCGCTCACGCGCTTTGCGGTAGAACTGGTCAGCACGCGCGGCACGGTGCCGGCGACGAGTCTGGAAGCGGTGCGCGCGGCCGGCTACAGCGACGGGCAGGTGGTCGAGGCAATCCAGGCGGTGAGCGCAATCCTGTTCACGAACATGGTGAACCGGGTCAACGACACGACGCTGGATTTCCCGGCTGTGGCGTAGGACCGGACGACGGTTTCCGGAAATCCGAAACGCCCCGTTATCGGGGCGGGAGCTTTGTAAATCTGTTCAATCTCCGTGGCGACGATGGCTCGATGGCGCATTGTCAGGGCCTCCGAGCTGCCGTCGCAGCCGTCAGATGACGCAGGCCTGGACGAGCGATGAGCAGGCCCACGCCCGGCATATTCCCTGACGCGCGGCTCAGCGCTGGAAGGGTAGTTTCACATCGTCCGGGATTGGGCAGGCGTAAGGCTTGCCGCCGCGCCGCTCCAGCAGTTCCGCCTTGGCTTGTGCCAGCATGTCGGGTGCACTGAACAGCTCGATGGCGGATGCGGCCATTGTCTTGGCCGCCAGCAGCATGCCCTTGTGGGCGAGCGAACTCTTGCCCTGCGACACAAGCTGCCACGAATGAAAGGGCGTGCCGAACGCATAGCAGGCGGTGAAGCACTGCGCCGTGGGGGTGACCCAGCTTACATCGCCCACGTCGGTCGAGCCGTACATCTTGCGCTCGTTGCCCGGCGTGTACAGATCGATATGATCGAACAGCGGCTTCGGGTTGCGCCAGGCCTGGCCGAGCGAACGCCCGGCGCCTTCGATATCCTCGGGCGTCAGTGTCTGCTTCTGGAACTCGGCGGCCAGCGCCATCTCCTCGGGGCTGAATGCGGGCGCTCCGATGGCCTGCAGATGCTTGTGCACGAGCTGGTTGAGCACGGTGTTCTGCATCAGGTTCGAGCAGGCTTTGTCGAACACGACTTCGAGCTCGCACCCGGTCATCAGCGCGGCGCCACGCGCCACGTTCCTGACTCGCTCGAACAGTTCGGTCGCCTGATCGTTGCGCGGCGCACGCACCAGGTACAGCACCTCGGCATTCGCCTGCACAACGTTGGGCGACAGTCCCCCGGTGTTGGTGACCGCATAGTGCACGCGCGCATCGGGCAGCATGTGTTCGCGCAGATAGTTGACGCCGACATTCATCAGCTCGACCGCGTCGAGCGCGCTGCGGCCCAGATGCGGCGAGTTGGCGGCGTGCGAGGCCTTGCCGCGGAAGCGGAAGTAGGCCTGGATGTTGGCCAGCGTCTCGCCCGAGAAGACGCCATTGTGCACGGCCGGATGCCAGGACAGTGCGGCGTCGAGGTCGTCGAACAGGCCGGCGCGAGCCATGAAGGTCTTGCCTGAACCGCCTTCCTCAGCGGGGCAGCCGTAGAAGCGCACGGTGCCGGCCTGACCCGTGCGTTCCAGCTGTTCCTTGACCGCTGCCGCTGCCAGGTGGGCGGCAGTGCCAAGCAGGTGGTGGCCGCAGCCGTGGCCGTTGCCGTTGGCGATCTCGCTGGAAGCCTGGCAGGTCATGGCGCCGGCCTCCTGGCTGAGTCCGGACAGCGCGTCGTACTCGCCGAGGATGCCGATCACCGGGCCGCCGCTTCCGGCCTCCGCAATGAAGGCCGTGGGGATGTCGGCTACGCCGCGCGTGACGCGGAATCCCGCAGCTTCGAGCATCTCGATATGGAGTTGCGCCGAGGCGAATTCCTCGTAGCGCAGTTCAGCCAGGTTCCAGATCTGGTCGGCCAGGGCGGTAAATTGCGGGCTGTGGCGCTCAACGAAGTCCAGTGTCGGTACGGATGCTGTCATGGTGCTCTCCAGTGATGAATGTTGGCGGCAGGCGTCAGAACTTCTGCCTGATGCCGAGTGCAAAGACGATGGGATCAACACCCGGAGAAGTCACCGGGTCGGAGCCGAATGAGATGGCCGATTGGCCGTAGTTCTTGAAGCCCCCGACGCGCGCATAGAGGCCGGTCAGCTTCGAGAACTGGTAATCGTAGCCAAGCAGGGCGCCGATCGCATGGTCTGGCTTGCCACTGACATTGCGGTAGACCAGACCGGCGCGGATCACGTGCGCGCCCTTCTGCCATACGGCGCCGAGAGAGAAGACCTGTGCCACGAAAGTGCCTGGCGCGGCCGGCCGGATCATGGCGTAGGCGGCGGAGCCGAGCGTCGCGCCAAAGGTGTAGAGCGCGCTGGCGATGACCATATCGGTGCGCGGGCCGTCCGGCGGGCCGCCGGGTACCTGCGAGGTGGGCGCCCAGACTGCGTTGTAGGAGCCGCTCAGCGCCAGCGGGCCGCGTGCGAAGTTGGTGACGACGCCAGTATTGGCTGCCACGGGACTGGCGCCTGCTGCATTGCGCGGCGCGTAGAGCACGGTGGCATTCAGGCCGCCGAAATCGGGCGTCTGGTAGCTGAGGGCATTGTTGACGCGCGCCTGTACTGCCGTGGCGCCATGGCCAAGGTCACTGGTCGCCAGCGCGGTGCTGGCCCATGGCGATAGCTGCCCGACGGAGAGAAACGGATCCACCCACTCGGGAGGAATGGCTGGGTACTGCTTGCCAAGCTTGACCGTCCCCCATTCGGGCGAGCCGATCGAGACATTGGCCTCGCGGTTGTACATCGACGTGGCACTCTGCGGGTTGCCGGTCATCAGGTCAATTCCGCTTTCCAGGCGAAAGGCGGTGCGCAGACCGCCGCCGAGATCCTCGGTGCCGGTGATGCCCCAACGCGAAGTCGACGCGCCGCCGCTGAGCAGCCGCACGCTCGACTGACCGCTGTTGTTCGAATACTGCAGAAAGCTGTCGACGGCGCCATAGATCTGCATCGTCGCTGCGGCGGAGCCGGCCCAGAGGGCGCTGGCCATACAGACAGCCCGCAGGGCGTTGCGGTGGCGCAGGATGCGAAGGGTGCGCAAGGCCCCGGGAACGGGAGTGGCGCAGCGTGCTTTCATGTCTCTGTCTTTCTTGTCGTTTGGGTTGGCGAAGGGCGAGCGGGGTCCACCGCGTCCGCGTTGCGCGGAGCGCGGCCATGGGCTGGCCAGGGAAATCGCCGGCACGCATCGCGTGCCGGAAGGGGGCCTAGTGCGTGCTAGTGCGTCAGGGACGCGTCGCCGGTGCGCCGCTCGGTGAAGCGCCACAGTGCCAGCAGGCTGACCGAGCCGGTGGTGAGCAGGTACCAGGCGGGCGACATCGGGTCGCCGGTGCGATGCAGCAGCCAGGTGACGTTGAACTGGGCGAAGCCGCCGAAGATCGTCACGCCGACGCTGTAGATCACGGCCAGTGCGGTGGCGCGTACCCGTTGCGGAAAGGCTTCCATGATGAGCAGGAAGAAGGCCGAGGTGCCCAGCGTCGCGAGGCCCATCACCACCGCGACGATGCCCACCATCAGCGCCACCGACGGCGAGGCGATCAGCAGCCGGAAGGCCGGATACACGCAAGCCAGCGAGAGCAGCGAGGTCGTGGCCACCAGCGGCTTGCGGCGGGGCACGCGGTCGATGATCCACAGCCCGGACACCAATGCCGCCACGATCATGGTCAGCCCCGAGGCGCAGCCGGCCAGGAAGGAGGTGGTCACTGGCAAATGCAGCGTGCGCACCGCGTAGGCCGGCATGTAGAACACAAGGATGTAGAGCATCGAGGTGCCGCCGACGATCATCAGCGTGCCCAGCACGACGCGGCCCAGGTGCTGGCTCACGAGTTCGCGGAAGGCGCTGCCGCCCTCGTGTCCCGCCGTATGTGTCTCATCGAGGTGGCGACGAATATAGAAGCCCACCGGGCCGAGCAACAGGCCCAGCAGAAACGGGATGCGCCAGCCCCAGCTCTCAAGCGCGGAGGCCGACAACGTGGCGGATAACACCGCGCCGCTCAATGCGCCCAGCAGCGCGGCCACGCCCTGGCTCATCATCTGCCAGCTCACCATGAAGCCGCGCCGTGACAGCGGCCCAGACTCCATCAGAAAGGTGGTTGCAGCGCCGATCTCGCCGCCGGCCGACAGGCCCTGCAGCAGCCGGCCGATCACCACCAATACTGGCGCGGCGATGCCGATCTGCGCATAGCCGGGCGTCAGCGCGATGATGGCCGTGCCAATCATCATCAGCACGATGGTGAGCGTCAGCGCCGCACGCCGGCCGGCCCGGTCAGCGTAATTGCCGATCACGATGCCGCCCAGCGGCCGCATCACGAAGCCGACGCCGAAGGTTGCCATGGCCAGCAGCAGAGGGCCCGCGCTGGAGTCGACCGGAAAGAAGGTCTTTCCGATCAGCCCGGCGAAGTAGCTGAAAACGGTGAAGTCGAACATCTCCAGCGCATTGCCGGCGGACGTGGCAACGATGGTCCTGGCCTGCGTTGACAGGCGTCGCGGCGAAGGCCGCGCGGTGTCGAGCGGGGTAGCGGCATTTTGCATCACTCTGGTCTCCTGGCGGGCGTCGCTTTCTGAGCCGCACAAAGCCTTGTCCGGCGGGACGACGATGACGGGATACTAATGGCGCGGTAATAATTGCGATACTTGCAAATTCTTATCCTGATAACATCTGTTTATTGGCGTAAACCCTTCTATTTGCCGCCAACAGGTGATGCTCTAGCCATGAAGCTCCATCAACTCCGTGCCCTGGTGGCGGTTGCCAGCTCGGGCAGCATCCACGAAGCGGCGCGCGCCCTGCATCTGACCCAGCCCGCCGTGACGCGCGCGCTACGCGACCTCGAAGATGAACTCGGGCTGATGCTCGTGCTGCGCAGTTCGTCGGGGGTGACGCTGACGGAAGAAGGACGGGCGATGCTTCGGCGCGCCGAGCTGGTCGTGAACGAGGTTGCACGGACCGAAGAGGAGATGTCATGGCTGCGCGATAACCGCAAGGGACGCGTGGCCATCGGCGTGACGCCTCTGGCAGGCATCACGGTGCTGCCGCGGGCCTACAACCGCTTCCGTCAGGCAATGCCCGACGTTCAGCTCGAGTTCGCGGAGTTCAGCCCTTCGCAGTTGGTTGAGCAGCTCAAGAATGGCGCACTGGACTTTGCCCTGGGCTCGGGCATGGACGCGCGCGAATTCGCTTCGCTGCGCTGCGTGCATGTGGCGACCTTCCCGATGTGGTTTGCGGTGAGCCGGCGTGGCCAGCTTGCGGGCGCCACCTCGCTGGCCGACCTGCAGGATGCGGAATGGCTGCATACCGGGCCCTCCACAGAGTTCCACGCGTTCCTGGAAGATCTGTTCGGACGCGCAGGACTGCCGGTGCCACGCCGCGTGACACGCTGTGCTTCGCAGACGCTCTTCTACAGCCTGGCTGTAAACAGCAATGTGGTGACGTCCTGGACCCACCTGGCCTTGCGCAGCGAAGGCGCATCGGATGAGTTGAAGACGCTGGACTTGCTGGAGCAGCCCCCTGCGCGCAAGCTTTTCCTGCTCTATCGCGAGAGCGCAATCCTGACGGCCTCGGCCGAGTACTTTGTTCACTGTATCGAGCCGCATTGCAGGACGAGCGGAGTACGGCAAGCCCATAGCTACGAAGTCATACGTTTGCGTGGGCTATTGCTCCATAACTTTGAACGTGCCTGACTGACGCTCGCCTGCACCTGCGAAAAATTCGGAGGCGACGCGACACTGAAAGCACCGCGGTGCGGAAAATTATCAAGTGATTCGCCTGGACGTCGCCTGCGGGCTGGCGCCGCCGACCTCGCCTTTTCGAAAAAAATCCCGAAATATCAATGACATGAGTCTCCTCCCGCGCGCCCGCCGAGGCGCGCTGGCTGCATTGGCACGCTGATTGCGCTCAGATCATGCCTCTGGACGAAAATCGGCCGATTTTCTCAACCTGAGACGTCTCCGGCCGGCGGCAGAGCCGAATGAGTTCCATAAGAAGATGGAGGAGACAACTGTGAAACAGGTAGCAATTCCGCTGACGGCCTGTGCCCTGGCGATGGGTATCCACAACGGGGTGTCCGCGGCAGAAGCGGCGCCGCGCGGTGTGGACCAGCGGCCAAACATCCTGCTGATCGTGGCGGATGACCTCGGGTATTCCGACATCGGCGCCTTCGGCGGGGAAATTCATACGCCCAATCTCGACACGCTGGCGCGGCAGGGCTTGCGCATGACGCAGTTCTACGTGGCGCCGACTTGCTCGCCGACCCGTGCCATGCTGATGTCGGGCGTGGATAGCCACCGCGCCGGCCTTGGCGCCATGGCCGAGACCATGGTGCCGGAGCAGCGTGGGAAGCCCGGCTATGAGGGCTACCTGAACCAGAACGTGGTCGCGGTTCCGGAGCTATTGCGAGATGCCGGCTATCACACCTACATGACCGGCAAGTGGCACCTGGGCCAGAAGGAAGACCAGAGCCCGGCGGCACGGGGCTTCGAGCAGTCGTACGTGCTGACTCAAGGTGCCGCGAACCACTTCGGACAGCGCGGCATTGCCTCGCCCGATCCGAAGACGGTGCCCAAGGCCATGTATCGCGAGAACGGCAAGCTGGTCGACGTGCCCGCTGACTTCTACTCGAGCACCTTCTTCGCGCAGAAGATGCTGTCGTATATCGACAGCAGCCGCGACGGCAAGCCATTCTTCGGCTATCTGGCCTTTACCGCGCCCCACTGGCCGCTGCAGGCGCCCGATGCCTATATCAAAAAGTACGAGGGCAAGTACGACGTGGGGTATGACGTCATCCGGAGGCAGCGGCTCGAGCGCATGAAGGCACTGGGCATCGTCCCCAAGGACATGGAATCCTATGCAGGCAATGCCAGATGGCCCAAGTGGAGCGAGCTGACACCGGCGCAACGGCAATCCGAATCGAGGCGCATGGCGGTGTATGCGGCCATGGTCGAAGCGATGGATGCGGAGATCGGCCGCGTGGTGGAGCACCTGAAGCAGACGGGGCAGTACGACAACACCCTGATCTTCTTCATGTCGGACAACGGTGCCGACGGCAACAGCATCCTGGATGAGCCGGCCGGCCTCGGCTGGGTCCGAGACCACACCGACAACAGCCTCGCGAACCTCGGCCGGGCAGATTCCTTTGTCGAATACGGCCCGGGGTGGGGGCAGGTCAGCATGACGCCGATGAAAGTGTACAAGGCATTCGCCAACGAAGGCGGCATTGCCTCGCCCGCCATTGCGGTAGCGCCCAAACGTGTGCGTGCCAACCAGCTTAGCCAGGTCCCCGCCCATGTCATCGACGTGGCGCCGACCATCCTGGAGCTGGCAGGTGTGAAGCGTCCCGCCGGGGACTACAACGGCGCCGGTCCTTGCCATGACGGGCACGTCGATGCTTGCCTTTCTCAGCGGCCAGCAGGGCACGGTGCACGCGGGGGAATTCCTGGCGGGGTGGGAGCTGAACGGCCGCAAAGCATTGCGCAAGGGGGACTGGAAGATCGTGAGCGCCAATCCGCCATGGGGCAACGGCACGTGGCAGCTGTACAACCTCCGGAATGACCGGGCCGAGCATCGGGACGTTGCGCCGCAATACCCGGAAAAGCTCAGGGAGCTGGTTGCCGCCTACGAGGCGTATCAGCGCGACAACGGTGTTCAGGACGCGCCGGGGCTGGCAGAGCGCAAGGGATACAGCAATGGCGACAGCTACTACGCCGATGAGGGCATCAGTGCGCGACGCTAGCCGTGCGCAACGCGTATTGCCATGGTGCATGGTCGTTGCGGTGGCATTCGCCGGCCATGCCATGGCGGCGCCGGATCCGTCAGCGCAGCGCCTGTGCGACGCGTATGACGGCGTGCCGAAGCGCTTCGGCCCGGCACGCGGCGCAGAGCCCAATCGCCCCGGGATGGTCAGGATTCCTGCCGGGCAGTTCCGCATGGGATCGGATGCAGGCTATCCCGAGGAGCGCAATGTTCATGTGGTCAGGCTCGACAGCTTCCTGATCGACCGCCACCATGTCACCAATGCGGAGTTTGCCTTGTTCGTCCGCGCGACCGGCTATGTCACCATGGCCGAGCGTCGGCGCGATGCGAGGGATTTCCCTGGCGTACCGGAAAGCCAGTTGGTTCCGGGGTCGGTGGTATTCAACTGGCCAGTTGCCGGCAGCGGTTCGATCACGCGTACCGATGGTGGAAGTTCCAGCCCGGCGCCAGTTGGCGGCACCCCGCCGGGCCGGGCAGCGACCTGCGAGGGCTGGCCAATCATCCCGTCGTGCATGTGAGCTACGACGATGCCATGGCCTACGCCAGATGGCTGGGGCGGGACTTGCCGACCGAGGCGGAGTACGAGTATGCCGCGCGCGGCGGACTCGACGGTGCTACATATCCCTGGGGCAATGCCCGGACTATCGACGGACGGCAGCCCGCCAACACCTGGCAAGGGGACTTTCCCGCCAGCCCGCAAGTGAAGGACGGCTACAAGGGGACGGCGCCGGTTGGGTGCTTTCCACCGAATGGTTATGGACTCTTCGATGCGGTCGGCAATGTCTGGCAGTGGACACGGGACATCTATCGCGACAGGCATCCGCAAGACGCGGCAGAGAATCCGATGGTGGTCCGGCTGGAAACGGCTTCCGGCGGCAGGCAACAGACCGAGCGCGTGATCAAGGGCGGATCTTTTCTGTGCGCGCCGAACTTCTGTATCCGCTACCGGCCGTCTTCCCGGCAGCCGCTGGACGCGACGCTATCGACGATGCACCTCGGGTTCCGTACCGTACTGCGCTCGCCCTGAGACCGGCGCGCGGTCCGGGCTTTTTTCGCTGCCGTATACTCGGATAACGGATGCCGGAGAAAGGCAACTATCGGCACTTCATGCCACGGAGATGGCGCAAGGCAGGAGGACGACATTGAACAAGACACGAAGCAGGAAGCCGGCCGACCCGGCAGCGGAATTCGTTCCCAGTCTCCAGGCCGCTGACGTTCTCAAGCAACTGCATTTCAATCCGGCCGAGGGGCTTATCTGGCTCGAGGGCCGCCGCATGGTTCTGCTGCACGCGGAATCGCTCGGCGCCTTGCGGCAGGAATTCATCCTGAGCGTGGGGATGGAAGCGACACGAGGCTTGCTCACCCGCTTTGGCTATTCCGCGGGGTGTCGCGACGCAGAACTGGCATTGAAAATGCAGCCTCCCGGTACTTCGGTGGACAGGCTGCTGATCAGCGGCGGGTACTTCCATGCCTTGCAGGGCATTGTCAGCCCGCCAACGGTGGTGTCGCAGAACCTCGATATCGAGAAGGGTATTTGCTTTATCGATTTCTACTGGAAGAACAGTTATGAAGACCAGCTCCACATCGAGGCGTTTGGCATAGGCTTTTCGCCGGCATGCTGGATGGAGGTTGGCTATGCATCCGGCTTCCTGAGTACATGCGTGGGGCGGCGCATCCTGGTGCGCGAAGTCGAGTGCCGCGCCATGGGAGCGGACGTTTGCCGCTGTATTGCCCGTCCTGTGGAGGACTGGCCCGATGCCGAACTGGATCTCGCGTACTTCGAGCCCCGGCCATTCCGGATGTCTGCGACGGAACTGCCAGAGCGGTCCGAAGCTCCGTCCGTTTCTGCGCGCCACGAGACCACGTCGAGGCGCAGCGAGCGACGCGGCGTGATGGGTGCCTCAGTCGCGTTCAACAACGTCATGCACAAGGTCCAGCGCGTCGCGCCGACCACCGCGACAGTGCTTCTGCTCGGTGAAAGCGGGGTCGGCAAGAGCGCCTTTGCGCGAGAGATCCAACGCAAAAGCACACGTTCGGACAAGCCCTTTCTCGAACTCAACTGCGCGGCCATTCCCGAGCAACTGATGGAGGCAGAGCTCTTTGGCGCAGAGCGCGGAGCCTATACGGGGGCGGGAGAAGCACGGCGCGGCCGATTCCACGTTGCCGACGGCGGCACGCTGTTCCTGGATGAGATCAGCAGCCTGCCGATGACGGCACAGGGCAAGCTCCTGCGCGTGATCCAGACGGGAGAGTTCGAACCGCTGGGCAGTACCGTCACGCGCCGCGTCGACGTGCGTATCATCGCTGCCGCCAATGAGAATCTGTGGACAGCGGTCGGTGAAGGCCGCTTCCGCCAGGATCTCTACTATCGCCTGAACGTATTCCCGATCCAGATTCCGCCGTTGCGGGAACGCCGCGATGACATTCCGCTGTTACTTGAGCATCTGCTGCGCAAATACAGCGAGCGCTACGGCCGGCGCATTCCCGGCGTGACCGCGCAAGCGCTCCAGATCCTTCTGAACTACCGCTGGCCCGGCAATGTGCGCGAGCTCGAGAACGTGATCGAGCGCGGGGTGATCCTGGGCGAGGACGACCAGCCCCTCGGTTACCACCAGCTTGTCACGGTCGACAGCGAAATGGGCGCGCACGTTCCAATGGCACCCAACGAGCAGGGACTGCTTGCGGAACGGCGCGATTTCCACCTGGAGTCCGTTTCGATGGAGGCTGCGCAGGAGGCAGAGGCACTGACGCTGTGGGCCGAAGGCATCGTCGCGCGATCCAATGTGTCGCTCAGCGAAGTCGAGGATACGCTGGTCAAGGCCGCGTTTCGGGCGGCACAAGGGAATTTCACGCACGCTGCCGGATTGCTTGGCATGACGCGTGCGCAGCTGGCGTATCGGGTCAAGAAGATGGAGGAGGGCCCGCCGCCTTGATTTCTGCGCACGGCGGCTGATTGCCGAATGTTCTCTCGAACCCGGAGGCGTTTCCGCCTGCCGGTTTTTATTCTGTTTTTCGCTGCCATCGAAATTTCGCAGGCTCCGTCCGCTGCCAATCGCCGCGCTCTCATAGATTCATCAGGCAATCCGGCCGTGCGCCGCACCCCGCGACAGCGAGACGTCCCTCACATCAGCGAAAAAAGTCCCCTAAATATCAGGCACTTCATCGCTTGCTCCGCGCATCCATCGACATGCCTGCCACGTCCTGGCACACCGCTTGCGATTAGGTAGTGCCGCCGCAGACAAAACGGCAGATTTCGTCAACCAGAAGATTGCGCCGTTCAGCTAACCATCGGAGCGGCGCGCAAGGAGACAGCATGTCGGACATTTCCGCGTTGGGTTACGTCGTCTTCAATGTGAGCGACCTCGACCAATGGGAATCCTTTGCCACCAGCATCCTGGGCCTTCAGGTCGCGCGGAAAACGCGCGACGTGCTCGGTCTGCGCATGGACGAATGGGCGCAGCGCATCCTGCTGGAACGCGGTACGGATGATGACCTCGTGGCGCTTGGCTGGCAGTTCGACAACAGCGAAGCGCTGCATGACTACGTCCTGCGCCTGCGCGCGCGGGACATCGACGTGGTCGAGTGCGACCGCCAGCTTGCGCAGTCGCGCCAGGTGGAAGCGGTCTTCTATTGCATGGACCCGGAAGGCTTCCGTCACGAGTTCTTCTGCGGACCGACTTACGCGCCGATGTCCAAACCATTCCGCTCGGCGGTCCTGGCCGGAACGGGATTCGAGACGGGACGTCTGGGTGTCGGCCATATCTTTGGCATCTCCCGCGACTATCCCGGCGCGGTGAAGTTCTGCACGGAAGTGCTGGGGATGAGGATCTCGGACTATATCCGTGACGCAGAGTCCATTCCCGGCGTGACCGTGGATTCGACGTTCTTCCACGTCGCGACCGGTCGCCATCACTCGTTCGCCACGGCGAGCATGCCCTTCCCCAAGAAGATGCACCACCTGCTGCTGCAGGTGCAATCGCTCGACGACGTGGGCCTTGCCTATGACCGTGTGCGCAAAGCCGGCGTGCCGGTGCTCATGGAGATTGGCCATCACCCGAATGACGGCATGGTGTCGTTCTATTGCATCACGCCATCCGGCTTCGCCATCGAATACGGCTGGGGCGGGATCGTCATCGACGACGCCGACTGGACCGTCCGCAACTACAGTCAGCTCAGCGACTGGGGTCACCGCATGCAGCCGCCGCCGGCTGCGACCTGACGGTACGCCATCGCCATTACCGCTTCAACCTGATTCATCCCCAATTCAAAAGGAGACTTCCATGAGCTTGTGGCTCGATTTTCTTGGTGCGGAGATTCGCTACGTAAAGACCAGCTTCGGTTCGATCCGCATCGCTGAAGCCGGCAGGGGCAACGCCGAAGCGCTGTTCCTGATGCACGGCATCGGTGGCCATGTCGAAGCGTATGCGAAGAACGTCGTACCGCTTTCCGACACCTTCCATGTGATCGCATTGGACTTCATCGGCCATGGCCTGTCCGAGAAGCGCGACGACGTGGAATACACCCCCGTCACCTATGCACGCTTGGTGGCCGAGTTGATGGATGTGATGGATATTCAATCCGCGCACCTGTCCGGCGAGTCGCTGGGCGGTTGGGTAGCGGGCGTGTTCGCCGCGCTATACCCGGACCGCGTCAAGCGTCTGGTGTTGAACACGGCCGCTGGCATTCCGGTGGTGTCGGAGAAAGGGCGCCAGGACCTCCGCAACCTGGACGAACTGAACAAGAAGAACTTCGGCAAGCCGCCTTCTGCGGAGACGATTCGCATGCGCATGCAATGGCTCATGCATGAATCGAACTGGCACCTGCTCGACGACGAACTGATCGGCAGCCGCCTGGCGCTGTACACACGTCCCGATTTCCAGCGGACCGCACCATTGGTGTTTGCGCTCGTCAAGCGCCATGACGAACTGGGCGAGAGCGGCGCCATGATTCAGCCGCACGAACTGCAGTGCGAAACGCTTTACCTGTGGACGCGCGACAACCCCATCCATGACGTCGCTGCTGCAACGGCAGCGTGCGAGCGTACGCCGAAGGGCAAGTTGTACGTGATGAATGCCGACGCTGCCCACTGGCCGCAATACGAGGCGCCCGACGAGTTCAATGCCGTCATGCGCAAGTTCCTGACCACGGGCGACTGCTGAGTCGCAAGCCACGAAACATCGAAAGAACAAGGAGACCGATATGGGAGTCATTGCAGACAAGAGTTTTGTCGTGCCAGGCATGGACGAACTGGTGCAGCGCGCCAGGGACATGGTGCCCTGGCTGCGCGAGCAGGCGGACAGCGTGGAGGAACAGCGCGCAGTGCCGCCGTCGACGGTCGAAGCGTTCCGCAAGGCGGGCTTCTTCAAGATCCTGCAGCCGGCGGCATGGGGCGGCTATGAAATGAACCCCGAGGTGCTCTACCGCGTGGTGATGGAGATCGGCCGCGGCTGCCCGTCGAGCGGATGGACGCTGGCGATTCTCGGCATTCACCAGTGGGAGTTCGGCAAGCTGGACCCGCGCGTCGGCGATGAAGTCTGGGGCGAGGACCGGGACGTGCTCGTCAGCTCTTCCTACGCACCGGTCGGCAAGGCGCGCAAGGTAGAAGGCGGCTGGATGCTGTCGGGCCGTTGGCCGACATCGAGTGGCTCCGACCACGCCCACGGTGGCGCGTTTCTCGGTGCGCGCGTGTTCGACGAGCAGGGCAACTTCCGCGATCTGCGCGCCTTCCTCGTCAGGCGCGAGGACTACGAGCTGATTGACGACTGGCAAGTGGTCGGACTGAGTGGCACGGGAAGCAAGAGCCTGAAGATCACGACCGAGGCCTTCGTGCCCGACCACCGCTCGCACAGCATCGTCGAGTACAGCATTGGCCATGGCGCATCGAGCTATCAGATGCCGTTCAACCAGGTGTTCTACGGCGTGATCTCCTCGGCGATCGTCGGCTTTGCGCAGGGCGTGGTCGATCTCTTCATCGAGCACACCAGGCCCAAGCAAAACCAGTTCGCCATGGGGCCGGGGCCTGCCAAGAACCCGTTCATCCAGGAAAAGCTGGGGCATGCCGTGCTGCTGATCCGCTCTGCACGCGCGCGCATTCTGCAGGGTATCCAGGAAGCTTCGGTCTATGCCAACCGCGGCGAACTGGTGCCGATGGACGTTCGGGTGCACCAGTTTCTCGATGTGCAGGCCACGGGCAAGGATTGCTTTGCCGCCGGCCACATGCTGTTCAAGAAGAGCGGTGCACGGGGCATCTTCCTGAATACCCCCATGCAGCGCCAGTTGCGTTCACTGCTGGCCGCTGCCAACCACATCACGCAGAACGAGGATGACACCTCCGCGTTCCTCGGCGCCTACCTGTTGGGTGAGGCGCTGCCGCCGGGCGTGTTTGATCTGCCGGCAGCGGCACAGGCATAACCGCCCGTATCAGAACAGGCCCGGGGTCACGGGCCAACAACTACAACACGAGGAGACAAAAAACATGGTGAGGTCCACTCCCGGCTCCATGCCGCCCAGGCGCAGGAATTCTGCCGAGCCCATACTGCTGGCCTGTCTTGCCGCTGTATTCGGCAGCACCAGCGCACAGCGTTCGAGCTCGAAGGATGGTCTGACGTGAAGGCGCGTTGGGACACCACGGTGAAGTACACGGCCGCATCGCGCCTGAAGGATCCCGACCCGAACGTCGCAAATCAGGGCGGGGCGCAACCCAACGTAGACTTTGGCGACCTGGGCAACCGCGGTACGCTGATCAACAGCCGCTTCGACCTGCTTTCCGAGTTCGACCTCCGGTACCAGAACGTTGGCTTTCGCGTCTCCGGTACATACTGGAATGACAGCCGCTATACGCGTGGCCGCAACGACTTCGACACCCCCGTACCGAACACGCAGGCGGCAGCGCTCGGTGGCCCGAACAACGCCATTCCGCACGGCACGCGCCGGACCATGGGCGAGCATGCCGAATGGATGGATGCCTTCGCCTTCGGCCAGTTCGACATTGGCGAGCACAGCCTGACGCTGCGCGCCGGCCAGCACACCTTGCTCTATGGTGAAACGCTGTTCCTCGGCATGAATGGCATTGCCGCGGCGCAGGGACCAGTCGATGCGGTCAAGGCGCTGTCGTTGCCAAACGCGCAGTTCAAGGAAATCGCGCTGCCGGTGCCGCAGGTGTCTGGCAGCTTCTCCATCGCGCCGGATGTGAGCATCGGCGCTTACTACCAGTTTGGCTGGCGCGCCAATCGCATTCCTGCCGCGGGCAGCTACTTCAGTCCGGCCGACTTTGTCGGTGACGGCGCCGACATGCTGCTGTTGCCCCCCGGGCTGCAGCAGGGGCTTGGTGCACCGACTCCATTCGCCACCAGGACGGCCGATGCCAAGGGGCGGGACAGCGGGCAGTTCGGCATGCAGTTCCGCTTCAAGGCAGGCGATGTGGACTATGGCCTGTACGCCGCGCGCTACGACGACAAGAACCCCATTGCGGTACTCAGCATCCCGTCGATCGCGACCGGGGCCGGCAATTTCGGCAGCGGCACATACAACCTCATGTATGCGCGGAAGATCGATGTATACGGCGCGAGCTTCTCCACCGTGGTTGGCGAGACCAACGTGGCCGGGGAAATCTCCACGCGGCGCAATGTGCCGCTTGCCGTGCCGGGCGATCTCATCATGAGCACCAACCCCAGTGCGGACAACAGTCGCAATACGCCATACGCGCGCGGCAATTCACTGCACCTCAACCTCTCTGCGATCAGCCTGTTCGGTGGCAACAAGCTGTGGGGCGGCGCAACCTTGGTTGGGGAGATCGCCTACAACCGATTGCTCGACGTGACCTATCGCCCCAGCGTGGCGCCGGTGTGCCCGATCCGCTCAGCACGACGAGCACGCGTGATGCGGCGGCGGTGCGCATGGTATTCACGCCGACCTTCTTCCAGGTGATGCCCAACGTCGACCTGGAGACGCCGGTTGGCATCGGCTTTGGTCTGTTCGGCCGGTCTGCAGTGGTGCAGATGAGTCCCGAGCATGGCGGCGATTTCACGCTGGGGCTCAACGCGACGATTCATCGCACCGTGAAGGTTGGGCTGAACTACACCCATTTCTTCGGCGGCGGCGGCACGGCGCCATCGGCTGCCAACGGGCCGACGCCCAGCTATGCCTCCTACAAGCAGTACTACAAGGACCGGGACTTCCTTGCCCTGACGCTGCAGACCACGTTCTGAGTTCCAACCGATATCCGCAAATCCGGGAGACAAGCATGACGCAAGCAAACAAGATTGCAATGGCCGTGGTCATCGCCATGATCGCAGCCGGGCCGGCATGGGCCGCGGTATCCGCTGACGAGGCGGCGCAGCTCAAGTCCGCGCTGACGCCGCTGGGCGCCGAGAAGGCCGGCAACAAGGACGGCACCATCCCCGCGTGGACGGGTGCCTACGCCACCGCGATTCCTGGCGCCGGCAACGGCAAATACCCCGATCCGTTCGCCGCCGAGCGGCCCGTGCTGCAGATCACCGCGCAGAACATGAGCCAGTACACCGGCAAACTCACCGAAGGCACCGTCGCGCTGCTGAAGAAGTATCCGACCTTTCGTGTCGATGTCTATCCGACGCACCGCACGGCCGGTGCGTCTCAGTTGGTGTACGACAACACCTTCAAGGCTGCGACCACGGCAAAGCTCACCGATAACGGGATGAGCTTCGAAGGGACCTGGAACGGCATTCCGTTCCCGATTCCGAAGAGCGGCAATGAAGTCATGATGAACCATCTGGTGCATCCAACCCCGGCCTCCTTTGAAAGCGTGACGCGCAACTTCGTCGGCACGTCGGACGGCAAGCGCAGCATGGCCTCCAAGACCCTGCTGTCGAACCTGTTTGCGTACTGGCAGAAGGACGGCAGCGCGGACAAGTTCGGCAAGGTGTACCGCTATGTGCGCTTCGAAACTGTCGCACCCACCTTCAAGGCCGGCGAGGCCGTAGTGGTGCATGACTCGCTCGACGTCTCGCAGGATGCGCCGGCCTGGCAGTACCTGGTCGGGCAGCGGCGCGTGCGGCGCGCACCTACCATCGGCTATGACACGCCGGACTTCGTGGCTTCCGGTTCCAACTACTTTGATGAGGTCTACGGGTACATGGGCCGGCTGGACCGCTACAACTGGAAGCTGGTCGGGAAGCAGGAACTCTATGTTCCGTACAACAACAACAGGTTCTTTGCCGCGGGCGATGACAAGGCCTTTGTACCGTTCCATACAAATCCGGATGCCGTGCGCTGGGAGCTGCATCGCGTCTGGGTGGTCGAAGCCACGCTGGCACAGGGCAAGCGCCATGTCGTGCCCAAGCGCCGCCTCTATATCGACGAGGACAGCTGGGCTGTGCTGACGATGGATGGCTATGACGCCGAGGGCAAGCTCTGGCGCACGTCCCAGGTGATGAACCAGATCATCCCTGAAGCCGGCGGTGCGCTCGATACGAGCTGCACGGTGGTCTACAACCTGCAAGCCAATAGTATGTCCGCGATCCAATACGTGGACAGCCTGAAGCTGGTAGCGCCGCGTCCGGTCAGCTACTTCTCGGGCGATGCCCTCAGCAACTCGAGTTCGCGTTGAGTGCAAGGCTGCCCCCGGCAGGTTGGCGGGGCGGCCGCGGTTCCGGTGACTGATCCATTTGAAAGTATCGATGCGCAATCCTATGTATGTACCCGCGACAGTGTTCTGGCGGAAGGCATGGCTGTGCCCGCTGGTGCTGGCCTGTCTCTGTGGCAGCGCGATGGCGGACGCGCCGCAGGCGGCGAAGACGCCAGCGATGATCCCGGACAAGGCCGCCAGCCTGGTCCGGCTCTCGGTGACGCTCGCCGGCGAACGCCTGGTGTCTGCCGGCGAGCGCGGCGTCATCCTGCTATCCGACGACAACGGCAAGACCTGGCGGCAGGCGAAGGTGCCGGTGTCGGCCGCGCTCACACGAGTGCGTTTCGTTGACAGCCGGAATGGCTGGGCAGTCGGCCATGGCGGCGTGGTGCTGGCGACCCGCGATGCAGGGGAAACGTGGCAAAAGCAGCTCGACGGTGCTGCCGCGGCGCAACTCGAACTTGCCGCCGCACGACGAGAGGACGGTGACGAGTCGCGCCGCCTCGCGACGCACGGCGACTGGTGCAAGAAGGTTCGGACAAACCGTTCCTGGATGTGCATTTCGCCGATGCGCGGCACGGCATGGTCGTCGGTGCGTATGGTCTTGCGTTCAGCACCGACGACGGTGGCAAGACGTGGCAGTCCATGATGGGCAAGGTCGCAGCCGGGGACGGGCGACACCTGTATGCGATCGCGTTTTCAAAGGGCGCCCTGTATCTGTTCGGCGAGCAGGGTACGGTTCTCGGATCGGTGGACGGCGGCAAGACCTTTGCCCGGACGGAATTCCCGGGCAAGGGCACGATCTTCGGCGCGCTGTCGGCATCGACCGATGACGTGATTCTTGTCTATGGCCTGAAAGGGAACGTCTATCGCAGCGGCGATGCTGGGAAGCGTTGGGAACGGGTCGAACTGCCGAACGTATCGATGGTCTCGGCAATCCGGCTTGATGCGCAAGCCATTCTGCTGGTCGACGAATCGGGAATGACCTACCGCAGCAACGACGATGGCCGTCACTTCACGGCTGCGGCCCGAGTCCAGCCAGCGACGGACCTGGTACACGCTTCCGATGGCACCGTGCTGGGCAGCGGCATGCGCGGAACCTTCCGTATCGCCGGAGGGAGCGACACGCAGGGAGGGAAACCATGAGCCACGTTCCGACACGAGACGAGAATCCGGTTGTGCGCGATCTCGCACAGTTCGACAAGAACTCGGGTTCGTTCGTTGAGCGGCTGCTGTTCAATCACCGCCTTGCGGTGGTGACACTGTGCCTGCTGATTACCGCATTGCTTGGCTTCCAGGCCACGAAGCTGAATCTGGGCGCGAGCTTCGAGAAGATGATTCCCGCGCGCCATCCGTACATCGCCAACTATCTGGCGCACAAGGCCGATCTGGCGGGGCTGGGCAACGTGGTGCGCATCGCGGTGGAGAACAAGCAGGGCACCATCTACGACGCCGAATACCTCGAAACGCTGCGCAAGATCAACGACGACGCGTTTCTGCTGCCAGGCGTGGACCGCCCGTTCATGAAGTCGCTGTGGACACCGGCCGTGCGCTGGATCGGCGTGACGGAAGACGGGCTCGACGGTGGTCCGGTGATCGGCGACAGCTATGACGGTTCGCCGGAGGCCATGCGTAACCTGCGGGCCAATGTCGAGCGCTCCGGCGAGATCGGCAGCCTGGTTGCGGCGGATGCGCGATCCAGCATTGTCCTGTTGCCGCTGATGGAACGGGATGACGCGACAGGAAAGCGCATCGACTATCACCAGCTGGGCAGCCAACTCGAACGGCTTCGCGCGAAGTACGAGCACGGCAATGTCCGCATCCACATTACGGGCTTCGCGAAGATCGTCGGCGACCTGATCAGCGGCCTGAAGCAGGTGCTGCTGTTCTTCGCGCTCGCCGTTGCCATCTGCACGGCCGTGCTGTTCTGGTACACACGGTGCTGGCGCAGCACCCTCCTCGTGGTCTTCTGCTCGGTGGTGGCGGTAGTCTGGCTGCTCGGCGTGCTGCGACGATAGGATTTGAACTCGATCCCTACTCCATCCTGGTGCCCTTCCTGGTCTTTGCCATCGGCATGAGCCATGCGCGCAGAAGATGAACGGGATCATGCAGGACATCGGGCGCGGTACGCATCGCCTCATCGCGGCGCGCTATACCTTCCGCCGCCTGATCCTGGCCGGTCTGACTGCCTTGCTGGCCGACGCAGTCGGCTTTGCCGTGCTGCTGATCATTGATATCCGTGTGATCCAGGAGCTGGCCATGACGGCGAGCATCGGCATGGCCGCGCTGATTTTCACCAACCTGGTCCTGCTTCCGGTGCTGCTGTCCTACACGGGAGTCAGCGCACGCGCTGCGCAACGCAGCCTGAAGGCCGAGCTGGCGGGGGAGGCGGGAGATCGCAAGCCGGGCTTTTGGTCCTTGCTGGATCGGTTTACGCAGCGCAAGTGGGCCGGCGTGACGCTGGCCGTGGCTGCGGCGCTGGGCGTGGCGGGCTTTGCGGCCAGCCTGCACCTGAAGATCGGCGACCTGGACCCCGGAGCGGCGGAACTGCGGCAGGACTCGCGCTACAACCGCGACAACGCGTTCATGACCGCCAGCTATGCGGCCAGCAGCGACATCTTCGTGGCCATGGTCAAGACGCGCCCGGGGAATGCGCGAACTACGCCAATCTGGTCAAGGCGGATGCGCTGGAGTGGGAGTTGCAGCAGCTCGTCGGCGTCGAATCGACCCATTCACTGGCCGCGGTCGCGAAGAAGATGTCGGTGGGCATGAACGAGGGCAGCATGCTCTGGTACGAGATTCCGCGTTCGCAGAGCATGATCAACCCGATCGTCTCGCGGGCACCGCGCGAGGTGCTCAACCAGAGCTGCGACCTGCTGTCGGTCTATGTCTATCTGAAGGACCACAAGGCAGACACGCTCACCGCGGTGGTGAACACCGTGGAGTCCTTTGCCCGGCGCAACGACAGCCAGGACGTGAAGTTCCTGCAGGCGGCCGGCAATGCCGGCATCGAAGCGGCCACCAATATCGTCGTGAAGAAGGCCAACACGCAGATGCTGCTGCTGGTCTACGCGGCGGTCGTGATCCTGGCGTTCATCACGTTCCGTTCGTGGCGCGGCGTTATCTGCGCCGTGGTGCCACTGATGCTGACGTCGGTGTTGTGCGAAGCGCTGATGGTCGGGCTCGGGATCGGTGTCAAGGTGGCGACATTGCCGGTCATCGCGCTTGGCGTGGGTATCGGCGTGGACTACGCGCTTTACATGCTGACGGTGATGCTGTCGTTCCTGCGAAGGGGAGCCAGCCTGTCGCAGGCCTACTACCAGGCGTTGCTCTTTACCGGGCGCGTTGTGGTGCTGACCGGTGTCACGCTGGGGCTGGCCGTTGCGACCTGGAGCTTCTCACCGATCAAGTTCCAGGCTGACATGGGCATTCTGCTCGCCTTCATGTTCCTGTGGAACATGGTCGGTGCGTTGCTGCTGCTTCCCGCGCTGTCGTACTTTCTGTTTCCGGAGGCCAGGTATGCCATGGCAACCACTGGAGATGGCCGGCCCAGGAGCGCACTGCCGCAAGACGAACAATCGCAGCAGGCCACCACGCCGGCTTCGCAGGTACTGTGAACTGAACGGAGATCGTCCTTGAACCAGAACAGCAACGAGCGTCTCGACTGGACGCCGAACCCAAAACTCATGGCGCTTCCTACGGTCAGCGCCAGGGAACATTGCAGCGGCTTGCGCAGCTATGCTGCGCGTGACCATCATTACTGCTCGCCATGAGGAACTCCGCGCGGGCTTGACAGCTACGGCCGTAGTTTCCGTCACGGCGGATCCGCCGCGCCTGGCCGTGTTCGTCAACAAGAACGTGGTGGCGGCCGGGATCATCATGCAAAGCGGTGCGCTGTGCGTGAATGTGCTGTCCAGTGGGCAGGACAGCGTAGCAAAGGCCTTCGCCGGCATGGTCGAAGGCGTGCAGGGTGACGCCCGCTTCGGCCACGGCAACTGGACGTCGATGGTCACGCCATCACCATCGCTGGATGGGGCGCTGGTCAATTTCGATTGCCGCGTCATCCGGGTCTACGACGAAAGTACCCACCATGCATTCCTTTGCGAAGTGCTCGCAACACGGAGCGGCGCACACGGCGATGCCCTGGTCTATCTGAACGGCTCGTTCAGGCAGATCCCGCAGTAGCGGCTGCACCGGATTTTCATCATTACGGGAACAGAAATGAATCACCACCTGATTGCCGACATCGCCCGACAGTTGCGCGATGCGGAAACCACGCGTACACCATGCTCGCCGATGCGCGACCGGATCCGGGAAGCAGCCGGGAATGGCGGACTGATCGATGCCGCTTATGCGGTACAGCAGCACAACACCAGGGAGCGGCTGCAGACCGGACGCCTGGTTGGCCGCAAGATCGGCCTGACATCGCTTGCGGTGCAGAAGCAGCTTGGTGTGGACGCCCCGGACTTCGGCATGCTCTTCGCAGATATGGCAGTCGGTGATGGCGAGGAGATTGCGATGTCGCGCACGCTGCAACCGAAGGCGGAAGCCGAGATCGCCTTCGTGCTGGGAAGCGACCTGACGCAGGAGAAGCACAGTTTCGCCGACATCCTTGGAGCGACCGCATACGCAGTCGCAGCCATCGAAGTGGTCGGAAGCCGGATCGCCAACTGGGAGATCAGTCTTGCCGACACCATTGCCGACAATGCATCCAGTGGCCTGTTCGTGCTGGGCTCGAGGCCGGTTCGGTTGCGCGAACTCGATCTGGTCAATTGTGCGATGAGCATGGAATGCGGCGCTGAGCAGGTGTCGGCCGGGACGGGCTCCGCGTGTCTGGGCAACCCTCTGAACGCCGCGGTCTGGCTGGCCGACATGATGGTCCGCGTTGGCTCGCCGCTCAGGGCTGGAGACGTGCTGATGAGCGGCGCCCTCGGCCCGATGGTGCCGGTCAACGCCGGAGATCAGTTCACGGCCAGAATCGAGGGACTTGGAGAGGTGCGCGCCGTGTTCGCGCGCTGATGGGATTGCAGGAGTAGAGAAGCAATGGAACAAAGCAACAAGAAGAAGCGGGTAGCCGTCATCGGCTCCGGCAATATCGGCACGGACCTGATGATCAAGATCCTGCGCAACAGCCAGCATCTGGAGATGGCGGCGATGGTCGGCATCGACCCGGCCTCCGACGGCCTCGCACGGGCGGCGCGGCTTGGTGTCGCGACTACGCATGAAGGCGCCGAAGGGCTCACGCGCCTGCCGGTGTTCGACGATATCGACTTCGTCTTCGACGCCACGTCCGCCGGCGCGCACATCAAGAACGACGCGCTGCTGCGCAAGCTCAAGCCGGGCCTGCGCATGATCGACCTCACGCCCGCCGCGATCGGCCCGTACTGCGTGCCGGTGGTCAATCTCGACGCGCATCTGGACGCGCCGAACGTCAACATGGTCACATGCGGCGGCCAGGCCACCATCCCCATTGTCGCCGCCGTGTCGCGCGTGGCGAAGGTCCACTACGCCGAGATCGTCGCGTCGATCAGCAGCAAGTCGGCCGGTCCGGGCACCCGCGCCAACATCGACGAGTTCACCGAGACCACGTCGAAGGCGATCGAGGTTGTCGGCGGCGCCGCGAAGGGCAAGGCCATCATCGTGCTCAACCCGGCCGAGCCGCCGGTGATGATGCGCGACACCGTCTACACGCTGTCCGAGCTCGCCGATCGCGACAAGGTCGAAGCGTCGATCGAAGAAATCGTGCGCGCCGTGCATGCCTACGTGCCGGGCTACCGGCTCAAGCAGACCGTGCAGTTCGACGAGATCCCGGCCAGCGCGCCGCTCAATGTGCCGGGCCTGGGCCGCTTCAGCGGGCTGAAGACCTCGGTGTTCATCGAAGTGGAGGGCGCCGCCCATTACCTGCCTGCGTACGCGGCAACCTCGACATCATGACTTCCGCCGCGCTGGCCACGGCCGAGCGCATGGCGCAAGCGATGCTGAGCGCCAACGCCACCACTGAAGGAGCCTGCGCATGAGCACCACGGCCAAGAAACTCTATATCTCCGACGTGACGCTGCGCGACGGCAGCCACGCGGTCCGCCATCAATACTCGATCAAGAACGTACAGGACATCGCCCGCGCGCTCGATCGTGCGAAGGTCGACAGCATCGAGGTCGCGCATGGCGACGGCCTGCAGGGCTCCAGCTTCAACTACGGCTTCGGCGCGCACAGCGATCTCGAATGGATCGCCGCCGTGGCCGATGTGGTCGAACACGCGAAGATCGCCACGCTGCTGTTGCCGGGTATCGGCACCACGCATGATTTGAAGGCCGCCTACGACGCCGGCGCACGTATCGTACGCGTGGCTACGCATTGCACCGAGGCTGATATCTCGAAGCAGCACATCGAGTACGCACGCGAGCTCGGTGGCATGGACACGGTCGGCTTCCTGATGATGAGCCACATGACCACGCCGGAGAACCTTGCGGTCGAGGCCAAGAAGATGGAGAGCTACGGCGCGACATGCATCTACGTGGTCGATTCCGGCGGTGCGCTGACGATGAACGACGTGCGCGACCGCTTCCGCGCGCTCAAGGGCGTGCTCAATGCCGACACGCAGACCGGCATGCACGCGCACCACAACCTTTCGCTCGGTGTGGCCAATTCCATCGTCGCGGTCGAAGAAGGCTGCGACCGCATCGACGCCTCGCTGGCCGGCATGGGCGCGGGCGCGGGCAATGCGCCGCTGGAGGTGTTCATCGCCGCCGCCGAACGTATGGGCTGGAACCACGGCACCGACCTGTACACGCTGATGGACGCGGCAGATGACATCGTGCGTCCGCTGCAGGACCGTCCGGTGCGTGTCGACCGCGAGACGCTCGCGCTTGGTTATGCCGGCGTGTATTCGAGCTTCCTGCGCCATTCGGAAGTGGCCGCGCAGAAGTATGGGCTGAAGACGGTGGACATCCTCGTCGAACTCGGCAAGCGCCGGATGGTGGGCGGGCAGGAGGACATGATTGTGGATGTGGCGCTGGATTTGAAGAAGGGGGCGGCCTGAGGTCGAGCAACCTTATAGCCCGTCGAGGTGCCAAGTGGTTTCTCCCCCTCTCCCGCTTGCGGGAGAGGGGAGCAGGCCAGCGGTCACACACACTCGCCACCAAGAGTGGCAAATAGTGCAGGTCGATGCACTTGTTTCGGCGGCTCGGCTTCCGTATTCCGGCAAGCTCGTCATCTCGTGCTACGATCCGCGCAAATGAAAAAGCCCATCTACTACACCTGCCAGAACCAATCCTGCGGAACCGCTGGGAGTCCACCGAAGTGGTCGTTGTCAACGAAGGCCAGGGCCCACTGTTCCGCTGCCCGATCTGCGGCGCGCGCAATGCGCTGGCCGCGCGCGAAGAGGACGGCGTGACCGTCTATCGTCAACGTCGGACGACCGGCTCCTGACGCAACGCCTGAACGTTCGCCTGAGCCTGCAGCCATCGTGCAACGTAAGGTCTCGGATCTGTTTCGTACGCCACCTTGACCTACTTCACCGCCCGTTCGCGTAGTAGCAGTGTCTGGACTGCGATGCCGATCGGCCCGATCTCGTCATAGAGGCGTGACATCGTGATACCGGTCCCGCTGCCATGTACCTCTGTACCGGAAAAAACACCAATCCATTCCCCGACGGGCTCACGATGCAAGTGCAGGCTAAGGTCGGCATTGGCAAACAGATAACGATCCGCCGGAAGCACCCAGCTCAGCCCATTGCCGAAATCGGAAGCCGCTGCGGCACGCATGGCGGGAGATGTCGGTATGCCTTGCACGATTGGAACTGTGAGCTTGAACCAGGCTGCACTGGGGCCAGGCTGTGACGGGTCGCCTGTGCGACCAGTGTCTCCATGGCGGTTTGATAGAAAGACGGTCCATCGGGCAAGCCTGGGATGCGCACTCTGCTATCGCAGTTTGCCGGCAACGGCTCAAGTTGCTGGGTGACCAGCCTGGTGGCAGGTCGACCGGCAGCGTCAGTGGCTCGCCACGCAGCAACAATGCATGCGCTCGGGCAACCAAAAGGTCTCCGGCGAGCAGATCGATGGTGAGACGTGATGTGGCGCGCGAAGACTGGAGGGTACATCTCGTTTTCAGCGGGGCAATCGGCACTGGCTTGATCAGCTCGACACTCAAGCGCGACAGATGCCAATCAGGCTCCCCGATTGCGCTTTCGGCTGCATGCGCCAGCAACGCGCAGGGTGCTCCGCCGTGCTGTGAACGCGCGTCCCACGGACCGCGTGAGAGCTCTGTTGGCAACCATGTCTCGCCTTGCCGTTCGTAGACAGCCGGTGAGTTGCTACGTGCTGAGATCGCCTGAGTCATGCTGTTCCCCAAATTGATTCGTGGCCAGCTTCCTGACCTGCGCGATGGCAGGCGCGCCCCCTCCGAAACAAAGAACCCGCGCGGAAGCGCGGACATGAGGGTCCTGTCGGGCGGAGGCGATCCTTGCGCAGCCATGGCATCCACTCCGCAACGCATCAGAATCAATCCGGTTGGATGTTCTTCTCGCGGATGACCTTGTTCCACCGCGCAAAATCCTCCCTCATGATCTTGTCAAACGCCTCCGGAGTGGTTCCGGTCAGGGTGATGCCATATTCTGTCATACGCCGGTTGATTTCCGGCATACGCAATACCGCATTGAGATCGCGGGAGAATTTCTGTGTAATCTCTTTTGGCGTCCGTGCCGGCAAGAGCAGCCCGTACCAACCGATGCTTTCCAGGCCGATGTCGCGATATCCGGCTTCGGCGAAAGTCGGCGTATTGGGCAATTGCTGCGCTCTCGTCGAGCCGGTCACCGCGATCGGGATCAGCTTGCCGTCGGCCGCATAGGGCTTGGCTCCGGGAACGGAAAGGATGATGGCCGAGAGCTGGCCCCCCAACAGATCGGTCAGGGCCGGTCGCTCGCCCTTATACGGTACGTGGAGGATGTCGATCTTTGCGGCGTCCTTCAGGAGCTCCATATACAGGTGGCCGGCCGAGCCAGTTCCAAAGGAGCCGTAGCTGTAGTGGCCAGGCCGGGCGCGGGCGAGAGCGATGAACTCGGCAAGGCTCTTGGCAGGAATCGACGGGTTCAGTGCAAACGCCAACGGCATGGTTGCCACCTGAGAGACCGGCGAGAAATCCTTCAGCGGATCGAACGAGACCTTCTTGTAGAGGGCCGGCGCCTGGACCAGTGCGGTAACGGTAAGCAAGGCCGTAAGACCATCGGGGGGCGCTTTGGCGACAGCTTCGGCGGCCACGATGCCGGAGGCTCCGGTCCTGTTCTCGACAATTACCGGCTGCTGCCAGATCTTGCTCAGTTGCTCTGCGATCAGGCGTGCCATGACGTCCGACGAGCCCCCGGGCGCAAAGGGCAGGACGATCCTGACGGGCTTTTGCGGAAATGGTCCCGTCTCGGCCATCGCGGTTCCGGCAGCCAGCGCCATGGCGCTGGCCAGCATGGCACGTATTGCAGTGCGTCGTGTTGAATGATGTGGCATCGTTGTCTCCGTAGTTATTGTTCGATGGTGTTGGCAGCCGCAACCGCTAGGCCACCCAATCCGAAGGCACAGTCAGCGGGAAATCAAGCAGGATCTGGGCAAAGCTCTTACCGAGCGGGTCCGATCGCAGGCTGGAAGAGCCGCCGCCCCCCAGCGCCTGATGGAGTACGAAATTCAAGGCATGGAGGCCAGGTACGTCGTAGCGCTTCACTTCCCCCTTGACGAGGTGCGAGAGCCACTGCCTGACAGCCTGAGGGGTCAGTTGGGCGCGGAGCAACGGCAGGAAGCGGGGTTCGCGCGCAATGACGCCGATGTTCTCGTCATCTCCCTTGTCACCGCTGCGCGCCCAGGCCAATGCGATCAATGGCACCTCGGCATGCGGACCAGACGGGTTATGCGAAGGCGCATCGCAAACCGGCAGGGCCGGGGCGAGAATCTGTTCGCCGGCCAGCGAAGCTACGGCAATGCGCTCCTCACGGTCATCCATGCGAACGGTCAGAGGCACTTCCTCTTTCGGTACGAGGAAGGAAAAGACCTTCACCACCTGCTGGACGTCGGCCCGGCCGAATAACGTGGCGCGCGTGCCAGCGGCCATCGAGGTCCCGCATGATGCGCATTCGCGTTGAAGGTACAGCAAAGCCTTTGGTTCGGGGTGGCGCGCCGCGAGGCGTAGCAGGACCTCACGCGTGGGCAGTTGGCGCGCGCTTGCGCCGTAAAGCGCCTCGCAGCCGATCAGCTCCACGCTGGTCTCGCTATAGTCCTGGTAGCCCTTGTCCGCCATCATGCGGCGGGTGCGCGCGAGCAAGGCCGCGGCGGTCCGTTGCGCCTTGGCGGGCGCATCGATGCCGCGAATCGCCAGTGCGAGGGCAATCTGGTGGCCATCGAGCCAGGTGCCATTGCATTTGTAGTGCGGGCCGGGGGCGCGCCCACGCGCGCCGCTTACCCGCACATGGTCGGCGTCCAGCGCCTCGGTGCGGACCTGCCGGAAGTCGCAGGTGACGTCCGGCATCAGGTATGCACCGGGATCGCCGATCTCATACAGGATCTGCTCGGCGACGGCCGCCGGGTGGATCAAGCCACCGGTGCCTCTGGCTTGGACAGTATGAAACTGCCGTCGTCGGCACAGTCGATCACCGGGTAGCCCATGCGGTCCCAGTCGCGCACCAGTTCCCAGTCGGTGAACAGCCCGCCGGTCGCCTGTGCCCCGCATTCGATCACATGACCGGCGAGCGTTGCGCTGGCCAGCCGGTCCCAGTCGCTCCAGGACCACCCGAACTCATGGACCAGCGGCCCGACAACCACGGCGCTGTCGACACAGCGACCGGTAATGACGATGTCCGCTCCCCAGGAAAGCCCGGGCGATGCCCTGGCGCCGACATAGGCATTGGCTGACATCAGCCCCTCCGGCGGCGCTTCCCCGGAATACATGTCCTTGAGGCCTTGCGCCTGCCACGCGGGCATCGAGGCCATGATGTCATCGCCCGCCACCACCGCAATCTTTGGCCGCAGGCCCTGACGCTCAGCTACGGCGAGCAGGGCGTCACGGCACGCCTGGGGATTGAGTCCGCCTGCATTCGCCACGACCTTGATGCCGCGCTGGAGGATCTCGGACAGGTGCGGTGCCATCGCCGCGTGCACGAAATCGGTGGCGTACCCGAGCGCCGGATCCCTGGTCCGGGCGCGCGACATGATCGACATCGTGGTTTCGGCCAGATAGTCGTAGACCAGGTACTGCAGACCCGGCACCGCAAGCAACTGCGGGGTTGCCGTTGCGGAGTCGCCCCAGAAACCGGACGCTCCGCCTATCCGTACGCTGCGTGAGGCTTTCATGCCGGCTCCTCCTCGGTGACAGGCTGTACATGGACCAGCTTCCCGCCCGCCCGCGCCAGGGCGCCCACCTGCCCCGACAGTTCCGTGATCTGGCCTGCGAACGGCGCGGTCAGCGTGTGCTCCATCTTCATGGCCTCCATGACCACCAGCGCTTGCCCGGCTGCTACCACATCGCCGACGAGACGTGGATGGCCGCGGATGCGGCCTGTCAGGGGCGCGGTCACGGCGCCGCTGCCCGCCTCCTTGGCGCGCGCCGGCGCGGGTCGGTCGGACGGAAGCGCCAGGCGCGTCCCCGCACGAAGAGGTGGATGCCGTCGGCGTCCCGGGCCAGGACCACCTTGTGCACCTGTGCGCCGCACTCGATCCAGAACACGCCGTCGGCCGGCGGCCGCACGATGGCGAGGCGCATGGCATGGGGCTGCGCCTCGTGCCATACCGTGGCTCTGGTGCCGTCGCTGGCGGGTTCCAGTTCGATGCGCCACCTGTGCTTGCCAAGCTCCAGGTCTACTGTCGACACCGTGTGGCTCAGGCGAAGTGGCTCGCGTTCCGGAAGTCCGGCCGCGCATAGTGCCGCAATGGCAATCGTCTCGACATCGGGGCACGGCGGTGCCAGCGCCTCGCCCATATGCTGGGCAATGAAGCTGGTGTGAACCTCGCCGCCGGCAAACACGGGGTGTGCCAGGCAATCGGCCAGGAAGCGCTGGTTGCTTTCCACACCCAGCAGCACGCAGTCTTGTACGGCGCTGAGCAGCTTGCGGCGCGCTTCCTCACGTGTGCGGCCGTGCGCCACAAGCTTGGCCACCATCGAGTCATAGTGAGGCGGTACCGTACCGCCTTCGCGGAGTCCGTGATCGACGCGCACGTCATGCCTGTCGCCTGGGGGCCGCCAGCGCAGCACCGCTCCGCCCTGTGGCAGGAAGCCTGCGGCCACATCCTCGGCAGTCAGGCGCACTTCGATCGCATGGCCGTCCAGCGTGATGGAGGCCTGGCTGAAGGGCAGCGGCTCGCCGCTGGCGACACGCAACTGCCATTCCACCAGGTCCAGGCCGGTGATGGCTTCGGTCACCGCATGTTCGACCTGGAGCCGGGTGTTCATCTCCATGAAATAGAAGTTGCCCGAGCGGTCCAGCAGGAACTCCATGGTGCCGGCGCCCACGTAGCCGATCTTGCGCGCCGCCCTGACCGCCGCGGTCCCCATGGTTTCGCGCAGCTCCGGGCTGACCGCGGGGGAAGGCGCCTCTTCGATCAGCTTCTGGTGCCGGCGCTGCACGGAACAGTCGCGCTCGCCCAGATGGATGGCGTGACCGCGATGATCGGCGAGCACCTGAATCTCGATGTGGCGGGGTTCCAGCACCGCGCGCTCCAGGATCAGTTCACCGGAGCCAAAGGCGGTGAGAGCCTCGGAGCGTGCGCTGGTCAGGGCCGCGGGCAGGTCCGCGGCAGCGTGCACCAGCCGCATGCCGCGCCCGCCGCCGCCGGCCGTGCCTTGACCATGATGGGAAACCCGATTTCGCCGGCGGCAGCAAGGAGGGTGGCATCGCTCTGGTCCTCGCCCTGATAGCCAGGCACGCAAGGCATGCCTGCGGCCAGCATCAGGCGCTTGGCTTCCGCCTTGTTCCCCATTGCGCGAATGGCATTGGCGGAGGGGCCGACAAAGACCAGTCCCGCACGGGTGACTGCGTCCGCGAAGTGCTCGTTCTCGGCCAGGAAGCCATAGCCCGGGTGCACCGCATCCGCCCCCGCAGACTGCGCGGCCTGCAGGATGGCGTCGATGTTGAGATAGGACTCCCGGGGCGCGGCAGGGCCGACGCAGACAGCAGTGTCGGCCTCGAAGACATGGGGGCTGGCGCGATCGGCGTCCGAATAGATGGCCACGGTGCGCAGGCCGAGGCGGCGCGCCGTGCGCATGACACGAATCGCGATTTCCCCGCGGTTCGCGACCAGCAAGGTATGGAAGGGTCTGGCTTGAGTGCTCATCGGTCTACCTCCGTGGTGCGCACGCGATCGGATGCGTCGCGGCGCGGCGCGGGTTGCGATGCGGTATCTTTGGCAGGGTCAGCGCCTGGCGGCGATGCCGCGGGAACGGCGTGGGCGGTGCGGACCATGTCGGCGTCGAACCCGACGCACCAGCGCGCATCACGCGTTCCCGGAACGCCGACGTGCCTTCCGCGCCTTCGTGGCGCAGGCATTGGGCAAACAGCATTGCCGCATCGTCCAGCAATGGCGCCGCGGGCTCGCTCGTGCAGCGCGCCACCAGCGACTTGAAGACGCGGTTGGCGCCAGGGGCGCATCGTCCGATACGGGTCAGCCATTCTGCTTCGAGCGCGTCGAGGCCTTCGCTGTCCTCGGCCAGCGCGTCGACCAGGCCAATGGCCACCGCTGCGGTGCCGCTGATGCGTTCGCCGCTGAGGCCCAGGCGCCGCGTCGCGGCCGCACCGATCCGCGCCACGACGAAGGGGGCGATCTGCGCGGCAATGACGCCAAGGCTCGTTTCCGACAACGCGAACCGGGCAGCGTGCGTGGCCAGTACCAGGTCGGCTGCGCAGACCAGCCCGACACCACCGCCCATGGCTGCGCCTTCCACCACCGCGAGTACGGGCACCGGCACCATGGCGAGACGTTGCATGAAATGGCCGAACTGGCGGTTGCGGCTGGCAATGGGATCCCCGGAGCCGGGCGCCGCCAGGCTCTCGCGGAAGCCGCCGATATTGCCGCCCGCGCAGAACATTGCGCCCGCTCCGCGCAGCACCAGCGCGCGCGTATGGCTGTCTTGCTCAGCCATTTCCAGGACCTGCGAAATCTCGGCCAGTAGCTCGGGGCTCAGCGCATTGCGGCTTGCCGGTTGGTTGAGGGTGATAAAAAGCACGCCGTGCAAACGGCGCACGACAAGGGAACGGAACTGGCTCAGGGATTCCATGGTCATCAGCGTCCGTTCTCAGCGCGAACCCATCAGGCCCATCTGCTTGGCGATCACCTGCATCATGACTTCGTCGGCTCCGCCGCCGATGGAGCCGAGCCGGAAGTCGCGGTAGGCACGCGAGACCGGGTTGTCCCAGGTGTACCCCATGCCGCCCTGGAACTGCATGCACCATTCGGCGATCTCGCGGGATAGCGGCCCGCCTTGAGCTTGGCCATGGACGCGAGCTCGACCACGTCGCCACCGTTGATGTAGGTCTGCGTGGCCATGTAGACCAGGCCGCGCAGCGCTTCCAGTTCAGTCTTGAGCTCGGCCAGCTTGAACTGGATGAACTGGTTGTCCAGCAGCGGCTTGCCGAAAGCCGTGCGCTGGCGCAGGTAATTCGCGGTCTCGTCGATGAGCTGGATCGCGGCAAGGCGGCGCGCGGCGGCACCGAGGCGTTCTTCCTGGAACTGCTTCATCTGGTAGATGAAGCCCATGCCTTCCTCGCCGATGCGGTGGCGTACCGGGACACGCACCTCGTCGAAGAAGATCTGCGCGGTGTCGGAGCACCACATGCCAAATTTCTTGATCTTCTGGACTTCGATGCCCTTGGCCTGCTTGCCGCCGTCCTTCAGCGGCACGATGATCAGGGACTTGTTCTTGTGGGAAGGTCCATCCGAGGTATTGCACAACAGGCAGATCCAGTCCGCCTGGGTACCGTTGGTGATCCACATCTTGGAGCCGGAGATCACATAGTCGTCGCCATCGCGCCTTGCACGGGTCTTGAGGGACGCTACGTCGGAGCCGGCACCCTGTTCCGAGACGCCGATCGATACCACGACCTCCCCGGCAATCGCGGGAACCAGGAACTCGCGCTTGAGTTCTTCCGAGCCAAACGCGGTCAGTGCGGGGGTCGCCATGTCGGTTTGCACGCCGACCCCCATGCTGACGCCCTGGGCGCGCACATAGCCCATTGCCTCTCCAGCGGCGACCGCGTAGGAAAAGTCGAGGCCCAGGCCGCCGTACTCGGTCGGCTTGTTGATGCCCAGGAAGCCAAGGTCACCCATCTTCTTGAACAGCGCATGGGCCGGAAAGATCTCGGCGGCTTCCCATTCATCAACAAAGGGATCCACTTCGCTGGCCAGGAAGCGGCGGATACTCTGCATGATGCTGTGGTGGTCTTCTTTGTACATTTGACTTGTCCGGAATTGATCAGGAAATCAGGGAATCAGAAGCGGGCAACACCGAACTGCACGGGGTTGGTGTCGCGGCGCATGCCTTCGCGCGCGGTGCCCAGCACGAATGCCAGCACGGCGCGTGTATCGCGCGGGTCGATCATTCCATCGTCGAGCATCAGTCCGCTGGTAATGAAGGCGCTGGCCTGCCGCTCGAAGGTGGCAATGATCTCGCGCTTCTGCCTGGCCAGCGCCTCCTCATCGACCGGGCGGCCTTTGCGTTCAGCCTGCTGGCGCGCGACGATTTCCATCGTCATGGCAGCCTGCTCGCCGCCCATGACGGCGGTCTTGGCGTTGGGCCAGGAGAAGCTGAAGTGCGGCCGGAACGACTGGCCGCACATGCCGTAATTGCCTGCACCGAATGAAGCGCCGCAATACAGCGTGATATGCGGGACACGGGAGTTGGATAGCGCCTGGATCATCTTCGATCCATGCTTGATCATCCCGGCCTCTTCGGACATCCGTCCGACAATGAAGCCGGTCGTGTTCTGCATGAATACGATCGGCGTCGCCGACTGGTTGCAGAGCTGGATAAACTGCGCCGCCTTGGTGGCGCCCGCCGGATCGATCGGCCCGTTGTTGGTAATGATGCCCACCGCCTGGCCCTGGATCCGGGCATGTCCGCACAGCGTGGAAACGCCGTAGTCGGGCTTGAAGGCGAGCCAGGCCGATTCGTCGACGATGCGGGCGATGATTTCGCGCATGTCGACCGGCTTCTTGACGTCCAGCGGCATGACGCCCGCCAGCTCGTCCGGGTCCAGCGCAGGCGGCTTGCCCGGCAACGGCGAGGCAAGGTCCGGCCAGTCCAGCGCCGCCACGATATCGCGGGCAATGGCGATCGCATGTGCGTCATCCTCGCCGACGTACTCGGCGAGGCCGCTGACCTGGGCGTGCATATCCGCGCCGCCCAGCTCCTCGTCGGTGGCGATCTCTCCCGTTGCGGCCTTCAGCAGCGGCGGGCCGGCAAGGAAGGCGCGCGCGCGCTCGCGCACCATGACCACGTAGTCCGACAAGCCGGGCATGTAAGCGCCGCCGGCCGTCGACGAACCATGGACTACCGTGATCACCGGCAACCCGGCTGCCGATAGCCGGGCCAGGTTGTAAAACAGTCCGCCACCGCGGATAAAGCGCTCCACACGATAAGCGCGCAGGTTGGCCCCAGCAGATTCGACCAGATGGATGAACGGCAGCCGGTTCTGCAGCGCGATCTCCTGAGCGCGCAACACCTTCCTGCTGCCCGCGTCCACGAACGCGCCGGCATTAATGGCCGAATCCGACGCCACCACCATGCAACGCACCCCGGATACGAAGCCGATCCCGACAATCTGGCCACCGCCCGGCACCGAGGTATCAGGGTCGGCGTCATCGGTGCAGTACCCGGCCATATTGCCGATTTCCAGGAACGGTGCGCCGGGATCGAGCAGGCGGGCCACGCGCTCGCGAGGAAGCAGGGCGCCGCGCTTGTCGAAAACGGCCTTGGCCTTGTACGAGGTGTCGCGCGAGCGTTGCTCAAGCTCGCGCAGGCGCTCGGACAGCGCCAGCATGCTCCGCCGCTGCTCTGCGAACGTCGGCTGGCTGGTGTCAATACGTGATTCGATTGGCGTCATGATGCGGCGGCTTCGTTGAAGGTCAGGAGGGCATCGAGGGCAACGGCGCCCTGACCCTGTGGCCTGACCAGCAGAGGGTTGATTTCCAGTTCGGCGAGCGTGCTGCCGGCAGCCATGGCCGCCGTCGAGACAGCGACGATGGCCTGCGCCGCGGCGTCGATGTCGGCCGGCGGCTTGCCCCGGAAGCCTGCATCAGGCGATAGGCGCGCAGCTCCCGCAGCATCTCGTGCGCCATGCCCGCGTCAACGGGAAGCAGCCGGTGCGAGACATCCTGGAACAGCTCCGTCATGACGCCGCCGAGGCCGACTGTCATGGTGAGGCCGAACACGGATCCCGGGTGACGCCGATGATGAGCTCGCACACGCCTTGCTCCATCGGCTGCAGCAACACGACCCCGCAACTCGCGTCCGGCGCGGCGGCGGATACCGTGTCCAGCATCTGCTGCGCCGCCTGTGCCACATCGTCACAACCCAGGTTCAGGCGCACGCCACCTGCCTCGGTCTTGTGCGCGATGTCCGGGCTCAGGATCTTCATGGCCAGCGGTCCGCCCAGGCGCAGGGCGGCAGCTTTGGCCTGGGTTGCGTCGCGCACCACTTCGGCGTGGCCGACCGGTACTCCGAACTTCGCAAGCCACTGCTTGACCTGATGTTCGTCGGCGCGCGCCGGTGGCGGGGAGACGGCAGTGTTGGCTGCTGCGGCCGCCTTGCGCAGCGCTCTCCAGTGCGCGGTCCGTGCCGAACCCTCAGCCCACCGCACAGCGGTGCCGAGCGCCTCGGTGGCACGCGCGGCATCGGGAAATACGGGAATGCCCGCTGCCTCGAGTTGCCGTTTGGTATCGGCGCTGCCCGACGTGGCGATGACGGCAACCAGGCAGTCAGTATGTGCCGCCACCTCGATCAGCTCGGGGGCGATCCGTTCATAGAGGGAGCCCGTGGCAAACACAAGCAGGACGTCGGCAACGTCGTCGGCCATGATCGTCTGCAGCACTTCGGTGGCCAGGCGGTTGCGGCTGAACAGCTGGCCGGTCATGTCCACGGGGTTGCAGACCATCGCGATGCCGGGCACGCTGCCCAGCAGCTTCTGCTGGCATGCCTGCGACAGCGTCGGGAGCTCCAGATCCTGCGCGCTCAGCAAGTCGGCGGTCACGGCGCCCATGGCCCCCGAGATCGACGCCACCACGACGCGCGATCCCAGGCGCTTGCCGCGCTGGAAACGGGACAGGTAGGCCAGGTCGGCAAGGTGTACCGTATGCCGGGCCTGCATCACGCCCAACTGGGCGAATGCCGCGCGATAGACGGCCCGGTTTCCCGCCAGCGCGGCCGTGTGTGACTGGGTGACCTCCGAGCCGCGCTCACTTTCGCCGGCCTTGAGCAGGATCAGGGGCTTGTCTGCCTCACGCAGCCGCGTTGCGGCCGAGACAAAATTCTCGCCGTCGCGCAGGCCCTCCACGTAGCCGGCGATGGCTTGCGTGCCATGGTCCTCAACCAGGTAGTCGAGGTAATCGGAAAAATCGAGACAGGCTTCGTTGCCGGTATTGATGAAGTGCCGGAAGCGCATGTCCATCATCCAGCCGGTCACGTAGATGTCCGAGCACATGCTGCCGCTTTGCGTGACCAGGCTGACATGACCAGACCGGTCGTCTGGCGGAAACGTCCTGAAGGTGGGCACGAACGACGTGATCGCGCTGGTTGCCAGATTGCCCAACCCCATGCAGTTGGGGCCGACGATCCGCATGCCCGTGCGCCGGGAAAAATCCACCAGCTGCTGTTGCCGCACGGCACCTTCGCCGCCGACCTCCGCGTAGCCGGCGGCATAGATGATCGCGGCCGGAATACCCTTGGCGTGGCAGCGTTCGAGCATAGGCAGCACGTCTTCGGCCGCGAGCGCGAGCACGGCCACATCTGGCGCCGTCGGCAACGACTCGACGTCGGGATAGCATTGGCGCCCGCCGAGCTCTGCGTACTTGGGATTGACCGGGAAGACCTGGCCGGTGAAGCCGAGCCGGCCGAGGTGGTCTAGTGCGATACCGCCGATGCGTTCTGGGTTGCCTGATGCGCCGAGGATGGCGATTGAGGACGGGTTCAGTACGGCCTCAAGCCGATGCTGTGGTTCCGGCATGCCTGTCTCCTGTGGAATTCTTCTGATGTGCAGGAGATTTCATGCGAAAGCGACGGCGACTTCAACGGCTATATCGTCTTTTGCCCATGATATGGGCACCAGCCCGGGCAAGGCGGTTGCTGTCCCGCTTCAGCTCGTGGCTTGGGAATTCACCTCTTCGACGATCAGAGAACCAAGTTCATGCCGGCGAGACAGCGGCATGCGGGTAGGAAAGACCATACTGATCGCCGCGAATCCGGACGGGACGGCAAAGGCATGGCCGACGCCCGCAACGCCGAAGCCTGCGGCAAGCGTGTAACCCAGCTGCCGGCTGCGTTCAACACCGGTAAGGATGCGGGCGATGGTCAGGCCATGGCTATGGTATTCGGCCGCATGGCGTTCATGGTGCTGGCGAATCTCGGCGTTGGTCATGGTGGACAGCAATGACAGGCTGCCGATGCCCAGCCCAAGGAGACGAGTCTGGCCCACCAGGCTCATCAGATCGGGGTTCTGCGGCGGGACCTGTTCCAGATGCAGGTTGTAGCTGTAGTCGCCGATGCCGATGACCAGGAACACACCCTCGCCGCTACGCCGTGCCAGCGGCACGCAGTAGTGGTAGGGAGGTAGCTGAACCAGGGGTGGGCGTGACATGGTGCGCAGCCCCAGGAACATGGCAGCGGTGCCCAGGCGGAAGTTGCGCGTCTTGGGATCCTGCTCCACGTAATGGAGTTGAAGCAGGAAGGCGATCATGCGCTGCGCTGTCGCGCGGCTCAGCCCGGTGAGTTCCACGAGCTGGCGCAGCGACATGCCGATGACATGGTGGTCGGCCAGCAGCGCCAGGATGGAAAAAACGCGCTCAAGGCTTTGGACGCCAGCGGGCGTCGATGATGGCGGTGCCACGTGTTTCCGTCTCCGGATGAGTTTTTGCCCACATTATAGGCATTCGGGATCATTTTCATTGGTGGATCTCCGTGCATGTCATGAAATCGCAGCGGGTCAATGGCCATTGTGAGATCGACATGAGTGGAAACCGATTGGAAGAGGAGTACCTCGCCTTCCTGGCGCAGGGACGTTTCATGCTGCAGCGCTCGCGCAGCAGCGGGCAGTATGTGTTTTTCCCCGGGTGGCCGAGCCGCGCACCGGCAGCCGTGACCTGGAATGGGTGGCTGCCTCCGGCGAGGGCACGGTCTACGCAATGACCACGGTGCGCGCAAAGCCGCCGCAGCCGAGCTACAACGTCGCCCTGATCACGCTCGCGGAGGGGCCGCGCCTGATGAGCCGGGTGGAAGGCATCGAGCCGGATGCCGTGCGCATCGGGATGCCGGTACGCGCGCGCGTCGCGCAGGCCGAAGGCAAGCCGCTGCTGGTGTTCGATGCCGTCGCGGAGGTAGCGCCATGAACGACCGCTTCCCGCGCGGCGAAGCCGCGATCGTAGCCGCTGCAACCCATGGCATGGGAGTAGCGCCAGGACAGAGCTCCATGGAGCGGGCGGTGGGCGCCAGCCTCAAAGCGCTGGATCAGGTCGGGCTGACGCCGGCCGATGTCGACGGACTTTTCGTGGCCCTGCCGGACGATTTCATGTCCGGCCTCGGCCTGGCGGAATATCTGGGCATATCGCCGCGGCTGACCGAGAACAACCGGACAGGTGGCTCGGCGTTCATGACCCATGCCATGTGGGCAGCGCTGGCCCTGGCCACCGGGCAGTGCAACGTGGCGCTGATTGCCTATGGCAGCAATCAGCGTAGCGCAGCCGGCGGCCTGGTCATGTCGATGCGGCAGAACGCCTTCGAGGCCCCCTACAAGCTGCCCCGGCCTGTCGGCGCGTATGCGATGGCGGCGGCGCGTTACAAGCACGCGTACGGCTTGAAGCGCGAGCAACTTGGCGAGGTCGCGCTGGCGGCGCGGCAATGGGCCCAGCTCAACCCCGACGCCTTCGCGCGCGACCCGATGACGATGGATGACTACCTTGGCGCGCGCATGGTGGCCGATCCACTGGGCGTGCGCGACTGTTGCCTGGTGACGGACGGCGCGGCGGCCGTGGTGATGGTGCGTGCGGACCGCGCCAGCGATCTCACGCGCACACCTGTGTACCTGCTTGGCGCCGCCGCGGCGACCGAGCACCGGGACATTACCGCCATGCCCGATCTGACCCATACGGCAGCGCGCCTGTCCGGTCGGCGCGCGTTCGAGCAGGCGGGCGTGCGGGCGCAGGACATCGACGTCGTGCAGCTTTATGACGCTTTCACCATCAACACCTTGCTGTTCCTCGAGGATCTTGGCTTTTGCGCAAGGGGGAAGGCGCCAGCTTCGTGGAAGGCGGCCGCATTGCGCCCGGCGGTGCGCTGCCGGTGAACACCAACGGCGGCGGCCTGTCATGCGTGCACCCCGGCATGTATGGCCTCTTCGCCATGGTTGAGGCCACCGAGCAACTGATGGGCAGGGCCGGCGCGCGCCAGGTGGACTCGGCCACGCTGGCGCTTGCGCACGGCAATGGTGGCGAGTTGTCCAGCCAGGCGACCGTGGTGCTGGGTACCCGGGAGACCCTGTAACTTCCATCAGGAGACATCCCATGGATTTGTCTTTTGGCAGGGAAACTGGCGTTCCGCCAGGAAGTCGGCCTGCTCGAACGCTTCGGCTCGTAGGCGAATGCTGATCAATACCAAGCGCCCGCGCGCAAGCGCCAGGGAGAGGTTTGAGGGAGGTTCCAGATGAAAGTAACAATCAACAGTGCGATTCGCACCGAGTGCCATGGCGACGTTCTGGTGCTGGAAATTGACAACCCGCCGGTGAACGCCGGCTCGTGGGCGGTTCGTAAGGGCCTGGTGGAAGCGCTCGCCATACTGGTAGCGCGGGCTGATCTGCGTGCTGGCGTCATTGTCGGCGCGGGATCGATGTTCGTCTCCGGCTCGGATATCCGGGAGTTCACCCAGCCGCTTTCCTGGCCGTCGATGGCCCAGGTCATCGAGGCCATCCGTGCGTGCAGCAAGCCAGTCGTGGCGGCGCTGCATGGCTTTGCCTTTGGCGGCGGATTCGAGCTGGCGCTGGGGTGCGACGCGCGGATCGCGCTGGCTGGCACCCAGGTCGGCTTGCCGGAAGTGACGCTCGGCATCCTGCCAGCGGCGGGCGGAACGCAGCGCTTGCCACGCTGCATCGGACTGGCGCGGGCCATGCGCATGATCTGTACGGGTGAGCGTATCACCGCAGAACAGGCGGGCGAGGCCGGTCTGATTGATCGGGTGGTGGACGCGGATCTCCTGGACCATGCCGTCGCGCTGGCGCGAGCCATGAACGGGAACAAGCGCGATCTGCTGGACCAGCCAGTCCCAGTGGAAGACGGCGACGCGGTAGCCGCGGCGGAACAGTGGGCATTGCGGGCGGGAAAGCGGCGCCCCGCGGTCCTGGCGGCGATCGCGTCGATCCGGAATGCGGCCGGACCGGACAAGCTGGCCGGAATGGCTGCCGAACGCACATTCTTTGATCAATTGCAGCAGTCCGACGACGCGGTCGCGTTGCGGCACCAGTTCTTCGCGGAACGCGAGGCGGTCAAGCTGCCGCCCGAGGTGCGGGTCGAGCCAAGGTCGGTGCAGACCCTGGCCGTGATCGGCGCCGGGACCATGGGGGGCGGCATCGCCATCAGTGCGCTCGACGCCGGGCTGGAGGTCTTGCTTCTGGAGCAGGACGCAGGCGCTGGCGCGTGCGTAGAGCGCATCCGGTTGCATTACCAGGGCCGTGTCGCGGACGGCAAGATGCCGGAACGAGATGGCGCTGCACGACTCGTGAGGCTGACTGCGACGCTGGGCTGGAACATGCTGGCCCGTGCCGATGTCGTTATCGAAGCCGTCTTTGAAGAACTGGCCATCAAGCAGGAGGTGTTCCGCAAGATCGATGCGTTTGCCAGGCCCGGGGCCGTGCTGGCGACCAACACGTCCTACCTGGACATCGATGCCATCGGCGCCGCCTCGCGCCGCCCGCAGGACGTGCTGGGCCTGCATTTCTTCAGCCCGGCCAACGTGATGAAGCTTCTCGAGGTGGTGCGGGGAGATCGCACCGCGGCGGACGTCCTTGCAACCGGCATGGCATTAGGCCGGCAATTGCGCAAGACGCCGGTGCTATGTGGCAACGCCTCGGCTTTATCGGCAACCGCATCTTCAACGCCTATCGCAAGCAGTGCGAATACATGCTGGAGGATGGCGCCTGGCTGAACAGGTCGATCAAGCCTGGAGGCTTTCGGCTTTGCGATGGGACCGTTCTCCGTGGCGGATCTGTCCGGCCTTGATATCGCCTGGCGCATGCGCAAAGCGCAGGCTGGGCAGCGGGATCCACGCGAGCGGTATGTGGATATCCTGGATCAGCTATGTGAGCGGGGCAGGCTGGGCCGCAAGACCGGGGCGGGGTATTACCTGCATGAGCCCGGCAAGCCGGCGGGGAAGACCAGTGATGCGGTGGTGCGGGACATCATCGAGCAGGCGTCGGCACGGCGTGGGCTAGAGCGTCGCACGCTGAGCGCGCAGGAGATTCAGCGCCGCGCGCTGCTGGCGATGGTCAATGAGGCAGCGCTATTGATGCGCGAAGGCGTAGCGAGCCGCGCGAGCGATATCGATGTTGTGCTCGCGCAGGGCTATGGCTTCCCGCGCTGGTCGGGCGGCCCGGTATTCTGGGCGCGACAGCAAGACCGCGTCACGCTGCAGGCAGACCTGCAGCGGCTGGCAGCGTCATCCGGATACGGGTTTGAACTGGGCGACCTGTCCGGTCTCGTTTCCTGACGAGGCAGCCAGCGGCGCAGTTTCGCCGGTTCCGGCGAAACTGTCCGGCGCGCGTGGGGCGTCAGGCAGTCTGTCCGCCGACGGGGCGTTCGATTACGCTGATCATGCCGGAGGCCTTGGTCGCGACTTCCTTGACCGTCGCCTTCAGGAAATCGAGTTCATTCTGGAAACGCTCCGACGGCCCGGCAACATTCAGCGAGGCCACGCAGCGGCCCGCTGCGTCGAATACCGGCGCGGCGACCGAGGCAAGCCCCTTGCTGTAGCTGCCGAAGGAACACGAAAGGCCTTCCGCCTGGATCTTGGCGACCTCTTTGGACAACGAGGCACGCGTGAAGGGGATCTCCATCTTCGCTTTCAAAGCGACGGTTGCCAGATATTGCTTGCGCCATGCCGGCGTGGAAAACGCAACCAGCAGTCTGCCCGCGGAACTGGCGTAGAGTGGCCGCGACGTCCCAACGGGGATCTGATAGCGGATAGGGTGGGGACTCTCGATGATCTCCACATACGTAATGGCCTCCGCTTCCGGCACCATCACGCCGAGCATGACGGTCTCCTCGGTGCGTGCCGCCAGCTCCTCCATGAACGGGCGGATCATGCGCGGGAAATCCCACGCCGACATGACGCCTGCGGACAGGCGGAAAATGGAGGGCCCGAGCCGATAGCTCGATTCGTTGTGCACCAGGTAACCCTCGGCGACCAGCGGACGCAGCAGGTTCAGCAGGCTGCTTTTCGGCGATTCCAGCGCGACATTGAGTTCCGCCAGCGTCATGCCGTTGCGCGCCTTTGACAGGATCTCGAACAGACCCAGCAGACGCGTCAGGGAGCGCGGGCCGGATGGCTCGCTGCTGGCCTCTTCGAGGCCAGCGCGTTTAGAGGAGACTCTTGGCATTTGTGGCGCTTCGTTTTCCGTATTGCTACATGCTCACGGTGCGCGAGCGCCACGATTCTAACTCACGCCGAAACGCGAACCGCTGGCAGGAAGGCCCTGCCACCTCTGACGAAGAGCGGCATGGCCATCAGGCGTCAATCGGACTTCCGGCCACGGAAGTTGGGTTTGCGCTTCTCCATGAAGGCGCGCACCCCTTCGTGGGATTCCTCGGTGCCGTAATACAGGCTGAGCGCCTGCATTCCCAGCCCGCCAATGCCACGGATCGAGTCCGAATCGGCATTGAACGAGCGCTTGGCGATGGCGATGGCGGTGGGGCTCAGCGCCAGGATCTCCTGGCACCAGCGTTCCACTTCCGCATCCAGCTGCTCGGCCGGCACCACGGCATTGACCAGGCCCCACTCCAGCGCCTGCTGCGCGCTGTAGCGCCGGCACAGGAACCAGATCTCCCGCGCGCGCTTCTCACCGATTACGCGGGCCAGGAATGCCGTGCCAAAGCCCGGGTCGACGGAGCCGACCTTCGGGCCGACCTGTCCGAATATGGCGCTGTCAGCGGCGATGGCGAGGTCGCAGCACGTCACCAGCACATTGCCGCCGCCGATGGCGAAACCATTGACGCGCCCGATCACAGGCTTGGGCACCTCGCGGATCAGGCTCTGCAGCTCCTCCACCGGCAGGCCGATCAGGCCACGGCCATCGTAGCCGCCATCGTGCGCGGACTGGTCGCCGCCGGTGCAGAAGGCCTTGCTGCCAGCGCCGGTCAGCACGATCACGCCGATCGATTTGTCCCACCCGGCGCGGTGCAGGGCATCGATCAGTTCGTCGCAGGTCTTGCCACGGAAGGCGTTGTACTTGTCCTGGCGATCGATGGTGATCGTAGCAACGCCACTGGTCACTTCATAGCGGATATCGGTGTAGTCGGTCATGGTTCTTCCTCGTTCAGATAATTGAACAACGTGCAAAAAAAACACTAGACGCATGATGCCACACTTTCGTATTATTCGAACATCGTTCACTTATTTGAACGTGCCACACGTGAGGGACAGCCCCGGCAGGCGGCGAGTCTTCCCGGCGCAGTGCAGCGCGGGCGGTGGCTTCATATCCGGAGAATTGACATGGCAGGGCCGCTTTCCCGTCTTCGTGTACTCGACCTGACCAGGGTCCTGGCAGGTCCGTGGTGCACACAAATGCTGGCCGATCTTGGCGCCGACGTGATCAAGGTGGAGCGTCCTCGTGCCGGCGATGACACGCGCCATTGGGGCCCGCCCTGGATCCGCGATGCCGACGGCGAGGAAACCGGCGATTCGGCGTATTTCACTTCCGCCAACCGCAACAAGCGCTCGATCGCCATCGACCTTGCCGCCGCGCAAGGCCAGGCCCTGGTGCGCGAGCTGGTGGCGCAATCCGACATCCTGGTGGAGAACTACAAGGTGGGCGACCTCGCGCGTTACGGCCTGTCCTACGCCGAGTTAAGCGAGCTCAATCCGCGTCTGATCTATTGTTCGGTGACGGGCTACGGCCAGGACGGGCCCTATGCCGACCGCCCCGGCTACGACTTCATCTTCCAGGGTGAGGGTGGCCTGATGAGCATCACCGGGGACGCCGACGACAAGCCCGGCGGTGGTCCGATGAAGACGTCGATCGCGGTGACCGACGTACTGACCGGCCTCAACGCCGCCATCGCCATCCTGGCTGCCGTCGAAAGCCGCCATGCAAGCGGCCGGGGTCAGCACATCGACATCTCGCTGCTCGACACGGTGGTGAACTTTGGCGCCAACCAGATTGCCAGCTTCTTCGCCACGGGCGAAATTCCGCGCCGCTGGGGCAACGAGCATCCCAACCTGACGCCCTACCAGTCCTTTGCCACCGCGGACGGCCACATCATCGTCGGCTGCGGCAATGACGGGCAGTACCGCCGCCTCTGCGCGGTGATCGGCCGCGATGACCTGGCCGCGGACCCGCGCTTCTTGACCATGGAGGGACGCAATGTGAACCGGCGCGCCCTGCAGCGCGAGCTCGACCCGGCCATGCGTGCGCAAACCACGCACTACTGGCTCGAGCATCTGTCCGAATCGGGCGTGCCTTACGGGCCGATCAACAACTACAAGCAGGTTTTCGAGCACCCTCAGGTCGTGCACCGCGGGCTGCGGGTAGACATGCCGCACGCGCGCGGCGGCACCATCGGCATGGTCCGGAATCCGATCCGGCTATCGGACACGCCGGTCGAGTACCGCCTGGCGCCACCGCTGCGAGGCCAGCATACCGACGAGATCCTGTCGGCAGTGCTCGGCAAGGAAGCCACCACGATCTCGGCGTTGCGTGGTGCCGGCGTGGTCGAAAGCGCCGACCCTGAGGGCGTTGCTCGCAGCCCATGTTGAGTTCCGCCCGCGGCCGCAACTTCGAATCCGTCTCCGTCACATCCACGCCAAGGAATATCGATGACCTACGCCCTGAATGACGACCATCGTCAGATCCAGGATCTGATCCGCCGCGTTGCACGCGAGCGCGTCGCCAAGCGCGCCGACGAGATCGACCGCACTGCGGAGTACCCGCACGACATGTTCGCGCTGCTCAAGGAACTCGGCCTGTTCACGCTGCCGTTCCCCGAGCAGTACGGTGGTGCAGGCAGCCTGCTGTCCGCGTGCATCGCCATCGAGGAGTTCGCGCGCGTCTGCTACAACACCGCTTACCTGTTGCTGGTGCAGTGGGTGCCGTTCGGCGCCATCCTCTCCGGCGGCACCGATGCCCAGAAGCAGTGGCTGCTGCCCGGGCTCGCCTCAGGCGAGTTGCGCGGCGCGTTCTCGACCACGGAAGCGCAGAGCGGCTCGGACGTCAGCGGGATCAAGACCCGCGCGGTCAAGGTCGACGGCGGCTACCGCCTCAACGGCGCCAAGATCTGGTGCACGAACTCGGACATCGCCGACTTCGTGCTGGTCGCGCCAAGTATGGCGACGACCCCAAGAACAACATCAGCCTGTTCATCGTCGAGAAGGGCATGAAGGGCTTCACTGTCGGCCGCAAGGAAGACAAGATCGGCGCCCGCGGTATTCCGTCATGCCCGCTGTTCTTCGATGACGTCTTCATTCCTGATGCCAACCGGCTTGGCGGTGGCTTCAAGGCGGTAATGGAAGCCTTCAACGCCAGCCGTCCGCTGATCGGCGCGCGCGGCGTGGGTCTGGCCCAGGGCGCCATCGATCATGCCGTCGAGTTTGTAAAGGACCGCTCGGCCTTTGGCCGGCAGGTCAGCGACTTCCAGGGCATCCGCTGGATGCTTGCGGACATGCAGATGCAGACCGAGGCGGCGCGCAACCTGGTGTATCGGTCCGCGGCCATGGTGGACGCGGGGGCGAGCGCTGCGGAACTGGCACCCATGGCGGCAATGGCCAAATGCTTTGCCTCGGACACCGCCATGAAGGTGGCGACCGACGCCGTGCAGTTGTTCGGCGCGGCCGGTGTGTCGGCCGAGTATTCCATCAACCGCTATTTCCGCGATGCCAAGGTGCTCCAGATCATCGAGGGCACCAACCAGATCCAGCGCAACATCATTTCCAACAGCATGCTTGGCCGCGCGGCCAGGTAAGCAGGCCGCCCCGTCCCGGTCACTCTCACCCGAAAAGGAAATCGCCATGAGCAATGAAAAAATTGACACCGTCGGCCTCGGCATGTGCTTCGAGGATCTTCCGGTCGGCCGCAAGTTCAAGACCATTGGCCGCACCATCCAGGACGCCGACATCTGCAATTTCATCAACGTGATCCACATGACCGAGGTGCTGTTCACCGATATGGAGTTCCTGCGTCACGAGTCCGACATCAAGGGCCGCCTCGCGCCGGGCTCGCTGGTGTATTGCTTCGCCGAGGGCTTGCTGGCCCAGGCCACGATGCAGAAGACTGGCTATGCCTTCCTGGGGATGGAGCTGGACATCAAGAATCCCGCGTTCGCCGGCGACACGTGCATGTGGAATGCGAAGTCGTCGAGGCCCGCCTGTCCAAAGCCGGCCGGGCGCGGCTGGTGCGTACGCGCAACCGCGTGCTCAAGCAGGACGGTACTGAACTGCTGGTGTACACGCCGCTGCGCATGATCAAGTGCCGCGCCGCTCAATAAGCCATTCCTCTCCCGCATGAGTTGGCCTCGGCCCCTCTCAATCCCTGCATCAAGGAGTTTTGTCATGAACGGTCTGAAGGACAAGGTTGTCATCGTCACGGGTGGTGCGGGTGGCATCGGCGCGGCGCTGTGCAAGCGTTTTGCCGCGGAAAATGCCATCGTCGCCGTGTTCGATCTGAACGAGCAAGCCGCTGGGCAAGTGGCACGGGACATCCGCGAACAAGGAGGGCAGGCGCGCGCCTTTGCGGTCGACATCACTGACACGCCCGCGTCATTGCGGCCGTGGCTGCGGTTGAGTCGGAACTCGGCCCGGTCGACGTGCTGGTCAACAACGCGGGCTGGGACTTCGCTGCCCGTTTCGTCGATACCACGCCGGATCTGTGGCAGAAGATCATTGCGATCAACCTGGTGGGCCCATTGAACCTGCACCATGCCGTGGTCAAGGGCATGTCGGCGCGAGGCAGTGGCCGAATCGTCAATATCGCCTCGGATGCGGGCAGGGTGGGGTCGTCCGGCGAGTCGGTCTATTCCGCTTGCAAGGGCGGTGTCATCGCCTTCACCAAGACCCTGGCGCGCGAGCTGGCACGCAAGAAGATCAACGTCAACGTGGTCTGCCCGGGTCCTACGGACACAGCGCTTTTCCGTGACTTCGCCGGCATCGGCGAGAGCGGCGACAAGCTGCGTGGCGCACTGGAAAAGGCGATTCCGTTCGGCCGACTGGGCCAGCCTGATGATGTCGTCGGCGCGGTGTGCTTCCTGGCGTCCGAGACGCGGCGTTCATCACCGGCCAGGTGCTGTCAGTGTCCGGCGGCCTGACGATGGCGGGCTGACGCGCGCGGTCAATCCCTCCCAACTACAAAAAAATGGGGCGACTTATGGGCTACCGGTTGCGGGTTACGACTTGCGCCGCACCGGACGCCCATTTTGTCACGCTACCAAGGAGACTGCTGTGAATTCGAACGACAAGCGCACGCCGACAGCATTCGGCGGCAGAGTTCTTGTGGTGATCGCGAGCGTGCTGGGCCTTGTTGCCTCACCGCTGGCGCGCGCGGACTATCCGGACCGGCCCATCCGCCTGGTACTGGGCTTCTCCGCGGGCGGCGGCACGGATGTGCTGGCTCGCGTCATCGCCCAGAAGATGGGGGACCACCTGGGCAAGGCGGTGATCGTCGACAACAGGCCGGGCGCCAACGGCAACATCGCTGCCGAAACCGTCGCCAAGGCGCCGGCAGACGGCTACACGCTGCTCTACAACACGTCGTCCGTCATCCTCAGTCCATCGCTATACGCGAAGCTGGGCTATGACGCGCAGAAGGATCTGACGCCGGTAGGGCTTGCTGCCAACCAGCCCATCGTGCTGTTTCGAATCCGATTGCGCCGGTGCGCAACGTCAACGACGTGGTGACGTCGCTGAAAAGCCGGCCCGGTCAGCTCAACTATGGATCCGCGGGAAACGGCAACATCACGCACCTGTCGATGCTGATGTTCGAGGACGCCATTGGCGCCCACGGCACGCACGTGCCCTATCGTGGCGAAGCGCCGGCGTGACTGACCTGATGGGCGGGCAGGTGCAGATCTATATGGGTACTTCCGCGGGTGTCATGCCCATGATCCGCGACAAGCGCGTACGACCGCTCGCGGTAGGCAGCCTGAAGCGGCTGCCATCGCTGCCCGACGTGCCGACGCTGGACGAGACCGTGGCCAAAGGCCTTGAGCTGGGCGCTGGTCCGGCATCATGGCCCCGGCGGGCACGCCGCCCGAGATCATCCGGAAGCTGAGCGCCGCATTGCGTGCTGCGCTGGGCGAGAAGGATCTGCAAGCCGGCTTCAGTGCGCAGAGCGCGGAAGTCAGGTACGCCACGCCTGAACAGTACGGCAGCTTCCTGAAGTCGGAACAGGCGCGCTGGGCAAAGCTCATCAAGCAAGCCAAGGTCAAGCTCGACTGAGTCGCGACGCTACGGAAAACGACAGGCACAGAGGCATGGCTTGGGGCGCATGGCCACCCTACGCTGCACGAGTGAGCGCAAGAACGTGCATGCCTCGATGCATAACAGGAGATTGCGATGAACATGACTGAAATGCAGGCGATCGTCGACCGGTCGCCGCTGAACCGCTGGCTCGGCATGACAGTGCAGGCGGTCGGGGATGACTCGGTCAGCCTGACCGTGAAGTGGCGTGAGGAACTGGTATCGAGCCCGGAGCGGCGGTCCACGCACGGCGGCATCCTGGCAACGCTGATTGACGGCGCGGGCGACTACGCGGTTGCGGCCAGCCTGGGGCGGGCGGTGCCCACGCTCGACCTGCATGTCGACTATCACCGCGTGGCCGCGCCGGGGGATCTGCGCGTAGACGCCGGCATCGTCCATATCGGCGGCACCGTGGCAACGGCCGCGGCGCGCGTGTACGACATGTCCGGACGCATGGTAGCTAGCGGCCGGGGATTGTATTTCGTCGGAGCGAAGCCTGCGAACTGAAGCCGGCATGCCCTGGCGCCCCCGCTGATACTGAACTCTCGTACGGCACAGCCTACCGTTATGCCAACGAACCGGAGACCGCAATGGGTCCATTGAAGGGAATCAAGATCGTTGAACTCGCCGGCATTGGCCCCGGCCCGATGGCGGCCATGGCGCTGGCCGATCTCGGCGCGACGGTGCTGCGCATCGAACGGCGCGAGCCAAGCGGCCTCGGCCTGAAACGTCCGCTGCAGTATGACCTGCTGCTGCGCAACCGGCAGGTCATCGCGCTCGACCTGAAACAGGCCGACGCCAGGGAGCTTGTGCTGCGGCTGGTCGAGGAAGCCGATGGCCTGATCGAAGGCTTCCGTCCCGGCGTGGCCGAACGGATGGGGCTTGGACCCGAGGTGTGCCTCGCGCGCAATCCACGCCTGGTGTACGGGCGCATGACCGGCTGGGGGCAGGATGGGCCGTTGGCCCAGGCTGCGGGCCATGACCTCAACTACATCGCGTTGACCGGGGTGCTGGACAAGATCGGCCGGCAGGGCCAGCCTCCTACGCCGCCGTTGAACCTGGTGGGAGATTTTGGCGGTGGCGGCCTCTACCTTGCGCTTGGCATGCTGGCCGGCATTCTCGAAGCCCGGCAATCCGGGCAGGGGCAGGTGGTCGACGCCGCGATCGTGGATGGCACCGCCGCGCTGGCGGCATCGACCATTGGCATGCATATGGCGGGGTTGCTGGGCGAACGCGGTACCAACGTGTTGGACGCTGGCGCCTACTTCTATGACGTCTATCCATGCGCCGATGGCAAATGGGTGTCTGTGGCCCCCATCGAAGGCAAGTTCCACCAGGAGCTGCTGATGCGGCTTGACCTTGATCCCGCCACGTTCCCGCCGCAAGACGACCGCGACGGCTGGGAGCGTGCAAGGGGGCTGATCGCCGAACGGTTCCGCACCAGGACGAGGGACGAGTGGTGCGAACTGCTGGAGGGCACCGATGCGTGCTTCGCTCCGGTGCTGACGCTCGATGAGGCGCCGCAGCATCCACACCTGAAGGCACGCGGAACCTTTGTAGAGGTCGACGGGGTTATCCAGCCGGCGCCTGCGCCGAAGTTCTCGCGCACACGCGCGGAGCTGCCGAGCTCTCCTGCGGCGCCAAGCGAAGCGGGCGCGCTGGCGGCGCTGCATGCCTGGCTGGGCGGCGCCGAGACCGGGCAATGGCGCCACATCATCGGAGCCTGACCATGCCAGACAATATGATCGTCAGGGACCGCGCAGAGGGGCGCGCCGAGGGCACCTTTTCCACGGCTGTACCGTTGTCCTTCAAGGCATTTCGGATCGTCCGCGGCGAGCGGGTCCAGGCCGGCGTCACCAACGTGTCGCTGGACGAGCTCACGCCTGGCGAAGTCGTCGTGCGTTCGGCCTACGCCGGCCTCAACTACAAGGACGCGCTGGCGACCACCGACCATGGCAACGTGATCCGCCATTTTCCCCGTGTCGGCGGCAGCGATGTCACCGGTGTTGTGGTCGCCTCCAGCGACTCCCGCTTTCGGCCCGGCGATGCTGTCATGGCCTATGCGGGCGGGCTTGGCGTTGACGAGGACGGCGGCTTCTCGGAGTACGTGCGGCTGCGCGCTGAACGCGTGATGCCAGTTCCGTCTGGGCTGAACCTGCTGGAGGCCGCCGCTCTTGGGGTAGCCGGCTTCACCGCGGCGCTCGCGATACATCTGCTGCAGGAGAATGGCCTGAAACCAGAGCCGGCAGCGTCCTGGTCAACGGCGCAACCGGCGGCGTGGGAAGCATGGCAGTGGCTATGCTCGGCGGGCTCGGGTATCGCGTCTCGGCAATGTCCGGCAAGGCGGATCACGATGACATGCTACGGCGCCTCGGTGCCGCAGAAGTGATTCGCAGCGGCAGCATCGAAAACGGCGCGAAGCCGCTCGAACGCTCACGCTGGAGCGGCGCCGTCGATAGCGTGGGCGGCGGGCAACTGGCCTGGCTCACCCGCACGGTACAGCCGCGAGGGGTGATTGCCAGCGTGGGCAACGCCGGCGGCAACGACCTGGTCACGTCCGTGCTGCCCTTCATCTTGCGCGGCATCCGGCTGATTGGTGTCAACGTCAGCTTCTATGGCGACCTGGGCGTGCCGCTGTGGCAGCGCCTTGCCACCGACTTGAAGCCTGCGCATCTGGGCAAGAGCGCGGAGGTCGTCGCGCTTGACCAACTGCCAGCTCGCATTGAGCGAATGCTGGCAGGGCGGGCGACAGGGCGTACGGTCGTTGGCTTCTAGCGGGCATACGGCATCGCATTCACCGATTAACCTCAATCCGAGAGCGCCATGTTTGTGAACGTAGAGTGGATGCCCTGCCGATGACATCGAGCGGGAAAGTACTGAAGCGCGCTTTGCTGGATATGCTGGTCAATACATCGCATGAACGGCCGACGTGACAGGGAAGACGTTGGCCTTGACGGGCTGCTGAAGTACGCCGGCGTTCGCGGCTGCGAGTGGGACGATCGGTCAAATGTTTGTCCCGTATTATCAAATTGGCATGATGGCAAGTTGGTAGACTCTGGAGCCCTATGCAGTCTGGTCAAGGCCGCTGGCCAAGCCGCCGCCAGGTCATCTGCACGAGCCGCGGGACGTATCGAGGTCGGCCTGCCTTGGAAGGACGCATTCACTGCGTAGCAAGAGGGTGCGTTCTCAGGACTGATCTGGAGTGTAGAGAAAGAAAGCGCATGCCACCACGTACCATCTCCGTCGTGATCGCGGACGATCACCCGGTGATTCAGCTCGCCGTCAAGAGCACCTTGAGCGAGGTCCCAAATTTCCAGGTTTCTGCAACGTGCTCATCAGGAAAGGAACTCTTCGCGGCGCTGGAAACAAATCGACCTGATCTCATCGTGACGGATTTTACGATGGAGCGTTCCCAGGGCAATGACGACGGACTTCGACTGATTCAGCGGCTCAGGCAGCTCAGCCCCGGAACGCCGATCGTTGTTTTCACGATGTTGACTAATGGCGGCTTGCTCACACGCATCAAGGAGGCAGGCGTCGCGGCCATCGTGGGCAAGAACGAAGCGCCGCCCGTGCTGAGGCAGATCTGCCTCGACGCACTATCCGGCGGCCGCGGCTCGCGCCTTTCGCCGGCGATCGCGGCACTGATGGCAGGCACCGGTGGGCTGCCCGGTGGCGGCACGACCGCGCTGTCCCCGAAGGAGATCGAGGTCGTGCGCATGTTCGCGACCGGCAGTACGCTCACGGAAATTGCCGGGTATCTCCATCGATCGCCGGCAACTGTCGCGACGCAGAAGCGCTCCGCCATGCGCAAGCTGAACATCTCCAGCAATGCAGACCTGGTCACGTACGCGCGCGACAACGGTTTTCATGATGAGCACGCAGGCGTCGAGCCCGCCGCAGTCACCCGATCTCCACGCAGTCGAACGGAACCTGCAGCGGGAGCGCCGCGTGTTCTCGATGGTGATCCTGTTGCTGTCGCTGCTCGTCATGGCAGTCGCGTCGGCAACCGTGCTGGTCCGCCTGAATCGCTCCCTGCGCGCGCAGGAACAGGTTGCGCGGCTGTATGAACAAGGCGTTGTCGATGCCATCCTGGAACGCCGGAGCACCCTTACCGCGACGAACCTGATTCTGGAGCTGCGTGCCAATGGCAGGCTCCCGCTCTCGCCGGGCCGGCTGGCCGTCAATGTTTGCAAGCAGGTGTCACCCGCTTCCGCGCCCGACGATGTGCTGCAGCAGAGTTGCGACCAGTCGGTCCGCACGCTGACGGCCGCGAGCCAGAGGCCGTCGATCGAGATGATTTCGATTGCCAGCGGCGCGACATATCGCTACGAGGCGGAAGACCCATCGGGGACTGGCACACGACCGGCGCCGCCGCTGATGCCGTCATCGGCGATCATCCGTACGGTGCTGGAAGGCTTCCGGAGCCGCGACCTGGACCTCCTGCAGGCCGCCAGGGAAAAACGCGTCATCTGGCAGGGGATCCCGGCAGGGGCGGCGGGAACGGGCCCCGAGATGGTCGGCGCATCGCTGGTCGCGAAGGGAGACGCGCTCTACGCCATCGTCCTCACGCGGATTCCGCTGCAGGCGTTGCTGCGGCCTGCCGGACCGAACCTGTCGATTCCGGAGCCGATTGTCCTGGACAGCCGCGGCACGCCGCTGGTTGCGACGGGCGCGCGCTCCGGCGTACAGCGTCTGGACGCCCGGCTCGAAGCGCTGCCGGACGGTCTGTTCCACTGGGTGCCGGACTATGGCTGGGCACTGCGCCGCCCGCCGCTGGTGGCGGATTTCGGGCATCTGGTTTTCGCGCTCCCGGTAGGACATCAGTTGCAGGAGATGAGCGAGGAGCTGGTCGTCATCGGCGCGGTCGCCGCCGCGCTGATTGCCCTGCTGCTTGCGATGTACCGCTACTGGAACTATCGCTTCCTGACTGGAACCTATGCCGAGGCCGCACGGGCCCAGCGGCTGCTGCACGAGGCAAAGCGCGCGAGCGACGAGGCCGCCAAGGCCAGAGTGGCATTCTTTGCGTCAATGAGCCACGAGATACGCACGCCGCTCGCCTCGCTCCTTGGCAATATGGAGCTGGTTGCGATGGGAACGCTGGAGCCGGAGCAGCGGGCGAGGGTGAACGCGATGCAGGTGTCGGCCGACGGGCTGCTGCAGATCGTCAATGACGTGCTTGATTTCTCCCGCATCGACGTGGGGGCCTTCAGCATCGCCGAGGAACCTGTCTGCGTCGCCGAACTTCTCGGCCGGATCGCGATCTCGCACGCGCCGCTCGCGGTGCAACGCAAGTTGAGCTTCGTTGCGGTGTATGGCAAGGACATTCCCGCGCGGCTTCATCTCGACCCGGTACGCCTGACCCAGATCGTCAGCAACCTGCTCGGCAATGCGTTCAAGTTCACGCAGGTCGGCAAGGTCGTATTGCGCGCGCAGTGGGTGGACGAGAACCTGGAGATCATCGTCTCCGACACCGGCATGGGAATTCCCGACGCATACAAGGACCGGCTCTTCCAGCCTTTCTCCCAGGTCGATGACCATCGTGTCGGCCAGGCCCGCGGGACCGGGCTTGGCCTGTCGATCTGCCTGGGGCTGGTGGCACGGATGAAGGGCCGCATCGCGCTCGACAGCATACCGGGTGTGGGCACACGGGTCACGGTGCGCTTGCCGCTGCGTGTCTGCGCCGCGCCGCCGCCGCGCCTGCATCTGCCGCCGAACCGGACGCTCATCCTGTCGCGCGAGCCGGAGTGCCTGGAAGGGCTGCTGAACCAGTTCGAGTGGGGACCGTGTCCGCCCTCCGCCCGTTCAGGCATGGACGAGTCCGTGGATCCGGAGCGCTATGACTGCCTGCTGGTGACCGAGGAATTCGACCCCGGGCAGGTTCTTGCCTGGTGGCCAAAACCGGCCTCGATCGTCTGGCTGAAGCCATTGGGTCCTCTTGCGGGCACGGGGCGGCACGACGGCGGGCGCGAGGTCTGCGCCTTTAGTTTGTCCGGAATTCACGCCGCCGCGCGGGCGGTCATGACAAAAGTGCAGCGCCCGGGCAGCCTGGCGACAGCCTTGTCCCGGTCGCCACGCCAGTGCGTTTGCCGGCGCCGCTTGGGGGCCTTTGCGTGCTGATTGCCGAAGACAACCTGCTGAACAGGAATCTGCTGCGTGACCAGCTTCGCGCGCTGGGCGCCAGCGTCGTGGAAGCGGGCGACGGCAGCGAGGCCATGGCAGCGCTATCGAAGCACGATGTGGACGCGGTCCTGACGGACCTGGACATGCCGGTCATGGATGGTTTCGGCCTGCTTCGCAGAATGAAGCAAGCCGGTATGCGGATGCCGGTGTACGCGGTGAGTGCGAGCGCGCGGCCCGAAGATGTCGAGGCCGGGCGCGCGCGGGGATTCACCGGCTATCTCACCAAGCCGGCGTCCCTGGCCGCCCTTGCATCGGTTCTCGCCGGCGTCGGCGATCCGGCTGGCACGATGCAGCCCGATGATGGCGCGCCAGCGCCAGCCGACGACGAGCTTCCCGAGCTGCCCGTGGTCCCTGCCAGCTATGTCGAAGCATTCCGCGCGCAGACCGGAGCGGACCTGGACGAGTGCGCCGCCATACGGGCCCGGCGCGACGTGCGCCCGCTCGAACGGCTGCTGCACCGGATCTCGGGCACGCTTGCGGTGGTCGGCCGCTCGCAACTGGCCGAGTTGTGCGAGGACCTGCGTGGCTACGTAGCGGAGGCGGCTGGCTGGGATGACGAGATCGAGTTCCAGCTTGGCTACATCGCGCAGTGCCTGCGGCAGATGTGCGACCGCCTGCCCGTCGATTGAGCGGATGGCCGGCAGCGTTCCTCCAGCGCCTTTTCTAATTTCTATGATTGTGATGGCTGCCCCGTCCCGCGAACATTGCGGGGACGGGTGACGGCTCGTTCTGAGTGGCACCCGTCTTGGGTACTTCCCCAAGCATGACCCCGCAGTTTGCCCGCCCCTCCAGGCGGGCATTTTTTCTTTGAACAGGAGAGTTCATGGGCAATCGTCAGAATTTCGCCCTTGCCGCATGCACGGCATTCGCCCTGATGTCGGGCACGGCCGGCATGGCACGGGCTCAAGCCCTTTTGCAGGCGCCCATTGCTATCCAGCCAGAGGGCAGTAGGCCCATCAGCAGGCCAGCGACGATGGCGCGTGCTACGTCTGGGCCAGGCAGCAGTCAGGCGTTGATCCGCACCGTGTCGCGAGTTCGCCAGTCCCGGTCATCGTGCCGGGCGGTGAGCGGGTGAGGGGAGCGGCCGGTGGTGCGGCCGCCGGTGCCGTGGTGGGCGCGATCAGCGGCGATGCCGGCAAGGGCGCCGCAACGGGCGCCGCAGTCGGCACGGTTGCCGGTGGCATCGCACATCGCCAG
>LRMT01000144.1 GCA_001725945.1 Cupriavidus sp. UYMMa02A | reverse complement strand
GCGCCACTGCCAGCGCTCCACCAGCGCTGCGGCGATCCAGGCCAGCACGCGCCAGAACGCCGGCGCCGTGGCGGCGTCGGTGGTTCGGGCGGCGGTGCGCCGCTGCCCCGGCCCGGTACGCTAGGCATATCGACCAGGCTCATCAGAACGCCACCCCCAGCGAGATATGCGGACGGAACTGTTGCTTCTGGACGCCGTAGCCGACGTCGAGCTGTACCGGCCCGACCGGGCTGCGCCAGCGCGCGCCGATACCCACGCCGTTGTAGATCTTGACGTCGTTGAGCGCGTCGGCTGCCGTGCCGGCATCCCAGAACACCGCCACGCCCCACTCGGGCTTGAACCAGTACTGGTATTCCAGTCCGCCGGTGGCCAGGTACTTGGCCGGCAGCACGCTCGAGCCACTCGGCGTGCCGATCGACTGGTAGCTGTAGCCGCGGATGGAATCCGTGCCGCCGGCGCGATAGCGCAGCGTGGCCGGGATCTTGCTGGAATCGGCACTCGTGATATTGGCGCCCAGTTCCAGCCGCGCGACGAACAAGTCGCGGTTGCCCACCGGCACGTACTGGCGGATGCGGCCGTACATGCGGAAGAACGTGGCATCGCTGAGCAACCCCTTGGCCGCCACGCCGAGCTGGGTGCTGATCACGTTGCCGCGGCGCGGGAACACGGGATTGTCCACGTCGCGCCGCGTCCACGCGAAGGCCGGGACGAGCGCCTTGCTGATCTGTGCGGGCTGGCCTGCCGGCAGCAGGTTGTCATAGTAGAAATCCAGCGACAGCGTGATGTCGTACTTCTCACGCGAACGCGAGCGCTTCAGGCCGGCGCGCCAGCTCGTGGTGTCGGTGTTCTCGAGGTCGATGGTGCGCTCGTAGCTGCCGTACAGGCTGTTGCGGAAGGTGCTGCGGTCCGGCGGCATGGCGGTTTCCGCAAACAGGTAGGAGCGCTTCTGCTCGATGCGGGCCTGAGAATCGAATACCCAGGCACGGTTGAACAGGTTGTAGTACGAATAGCGGCCCTCGATCTGCGCGCCGGTATCGGTGGTGAAGCCGACGCCGCTGTTGAGCCGGTGCTCGGGATACTCGCGCACCCTCACCTCGACGGGCGCCGTGATCACGCCGTCGGGCGGATTGGCCGGCGCGCCTTCGGGCGGCACCAGGTCGACCTGCACATTCGAAAAATAGGGCTGGTTCTGGATCGCGCGCTGCAGTTCGAGCAGCCGCTCCACGCGGTACGGCTCGCCTTCATTGAGCGGATTGACGTTATGGATGATCTGCTCGGGATAGCGGCGCGTGCCGCGCACGCGCAACGGCCCCAGCAGGTAGGCCGGACCGCTGTCATAGCGCGCCGACAGGTCCGCGCTCAGTTCATCGGGCTCGATCCGCGCCTGGGACTGGGCCAGCCGCGCGCATAGTAGCTATGGCTCTGCAGCGTCACCAGCGCATCTTCCTTGGCCTTGTCCCAGCTCTCCTGCCGGAACGGTTCGCCGGCGGGCAGGCCCCATTTTTTCTGCACCTCGGCAATCTGCTCGGGAGAACGCGTGGCCGCCGGCCCGTCAACCTTGATGTCGACGTTGCGGATCAGCGTGCGCGCGCCGGGATCGACCTTCAGATGGACGACGCGCTTGTCGCCCTCGCCCTCCACATGCGTGGTCGTGACGGGATCGAAATACCCTTCGGTGGACGCAAACTGCCGCACCTGTTCACCCACGGTCTCGACCATATAGTCGAACTGGTCCGGCGACAGATCGGTGCGGTCCTTGTAGCGCGACAGGTCCAGATGGTTCTCGAGGATCTCGCGCAGCGGCTTCGGTGCCTCCACCTCGACCTTGTAGCTGGCCTGCGCCGGCAGCAGCCATACCGCCGCCAGCGCGGACAGCATCACCCGGCGCAGGCGCGCGGCATCCGGTGCCGCGCATCCGGTCGGACATTGCTGTCAGTGGTGGCCGCCACGCGGGCCGGTTCGGTCCTCATTCGCTGGTATGGCTCCGACGGGCGGAATGGCGCGTGCCGCCAGCACGCAATGTCGGTATTTGACCACACCCCCGCCTGCGACCGGAACCATGGGCCGCGAAACGTTCGCCGCGTATCACCGCGGGCGCGCCACGCGGGGTCCGGCCATCCGGGAAGCGACCGTTGCAGGGCCCGGATACTGTAAAATCCTGCCGCAACGTACCTTTCAGCCGCCCCGCGGCGCATTACCAGAATCCCATCATGGCCATGTACGAATCGGAAATCACCCAGTTCCTGAAGTCCCTCAAGCAGGAACGTCCCGCGCTCGAAGCCGAGCAGCGCGAAGGCGCGCCCTGCTGTGGGACAAGGAACCGATCGATCTAGAGGAATCTGCCCGCGCCCAGGCTTCGCGCGTGGCGCAAAAGCCCTACGTCTACTCGCTGGACAGCTGATCCGGCCTGACATGCCGGATACAGCACGCCGCCAATGAACGCCAGCGATCAGGACAAGCTCCCGCTTGCCGTGGAACTGCCTGCTGCACCGCCGGCTGCACCAGGCGGTCAGGCCGACGTCGTCGACGGCATGGCGTTCGCGCGCCTGTACGGCGAGCCGCTGTTCAAGCTGCCGCAGGACCTGTACATCCCTCCTGATGCGCTCGAGATTTTCCTGGAAGCGTTCGAAGGCCCGCTGGACCTGTTGCTGTACCTGATCCGCAAGCAGAACTTCAACGTCCTGGACATCCCGATGTCGCAGGTCACGCGGCAGTACCTCACGTACATCGAGCAGATCCGCAAGACCAACCTTGAACTGGCGGCCGAGTACCTGCTGATGGCCGCCATGCTCATCGAGATCAAGTCGCGCATGCTGCTGCCGGTCAAGAAGGCCGACAGCGATGACGACGCCGAGGACCCGCGCGCCGAACTGGTGCGCCGCCTGCTCGAGTACGAGCAGATGAAGCTGGCCGCGCAACGCCTGGACACCGTGCCGCAGCTCGGGCGCGATTTCCTGCGCTCGCAGGTCTATATCGAGCAGAGCCTGGCGCCGCGCTTCCCGGAGGTGGAAACGATCGACCTGCAGTCGGCCTGGGCCGACGTGCTCAAGCGCGCCAAGCTCAACCAACACCACAAGATCTCGCGCGAGGAACTCTCGGTGCGCGAGCACATGAGCCAGATCCTGCGCCGGTTGCAGCACGCGCGCTTCATGGAATTCAGCGAGCTGTTCGAGGATGCGATCCGCTCCGGCAAGGGCGTGCCCGTGGTGGTCGTGAACTTCATCGCCATGCTGGAGCTGTCGCGCGAGTCGCTCGTGGAGATCACGCAGGCCGAGCCGTTCGCGCCAATTTATGTGCGATTGGCGTACACCCCCGCTTGACCTCCCCGTCGCGCGCGCCCGCCGTGCGGCCACATGATCTACAATCCGCCGACAACCCGCAAAGAGACGGCTCAACGTCCGCCGGGCATGTCGGCGCGCCCCCCAGAAGGCGCCAGGGTCACCCATACCACGACAGCACACCAAGTTCATGAAAGTCATTTCCTCCATCCAAGAGCTGCGTGATCAGTTGCGCGGGCAAAACCGGGTCGCGTTTGTCCCGACCATGGGCAACCTGCACGAAGGCCACCTGTCGCTGATGCGGCTGGCGCGCCAGCACGGCGATCCGGTGGTGGCGTCCATCTTCGTCAACCGCCTGCAATTCGGCCCGAACGAGGATTTCGACAAGTACCCGCGCACGCTGCAGGACGACATCGAAAAGCTGCAGAGCGAAGGCGTGTACGTGCTGTTCGCCCCGACCGAGCGCGACATGTACCCGGAGCCGCAGGAATACCGCGTGGATCCTCCGCATGATCTCGGCGATATCCTGGAAGGCGAGTTCCGTCCTGGCTTCTTCAAGGGCGTGTGCACGGTGGTGATGAAGCTGTTCACGGCCGCGCAGCCGCGCGTGGCGGTGTTCGGCAAGAAGGACTACCAGCAGCTCATGATCGTGCGCCGCATGGTCCACCAGTTCGCGCTGCCGATCGAGATCGTTCCCGCGGAAACCGTGCGGGCCGAGGACGGCCTGGCGCTGTCGTCGCGCAACCGCTACCTCACGCAAGCCGAGCGCGCCGAAGCGCCGATGCTCTATCGTACGCTGCACGACGTGCGCGACACCGTGCTGGGCAGCGACCGCGCGGCGACCCAGCTGACCACCGTCGAGGCCGACGCCTGTGCCACGCTGGCACGGCGCGGCTGGAATCCCGACTATGTGTCCATCCGCAAGCGCAGCAACCTGCAGGCGCCGACGCGGAGGAATTCGCGGCTGGCGAGCCGCTGGTCGTGCTGACGGCGGCCAAGCTGGGTGCCACCCGCCTCATCGACAACCTCGAGATCTGAACCTGGCGGCAGCACGCCGCTCCGGCAGAAAAAAGAGCAAGCTCGCGAGCTTGCTCTTTGCATTTCAGGCCGTGGCCTTTACGGTGCCGCGCATACCCAAAGGGCACGTGGGCGGGAACCCAGTGACTTCATCCCCGAAGGGAACGTGACAGACGCTGGATGGCTCGCTGTCGCTCACGCTTCGGGCCGTCCTTCGGACGTCCAATGCGCATCCGCGCATTGTCCCGCGCGCGCGGGAATGACAGATTGGCTTCGATGCCTTGACTGAACGGCATTGCCCCGCTCACGCGCCTTGGTCACGTGGCGCTGGTGTCCGCGCCGGCGCTTCCACCAGATCAGCACGCCCGTGATGGCGAAGGTCAGCGGCGCCAGGCCGAAGACGGTGATGAAGATGCGGCCCGGCAGGCCGAAGGCCTCGCCGGTATGCAGCGGAAACAGCCAGTTCAGGAAGGTGTCGCCGGCCGGTGCATCGGCCGGGTCGCGCGCGCCAAGACGCTGGCCGGTAAAGGCATCGAGCCACAGACGCGTGGCGCCGCTGTCCTGGCGCACTTCGCCGGGCTGGCGCAGCCGCACCTCGTAGGCATCGCCAGTCTTGCGCGGAAAGCTGATACGGGTCACGGCGGCATCCCGGTATTCGGCCTGCGCGGCAGCCATGACCTGCGCCGCGCTCAGCGGCTTCATGCCGGGCGCGGGCGGCGCCGAGGCATGCTTGACCGGCGGCGTCACCGTCATCACGCTGGCGACGATGGGCGTGACCCATTTCGGCAGGTTCAGGTACCAGCCCGAGAATGCGATGGTCGCCAGCACCGGCGCGGCGAAAATGCCGCCCGCCCGGTGCAGCGTATAGGTAAAGCGCGACCACGAGCCGCCGTGCGTGATGCGGAACGCCTGCAGCACCGAACGCGGCCGCAGCTTCGGCCACCACGCCACCATGCCGAGCAGCACGGTGATGAGCAGCATCATGCCGCCCACGCCGGTGATGGTCTTGCCGGTGTCGCCGCTGAGCAGGTAGCGGTGCAGGTGGAACAGCGTCGGCAGCAGCAATCGGCGCGACAGGCCGGGCTCGCCCCACACCCGTTCGCCCTTCACCTCCAGCGTGACCGGATCGACCATGACCTGGAGCGAACGTCCCGGAACCACGCCGTCGGGCCCTTGACGGGGTACCAGGCGACAAAGACGCCGTGCTCCTCGGTCGCAGCATCAGCAGGTTGGGCTTGCCATAGCCGGAACCGGACAGGCGCTCGGTGACCGCCTGGACCGCGTCGGGCGACACCGGCATCGGCACCGGGGCTGATGCCGTCAGCAGGTCAGGATTCAGCCAGGCGTCGAGGTCGTCGCGCCACGCGATGGCGGTGCCGGTCAGCCCCATCAGGACGAACAACAGGCCGAAGACCAGCCCGATATACAGATGCAGCTTGACGATGACGACGCGAAGGCGGCCAGTGACCATGGGGTGACAAAAGGGAGTGCGGAAACCCGGCGGGAAAGGTGCATGGATGAGAATGCACCGGGGCCGAGCAATGCAAATGGGAAAGATTCGCAATTCTATCAGGGTGCGAACCACCGCACGCATCTCGGCGCGTCAATGCGGCAGAATGACGCCTGCCCCTGTCAATGACTTGCCGCCATTCATGTCCCTGGTCATCCTGATGCCCGCCACATCCGCCGACGCCGAACTGGTGGCGGCCATGCACGCCGAAAGCTGGCGCCACACCTACGCGGACCTGCTGCCCGAGGCCTACCTGGCGCACACCGCACCGGCCGAGCGCCGCGCGGCCTGGCACGCGCGCCTGTGCGACGGTGCCGAAGCCCCGGTGGAAGTGACGCTGGCGCGCGTGGACGGCGAGCCCGCCGGCTTCGCGTGCCTGATGCCGGAGGCGGAACCCGCGTATGGCATCTACCTGGACAACCTGCATGTGCTGCCAGACTTCCACGGGCACGGCCTGGGCAAGCGCCTGCTGGCCCACTGCGCGCAGCGCGTCGCGACCGGCTGGCCGGGACGCCCGCTGTTCCTGTACGTGCTGGAAGGCAATACGCAGGCGCGCGAGTTCTACCGGCGGCTCGGTGGACAGGAGTCCGACAGCTTCGACGATCCGTTTCCGGGCACGGACATCATCGTGACGGTACGCCGGGTAAGCTGGCCGGACATGCCGGCACTGGTCGCGCGCCTGGCTAGCGCCGCAACGGCGCGAACATGGCGCCGAGGTCCAGATCGCTGGCCAGGCTGTCGGCCAGGCGTTCGATCGATGCTTCGCGCAACGCAGCGAGGTCCACGCCCCGCGCGCCCTCAAGCCCGGCCCAGCGCAACAGGGCCTGGCATGCCGCCGGTTCATCGAACAGGCCATGCACGTAGGTGGCCAGCAGCTGTCCGTCTTCGGAACGGGCGCCATCCGGGCGGCTTGCGCCGTCGCCCTCGCCCTCGCCCTCGCCCTCGCCCTCTCCCTCGCCCTCGCCCAGCCACAACGCAGGCCGCTCCAGCCCGGCACCGGTACTCACGCCCATATGGATTTCATAGCCGGTCACCGCCGCATCGGCGCCTGCCAGCCGGCCGGCAACGCGGCGCAACTGCTTGTGCGGGGCAAGCGTGGTCTCATAGTCAAGCCAGCCGAACCCGTCGCTGCTGCCGGCCGGCCCTTCATGCCCGGCCGGATCATGGATCTGCCGGCCCAGCATCTGCATGCCGCCGCAGATGCCGATGACCTTGCCGCCGTAGCGCAGATGCCGCAGCAAGGCCGGCTCCCAGCCATTGGCGCGCAGGAACGCAAGGTCGGCGCGCACGCTCTTGCTGCCCGGCAGAATCACGAGGTCCGCGGGCGGCACCGACATCCCGGGCCCGATAAAACGCAGGTCCACCTGCGGATGGGCGCGCAGCGCATCGAAATCGGTATGGTTCGAGATCCGCGGCAGCACCGGCACGATCACCCGCAGCAGCGCGTCGGGCGCACCGTGCTTGGCCGACTGCGCGCCGATGATGGCGTCTTCCGCATCGAGATGCAGGCCATGCAGGTAGGGCAGCACGCCGAACACGGGCTTGCCGGTGCGCGCCTCGAGCCAGTCCAGGCCCGGCTGCAGCAGGCTGATATCGCCACGGAAGCGGTTGATGATGAAACCGGTCACGCGCGCGCGTTCGCTGTCCGACAGGCAGTCCAGCGTGCCGACCAGGTGGGCAAAGACGCCGCCACGGTCGATGTCGGCCACCAGCACGACGGGGCAATCAACGCGTTCGGCGAACCCCATGTTGGCGATGTCGCGGTCACGCAGGTTGATCTCGGCCGGGCTGCCCGCGCCTTCCACGACCACCACGTCATAGGCCTGTGTCAGCCGTGCGTGTGAAGCCAGTACGGCCTTCATGGCTTCGGGCTTGTAGGCGTGATAGGCGCGCGCGTCCAGGTCCAGCCGCGCCTGGCCGTGGATGATGATCTGCGCGCCGGTGTCGCTGCTCGGCTTGAGCAGCACCGGATTCATGTCGGTATGCGGCGCCAGCCCCGCCGCCAGCGCCTGCAGCGCCTGGGCGCGGCCGATTTCTCCGCCGTCGGCGGTGACGGCACTGTTCAGTGCCATGTTCTGCGGCTTGAACGGCACGACGCGCGTACCGGCGCGGGCCAGCACGCGGCACAGGCCGGCCACGACCGTGCTCTTGCCGGCGTCGGAGGTCGTGCCCTGCACCATCAACGTGCCGCGCAAGCCACTCCGGCCGCCAGCACCTGTCGTTTCAGAAGGATCCCATTGCATAGCGGCCGATTATCTCACCCGTCCGTGCGACGACCGGATGCGACCGCTACAATACCCGGATGGAAACTCCGGCCACCGTCACCGCGCCTGCCACGGCTGCGGAGCCCCGCCCTGCCGCGAACGGCCATGCGCGCGCCAGCTCACGCTGGTGCTGGGCGGCGCACGTTCAGGCAAGAGCCATTCGCCGAGCAGCTGGCCACCGACCACGCCACCATCACGGGCGGGCCGGTCACCTACATTGCCACGGCGCTGCAGGACCCGGAGCGGACCGACGAGGAGCTGGAGCTGCGCATTGCGCTGCACCGCGCTCGCCGCCCGGCCGACTGGCAACTGGTCGAGGAGCCGGTGCGCCTGGCCGACGCGCTCTACGCGCATGCGCGCCATGGCGGCTGCATCCTGGTGGACTGCGTCACGCTGTGGCTCAACAACCTGCTGTTCCCGAAAGACCGCGCTATCCCGAGCACGGCGTGATCACGCGCCCGATATCTTCACCGAAGAAATCGAAGCACTGCTCAACGCGCTGCCCACGCTGCCTGGCCACGTGATCCTGGTCTCGAACGAGATCGGCTTCGGCGTGGTGCCGATGGGCGCCATCACCCGTTTCTATGTCGATGAACTGGGGCGCCTGAACCAGAAGCTGGCTGCGGCCGCGGATTGCGTGCGCCTGCTGGTGGCCGGCATCCCCGTCGCGGTCAAGGGCCCGGACCCGGCATGCTGATGTTGTCGTGGCCGGCGTGCGCGGCCGCGGCGCTGGCCGGCGTGCTGCTGGACCAGTGGCTCGGCGAACCGAAGCGCTGGCATCCGCTCGTTGGCTTCGGCACGGTTGCCAGTGCACTGGAACGCCGCCTCAACCGCTCTGCGCAAACACGCCCGCCTGGCGACAGCGCTTGGCCGGGCTTGCGGCATGGTCATGGACGGTACTGATGCCGGCTGCGCTGATCGCCTTGCTGGCCGATGCCGCAACCCGGTGGCATCCGTCGCTTGGCTGGACGGTACACGCCGTGGCGCTCTACGCGGCGCTTGGCGCGCGCAGCCTGCACCAGCACATCGCCCCGATCGCCTCGGCACTGGCAAGCGGTGATCTTGCCGGAGCGCGCGCACTGACCGCTCGCATCGTCTCGCGCGATACGGCTGATGCCGACAGCGAGGCCCTGGCACGTGCCGCATGCGAATCCGCGCTCGAGAACGGCAATGACGCGGTCTTCGGCGCGCTGTTCTGGTTCCTGTTGGGCGGCGCGCCGGCGGTCGTCGCGTTCCGCTTGGCCAATACGCTCGATGCGATGTGGGGCTACCGCACGCCGCGCCTGCGGTATTTCGGCTGGGCTGCGGCCCGGCTCGACGACGTGTTCAACCTCGTGCCGGCACGGCTGACGGCGTTGTCCTACGCATTGCTCGGCGCCACCGCGCAGGCGCTGCGCTGCTGGCGTACACAGGCCCCGGCATGGTCGAGCCCGAACGCCGGCCCCGTGATGGCCGCCGGTGCCGGTGCGGTGGGTGTGACGCTCGGTGGCCCGGCCCGCTATCACGGTGAACTCGAGGCACGACCGCCGCTGGGCACCGGCGCCCGGCCTGATGCCGCCCATGTGCTGGCCTGCCTGCGGCTCGTGCAGCGCACGCTGTGGCTCTGGCTGGCACTCGCCGTTGTCAGTGCAGCAGCGGTGCAAGGGCTGCCTGCCCTGCTGCCTGCATGAGATCCCCGTCGGCTCCCATCCGCCACGGCGGTGACCTTCAGGCGGCCGTGCACCGCTATGGCAGGCCGGCTTCCGAATGGCTGGACCTGTCCACGGGCATCAATCCATCGGGCTATCCGGTGCCACCAATTCCGGCCGAGGCCTGGCAACGCCTGCCCGAAGACGACGACGGCCTGCCGGACATCGCGGCCCTCGCCTTGGGTGCGCCCCGGGCGTTGCCTGTCGCCGGTTCGCAAGCCGCGATCCGCACGCTGCCGCAACTGCTCGCGCGCGGACGCGTGGGCGTGGCCGCAATGGGATACAGCGAGTACGCGCCTGCGTTCGCGGCAGCCGGCCATGACGTGGTGTTGCTGGGCGAATCCGATTTTGCGCACCCGTCGCTCGCCGACGGCCTCGACCATCTGGTCGTGGTCAACCCGAACAATCCGACGGGCCGGCTGCTGTCACCGCAAACACTGCTGGCCTGGTACGCGGCACTCGCCGCGCGAGGCGGTACGCTGCTCGTCGACGAAGCGTTCATCGATTGCGCGCCCGAGCATTCCATCGCGGCGCACAGTGGCGCGCGGGGACTCGTGGTGCTGCGCTCGCTCGGCAAGTTCTACGGACTGGCCGGCGTGCGCTGCGGCTTCGTGCTCGGCGAACCCGCGCTGCTTGATGCACTGCGCGAGCGCCTGGGCCACTGGACCGTGTCGGGCCCGGCGCGCGTGATCGCGCGCGCGGCGCTGGCGGACACCGGCTGGCAGGCCGTCAACCGCGAGCGTCTGTCGGCATGGGCCGCGCGGTTGTGTGCCCTGCTGGCGCGCCACGGCCTGGCTGCGGTGATGCAGCCGCTGTTCTGCTGGCTGCCTCATGCAGAGGCGGCCGGCCTGCACGATGCACTGGCCCGCCACGGCATCTGGACACGCCGATTCGATGCCGCCGGCGACTGCCCGCCCGGCCTGCGCCTGGGCCTGCCGCCCGATTCGCCACACGCGTGGCAGCGGCTGGAAGCCGCGCTGGCTGCCGCAATGCGCGCCTGAGTACCCTACCCGTCCTGTAAGCCTTTTTCATGCCGATGCCTGACCGCGTTTCCCTTGTCCGCCACATCGTTGCCGCCGCACTGCTCGTCGCAGCCACGCAGGCCATGGCCGCAGTGTCGGTCATCGATGACTCTGGCCAGACCGTGACCCTCGCCCAGCCGGCGCGCCGTGTGGTGTCGCTGGCACCGCACGTGACCGAGCTGCTCTATGCCGCGGGGGGCGGTGACCGCATCGTCGGCACCGTGCACTACAGCGACTACCCGCCGCAGGCGCGCGATATTCCGCGCGTCGGCGACAACAAGGCGCTGGACCTGGAACGCATCGCGGCGCTCAAGCCGGACCTGATCGTGGTATGGCGCCACGGCAACGCGCAGAAGCAGACCGACCGGCTGCGCGCATTGGGCCTGCCGCTGTTTTACAGCGAACCGCGCCGGCTCGACGCGATCCCCGAGAACCTCGAAAAGCTCGGCACGCTGCTGGGCACCGAAGCGACGGCCCACCGCGCCGCGGACGATTTCCGCCAGCGTGTGGCAGCGCTGCGCAAGACCTACGCGGCAAGCCGCCGGTTACCGTGTTCTACCAGGTCTGGCAGCAGCCGTTGATGACACTGAACGGCCAGCACCTCGTGAGCGACGTGCTGGCGCTGTGCGGCGGGCGCAACCTGTTCGCCGCCGAGACGCCGCTTGTGCCGACCGTGTCGGTGGAGGCCGTAGTGGCCGGCAACCCCGAAGTCATGCTGACCGCGGGCACAGGCGCCACGCCGTCGGACCGCCTGCTGGCGGACTTTGCGATGTGGGAGAAATGGAAGCAGGTCACGGCAGTCGCACGCGGCAACCTGTTCACGATCAACGGCGACCTCGTTAACCGCGCCGGCCCGCGCGTGGTTCAGGGTGCCGAACAGATCTGCAAGGACCTCGACACGGCACGCAGCCGCCGGCCCGCACGCTGATCAGCCTGCGCTGCGGTTCCACCACGCAAGCTGCGGCTTGCCGCTGCCGAGCCGGAACAGGCAACTGGCGCCGAAGCCCAGTTCCCAGCCCAGCGTCGTTGCCAGCGGCAGGCCCAGCCAGTGCGCAGCCAGCATGCGCATCGGCCCCGCATGGCAGACCACCCACAGGCAGGCTTGCGGCGAGGCATGCCCCAGCGACGCTGCCCAGCCGGACACGCGTGCCATTGCCTGGGATGCGGTTTCGCCGCCGTGCGGGCAGGCATCGAGCAGATCCTGCGCAAGCGCGTCGAGTTCGCCGCGCGCGATCTCGTCCCACGCGCGCCCTTCCCACGCACCGAAGTGGATTTCCGCAAGCCGTGGCTCGACCTCGGGCACCAGCGTGTGCATAGGCAACGCCTGCAGCATCAGCCGGGCCGTGTCAGCGGCCCGCAGCAGCGGACTTGTCAGCACGCGCTGCGGCCTTGGCAGCGCGGCGATGATGGCAGCTGGCGCCGGCGCCACCGGCGTGGCCAGGCACAGGTCCATGCTGCCGTAGCAGATGCCGGCGCGACGTCCGGGCGCGCGTGGCGGATCAGGACCACGTCCATGCGGCGGCCACCAGGTAGATCAGAAGTTCGGCCAGTTGCTGCGCCATGCCGAGGCAGTCGCCCGTGTAGCCGCCGATGCGGTGCACGAAATAGCGGCCCAGCAGGAAGCGCAGGATCAAGAGCGCAGTGACCACCACGCCGGCGAACAGCGGCGACACCAGCAGCAGCGGCGCCGCGCCGCACAGCAGCGCAAAGCCGAGTCCCGCACCGCCAGGCTTCTGCGCCACGGGCTTGGCCTTGCCTTCGTCGCGCACGTAGTCCAGCGTTGCCAGGTAGCTCACGGCCATGGCGCGGCTCGCGCCATGCGCGGCCAGCAGCACCAGCAAGAGTTCCTGCAGCCCGCTGCGCGCACCAATCGCCACGAGCAGTTGCCACTTGAGCAGCAGCGCGACCACCAGCGCGATGGCGCCGAACGCGCCGATGCGCGAATCGTGCATGATGCGCAGCACGTCCTCGCGCCGCCACGCGCCGCCGAAGGCATCGACGCAATCGGCCAGTCCGTCTTCATGGAACGCGCCGGTCAGCAGCAGCGTTACCGCCATGCCGAGCAGCACCGCCACACCCGGCGGCCACCACTGCAGGCGCCCCACGTGGCCAGCGCGGCCACGGCGCCGACCAGCAGGCCCACGAGCGGAAAATAGCGCGCCGCCGCGTTCAGATAGCGCGGCTCATAGCCGACCCAGCGCGCCAGCGGCGACGGCAGTGGCACCCGCGTGAAGTAGCCGAGCGCGGTCAGGAAGAAGCGCAGTTCGTCGGCCATGCGGCGCGGTCAGGCCGAGGCGCCGCTGACGCCTGCGCCGCTGAACGTGGCCATCTCGTTCAGGAACGCCGCGGCCGACGATACCAGCGGCCACGCCAGCGCCGCGCCGGTCCCTTCGCCGAGACGCAGGTCCAGCGCCAGCAGCGGCTCGGCCTTGAAGTGGTCGAGCAGCGCACGGTGGCCGCGTTCATGCGAGCAGTGCGAGAACACGCAGTACTGCAGCACCGTGGCGTCGATGCACTGCGCCACCAGCAGCGCGGCCGAGGCAATGAACCCGTCGACGAGGATCACCATGCGGCTGGCCGCCGCGGCCAGGAAGGCGCCGGCCATCATCGCGATTTCGAAGCCGCCGAACGCGGCCAGCACTTCGAGCGGCGCCCTGGCGTCCGCGTGCAGCGCGAGCGCTCGCTCGAGCACCTCGCGCTTGTGCGCGAGGCCGGCGTCGTCCAGGCCGGTGCCGCGGCCGATGCAGTCGGCCAGCGGCAGGCCCGTGAGCCGGCTCATCAGGCAGGCCGCGGAAGAGGTGTTGGCAATGCCCATCTCGCCAAAGCCGATCACGTTGCAGCCCTGCTGCGCGGCGCGCAGCACGCGCGCCATGCCGGCCATCATCGCGGCGCTGGCCTGTTCCTCGCTCATGGCACGGGTTTCAGCGAAGTTCTGCGTGCCATCGGCGATCCGGCAGTTGACCAGCCCCGGCGATACAGGCAGCGCCACACGCACGCCGGCATCGACAACTTCCAGCGCAATGCCATGCAGGCGCGAGAACACATTGATGGCCGCGCCGCCCTTCAGGAAGTTCAGCACCATCTGCGCGGTGACTTCGGCCGGGTAGGCGCTGACGCCGGCGTCAGCAACGCCGTGGTCGCCGGCGAAGACGATCACGGTCGGCCGCTTCAGTGCCGGCTGCGTGGAGCCGCAGATCAGGCCGATCTGCATGGCCAGGTCTTCGAGACGTCCGAGCGCGCCGAGCGGCTTGGTCTTGTCGTCAATGGCGGCCCGCAGGGCCGGACGCAGCGCGTCGTCGAGGGGGGCGATTTCGGGAAATTGCATAGTTCGCAATGAATACGGGTAAAAATGAATCGGGCGCAGTGTACCGCTACATCTCCACGCCGCGCTGCGCCTTGATGCCCTGCTGGAACGCATGCTTGACCGGGACCATGTCGGTCACGGTGTCGGCCGCTTCCACCAGCGCCGGCGGCGCGCCGCGGCCGGTAATGACGACGTGCTGCATCGGCGGGCGCGCGCGCAGGTCGGCAATGACGCGCTCCACATCAAGATAGTGCAGCTTGAGCGCAATGTTGAGTTCGTCGAGCAGCACGAGTCCGCTCGACGGGTCGCGCAGCATGCGCGGGCCACTTCCCAGGCCGCTTCGGCCTTGGCCACGTCGCGCGCACGGTCCTGGGTCTCCCACGTGTAGCCTTCGCCCATCACATGGAAGTCGCACACATCGGGAAAGCGGCGCAGGAACAGTTCCTCGCCGGTGGGAATCGCACCCTTGATGAACTGCACCACGCCAGCCCGCATGCCGTGGCCCAGCGCGCGCACCACCATGCCGAAGCCCGAACTGGACTTGCCCTTGCCGTTGCCGGTCGTGATCACGATCACGCCGCGCTCGTCCTGCGCGGCGGCGATCTTCGCGTCCACCACTTCCTTCTTGCGGACCATGCGCGCCTTGTGGCGCGTGTCGCGGCCCGTGTCGTCCGCTGCGGTGTCTTGCTCTGTCGTGTTGTCGTTCATGGTATGTCGTGCGTCCCCGCCGGCGGGCGGGGCAGTCCATCGGGAATCAGCGCGGAATGCACGCCGTCAGTCACGCTGACGATCGGCGTGCGCAGCGCGCGCGAGCATTGTTCGGGGGTCAGCACCTGCGGTGCGGGGCCATGCAGCGCGGTGCCGTCTTCGGACATCAGCAGCGCATGCGTGGCGTAGCGCCGGGCCAGGTTCAGGTCGTGCAGGATCACGACGATCGCATGGCGGCCGGCACGCGCCAGCGTCGCCAGCACTTCGAGCACCATGATCTGGTGGCGCAGGTCCAGGTGCGAAACCGGTTCATCGAGCAGCAGCAGCGGCGCCTGCTGCGCGAGCACGGCAGCCAGCGCCGCGCGCTGGCGTTCGCCGCCGGACAGCGTCAGTACGTCGCGCGCGGACAGCGTGTCGAGATCCATCGCGTGGATCGTGGCGCGCACCACGGCATCGTCGTCTTGGCCGGTCCAGCCCCAGCCGGACAGGTGCGGATGGCGGCCGACGCGCACTGCATCGAGCACGGACATCGAGAACGTGTCGTGCACGGCCTGCGGCAGGTAGGCGCGCTGGCGCGCAAGCGCGGCTGGCGACAGCCGCTCCAGCGGCGTGCCGTCCAGACTGGCGCTGCCGCCATCGGCGCGTCGCAGGCCCGACAACACCGCCATCAGCGTGGACTTGCCCACGCCGTTGGGCCCGGCCACGCACCAGAGCTGGCCTGGCGCAATTTCCAGCGACAGCGTTCGAGCAGCACGCGCGAGCCGGTACGCAGGCTGACGTCATGCAGCGCCAGCGTCGGGCATGCGGCCACGGGTTCGGACCATGGCTTCATCGCGGCCTCCGCAGCAGCAGGTAGAGGAACGTGGGCACGCCCAGCAGCGCGGTGATCACGCCCACCGGCAACTGTGCGGGCGCAATCACGGTGCGCGCGATCAGGTCGGCAGCCATCAGCAGCGCGCCGCCCAGCAGCGCCGAGGCCGGCAGCAGCAAGCGCTGGTCGTTGCCCCACGCGAGCCGCACCAGGTGCGGCACCACCAGGCCGACAAAGCCGATGGACCCGGCCGTGGTAATCGCCGCGGCAATCGACAAGGAAGCCAGCACGAACGTTGCCAGGCGTACGCGCCCCACGCGCACGCCGAGCGACTGCGCCACGGTTTCACCGAGCAGCATGACGTTGAGCGATCTGGCCATTGGCATGGCCAGCAGCACGGCCAGCGCCAGCGTGGCGAGCGCAATGCCGTAGTCGGCCGTGCCGCCGAGGTCGCCCGTGAGCCAGAACAGCATGCCGCGCAGCCGGGCTTCGGGCGCAATAGCGAGGATCAGCGTGATCAGCGCGCCCCAGCCGGAAGCCAGGATCACGCCGGTCAGCAGCAGGCGCGCACCGGCTTCGTGGTGGCCGCCCAGCACCTGCGGATGCAACAGGTCGCGCCGCGCGAGCGTGGCCACCAGCACCATCGACAGCAGCGCACCGCCCGCAGCGCCGGCTTGCACGGCCCACAGCGGCAACATCAGCAGCATGGCGCCAAGCGCGCCGGTGGCGGCGCCACCGGACACGCCTAGTACATAAGGTTCAGCGAGTGGATTGCGCAGGGTGAATGGGTCGGTGCAGATGCTGAAGTAGAACGCTTCGCTTCCGCGGGCGTGGTTGTCCCTCTCCCGCCTGCGGGAGACGGGCTGGTGGCAGAGGGCGAGGGCGCATGGCAAGCACCATAGCGCCTCACTCGCTGGAGG
>LRMT01000143.1 GCA_001725945.1 Cupriavidus sp. UYMMa02A | reverse complement strand
CGGCGCGAACCGGTCCGGCAGCCCGGCAGCAGGGCCCAGCGCCAGCAGCAGGCCGGCCGCGGCACCGAGCCACGGCGCCGGCATCAGGCAGCCGAACACCACGCCGGGGCGTGGTGCGCGCTCATAGTCGAGAGTGGCGGCTTTCAAGCTGGGCTTCCTTTGGGTGTTGCGTGCGCTCAGCCGGCGTTCGCCAGCAGCGCATCGAGGTCCGGCACATGTGCGCGGCACATCGGGAACAGCACGTTCTCTTCCTTGATGTTGTGCTGCTGCAGAAGCACGACCAGCGTGTCGAGTTCAGCGGCCAAGGCATTCGCGTCGCGCAGCTCGAGCCATTCGCGGGCATTGCCGAGCAACGCGCGGACTTCGCCGTGCTCATGGCGCATCATCGCGGTGGGACCGCTGGCGGAGCCGGCTGCACGCTCGAAGGCGGGGAACAGACGTTCCTCCTCGCTCCAGAAGTTGCCCTGCAGCACCGCTTCGAGGCGCGCGAACGCGCCGGCGGCAGCGTCCCAGTCCTGGCTGCGCAGGCAAGCCTCGAGCGCTTCCAGCGCTTGGTCGCAATCGCGGTGCTGGCGCACCAGGGTCTCAATGGCGCTAGACATGGTGGTTCTCCGGGGTCAGTTCCGATGGATGCTAGGACCGGTATTGCCGGCGGGACTTGATCGCGAATAAGTCGGCGCGAGAATCACGGACAAGACCCGGCCGCCACAGGGTCTATCCGCTGTCAGCAGAGATGTCCGCGCGCTTTTATATCACGCCATGATATTTCGTTGCGCTGCGACGGCGATTCGCGCCGCTACCCGGACATCCCCGCAGAAAGCGCAGAACGCAGCACAATTTCACGCCGCGAAATCGCGCTTTCTTGATCTGGCGCATGCCGGGACAGCGCTTGCGCGCGGAGAATCGCTCGTGAGGTTGACCGCCCCCAGCCCCCAGACCTTGCACCCATGCCAAATTCCGACACCGACACTGCGCCCGCCGCGGGCAGCAGCCCCTTTCCCGATGCCGCCGGCCTGACGCCGCCACGCTACCGCCTGTCAACGCGCATCATCCTGCTCTCGCTCGCTTCGCTGCTGGTCGTGCTCACCATGATCGCCGGCACGCTGTGGCTATCGTGGAAGCTCGAAGGCGCGGGCGCCGCCATCAATGACGCCGGCAGCCTGCGCATGCGCGCCAACCGCGTGGCAATCGAGTTGACGCTGGCCGCGCCGGGCAGCCGAATGCGCGCGACGCGCAGATCCAGGCGCTCGATGCCACGCTCGCCCAGTTACGCAAGGGCAATCCGGTGCGGCCGCTGTTCCTGCCCGAGGAGCCGGCCATCCATGCGCAGCTCGACCGCGTCGCCGATGACTGGCAGCGCGGCCTCAGGCCGCTGGCGCAGGCGGGCAACACGACCGCGTACGTGCAGGCGCTGCCTGGCTTCGTTGCCGAGGCCGACCGGCTGGTCGTGATGATCGAGCACGACAACGCACGCAAGACTGACCTGCTGCGCCTGTCGCAGGCAGGGCTGGCGGCCATCGCATGCGTTGGAACGGTGGCCGTCATCTACCTGCTCTACCTGTGGATCATCCTGCCCGTGCTGCGCCTGCAGGACGGGCTGCGCCGCATGGCCGCGCGCGAGTTCACGCTGCGGCTGCCGGTGGAAACGCGCGACGAGTTCGGCACGCTGAGCGCGGGCTTCAACCGCATGGCCGACGAGCTGCAGGACCTGTACCAGGACCTGGCGGCGCGCGTGGCCACCAAGACCGCCGAACTGGAGCGCCATAACCGCGACCTCGAGACGCTCTACGACATGGCGGCGTTCCTCAACCAGGCCCGCGATGCCGAGGGCATGGCGCGCGGGTTCCTGCAGCGCGTGATGCGGCAGTTCGATGCCGACGGCGGCTCCGTGCGCGTCATGGATGCGCAGCATGCGAAGCTGCATCTGCTCGCCTCGGCCGGCCTGCCCGCGGTGCTTGCCGAAGCGGGCGACTGCATGGCCGTGGACGCTTGCCACTGCGGCGACGCCACGCGCGAAGGCGTCGTCGCCATTGCCGACCTGCGCAAGACCACACGCCGGCCGCTGCTGCCGCAGCCGTCGCCGTGCACGCGCGAAGGCTTCGCGGCCATGGCGGCGTTCCGCATCGAGATCCAGCGCGGCGCCATTGGCACGTTCGCGCTGCATTTCCGTGCGCCGCGCGAACTGCCCGCGTCGGACCGCCAACTGCTCGAAACGCTCGCTCAGCACCTGGGGACGGCGCTCGAGCACCTGCGCCTGTCCGCAAGCGCGCGCCAGCTCGCCGTGGTCGAAGAGCGCAACCTGGTCGCGCAAGGCCTGCACGACAGCATCGCGCAAGGCCTCAATTTCCTGAATCTGCAGGTGCAGCTTCTCGGCGACGCGGTGGACCGCGATGATCTTGCCGAAACGCGCGAGCTGGTGCCGATGCTTCGCCACGGCGTCGAAGAGAGCTACCAGGACGTGCGGGAGCTGCTGAACAACTTCCGCTCGCGGCTGACGCCCGGAGAACTGCGGCCCGCCGTGGAAGAGACTGTCGAGCGCTTCCGCCGCCAGTGCCGCACCGAGGCCACGCTGATCATCGATGATCGCGGCAACCACCTGCCGCTTCATCCCGAGCAGCAACTGCAGGTGCTGTTCATCCTGCAGGAGGCATTGTCCAACGTGCGCAAGCATGCCATGGCCGCGCACGTCACCGTGTCGCTGAGCCATGGTCACGAATTCCGGCTGGTGGTCGAGGACGACGGCGAAGGTTTCGACCCCGCCGACCTCAGCCACGACGGCGATGCCACGTGGGACTGAACATCATGCGCGAACGCGCCGCGCGCTGCGTGCGCGGCTCGCCATCGACACTGAGCCGGGCCGCGGCGCGCGCATCGAACTGGTGCTGCCGCGCGGCGACCAGGCTGCCGCGTCCGAACAACAATCCACCACGGGGCAAGCGATGCCGCGCCCATCCCAGGAGTCCCTGCCATGACCATCCGCATCCTGCTGATCGACGATCACACGCTGTTCCGCTCGGGCATTCGCGCGCTGCTGCAACGGCAGGCCGACTTCGAGATCGTCGACGAGGCGGCCGACGGCGTGGAAGGCATCAAGCGCGCCAAGCAGCATCGCCCCGACGTCATCCTGCTGGACCTGAACATGCCCGGCCTGTCCGGACTGGAAGCGCTGCAACTGCTGGTCGAGGATCTGCCCGACTCCGCGGTCATCGTACTGACCGTCTCCGAAGAGGCCGAGGAACTGGCCACCGCGCTGCGCAGAGGCGCGCGCGGCTACCTGCTGAAGAACATCGAGACCGAGGCGCTCACGAGCGCCATCCGCCGCGCCGCCGCCGGCGAGCCGGTGATCTCCGAAGCCATGACCGCCAAGCTCGTGCAGCAGTTCCGCGCGCCCGCGCCGGCCCGGCGCGGCCCGACGATACCGCGCGGCCTCACCGCGCGCGAGCGCGAGATCGTGCAGGGCTGGCGCGCGGCGAGAGCAACAAGGAAATCGCACGCGACCTCGGCGTGGCCGAGAGCACGGTGAAGATCCATGTGCAAAACATTCTGAAGAAACTCAACCTGGCCAGCCGCGTGCAGGTAGCGGTCTACGCGGTCGAGCATGGCCTGACCGAGGCCGGCTAGTTCACGCGGCGCCGTCCGTGCGTCGTCCGATTCCTACACTGTTTTCAGCCGGGTTCGGGAAGGACACGGCTGGCCGCTCGGCTACGCTTGAACTGTGTGGCGAAACCTGTCCACCGGCCCCTTCGACATCGGCGCCCGGACAGCGGAACCCTGATGACAGAGCGTGGCCTATCGGCCAAAAACTGGAGCACGATATGGGAATCGGCACCATTCTTCTGATCCTACTCATCCTGTTGCTGGTCGGGGCCTTGCCGGCATGGCCGTACAGCGCCGAATGGGGATACTGGCCAAGCGGCGGACTCGGACTCATTGTCCTGATCGTCTTGCTGCTGGTCGTTCTCGGCCGGATATAGACAGGCACCGCCTTGCGCGAACGCGCTGCCGCCCGATGCGTAGCACCGTTAGCGACGCCGGATGCAGCGCGACAGTGAAGAAGGAGACACTCATGCCAGCGAAGTCCAAGGCACAGCAGCAAGCCGCCGGCGCGGCACTTTCCGCCAAGCGCGGCGAAAAGAAAGCGAGCTCCCTCAAGGGAGCTTCGAAGTCGATGTACAAGTCGATGAGCGGCAAGGAGCTCAAGGACATGGCATCGACCAAGACCAAGGGCAAGCCGAAGCACGCCTCCGATAGCTAGGCCGCCCTCAATGCGGTTGAGCTTGCATCGTCGTTCTCGCGCAGGCGGGAATGGCGGTTAAGTCTTGATAGCCCGCGCGCTGCGCACTGACTCCGTCGCTGCGCAGTGGGCGTTTTGCATGGTCAGCTTGCATATTGCCCATGCACCTACGGCGCAGTGCCAGAGCCTTCGGCCGCCTGCAGTGCTTCGCCGGCCGACGGCGCATTGGCCGCAGCGGGCCGCTGCGCCGACACCGGACCCGCGCGCGCCCAGTGACCATTTCGCGCAGCCAGTTGACGAGCAGGCTGGAATAGGCGCGCTGGTGTTCCTCATCGGCAATGCCGTGATCGGCGCCCTTGATCACGCGGTAGGTCATGGAGTTCGCGCGCACGCAGGCATCCACGTAGCTCGTGACGGCCGCATGCGGAACGATCTGGTCGTTCTCGGATTCGATGACAAGCACGTCGCCCTCGAATGCCGTGCACGCGCGCAGCGCGCGATTCGTATCCGGTGGGACCACCGTGCGCCGGTAGTTCACCAGATCCTGTTCGTGGTGGAGCTGGCGCTTGGGATGTTCCCAGCCCTCGTCCATATATAGCGCCGGCGCGCGCAGCCCGAGCCATCGCACCTGGCGCAAGCTGGTAAGTACCGCCGCGAGGTAGCCGCCGTAGCTGCTGCCCACCACCGCGATCGCATCGCGATCGACTTCCGCATGCCGCGCAAGCACATCGTAGGCCGCCACCACATCGGCCAGGTTGCGCATGCGGCTGACAGTCTCGTACTGCGCGCGCGTCCCGGCGTGGCCGGTCAGGTCGAAAGTCAGGCACACGCAGCCCAGACCCGCGACCTTGCGTGCGCGCGCAGGTATTGTTCCTGGCTGCCGCCCCAGCCATGCACGAACAGCACGCCGGGCAGCTTGGTTGCGGGCGCGATCAGCGTGCCGGCAATGTTGCCGCCTTCGCTCTCGATCTCGATGATGTCTTCATGGGTTGCCATCGTTGTCCGACTCCAGCAATGCGTATTTGACAAGCGGGCCGACCTTTCGGTCTTCGCCCTGGAAATAGACCTCCGCGCCCGCCGGCACGGGCACGCCTTCGCCATAGACCTCGCGCGTGGTGGCCGCCACGCGCTCGCGCCCCGGGTCGGACTGCAGCGCCTGCAGCGCGGCGAGTTCGGCGCCCGTGGCGCCGCCCACGCGCCACGACTGTTCGAGCACGCCGCACAGTGCCGCGACGCCAGTTTCGCCTGCCGGTACGCCGAAGGCCACGTCGTAGTTGCAGCGCGACAGCACCATGCCGGGGTAGCACGCGAGCGCGGCATCGTGATACGCCATCGCCGCGCGGACCGCCGCCCGCGCGCATGGCCCGAACGGCTGTGCGAGCAAGGAATCGAAGCCGCCGCGCACCACCGTCAGCGTGGATCCGCCATAGACCTGTTCGCCGCTGTTGCTGGCGGTGAGATCCTGCGTGCCGCAATAGCTCGCCAGCAACCCGCACAGCAGGACCTGGCCGACGCTATAGGTCCGCGGCGACGCCAGGTCGCGTTCGAGCACGAGGCCGTGCGCTTCGACGTCGGCTGGGGACATGGCGGCGAGCGCCTGGTCCAACGCGGCATCGCTGTCGACCGTCTGCTGTCCGAGCCCGCCGATGCCGCACGGATCCTTCAGGCGCACGATGCCCCCCGCGAGCAGGCGCAGGCCTGCGGTGCGCGCATCCTCGAGCGAGAATGCGGTATGGCCGGGCAGCACCGCCGCATGGACGCGCCGCACGAAGTCGGGATTCCAGCCGTCGGGCGCCGCCGCATCCGGCGCCACCAATCCATGCGTGATCACCTTCGTCGCGACAAAGGCGAACGGCACCACGCCGCCGAACAGGTCGTCGGCGCTTTGAATGCCGAGCGCCCGTGCCTGCGGGGCACCCACCAGCGTGTCCTGCGGCACCAGATATGGAGCGGCGGCGCCCGCTGTCGGCGCGGTCGCGGCCGCACGCGCTTCATAGGCACCGCCGAAGCTGTACCCGGCAAGCTGCGCCACCTTTCTGCCGATGCGCTCGAGCGTTGCTCCCTGATGGCTGTCCGGCTTGCCGTAGCCGGCGCAGCCATACACCATCACCTGCCGGGCGGCGTCGCCACCGGCCGGCATGTCAAGCTCCCTGGCCGGCGGCGTCGGTTTGCGGCAACTCGTCCGAGCTCGCGGGGGACATCGCCGTGTCCGGCCCGGCCGGTGTCGGCGCATGCCGGCCCATGCGTGCGCCCCGCTTGGCCTCGTTGTTCAGATAGGCCTCATCGAGCGAGTGGCTGCACTTGAGCCCGCCCTCCTTGTCGGCAAGTTCAGCAAGATGGCGATAGAAGGTCGCGAGCTGCTGCAGCTCCACTTCGTCGAGGTCTTCAATGGCGACCAGCATATTGCTCGCCTCGCGATGCGAGGCGAGCAGCTCGTTAAGCTTGAGATGGACCGCAACGGCATCCTTGTTCTGGCTTTGCTGGATCAGGAACACCATCAGGAACGTCACGATGGTCGTGCCAGTGTTGATCACAAGCTGCCAGTTCTCCGAGTACTCGAACATGGGGCCGGTGACGGCCCATGCCAGGACCACGAATACCGCGAGCGCGAAGGCCGCCGGGGAACCGGCGTGGCGCGTGGCAGCGCCGGCAAACCGGTCGAACCAATGCATCAGCCGGAATGTACGCCGCCGGCCGGCGGGCGGCGAAGCGCCTTGCGAATCCTGCCGCTGGAGATCGTCTTTGCTCATCGCTGTTCTCCTCGTGCGCGGTGTCGCGGCGCCGTGACGAATGACGCCGAAACACGCTGCTTTCATTGTATGGAGCGCCGTGCCAAGGGTTCAGCGGACGCTGTCCTACAACGCGCGCGGCACTTCGTCCACGCGCACGGCGCCGTGCTGGAATACATCTTGCGCAGCGTTGAATTCCCCTTGCATCAGCCGGAGAACACCATGCCGCAATCCAGCGACCTCGAAGCCCAGGTACGCGCCCGCGTTGCCGACGCCTTCCAGGGAACCTTTCCCGAAGGACTCGCCATTGAAGTCGCCGACGGCCGCGTCACGCTGACCGGCTGCGTCGACAGCCCCGCCATTGCGCAGGACATCGAGAAGGCAGCAGCCATCAGCCCTGGGGTACTCGGTGTGCACAACGCCTTGCAGACGCGGCGCAACGACCCGCCGCCGGCGAGCCCCGCGCAACCCGAAACCAGCGGCATGAATGCGGACCCGGCCGATCGGCCCTCTGGCCCGATCCATCACAAGGTGTGAACGGCAATGCCGCCGGTTGCACGGGCATTGCCCGCCAAAAACAAGGGCCGGCGGTTTATCGCCACCGGCCCTCGCCCCTCTCCCCCACCCTGAATCCTTGTCATGGCCGCGCCGATTTGCCGGAGCGGCCAGCACGGTTGACGCCAGGCTCAGCGCCACGGGTCATAGCGGTCCGATTCCCAGTACGGCGCAATGCCGTAGTACTCATGAATGCTCGTGGCCCACTGCGAATCGGCCATCGCGGGCCAATGGTCCTTGTCGAATCCCGGCGCGGCCTTGAGGCGGTCCTTTTCCACGCCCAGCACGAAACACTTGCGGCGCGTATCCAGCGTCAGCGCGGACCATGGCAGCGCGAACAACTTCTCGCCAATGCCGAGGAAGCCGCCGACCGCAAGCACCGCGTACGCAACGCGTCCGCCCGGCACGTCGATCATGATGTGGTCGATGGTGCCGATGTCGTCGCCCGAGGGGTCGACCACCTTGTCGCCTTCCAGCGTGTCAGCCGCCATCACGAACGGTCCGGGACCCGGCGAGTCGCGGTCGATGCTGCCGACAATCGCGGCGCCGCGCGGCTGCGGCTCGCCACGGGTCGGGGGTTGGGCTGGTTTCATGAACACCTCCTGATGGATGCAAGCGGATAAGCGAAGGACCAGTCAGGGCAAGCCGCCTGCGATTTCGCGATTTCCCGGGTCCTTTCCACGGTCAGTCATGCGCGGCGCGGCTCGCCTTCGGGCCCCGCCGGCACCGGCGCGCCAGCGGGTCGAAATCGGCCCAGCGGCCTTCGCGCCAATGCCCCTGCGCTCGTTCAATATCCTGCGCGCCGCCCTTGCGCATCAAATCGCAGACCAGCGGCGCGTTGCCGGGTACGACATGCGCGGCCAGCAGCACCCCGGCATTGCGCACCGGTGCGCGGCCGCCGCGCGCTTCGGCGCGTCCGTCCCTGGTCAGCGACAGCGACCAGCGAACCGGCATAAGCCGCGAGTCCGGTTGTGAAGATCAGCACAAATAACGACACCGGCGGCGATACCGCCAGCAGCGTGATCAGCGCCGCCCCGAGCGCAGCGCCCGCAGCGGCGCCAACCAGCACGCCGCTCACTGCGCCAAGTCCTGCTCGGCGCGCGCGGGGTCGCGGCGATGTCGCCGCCGATCGGATAGGTGGCATGCTGTCCGGGAGGATTGACATAGAACACGCTGAGGTCTTCCTCGGCCACGCCTTGCGCGCGCAGCCGGCCAGCGGTGGTTTCCGCCTTGGCAAAACTGTCGAAACGACCTGCGACGATGGCATCGGACATGGTGGCTCCTTGGTCGTGCTTCTTCATTCGGGCAGTCCCGGGAACGCCATATGGCGATGGTTAGCTGCGGCCGGTGGCGCCTTTCCTGTGTCCCGCGGCTTTGCGCCGGCGGGCTGGTGTTCACTGCCGCGCTTGAGTTTCCAGTCGACGTCGTCGCGGCCGGTCTGGGTCTTCTTCTCGGCGTGCATCGCAGCGCTGGGCGAAATGGGGTCGCTTGCCGGGAACGTCATTTCCAGGGAATCATCGACGGCCGACTGATAAGTCTTGCGCTTGCTGTCACCCGAGGCCGACGACCTCGCATCGGGTTTGGACGACTGGCGCTTCGCGGGGGAATCCTTGCGCTTTCCGGCCGCCTTTGCGGTATTTGCGGAAGGCTTGCGGGCCGGGCTAGGCTTGGCAGGAGCATGGGCTTTTTGCATGGCTGGGGCCTCCGTAGGGAATACCCATTGCCATGCAATCCGCGGGCCAGCTATCGGAACCGGCGCCGCGACTGGCTTTGTGCCGGCAAGGCCGCGCCAATGGCAATTCGGCCCGGCGCTATGCCGCGCAGGGCCGGCACTTTGTGCGTGCGCGGTGTAAAAGCTACCTTCCGTTATCGCCAGCTACCGCCCGGCCGCTCCCGGAACATGGCGTGGAAACTTGACGGCGATGCAGACCGTGACCTTGTCCGTATCGCAGGTCTCGCTTTCCGTGGTGAGGGCGGCGCCATGCAGTTCGACCATGCGGCGCGTCAACAGCAGGGCACTGGACTGCCGCGCCGATTGTCCGGCCGGAGGCGGGCGCCGCCCGAAGAAGTCGGACAGCAGCGCCAGCCGGCTGGCGCTGCGGGTCTGGTCCAGCGGTGGGCTCTCGGTAATGCGCAACCGCACATGGTCCGGCTCCGCGTACAGGTGTACAGCGACCGATCCACCGGGCTGCGAGCGCCAGATGCAATGCACGAGCAGATGGCGCAGCAACGGCCCCAGCCGCACGGGGTCGCGTCGATGAACCAGGACCGTGCGCCGGGTGTTTCGCGCGCATCTTGTGTATCGCGCGCCTGGACGTCCTTCAGGTCGACGCCACGTGCGGTCGCTGCCTGCCGCCGGTCGGTCACGGCCTGCCGGGTCGCGGCAAGCAGGTCGATGCGGCGCCATTGCGGATGGCTTTCGTCCGCGAGCAGCCGCACGGCCTCTTCCATTTCCTCCACCAGCGCGAGTTGCTGCTGGATGCCCGCGCGCACGCCATCAAGCGCGCGGCGCGCGGGTGCGGCGGTCTGGTCGATCGCGCGTTCGAGGACATAGGCCCAACTCTGGATCGCATTGAGGGACGAACGCAAGTCGTGCGCGGTCTGGTCGATCAGCGCCCCGACTTCCGTAACGGTACGCACGTCCTGCTCCGCGGCAGGCGCTGGTATGCCTTCATCGTTCGAATGCTCCGGCTCGCGGGGTGGCGAATGCGGCGTCATGGTCATAGTGGCCCGATTTTCAAGCAGTTGCCATGCAAGAAGCATGCAATGTACTGCTGACTGGGCCGGCCACTACCGCCACGGCGCCCGTCGCGGTCAGCCTGCGGCCGAAATGCCAGCCTGGCTGCTGCGCGAGGCGAGCAGCCATTCGGGGAGCTCGCCGCGCGCCGCATAGTCTTCCAGCCGGTTGTAGAGGGTCTTCAGGCTGATGCCAAGGATTTCAGCGGCATGCTTCTTCACGCCCGCACACTGCTCGAGCGTGGCGAAGATGAGCTGGCGATCGGCATCGGCGAGCGACATCCCGACCGGCACCGATATCATCGCCGCCGCAGGCGCCTGGACAGCAGAGACCTGCAGCGGCACCTGGATCTCGGTGATCAGGTCATCGTCCGTCATGATGTACGCGCGTTGCACGAAATTGCGCAGCTCGCGCACGTTGCCCGGCCACGTGTGCTGGCGCAGGCTGTCGAGTACGCTTGGCGCGAACCGCCGCGCCGTACCCTGTTCCGCATTGAGCTGCTCCAGCATCGTATTGGCAATCTGGATCACGTCGTCGCCGCGCGCGCGCAGCGGCGGCAATTCCACCGGAAACACATTGAGCCGATGGAACAGGTCGGCGCGCAGCTTGCCTTCCGCCACGGCGTCTTCGGGGTTTCGGTTGGTGGCCGCCAGCACGCGCACGTCGGCGTGCTGCTCGCGGTTGGTGCCCACGCGCATGAACGTACCGGTTTCGAGCACGCGCAGCAGCTTGACCTGCAATTCCGCGGGCATCTCCGTGATCTCGTCAAGGAACAGCGTGCCACCGTCGGCACGTTCGAAATAGCCCTTATGCTGCCGGTCCGCGCCGGTGAAGCTGCCGCGCTCGTGGCCGAACATCTCGGTTTCGATCAGGGTCGGCGAAATCGCGCCGCAGTTGACCGCCAGGAATGGCTGGCGCCGCCTTGCGGAAAGCTCATGCACAGTCTGCATGGCCAGCTCCTTGCCGGTGCCGCTTTCGCCGATCAGCAGTACCGTCGCTTCCGTGGGCGCGACGCGCGCGAGCTGATCATAGACCGCCTGCATCACGTCGGAGCTGCCCAGCAAGCGGCCGAAGCGGCCATAGCGCCGCAGTTCGCCGCGCAGCGAGTGGATTTCAGCGCGCAGCGCGCCGGTGTTGGCCAGACGCTTGAGCACGGTCTGAAGCCGCGCCACGTTGATCGGCTTGACCAGATAGTCGGTCGCGCCCGAACGTAGCGCCTCCACGGCACTATCCACACTGGCGTAACCGGTGGTCAGGATGATTTCCACGCCCGCGGAAGCCACCTCGGCAAACAGTTCCATACCGCTGCCATCGGGCAGACGCAGGTCCGCCAGGATCACGTCAGGCATACGCCAGCCGATCTGCAGCCGGGCTTCACGCAGGCTGCCCGCGGTGGAGGCGGTGAACCCTTCCAGTGCCACGATCTCAGCCAGCGCGGCGCAGGCGTTTCGTCGTCGTCGACAATCAGGATGTGAGGCATGGATTGCGCGGCCCGGAGGCCGGAAGTTAGCCTGGGAACGGCGTTGGGCGCCTAAAACAAGCGGCTCCCCGTTTGCTGCGATGCAACTCAATGTGTTCGCATCGCGGACATGCGGAGGCAACGCAAGTTGCGTATCCGAATTCTAACCATCTGCGGGACCGATTGTTGCCAGTGTCTCTCTGACACGCCTGTCGGATGTTTCCGCGCGCTGCGCGGTACGTCTGGCACGGCCCCGGCTCACGGGCTAGCATAAGAACGTCCCGCGACCCAAGATCCATGCCAACGTGTCGACCACCGCCAGTCCATCCCGACGTGGCGCGGCCCCGCAAGCGGAGGCTTGCGGTCTCGCGCCATTCCGTCCCAGGTTTCCTTGCTATGGGAGAGCACCTCCCCCGCGATGCGCCGCCTGCTCGCGCAGGTCGAACGCGTGGCGGCTACGGATGTCACCATGCTGGCCATCGGGGAAAGCGGCACCGGCAAGGAGGTCGTGGCCCGCGCCGTGCACGCGCGCAGCAGCCGGCGCGACGGCCCTTTCGTGGCGGTGAACTGCGGCGCCATCCAGCCCACGCTGATCGAGTCCGAGCTGTTCGGCCATGAAAAGGGCGGCTTCACCGGTGCGATCGACCAGAAAGCGGGGTACTTCGAACAGGCCCAGGGCGGCACGCTGTTCCTCGACGAGGTCACGGAAATGCCGCCGGCGATGCAGGTCAAACTGTTGCGCGTCCTGGAAAGCTGCACCTTCCACCGCGTGGGCGGCGACACGCTGATCGCGACAGATGTCCGCATTCTCGCAGCAACCAACCGCGACCCGCTCGATGCCGTGCGCGCCGGGCAACTGCGGGAAGACCTGCTCTACCGCCTGGCGGTATTTCCGCTGCATATCCCGCCGCTGCGCGAACGCGTCGAAGACATCCTCCCGCTGGCCTGCCATTTTCTCGACGAATACAACGCCATGGAGCGCACCGACAAGGTGTTTTCCGCCGGCACGCTCGAGCGGCTGACGCGCTATGACTGGCCCGGCAATGTGCGGGAACTGAAGAACGCGGTCTACCGCGCCTTCATCCTCGCCGACAAAGTCGTCGAGATCGGCAACCCGAACCTCGGCACGCAGCCGCAGCGTCCCAGCACGGTCGACGGCGTGGTCAACGTGCGCGTCGGTACGACGCTTGCCGACACGCAGCGCGAGATCATCATGGCCACGCTTGCGCACTACAACGGCGACAAGCGGCAGGCCGCGCGCGCGCTCGGCATCAGCCTCAAGACGCTGTACAACCGGCTCGAGGCGTACCGGATCGGCTGAAGGCCGGCTGCGGCGGGACGCGCGGCCCGGGCTAGTCATTGCGTCCGCGGCGGGCCTGCATGACGGCGGCCAGTGCGGCCGAGGCACCCACTACCAATGCAGTGGTCAGCACCGGATGGCGCGCACTGGTGGTGTAGGGACACGACTGAAGCGCGGCGCGGCTGCCGGTGCGCTCCTGCAACCCGGTGCCACCGCCGTAGAGCGTATTGTCCTCGAGCGGGCCGGCCGGGTGGCGGGTCTGCTGCGCGCGGCCCATGAAGCGGCGCATCAGGTGGTCAAATGCGCGTGGCGCGTGATAGGCCGCGGCGGAAAACGCCTTCGCGGCGCCGCCAACGAACAGGTCCCGGCGCGGATTTTCCGCGGCAAAGAGAATGGCGTCCGCCGCCAGCGCGGGGTCATAGAGCGGCGGCGGCAGGCGCGGCTCGACGTCGAGGAAATTCTTGGCGTGCGTGGCCAGCGGCGTTTCCAGCCCGGCAGGCTTGATCAGCGTGACGCTGATCGGCGCCATCTCCTGCTCGAGCTCCAGCCTCAGCGAATCGGTGAAGCCCTTGATCGCGTGCTGCGATGCCGCATAGGCGCTCTGCAGCGGCAACGGGCCGTCACAGGCCTCGCTGCCGATATTGATGATCGTGCCGCCGTGCTCGCGCAAATGTGCTGCCGCCGCCAGCGAGCCGTGCACCGTGCCCCAGTAGTTGGTGTCGAACAGGCGCCGCTGGTCTTCCAGCGGCACATCGGCATGGCGGCCGAAAATGGTCACACCGGCATTGTTGACCCAGGTATCGAACCCGCCGAAACGCTCGATGGCCGTATGCGCCACGCGCGCCACGTCTTCATGGCTCCCCACGTCGGCCGTGACGGTAATCACCTCGGCGCCCTTCTCCCGCAGTTCCTCGGCCAGCTTGTGCAGCGACTCTTCGCTGCGGGACACCAGAACGAGGCGCGCACCCATGGCCGCGGCCTTGCGCGCAGTGACCAGGCCGACGCCGCTGGTGGCTCCGGTCAGCACGATGACCTGCGACCCGATTGTCTTCAGAGAGAGTTTCATCTGCTTGCTTCCTGATGCCCCGGGCAGGAAACGACGATCGCCGGCATCCGGGACGCACTGCCGCCGACGCTTGACCGATATGCACGGCGAGACTCCGCAAGGAGCGTTCCCGCGGCCCCGAGGCGCCGCAGCGGAGAAGCGACGGCGAAGCGACCCGAGAGGAATTACAACGTCCGGTAAGAAGCACACACACGCGCGGCATTGGCTGACTCAGGTGTAGGACTGCCGCCGATTTCGGCCCCCGGGAGCGGTGCCTAAGCTGAAGCCACCGAGGTTCGCCTCATTGCAAAGTGAAGCGGGTTCCCCATGGCCAAGAACACGCGCCAGGCCCCTAACGATGCCCGCAGCACCGCCGGCGGCACAGGCAAGACCGCGCACAAGCGCTCTGCCGACGCTTTGAGCAAGTACCGCAAGATGCGCGACTTCGCGGCGACGCCGGAACCCGGCGGCGTGCGTCCGCGGGCCAGGGCTGCGCGGGGCGGCAAGTCCGCAAGCACCCTGTCCTTTGTCATCCAGAAGCACGCCGCGCGCCGTCTGCACTACGACTTCAGGCTGGAGCTCGACGGCACGCTCAAGAGCTGGGCCGTCCCCAAGGGACCCAGCCTCGACCCCGCCGACAAGCGCATGGCGGTGCATGTGGAAGATCATCCGCTCGACTACGCCGGCTTCGAAGGCGTGATCCCGCCCGGTCACTACGGCGCGGGGACGGTGATCGTATGGGATCGCGGCGTATGGGTGCCCGACGGCGATGCCGATGCGGCCTATCGCGCCGGCAAGCTGAAGTTCGAGTTGCGCGGCGAAAAGCTGCATGGCCACTGGACGCTAGTGCGCATGCATGGCAGCCGCCAGAAGGAACAGGATGCGTGGCTGCTGATCAAGGAGCGCGATGACGCGGCGGTACCGGCCTCCGAGTTCGACGTGACCGAGGCCTTGCCGGACAGCGTGCTCGCAGGCACTGCGCGCGCGGCTGCGGCGCAAAGGCCGCGAAGCGCAAGGCTGCTGCGAAGCGTGCCGAGGGTGACAAGGATGACGAGGGCGACGACAGTGCCAAGGGCGGCACCGGCACCGCCTTGCCTTTGCCGCGCCGCGCCGTCGCGGCCGCGCTGCCCCTGGCGATGTCGCCGCAGCTTGCCACGCTGGTGGAGCGCCCGCCCGCGGACGTCACGGCCTGGCGCTACGAGATCAAGTTCGACGGCTACCGCCTGATGGCCCGCGTCGACGGCGACGACGTGCGCCTGTTCACGCGGCAGGGGCACGACTGGACATCGCGCCTGAAGACGCTTGCACGCGAAGTGCGCGCGCTTGGATTGCCCGATGGCTGGCTCGACGGCGAGATCGTCATTCTCGGCAAGCATGGCGAGACCGACTTCCAGGCCTTGCAGAATGCCTTCGAGACTTCGCACGTCGAGTCGATCCACTACTTTGTCTTCGACCTGCCCTTCTATGCCGGCCACGACCTGCGCAAGGTACCCCTGTCGGAACGCCGGGCGCTGCTGCGGCGCATCTTCGAAACCAGCACCGGCGCGCACCTGCGCTTCAGCGAGGAGTTCGAGGCCGCCCCCGGCGAAATGCTGGAAGCCGCATGCCGCATGAAGCTCGAAGGCGTGATCGGCAAGCGTGTCGACGCGCCCTACGTCAGCACGCGCAGCAACACGTGGATCAAGCTCAAATGCACGCAGCGGCAGGAGTTCGTGATCGGCGGCTATACCGAACCCAAGGGCAGCCGCCAGGGACTTGGCTCCCTGTTGCTCGGCGTGCATGACAGTGCCGGCCGCCTGCGCTACGCCGGCAACGTGGGCACGGGCTTCGATACGCGCATGCTGGCCAGCCTGCGCAAGCAACTGGACGAGCAGCGTACGGACAAGATGCCGTTCCATGAACTGCCGTCGTCGGTCAAAGGCCTGTGGGTCCGGCCGCGGCTCGTGGCCGAGGTTTCGTTCGGGTCCTGGACGCGCAGAGCGCGTGCGGCATGCGGTGTTCCACGGCCTGCGCACCGACAAGCCGGCCGGCGCGGTATCCGTGGAAAAGCCGGCCGCGCCAGCGGGGCGAAAAGTCGCAGCCAAGAGCGCGGCGCGCCCGCGCGCAAGGACAAACCCACCGCGGCGAACGGCAAGGTCGCCATCAGCCATGCCACGCGTGTCATCGATGCGGCCAGCGGCCTGACCAAGGGCGACCTGGTGCGCTACTACGAGCGCGCGGCGCCGCTGATGCTGCCGCACCTGCGCGGGCGACCGATCGCCATGGTGCGCGCGCGGATGGTGTCGCCGGCCAGCAGTTCTTCCAGCGGCATGGCGACACCCTGAAGGTGGATGGTGTCAACGTGCTCGATCCCGACCTGTGGCCCGGTCATCCGGCGCTGCTGGAGATCGTTTCGGAGCACGCGCTGGTGGCGGCGGCCCAGCTCAATGTGGTGGAGTTCCACACGTGGAATGCCAACAAGCGGAGCATCGACCGGCCCAACCGCATCGTCTTCGACCTGGATCCCGGTGAAGGCGTGCCATGGCCGCATATGTCCGAAGCGGCCGCACTGATGAAGGCGTGGCTTGACGAGCTGGGACTGGACAGTTTCCTGAAAACCAGCGGCGGCAAGGGGCTGCACGTGGTCGTGCCGCTCACACCGAGCGCGGGCTGGGATGAGGTCAAGGATTTCGCGCACGGCGTGGTGCTCCACATGGCCGGCACGATCCCGGAGCGCTTCGTCGCCAAGAGCGGCGCGCGCAACCGCGTTGGCAAGATTTTCATCGATTACCTGCGCAACGGCGTAGGCGCCACCACGGTGGCGGCATTCTCCGCGCGTGCGCGCAGCGGGCTGGGCGTATCGATTCCGCTTGCCTGGGACGAACTCGACGGGCTCACGGGCTCCGACCAGTGGACCGTGGCCAATGTTGCGCCGCGCCTGGACGAGATGGCGCGCCATGACCCGTGGGACGCCTATGCGGGCACCCGCCAGACCATTACGCGCGCCGCTGCCCGGCTCGCGCGCGCCGGAAGGAGCTAGCCATGACCAGAACCTTTGTCCGGTATATCCAATGTGTGCGCGATGCCGGAAGCCGCCCTTCACGGCGCGCGCTGGTCGCCGCCATGCTGATGGCGGTCGCCTTGCCCGCCGGCGCACGCCTGCCGCCCCCTACCCCTGAGCAGCAACAGGCAGCCGATGCCCGCAAGGCGACAGAGGCCGAACAGGCCAAGCACCAGGCCGAAGAACTGGCCCAGGTGCAGGACCAGATCGCAGCGCGCTTTGGCAAGAAGGGCGCAGCGGACGCGTCCGGGGCGACCGAGCCGGGCAAGGTGTCGCAAAAGGCCGCCGAAGCAACGCAAGCCGCCGGCCCTCACGGCGGAACGTCGCCAAGCGCAGAAGCCCACAGCGGCGAAGCGGAGCGGCGCTAGCCCACACGCCGCTCGATTTGGCGACGGTCAGCGCTTGATAACCCTCCCCCCTCGATTTCCCCCGGGCACGTCTTTTGCGCGCGTCTCCCCTGTAGGTCCGGTGCAAACGGGCCGCCCTGCGCCATACGCAGCCAAACAAAGGGGAACGATGCCGTGGGCACGAACCGTCATGTCATAGATTCACCTTGCGCGAAGCGCCCCAGGTAGTTTTTACAATGAAACTTGCCGCATCGGCCCGGTGCAAAGGCTGGCGGTCATGACGCGCGCGCCGCCACCCAGGGCCGGCTGATCCTCAACGTGGAGGACCGGGAAGGGCCGCGCTACGTGAAGAGCAGCATCCTCCAGCGTGCGGGCTTCTCTGTGATCGAGGCATCGACTGGCCAGGCCGCGTTGTCGCTGGTCCGTCAGCAGGGGCCTGCGCTGGTGCTGCTGGCTCTCAGGCTGCCCGATATCAGCGGGCTCGAAGTCTGCCGGCTGCTCAAGTCCGATCCGAAGCTGGCCCGCACGCCAGTCCTGCTGACCTCGCCGGCGCTGGCCACCTCCGCGCAGCGCGTGCAGGCGCTGGAATGCGGCGCCGACAGTTTCATGGCGGAGCCGTCCGAACCGGAAGAGCTGATCGCAGGCATCCACTCGCTGCTGCGCCTGCGCCGGGCAGAGGATGCCTACCGCCGCACCAGCCAGGCACTGCACGACAACGAGGACATGTTCCGCCAGCTCGCCGAGTCGCTGGTGGACGTAGTGTGGCTGCTCGACGTGCACGAGCGGCGCCTGTTGTTCGTGAGCCCGCGCTGACGGAACTGTGCGGCCAGTCGGCGGAAAAGATGCTGGAAGATCCGCGTCTTTGCCTGGACCGGGTGATTCCCGAGGACCGCGCACGCGTGGCCAGCGCCTTTGCCAGCATGCTGCAGGACGGCCAGCTCGATATCGAGTTCCAGCTCGTGCATCCCGACGATGGCATCCGCGAGATCCGCGCACGCGCTTTCCCCGTGCATGGAGCTGGCGGCGAGACCATGCGCGTGGCAGGCACCTGCCAGGACGTGACCATGCAAAACCGTGCCCGGCGCATGCTGCAAGGTGAAGAGCGCCGCAAGGAGCAGTTCCTGGCCATGCTCGCGCACGAGTTGCGCAATCCGCTGGCACCGATGCGCAGTGCCGTGGACCTGCTGCAGCAGCCGTCGGCTTCCCCCGGCGACGCGTTCCGCGCACGCGACGTGATTGGCCGCCAGCTCAGGCACCTGTCGCAACTAGTCGATGATCTGCTGGACATCGCCCGCTTCAATTGCGGCAAGATCACGTTGCGGCAGGATCTGGTCGAACTGCGCGGCGCGCTCAATACCGCAGTGGAAACCGTCAGGCCGGTCCTGGAAGCACAGCGCCACACACTGCGTCTGTCGCTGCCCGAACAACCGCTGCCCGTGCGCGGCGACATGGTCCGCCTGACCCAGATCTTCAGCAACCTGCTGCATAACGCCGCGGCCTATACGCCAACGGGCGGACAGATCCGCGTCGACGCTACGGTGGAGAATGGCCGGGTCGCAGTCCGGATCCATGACAACGGCATGGGCCTGAGCCGCACTTTGCAGCGGCTGCTGTTCGACCCGCTGGCACCCGAGGACCCAGGCGGTCCTGCTCCTTCTGGCGCCGGCGGCAGCGCCCATGCGGGCGACGACGCTCAGGACGCGTCAGGCATGCAGTCCTATGCGCAGGAAGGTCCCGGCATCGGCCTGACGCTGGTGCAGCAGCTCGTGCGCCTGCATGGCGGCCGCATCTGCGCCGAAAGCCCGGGCCCCGGCGAAGGCAGCACTTTTATCGTCGAACTGCCCGTGGAGCCCTGGCATAGCTGGCATCCGGCCGAGACCATCGTGCCGCGGCCGCCTGGCCCGCCGCGCGTGATCTTGGTGGTGGACGACAACACCGATGCGCTGGAAGCGATGAGCATGACGCTGAGGATGCTGGGACACACCGTAGTCACCGCAGCCGACGGGCAAAGCGCCATCGAGCGCGCGTCGGAAGCGAAACCCCAGGTTGTGCTCCTTGATCTTGGCATGCCAGCCATGGACGGCTTCGAGACCGCGCGCCGGCTGCGCGCCCTGCCTGAAATGCGCGGCGCAACGCTCGTGGCGCTGACCGGCTACGGACAGCCCGAGGACCGGCGCCGTGCGCTGGAGGCTGGCTTCGACCGCCACCTCGTCAAGCCGGCCAGCCTGGAAGCACTGACCCGGCTGTTCGAGGAGGTTGACTGACGGCGGCTGACCACGGCCGTATCGAACCATCGACAACACTGACTCTAGCGGAGCCTGAGTATGCATACCACGCCCGACCCTGACGTACCGTCGCGCAAGCCCGAGGTCCCTCCACCCGTGCCACCGCCCGACGAACCCGAACCCGTCGTCGATCCGCCCCCGGGCGACGTGCCGCCCCCGCCACCGCAGCGTGCCGGCACATGATCCGCACGACCCAAGGAGATGGACCGTGTCCCGCATTATCTGGAAAGGTGCGATTACGTTCGGCCTGGTCAACATCCCGGTCGTGCTGAAGCCCGCGTCGCGCAGCCAGTCGCTCGATCTGGACCTGCTTGACGAGCGCGACATGGCGCCGGTCGGCTACCAGCGCATCAACAAGAGCACCGGCAAGCCGGTTCCCAAGGAGCACATCGTCAAGGGCTACCAGTACGAGAAGGACGAATACGTGCTCCTGAACGATGAAGACTTCCGACGGGCCAATGTCGAGGCGACGCAAACCGTGGATATCGTCAGCTTCGTGCAGGCCGACGAGATCCCCCCGTATTACTTCGACACGCCCTACTACCTGGAGCCAGACAAGCGCGGGGAGCGCGGCTACGCGCTGCTGCTGGAAACCATGCGCCGCACGGGCCGCGCCGCGCTGGCGCTGGTGGTCTTGCGCAATCGGCAGCATCTGGCAGCGTTGCTGGTCCATGACAATGCGCTGGTGCTGAATACCATGCGCTTCGCCGATGAAGTGCTGCCGATCTCGGAGCTCAAGCTGCCCAAGTCGACGGGTGCCAAGGCCAGCGCCGCGCACTCGCGCGAAGTCGACATGGCCGTCAAGCTGGTCGAGGACATGAGCGAGGCATGGGCGCCGGAACAATACCGTGACACCTATCGCGACGACCTGATGGCGCGCATCGAGGAAAAGATCGAAACGGGCCACACGCACCAACTCACGCCGGTTGCCGAAGAAGAGGAAAGGCCGCGTCAGGGTGCGAAGGTCATCGACATGGTGGCGCTGCTCAAGCAGAGCCTGGATCACCGAGGCAAGCGCGGCGGCCGCGCCAAGGCCGAGCCGGACGAAGAAGAGGCGCCGCCGCGCAAGAGCGCGAGTCACGCCGCGGCAAGAAGCACGCGAGCCCGGCCAAGCGCGCGGCGGGCA
>LRMT01000142.1 GCA_001725945.1 Cupriavidus sp. UYMMa02A | reverse complement strand
GCCCGTGCGCGTCCAGACCGAGACCGGCCGCGCCCATCCTTCGGTATCGGCCGTGAGCGGCGCGTCGAATGGACGATGGTAGGTCGCCTGGTCGCCGATGATATTGACCACCGGCGTCTGCGCGCGGCGCGCGTTGTGCAGGTTGGCAAGGCCATTGGCCAGCCCCGGGCCGCAATGGAGCAGCGTGGCGGCCGGCTTGTCGGCCATGCGCGCGTAACCGTCGGCCGCGCCCGTGACCACGCCTTCGAACAGGCCCAGCACGCAGCGCATGCCGGGGATGCGGTCGAGCGCCGCCACAAAGTGCATCTCGCTCGTGCCGGGGTTGGCGAAGCAGGTATCCACACCGCTGGCCAGCAGGGTCTTGACCAGACTTTCGGCGCCGTTCATCGCTTGGGAGGTTTCCATGGATCGTTTTCGTGGCTTCGTGATTCAGGAAGGGTTGGCATCAGGCTGCGGCCCCGACGGAGCCAGCAGGTCGAAATCGAGACAGACGAATTCCGTGGGGAATTCGATGCGCGCGTAGTAGACGATCACATCGTCGACGCACGCGTAGCGGCGCAGTTCGGCCACCGGGGCCCCCACGGCAAGGTCCAGCCCCACGGCGGACTCCGCACCGGCGGCGACGATAGTGAGGCGCTGGCGCGCGGCGCTGACCTGCAGGCCGGGGAAGCGGTCCAGCACCTGCACCGAAGCGCCATGCCGGAAGGCATCAGGCTCGCGCGCGAAGACGCCGGCTTCGATGTACACCTCGCACATGGCGAAAGGCCGGCCCTCGACCCGATGCAGGCGGCGCAGGAAGTGGTAGTCGGCAGCACGCCGGCCACTGCATGGCAGGCCCAGGTCGCCGGCAACGCCATATTGCCGCGGGACTCCACCAATGCCTCGGTGTCGATGGCGTCGCCGACGGCGACGGCCTCGTCCCAGCTCGTCGACAGCGACACACGCCGTTGCGGCCGGCTGCCTGCCTTGACGAAGGTCCCGCGTCCGCGCGAGCGCTCAAGCAGGCCCTCTTCGTCTAGCATCGACAAGGCCTGGTGCATGGTCATGCGGGCCACGCTGTACTGGCGGCACAGCGCGTCGAGTGACGGGATCTGTGCGCCGGGTGGCCAGGCCCCGCTTTCTATTTGCCGGCGGAAGATGGTCGCGAGCTGGAGGTAGACCGGCTGGCGGCTGCGGGAAAGAAGTTCGGTCGATGGGTGGTCCGGCATGACTGTCCAGGCTGATAGGCGCAGCCCGTTTCATTGGCCGTCCGCAGGAGGCCTGCACCGGACGGCATGCCGAACTTTATAAAGGTATATAAACCTAGACTACTAGGGTTTACCGCAATTCGTGCGTCGACCATATGCGCCATTTTCCTTATTTCTTGTGATCATTTATCATCACTTCCATTCGGATATCACCCCCAACTTAATGTGTCAACTCGCACATTCATATTTTGTAATCCTTGGTAATACTTTGAGATAATCGATCGTCCGCGAGGTAGAAAGGCGGTCTGCGCTCGTGCCAGCGCGGTTTTCCGGCGCATCCGCTCTGCGCGGCCAGCAAGAATTTTGCAAATCCTTTCCCGTGCGCAACCGATCCGGCGCAGGGATTTCCAAAACCGAAGTGGAAAAACTCTCAACTTATTCGTCCGGCGAAGGCAGCCAGGCGTCGCCCGCGACTCATTCCGGCGCTCTACAGGCATGGTCAGACGCTTGCAAGGACAGGGGGTCAGCCGGATTTTTGCCTTGGCAGTGCTGAGCCACGTCATTCTCTGGACGTTATTGCCAGGTCTGCTGCTGAACAACGCGTCGCTCGACATCGTCGAGGCGCTGGCCTGGGGACATGAGTGGCAACTCGGGTATGAAAAGGACCCTCCGCTCTGGCCCTGGGTAACCGAAGTCCTGACCATGTGGCCGGGCAAGAACCTGTGGGCCTGTTATCTGGCCGCCCAGATTTGCATCGGCACGGTTTTCGTCGCGGTCTGGCAACTGGGCCGTCGCGTGACAACCCAGCGCGAGGCACTCATCGGGGCCCTCCTGCTGGAAGGCGTCTATTACTTCAACTTCCCGACTCCGGAGTTCAACGACATTATCCTGCAGATGCCGTTTGGCGCATTGTTTGGTTGGCTGTTGCACCGCGCGCTGACCGATAATCGCCTCCGCGACTGGTTCCTGTGCGGTCTGGTTGCCGGCCTGGGATTGTGGGCACGGTATTCGATGGGGGCCTATCTCGTGCCCATGGCCATCTTTGTGCTGGCACACCCGCTAGCCCGCCGTCGCCTCGCCGAACCTGGTCCGTGGGTGTTGGCAGCGACCGCGCTGCTCGTCTTCCTTCCCCATATGGTCTGGATCGTCGATAGCGGCTTTATTTCGATCCAGTATGTTGCGCGACGCGCACCGGAGATCGCGAAGGGCGACTATCTGATCAAGCTGGTTTCGTTCATCGGCGCGCAACTGGCGGCGTTCATCCCGATGCTGCTCCTTGCGCTGATGCTCTGGCGCTGGCGGGACAAGGACGCAACGCCTCCATCTCCGCAGGGATCGCGCAAAGAATTTGACCGGGCCTACCTTGTTGCGCTGGCGCTGGGGCCGATCGTCTTTTCGCTGGTCCTGTCGTTCATGACGCAACGGCCGCCGCGGGTCATGTGGGCCGCGCCCCTGCTGTGTTTCATGGGGTTGTTGGTGGCTACCGCGATCCGGCCTGTCCTGAACGCTCAGCGACTGCGTACCTTCGGCCGCGCGTGGCTGGTGGCGCTGCTGCTTCCCGCACTGCTGTTCGCACTGGATCAGATTGGCCGCCCCCTGCTTGCCGGCAAGGAAAGCCGGACGCATTTTCCCGGGCGCCAACTTGCCGCGGAAGTGACACACAGATGGCACGCAGAGACGGGAATGCCGCTGAAGTATGTGATTGGCGACACCTGGTATGCGGGCAATGCCGCGTTCTATTCCGACGATCGCCCTTCAGCCATGTTCGTGTACGGCGGCTATCGCTTCAACCCGTGGTTAACCGCGGAAGGCGTGAGGAAGTCCGGTGCAGTCCTGGTCTGGGACGCAGAACTTGAGGGAGCGGATATTCCAAAATTCTTCGCGGAGCAGTTCCCCGGGGCTGCCTTGCAGCCGCAAGCCCCGCTCGAGGGACCTGCTTCGGTCCACAAGATCGGCATCGCGATCCTTTTCCCCAGCTAGCGAGCCAGGGGCGCGGCATCCTTCCTGCGCTTCCTGCGCTTCCTGCGCTTCCTGGCACCTCGCACCGATCCGGCACCTGGCAGCCGGGCCTTCACGCGCCCGGACCGATGCCGCGTGCCAAAGGCACCACGGCACCACACCCTCGCTCCTACGCAATGCGCCAAGCCGCCAGAATGCGTTATGCCCCGTCCTTCCCCGGGGCATGCGCGACTGCCGCTTCGCAGTCATCCTCAGGAGTCATTCCATGTTGATGCGAGACGTGATCCCCCAAGTGCTGAACCGCGGTACTGCCATGCTGTCGCAGGACCTGCTGGAGACACCCCCGCAGAAAACGTTCCACCACGCCATTGATATCTATCTCAAGGATTCCAATGCCTTCATGAACACTTACTTCGCCCGCTACTTCGAATGGCAGGGCATTTGCCGGGAACGCTGGTTCCACGAGTGCATCCATGACAATCTGCTGGCCACCGGCGGCGTCTTCGTGACCAAGCGCGCGCACCAGGAGTATGTCGAGGAGACGTTCCCGTTCCAGCGCGTGGACTGCTACCTGAACACGTTCCAGGTCAAGCAATGCTCGGCGTACCTGCTGTTCCGCTTCTGCGTCGGCGGCAAGCCGGTCTCGCTGGGGTACCAGCAGATCGTCTTCGCCGACAAGGACAAGCGGATCAGCCGCTTCCCGCACGGCATCATCGACCGCGTCAAGGAATATGAGCTGGTGCTGCCGGTACTGGCCAGCTAAGGATCGGTTGAGGCCGGCGGCTCGCCAAGCCGCTGGCTGAGACGCTAGCCCCAGCGCCGCCGGATCGGGTCAGCCGGCGGCGCTGGCACGCAACCGGCTGTCCGCCATGGGCGTGAAGCGCGGCAGTCTCAGCGTGAAGGTGGTATGCGAGCCGGCCACGGACTCGCATTCGATGCGGCCACCGAAGGATTCGATGGCGCGCCGGCAGAATGCCAGGCCGAGCCCGGCGCCGCTGCCATGAGCCTTGGTGGAGAAGAACGGATCGAAGATACGTGGCATCACGTTCGCCGGAATGCCGGAGCCGGTGTCGCGAAAGCGCACCACGTGATAGGGGCCTTCGTTCGAGCCGGCGATCTCGATACTGCCGTCGCCGCGTGCGCGGATCGCATGCAGCGCGTTCTTCAGCAGGTTGAACAGCACATACACCAGCAGCGTGTCGGAGCCCACGAAGCGCCAGCCGTCGTCGATGCCGCGCACGTGCACGCTGGCACGCTCGTCGGCCTGGAACGGATAGCGTTCGAGCGCCGCGCGCACGCATTCGGCGATGCCGTGGGGCGCGAACGTGCTGCGGTCCAGCCTCTCCAGCGTGACCGAGGCCAGCGCCATGTCGATGACCGTGCTGGTGCCGTCCACTTCCCTGGTGATCGCGCCCACCAGGCTGGACACGCGTTCGAGCTGTCCGGGACGCATGCGGTCTTCGCACAGCCCGTGTTCGACGGCGAGTTGGTAGCCCTGCAGCACCTCGGGCCAGGTCCGCGCCATTTCCTGCGCCTGCATGCGGATCGAGGCAAGCGGCGTGCGCACTTCGTGAGCGACCGTGGCGGCCAGCGAATACGGATGCATCAGGTCGTAGCGCACCACGCTGAGTGCGAGCATGCCCAGACTCAGCGCCACGAACACCACGCCAGGCGGATAGAAGGCGTAGCCGTAGTTGACCGCGTAGTCGACGGCCGCCAGCGAGTAGAGCACCACCGCCACGAGGCAGAGGTTATAGCGCTTGCGGCGCTCCGCGGCGGCATTGCGGCGCGCTTGCACCAGGATCCAGGCGCTGCGCAGCGCCACCAGTACGGTCTGCGCGAGATGCAGCGGATGCAGCGGCCCGGCCTTCGGGTAATCGCCGAAGAAGTATGTGTAATGGCCGGCCACCACCTGGTTGCTGGTGAGCAGCAGTACGGCCAGCAACAGGCTCATGCCGTAGGACGCGAGCAGGATCGGCCGCTCCTCGCGCCGCTCGGTCACCTCGGCAATGAAGTGGTAGTACGTCGTCGGCAGGAACAGGATGAACAGGTAGCCGAGTCGCGCCAGCAGCATGGCCACGTCGGGATGCTCGGCCTGGAACAGGAACACCCAGGTCCCCTGCCAGGCAAAGGTGGTCACGCACAGGAGGAAGAACGACGCCGACACGCGCGTCACGCCCTTGGTCACCAGCACATAGAGGCCGTAACCGAGAAAGATGGACGAGACGAAGGCTGGCAGGACGGCGTACATGCGTGGCGCAGTGAGGAGTGTCCCCGAAGCAACACGACATGTTAAGTCGCGACAAGCTACGGCGTGCATCATTTGATTGCATTCTGAGCTAACCTGCGCTTAACGCACCCCCTACTAGCCGGGGGTTCCAAAACATCAGGCGGCGGCCGGATGCTTGCGCACCCCGCCACCGCCCTGTCATGGACTGTCGACGCTTACCAGCGCGTGTCGTTTTCCCAGGCCTCATCTCTTCCTCGCGCGCTCCTTCGTATAGCCATAGCGCTCGCGGATGCGTCCGACAAGCTGGTCGCGCTTGCCGTTGATCTGCGCGATGTCATCATCGGTGAGCTTGCCCCACTTCTCCTTGATCTTGCCCTTGGCCTGCTCCCACTTGCCTTCCATTTGTTCCCAGTTCATATGGTGCTCCTTGTGGTCCTCGATGTTCCGCGATGGGCCGGTGCCGGGTGAGCGAGACTTGGCGGCTTAGCGACCGTACTTGGCCTTCACATCGGCCACGCACTTGTCCTTGCTGTCGCCGGTCATGGCGTCGCAACGTTCCTTGTCGGCCTTGTAGGCGGCGTCAGTCGTGTCCTTGCGGGCATCGCGGCGCGCTTCGGCGACATCCTTCGACGTACCGGTCGCGGCGGCCTTCTCGACCTTGGCTTCACCCAGGGCCTTCTCATGCGCGGTCTTGGCGTCCTTCACGCATACGTCCTTGTCGTTGCCGGACTTGTCGTCGCACATTTCCTTGGCCACGTCATAGTCGCGGTCCGCCTTGGTCTTCATGGCCTTGACGTGCGCCTTTTCCGTACCGTCGCGTTTTGCCTCGGCGTCCGCTTCGCCACATCGCGGTCGCGCTTGGCTTCGGCCTTGCAGACGTCCTTGGCATTACCCTTCATGCCATCGCACTTGCCTATGGCCGCCTTGTAATTGTCATTGGCCTGCTTGACGGCGGCATCGTAGTCGGCCTTTGAACCCGTGTGTGTCTGGGCCAGTGCAAAACCTGCCGGAGCGGCAAACATCATCGAACATACTGCTGCTGACAGCCATTTCTTCATCATGTCAGGCTCCTTCCAAGTGGATGAGTAGCGGAATTTTCCGGCACAGCCGACAGCGGGTGCTGCCCGCCGTACTGCATGTGTTCAGGTTAGGTTTTGTGGCGGGAGACATGCAGAAGTGCCGTTCCGAAAGGCGCGTCAGAGGATTCCGACAGGAAACCGCTTTCGAAAGTGCGGCGTGGTGTCATGGCCTCAATGCAAAAGGCCCGTCCTTTTGGGGACGGGCCTTGTCACATCAGCCGATCAGGAGATCAGGACGACAGCGAATCCGACAACCGGTTGTTCGGCTCGTCGACCTCTTCGTCGGGCCAATTCCTGCCGACCATCCACTCGTACAGCGTCGGCAGCACGATCAGTGTGAGCATCGTGGCCGTGATCAGGCCGCCGATGATGACAATGGCGAGCGGCCGCTGGGTTTCGGAGCCGATGGCGCGCGAAATCGCCATCGGGAACAGGCCCAGCATAGCGAGCAGCGCCGTCATCAGCACCGTGCGCAGACGATCCATGGAGCCGGTCAGCACGGCCTGTCGCACCGGCATGCCCTCGTCGCGAAGCTGGTTGAAGTAGGTCACCATCACCACGCCGTTCAGCACGGCCTGCCCGAAGAGAGCGATGAAACCGATGGCCGCCGACACCGACAGCGGAATGCCGGTCAGGAACAGCGCGAACACGCCGCCGATCAGCGCGAAGGGGATGTTCGAGATGATCAGCGTGGCGCTCTTGAACGACTTGAACGCATTGAACAGCAGCAGGAAGATCACCAGCACCGACAGCGGGACCACGATCGACAGCCGTGCCATGGCGCGTTCCTGGTTCTCGAACTCGCCCGACCAGCTGATCTTCACGTCCTCGGCATTCACGTTCTTCTTGACCAGCGCCTGCATGTCCTTCACCACGCTGCCCATGTCACGGTCGTGGATGAAGATGCCGATGGAAGTCGTGCGCTGGCCGTTCTCGCGGCTGATGTTCATGGCGCCCGAGGCAGCCCGGAACGTCACCAGCTGCGACAGCGGCACCTGCGCGCCATCGGCGGTCTGCATGAAGATGTTCGGCAGGTTCGGCAGCTCGCGCTCCGACGGCTTCAGGCGCACGGCGACGCTGAAGTGCTTTTCACCTTCCCACAGCTCCGTGGCAGCCTTGCCGGCCAGCGCGGTTTCCATCAGGTCCTGCACGTCGGCCACGTTGATGCCGTAGCGCGCGGCCTGGGCACGATCGAACTCGAGCACGTACTGCGGCAGTTCGCCGTCACGGTCGATGAACGCGCGCATGACGCCCTTGACCGACTGCACGTTGGCGAGGATCTGGTCCGCCACCTGCTTGTTGTGCTCGAGGCTGTCGCTCTGCACCTTGATGACGATCTGGCCCTTGATCTGCGAGATCGACTCCAGGATATTGTCGCGCACCGGCTGCGAGAAGTTGGGCTCGATGCCCGGCAGCTGGCGCAGGTTGTGGTTGATTTCCTCGATGATCCTGCGCTTGTCGTAGCCGGCGCGCCATTGCTTGTCGTTTTTCAGGTCGACAAGGATTTCAACCGTGTTGATCAACTTGGGATCGGTGCCGTCATCGGGACGGCCCACCTTGGAGATGGTGGTGTTGACCTCGGGAGTCTTGCGGATGACGTTGCGCAGCTTGCGCGCCTGGTCGCGGGCCTCGTCGATCGAGACCGAGGCCGGCAGGTCGAAGCTGACCCACATCGAGCCTTCGTCGAGTTCCGGCAGGAATTCGCTGCCCAGGAACTTGCCCACGCCCACGGTCGCCACCAGCAGACCCAGCGCCACGCCCACCACCATCTTCTTGTGGTCCAGCGCCCAGGCCAGCATCGGCTCGTACAGCCGCTTGCAGTGGCGCACCACGAAGTTGTCTTCGTGCGCGATGTTCTTCTTCAGCAGCAGGTGGCACAGCAGCGGCACCAGCGTCAGCGAGATGATCAGCGAGCCGATCAGCGCGCCGGTCACGGTGTAGGCCATCGGCGCGAAGATCTTCCCTTCGTGCCGCTGCAGCGTGAAGATCGGGATGTGCGCGGCGATGATGATCACCATCGAGAACACGGTCGGGCGGCCCACTTCCGTGGTGGCCTGCAGGATCGCGTAGAGTCGCGCCTTGCTGTCCTGGATCTGCTGTTCCTTGAGCTCGCCCAGGCGCTTGAAGATGTTCTCGACCACGATCACCGCGCGTCGACGATGATACCGAAGTCCATCGCGCCCAATGACAGCAGGTTGGCCGGAATGCCGACCCAGGTCAGCCCGATGAACGTGGACAGCAGCGCGAGCGGGATCACCAGTGCGACGATCGCCGCGGCGCGCACGTTGGCCAGGAACAGGTACAGTACCGCCATCACCAGCAGCGCGCCTTCGACGAGGTTGCCGAACACTGTGTGCAGCGTCTTGTCGATCAGCGTGGAGCGGTCGTAGTACGGCACGATCTTCACGCCCTTGGGCAGGATCTGGTCGTCCAGCAGATCGATCCTCTTCTGGAGCGCTTCAAGCACCAGTGACGGGTTCTCGCCCTTGCGCATCACCACGATGCCCGAGACGATGTCGTCTTCGTCGTCCTGGCCCATCAGGCCCTGCGGCGGTGCCGAACCGATCCTCACCTCGGCGATGTCCTTGACCAGGATCGGCGTGCCGTTGTTCTCGGCCACCACCACGTTGGCGATGTCGGCCGAAGTCCGGAAGCTGCCCAGCGAGCGCAGCAGGAACTGCTGGCGGCCATGCGCCACGGCACCGCCGCCGGCGTGGAGTTGGCGCGCTGCAGCGCGGTGAACAACTGCGACAGCGAGATCTTGGCGTCGCGCATGCGCGCCAGGTTCGGGTTCACCTCATACTGCTTGGCGGTGCCGCCAATGGTGACCAGGTCGGCCACGCCAGGCACCTGGCGCAGGTTCTTCTCGACCACCCAGTCCTGCAGCGTGCGCAGTTCCTGCGGCGTGTAACCCTTTCCAGTCAGGCGGAAACGATAGATTTCACCGATCGCCGTGGACAACGGCGCCAGGTCGGGGTGCACGCCGTCAGGCAGATCCACGCTGCGCAGGCGCTCCAGGATCTGCTGGCGCGCGGTCACGTCGGTGGCCTTGTCGTTGAAGGTTACCATCATGAACGACAGGCCGAACTGCGTATGCGAGAACACGCGCACCGAGTTGGGCGTGCCCGCCATCGCGGTTTCGATCGGGATGGTCACCTGGCGCTCCACTTCTTCCGCGGCGCGGCCGGGATAGAGCGTGATGATATTGACCTGGATGTCGGAGACATCCGGGAACGCCTCGATCGGCAGGTTCTTGAACGCGGCCAGGCCGCGCCCACGAAGATCAGCAGGCCCAGCCAGACGAACAGCTTCTGGTGCAGGGCAAAATTGACGATACGCGAAATCATATGGCGGCCGTCCTTATTGCTTGGCCGCAGCGCGCGCCTTGTTGACGGCGGTGGCGTCGCGCAGGATGTCTTGCAGGTACAGGTTGCCCTCGGTCACCACGGTTTCGCCGTCCTTGATGCCGTCGAGTACCTCGCTGACGCCGGGCATGGACACGCCGAGCTTCACCTGGCGGCGCACGAAGGTGTTGGGCGCCGTGCGCACGAACACATAGTTGCGGTTGTCGGCCAGGAACACGGCCTTGGATGGCACGGCGATGCCCTCGAACGAAGACGCCTGCAGCCGGGCCGTCACGAACATCTCGGCCTTGAGGCGACGGTCGGCATTGGGCACGGCCAGACGCACCTTGATGCTGCGCGAAGTCGGGTCGACATAGTCGGCGATCTTCACAACGGTGCCGGGGAAGGTCTCGCCCGGATACGCGGCGGTGAGCAGTTGCACGGTCACGCCTGGCTTGAACAGGCCCAGGTCGGCTTCTCCGGCGTCGACCTGCGCCCACAGCGTGGTCGGATCGGTCACCAGGAACAGCGGTGCGGCGGGCGGCTGGTCAGGACGCAGTTCCATGCCGGGGTTGATGTTGCGCTCCACCACGAGTCCGTCGATCGGGCTGCGCAGCGCGAAGCGGTTGGCACCGTCGCCGGCCGCACCGCCATACTGCCGCAGCGCGGCCTGGGTGCGCTGCAGGTCGGCGGCCGAGCGCGCGGCATCGCCCTGAGCCTGCTCGAGGTCCTTCTGGGCGATCACGCCGGCGGCATACAGCTCGCGCTGGCGCGCCAGCGCCTTGGCGGCGACAGCGTTGTCCGCGGCGGCCTTGCGCGCGTCCGCCTGGGCCACGCCAAAGTCCGACGAGGTCAGGTTGGCCAGCGGCTGGCCCGCCTTCACGCTGGCTCCCGGCTGCACCAGGATTTCCGTCACGCGGCCCGCGAACGGCGTGGACACGCGCACGGTCTTGTCCTCGTTCCACCCCAGGCGGCCCGGCAGGTTCAGCATGCGCTGGCCGCCCTTGCGGGCGGCTTCTCCCGCGATGCCCGGCAGCGCCTTCACGCTGGCCGGGAACTGGACCGTCTCGCCGGTCACCTTGGGTTCGTCATCGGCCTTGGGCGCTTCGTCCTTGCCGCACGCGGCAAGCGCAAGTGCGCACAGAGACAGGGCGGCCACGCGCGCGGGCAGGCCGGCACGGGAAACTCGAAACACTTCGGACAGCAGATTAGGGACGCGGCGCATCGGTACGGACCTGGGAATTCGGGATGGAGCTGACGGGAGTGGTGGTGGACTGCAACGCGGCGCGGTAAGCCGACAAGGCCTTGGCGTAGTCGCCTGGGCATTGGCGGCGTCCAGCCGGGTCTGGCGCAGCGCGCGGCGCGCGTCGAGCAGGTCGAGCACGCCGGTGGCGCCCTTGGTATAGGCAAATTCGGCGCTTCCCGCCACGGATTCGGCGGCAGGCACAACCGATTCGCGCATCTGCCTCAGCGACAGCCGCGCGGCTTCGAGCTGGTTGCGCAGGCGTTCGACTTCGTTCTGTGCCTCGAGCAGCACCCGGTTCCGGTCGTCGAGCGCGGCGTAGTAGTCGACCTCGGCGCGGCGCGCCTCGCCGCCGTTGCTGTGGCGCACGAAGAGCGGAATCGAGACAAAGACGCCGTAGCTGTTGCCGCTGCCGTTGGTATTGGTCTCGGAAATCGGGTAGTGCTCGTACTGCGCCCCCAAGGTCACGTCGGGCACACGGCCGGCGCGGGCCAGGTCGCGCGCCGAAGCCGCGGCAGCCAGCCGCGCTTCGGCAGCCGTCACGTCGGGGCGACGCTGCGCGATATCGGGGTCGACCTGCGGAGTCGGTTCGTCGAGCGAGGGCCAGTCCGGCACCAGGCGGTTGTCGGCCAGCGTGCCCGGCACCCCCATGGCCTGCGCCAGTTGCGCCTTGTCTCGCATATGGTCGGCCATGGCCTGACGCATGTCGTTCTGGGCGCGCAGGTTGTCGAGCTGGAGCTTGGTCACGTCGGCACGCGACACGTCGCCGGCCTTCAGGCGGGTCTCGTTGGCTTGCTGCGTTCGGGTGTAGAGCGCCACCGTTTCGGTCAGCACCTGGACGCGTTCCTGGCTGACCACGGCGTCGTAGAACGCCTGCTCGACCGCGCCAGTCTGCTGCGCCACCACGGCCTGGACCACTTCGCCGGCCGCCACACTGGCTTTCTGCGCGGCGTCCTTGCGCAGGTTGCCCTTGTTGGCGGTCTCGACCAGCTGGTCGATGCGGAACGTGGAATCCACGGTCTTGCTGCGCAGGTTCCCCGAGCCGACGCGGCATGCGGTTGATGTTCTGCACGCCCACGCTCAGCACGGGATTGGGACGCTGCGACGCGATCTGGATGTCCGCCTGGCTGGCCTCCTCGCCTCGACGCGCGGCGATGATGTCGCGGTTGCAGCGCAGGGCGTCCTGGCGCGCCTCGGCCAGGGTCAGGCTGGCTTTGGGAGGCGGCGGCATGCAGGGCCCGTCGGGCGGCAGCGGCTGGCTGGCGCCATGGGCCAGCGTGGCTGTCAGGCCTGCCACGACCGCAAAACCGCGGCAGCAGTGGCTCTTGAAACATGAAATGGCACGATTCGGTCTGGCTCGGTTCGAGAACAATCAGAGGTAAACGACCGTGCCCGCCGATTGGTGCACCGAACTGACGATTTTTCGCCGCCTGGCGCGTTCCCAGGCGCATGTTATTCCGCCAAATCCGGACCTGCGCACGATCTCCCGCCCGCATTCAAACCGAATCGGATTACAAAGCGCTTTCATCGCGGCAAAAAAACACGCTAAGTGCGGCGAAAACGCAAAACCGAGGGAAAACCCCAGCGGTTGGCGCGTCAAATGCACCATATTAGTGCATTCCACTCGCGAGGCGATCGCTATGCCTTGGCCCGGTCATCGAGCCCCAGGCTGCGACCGATGATTTCCTTCATGATCTCGCTGCTGCCGGCGTAGATTCGGGGATGCGCGCATCTGTGTACATGCGGCAGATACGGTACTCCTCCATGTAGCCGGCGCCGCCATGGAGCTGCACCCCTTCGTCGACCACGCGGCCCTGCAGTTCGGACGTCAGCAGCTTGGCCGACGCCGCGGTCTCCACGGTCAGCGTGCCGGCATTGTGCTGCAGGACGCACTGGTCGACGAACGTCTGCAGCGCGTCGAGCTGCGCGCGCAGTTCGGCCAGCTTGAAGCGCGAGTTCTGGAAGGTGCCGATGGCCCGGCCAAACGCCTTGCGCTCCTTCACGTAGTCGAGCGTGATATCGAATGCCACCTGGGCCGACGCCATGTAGCCGCAAGCACCGATCAGCCGCTCCTCGGCCAGGTGGCGCGTCAGGTAGCGGAAGCCCTGTCCTGGCTCACCCAGCACATTGGCCTTCGGCACCTTGACGTTGTCGAAGAAAAGCTCCGAGGTGTCCTGCGAGTGCAGGCCCATCTTGCGCAGCTTGCGTCCGCGCTCGAAACCGGGCATGTCACGCTCGACGATGAACAGGCCGAGCCCGTGGCTGCGCTCGGGATCGGTGCGCGCCACCACCACCACGTAGTCGGCAAGCTGTCCGTTCGAGATATAGGTCTTGGCGCCGTTGAGCAGCCAGTGGTCGCCCTTGTCCTCCGCACGGGTACGGATGCCGGCCAGGTCGGAACCGGTCTGCGGCTCGGTCATGGCAATGGCGAAGATCTTCTCGCCGCGCGCCGCGGGGGGTAGGAAACGCTCGCGCTGCTCTTCGTTGCCGATGCGGCCGACATAGGGCGCCACGAGCCGCGAATGCAGCGTGCCGAAGAAGCCTGTATCGCCGTGGCGCGCGTTTTCCTCGATCAGGATCTGCTCATAGCGGAAGTCGTCCACGGCCGCGCCGCCATACTTCTCGTCGGCCCACATCAGCAGGTAACCCTGCTCGCCGGCCTTGCGAAACACGTCACGGTCGACGCAGCCCTGCTCGCGCCAGCGCTCGCCGTGCGGAGCGACCTCGCGCTGGTAGAAGCGGCGCGCGGACTCGCGGAAGCTCTCGTGTTCAGCATCGAAGATGAGGCGTTGCATGGGATGTCTCCTTTCTAGTTTTCTGCTGACGGAATCGGTCCAGTGTCGGCCTTGCGGCCGCTGTCAGGTTCGTCGGAAAGGATGATTTTGGGTACGGCTTGCCGTGCTGGTCGTCGGCGATTTGCGCTCAGGCTTGCGCGGTAATCTTGCGGGGACGCCCGCCGAGCCGGCCATTGCGCCGCGCGGCGGCGGCCTTTTCGGCGCTGGCGCTGGCGCCGCCGCGCCTGCCCATTTCAGCGGCCATCCACCGCCGCGAGCCCAGGAAGCCCTCGAGCAGCGCGGGCAGGTACAGGTCTGCATCGAGCTTGGGGAAATGGATGCCCAGTCCGGAAGGGCTGATCTGTGCGTCGACGAGATCCGCTGGCCGGGCATGTTCAAGGCCCTGCACCGCCGAGGGCGGAAATGCCAGTTCCAGCCCTGAGGATAGGGCAATCACCACGCGCCCGACACGGCGGTCATAGCGCACCGAGGCCACCGTCGGATTTGCCACTTTCCGGGCCGCGCCGCGCGCGCTGGCGGCGGCAATTTCAGCATCAGTAACGACCATGGATAGTTCTCCATTCTCTGCACAAGGCAGCCACGCGGACACTCAATCCCTCGAGGATCCGCATGAGTTCTCTTGCGCCAAAGTCATAGTTCTCACGCAATTCCGGAGGGCCAGACGGGCAATGCAGGTGAAACACCGCCTCACATCCGTTTCCGATTACGTGCACATGTGCCGGCCGATGATCGTTTGGGTAGATGACCACGCGCAGCCCTGACAGCGAAAAGACAGTCGGCATTCGATTGTAGCAAACCTAAACAGCTTGGGTTAGTGAATCAATGTGCGAGCTTATTTCGCCAAGCCTGACGTCGCCATGGGACAGTGCCGCATTCACTGCAAACTAATTGATACGAAACCCAGATAACTTTCATTATTCAAGTCATCCACCCAGGCCGATACTTAATGCATACAAAACATCAGCATGGGAGCGGGGAAATGGAAGTCGTCCTGTGGATTGCCGGGGCACTGGTCCTGATGGCGCTTGGCGCAACGGTGACGTACCTGATCGGCATGGCCGTGCCGGAGCCGGTGTTCGAGCGTGCCCAGCAGCATGGCCGCTACGCCGGGCTCGGGGCTTCGACGCACAATCGCCGCGGCGGCGGCAGGCGCATCCGCAGGCTGCGCATGATGCCGACTGCACACCCGGTTCCGCTCCTGGTGCCGGTCCGCGCCTGAGCGCACCGGCTGCCTATTCAGGACTGCAGAAAGTCCCAGCGTTGGGACCAGTCCGATTCTTCGCGCACGATATCGTGGAGAATCCGGACCGCGTCCTCCAATGCCTGGCGCCCCGGTGACTCGGCGTGAACGAGAAACACCGGATATGAGAATTCCGAGGCATCCTCCACGCGCTCGAGCACGCCGCTGTCCAGGTAGCTTTGCACGACCCGCGTGCGGAAGTACCCGCTGCCGCCATATTGCAGGATGTACTGCAGCGCCAGCGGACCAAGGTTGAAGTACAGCGACGACCTGGCATACCCAGGCAGCGCGCTGTCATGTTGCCGGCGGAATTCCGGCCCCCAGTCGACGTACACATAGGATCCGGCGCGCTGCGTCGAGCGGATCTGGATCAGCTTTTCCTCCATGATCTGCTCCACATGCACGCCGGCCGCATACTCCGGCTGGTAGACCAGCGCGGCGTCTAGCGTGCCCGACTGCAACTTGCGCTGCAGTTCCGCGCCGTCGCCGACCTCCGCACGCACCGCGTGATCGGGCATCTGCTGGCGCAGCCGCGTGGCCCACAGCAGCACCAGCGGGTTGCCCAGGCTGATCTCCGCGCCAAACGTCAGCATGCTACCCAGCCCGGCGGGCAGCGGCAGGTCGCGGCATGCCGCTCCCATGTCTGCACGAGCTGGCTGGCATAGCCGAGGAAGCGCTGGCCATCGGCGGTCAGCCGCGCGCCGGCCTTGTTGCGGTCGAACAGCCTGCAGTTGAGCTGCGCTTCCAGGCTCTTGATGCGCGCCGTGACGGCAGTCTGCGTCACATGCAGCTTGTCGGCCGCCGACAGGAGGCTGCCGGTCCGTACCACCTGCAGGAAGGTGCGGGCAAGTTCGATATCCATGCGAAGCGAAGCGGGCTGGACGGTTGAGATGCCATACGCCGCTTGGCGACGCGGCTGCCAACCTTACCATGCCCGGGCGCCGCGAGCGCCACTCACCGCACCGGCATGGCAGCCGCGGGCGCGGGTGCGGCCGTGGTGACCGCGCGCGCCTGGCCCATCGG
>LRMT01000141.1 GCA_001725945.1 Cupriavidus sp. UYMMa02A | reverse complement strand
GTGGCCTTCCGCTTCTGCAAAACTGATTTGACGCTTCATCTCGACTCATCTCTTGGGGCCCCACACAGGCAACGTTTACAAGCCACTCGACGATGACCGGCGCACTGAATAAATCAGTCTTTCCCTAATGATTCGTATGCCTCGAGCTTCCTTTCGCTGGCGTCCGAATACCTGAAGGTCACTGGTGATGTCGCATGGTTCCGCGATAACTTGCCGATCCTCAAGTCCATCGCTTACTCAAACCTCGCGGCCGCGCAAAACCGAACGGGTTGATTCCGGTATTTCGGCAAGACTACGCGCCACCCACCGATCCGAGTTATTGTCCGGTTTTTAAGCAGTCGGATATCGCATACACCGAAGACAATACCGAGAACTACCGCGGCCTGGTTGACTTTGCCCGTGCGCTAGACTCCATTAGCGATGGGGATTCCGGTTACTACAGACAGGTGGCCGCCTCGGTCTCGGCAGGCATGCACCAGTTGTCCAATGGTACAAACTTCTATGCCGCCGATGTTGAACAGACCATCAGTCAGGGCTTCTATCCCGGCACGGTTACCCAGGTCTTTCCGCAGTTGTATGACGTTCCGCTCTCCGCGGATACCACAGCAACGAAAAGCCTGTATGACGTTGGTTATGCCTATTTGAACGAGCATGCGCCAACCTGGTCCACACAAATTGAACCGAGCGCCAGTTATCCATGGATGCTGCTGGGCTATGTGGCGGCGAAGCGGGGGGATAAAGCGCGGGCGCAGCAGCAGATGGCATTGCTCAGGGCCAACACTGGAAAGGCCATCATCAATGAACTGGGCTTCTACAAGCGCATTCTCGATGCGGGCGTAAGCGAGAGCTGACGTAGAAGGGGACGTCTAGCGGACGTCGGATTATCTGGCTTTCTTCAACGCTCAGTCGACTGGCAAAGCGGATTGGGCGGCAGGCATACCAGCATGCTCGGACACTTCAGCTAGGGTATGACCGCACCAGCCCGTCCGCGACACGCGGCCGCTACCTGCTTGTCGTCCTCCAGCCCATCTGCCCTGGATTCGAACGACATGCGCGCCCGATGGCCGAGTTCGCTCACCACGCGCTGCAGCAGCGCCAGCATGGTCTGCCGCTCCGCGCCGCTGAATGAGGCGAGCAAACTCGCTGTCACCGTTTCCTCGACCTCAAAGATCGCCGGATTCGCAAATGATGCGCGAGTTCCTGCCTGTACGGGAGACGCTGAACCATGTGACTGTCCGGAATAGGGCGCTACGGGCGGGTGCTCGCATCGAGGCATCGACGTGAGGTGTCACCTTTGTGCTTGTATAATTTCACTTTCGTGAAAGTTATTCCACATCTATGCCGAGGCCGCTTCCTGATCCAACTCCACCATCACGCGCGACCATCCGAAGCATTGACCAGCTTGGCGACCGGATACGAGCCACGCGCGCAGCGGAAGGTATGCCCATTGACCAAGCTGCCAATCATTGCGGGGTTTCCGTCGGTATGCTGTCCAAGCTGGAGAACGGCAAGGGCGTCAATCTGGAGCACGCCCTGCGCGTAATGGAAGGACTGGGTTTGACGATGCTTGTCGTGCCGAGGGCGCATGCCGCCTTGCTCGAACAGGCGGCGGCCCATGCGGCCAAGATGGACAAGAATGCGGCCAGGGAACAGAAAGTCCAGCTTGAAGAGTAGACAACAGCATGCGTCGATCAGGCAACGCGCGGCTTGCTAAACACCGAGCCGGAAGCGGTTGGCAAGCTCTTCCACGATCGATGCCTGCAGCCTGTCGCGAGAAATCTTGAGCGGATCGCGCTCTGCGGTCGATGCCATCCAGCGTTTGAATTCGACGAACGCGGCTGGACTGATCGTCGTCATCCGCGCCATCCTTCCAGTCACGGAAACGATGGGCGCAGAGAATGGAGGCGACCCCAACAGGACATTTGCGCGTCGCACCTGGACTGCCCAGAGGTCATCTTCATCGTCGGTCAGTTGGAGCGGGTGGGGGTCAAGATCGGCGGCCTCGCGACGCAGGATGTCCACCTCGAAGCCTTTTGCGTTCACTGCCGTAAAGAGTTGATCATCCCGAATGTCAAACGTGCTATCTACCTTGCGTAGGACATCCAGCATCGAGAGATCCAGGTTCTTCTGGGAAGCAAACTGAAGGCGTTTGCGCGTATTCCAAAGAAGATCAACGTCGCGAGTTGCGAGGGCGCGTTCCTGCAGGCGAACTCCGGCCGCGGCTTCATACGCATAAAAGGCATGTGTCCCGATGACGATGAAATGCTCGGCGATATTGAGCCGAGTCATCACGTGAAGGATGGCCACGAGGATGTCAGGAGCCCGGCCGACGCGGATCGCTCGGTTCAGCCGCCGGTGCCGGTCGAGCTCGTCTGCGAGCGTCTTGAGCCGGGCCTCGGCGGCTTCCTTGCGTGCGTTGAACCGCGCGTACATGTCCTCGGTCGTTTCCGAACGCACCCCGAGGCTCTTCTGTTTGTTGTCCGCGCCGGTCCGAATCAGGTACTCGCGGCCCTTCGTGGTTCGCCAGAGCATGCCGCCGCGAACTTCTGCAGCCTTGGCGCGCGCCGATTCCCACGCTTCGAACACCGCCTTGGCGTCGATATACTGGCGCAGCGCATCCTCATCCAACTCGATCCAAGGATCCATGAAGTTTCAGTATAAAACAGTGATGTGCTGATTTTATACTGAAACATCATAGATGTGCTCCATGCCGCCCCTGTTCATCGCATGCCGAATCCCCTCGCCGTAGCGCGCTGACGCAGCCGGCTCGAACCTTTGTAGATGTTGTCTGCGAAAGGTAGCCGACAGACCCAACCTGATAAGACTGGCGCCGACAATGCGGCGAGGATTTCCGGTTGGCGGCAGTCATCAGCGCGGCGACACGTGGCAACGCGTCAGGTGCCTTCGAGCAAGCGCTGATGCCGGTCGCGCCGGCCGGCTATGCCTTCTTGTGAGTGCCCCAACCGATGCGGTGCCGCTCCTGCGTGGCTTACATCCTCCTCGCTATGCAGGTAGGCGCTGGTGGTCGAGATCGACGCACGCCCAAAATTGTCCCGCACATACCGCAGATCCACCTGCCGGTCGGTCATGTGCGAGCCGGCGGTGTGGCGCAGCCAGTGGGCCGAGGCACTGGCCAGGACATCGGCCTGCGCCGCCCACTCGGGCCCGCGCGCGCGCAGGCGCGCGGCCGCCAGGCCGAACACCTCCTTCAGGATCAGGTGCAGCGCGCCGCGTGACAGGCCTTTGTCACGGTTCTCGCTGCCGATCACCGGCAGCAGCAAGGGGCGGGTCTCGCCCGGCTGCGGCGTCGGCGTCAGCCCGTGGGCGCGGCGGTAGCGCGCCAGTTCCGCAATCAGTTCGTCGGTCGCTGGCACCAGCCGGGTCTTGTTGCCCTTGCGTGAAGAGTAGTAAGAGTGGTCCATCAGGAGCTGAGAGCGAAACTATATAAATCAATAAGTTATAATTTTGTGTGGACGTCCGTATCAATATTGCGACGATTTTTCGAGTAGTAATCCTGGAACTTTCGTGAGGCGCGCAGTAATTCTGAAACGATCTCGGGTCCGTCACTTCGTGTCATCCTTACTACTTTTCGCTCTAACTATGCGGCTTCGCTCTGGTTGATTGCAGGGCGCGTTCGCGCGAAACATGCCGAAATAAGGCTGGCGAGCAGAGCCGAGAACCGAGTGTGAGGTGGCCTTGCCCTAGACTGAGAGTAGTCGAGCAGGGGACACGATTTCTCGAACTGCGGAAGTAAAGATGATACTTTCTGCGTGATTAAGCGCGCGGATCAACATTACTTCGCAAACGGAGCGCGATTACTACACTTCACGCAAATGATTTGAAAATCGCTGTTGTTCTGGTTGGAACCCAGGATGCCGTCATGGCGCTTCAAACAGATCCCCAGATGGTCAGCCGATTCTCCCGTCTCGAGGTGCCGAGATGGCAGGAGACGGAGGCGTTTCGTTCTCTGCTTGATGCCTTTGAGATGATCTTGCCCCTTCGACGTCCGTCGAATTTGGCACGACGAGAGATCGTACACGCCATTCTGACTGCAAGTGGAGGGCTAAGAGGAGAAGTGTCGCGCCTCTTGACGGTTTCCGCGGAACTTGCGATCCGGGATGGGAAGGAAGCCATCGATCTGGGGCACATAGAGAATGCAGCACGAACCTTGCTCTCCTGAAGGCGTGAGGCCTTGGCCTGTCGCTCCGCGGCCATTCGATGACGAAGCGTTTGGCGGTTGGCTGGGGCGTCTGGCGGCGAGGTACGAGATCAGTGTTGGGCAGTTGTGGCAGTTTGGCGACCTTGGTGCGTATCCAACGTTGACCAATGCTGGCTGGCTTCTATTCCCTCCAATGAACGGGCAGGCACTTTGCCGTCTTGCGCGCTTGACCCATGTTGGTATCCCATGGTTGGAGGCGCTTCAAACGCCAACGGCTTGGGTGTCAGACCGAGATCAGCTCCCATACTGTTTCGAATGCCTTTTGCTGAACCCCGTCGACGTTGCTTCGCCTCGCTGGAAGCGGGATTGGCTTGATCCGCACACGGCTGTCTGCCAAGTCCCTGGCCATAGAATGAATACGCTCGCGCCATGTAGGCTACGGATCTGTCGCAACCTCACCGCGGTACTCCGGGAGGTTCGCAAGCGTCAGCGCAGGAGTAGCTAACGTTCAGATTTCTACATTGGCGGAATTAGTGCCCGCCATTGGCGGAAATAGCGATCTGCAACAGTGGTAGTGGGGCGGGAAAGACGACGGCAAGGTCCTCCACGCGAATTCGCCGTCGTCACACAAATTGCGGAAGACCCAACATTCTTTTGTTCTACGCAAACGTCCCGAGATTGGTTGCCGCCTTTCTGTCAGTCTCCTCTCAATCCGCCACGATATGCAGATCTGCGATGAGCTTCCGATAGCGCTGCTGGTCCTTCTTGATCTTGGCTTGGAACTCCGATGCATTGCCCCGCAGCGGCTCGGCGCCTACCGTTGTGAGCTTTTGTGCAAACTTGGGATCGCGAACGGTTTTCATCACGTCAGCCTCGATCTTGCTGACAATGGCAGCAGGCGTGCCACGTGGCACAACTACGCCAGCCCAGGCACCCGCTTCAAAGCCTGGGTAACCTGATTCCGCAATCGTGGGCACATTCGGTGCCAGGGCTGAGCGCTGTGTCCCGCCGGTCGCTAGGATGCGCAACTTGCCGGCTTTCGCATAGGGCAGCGCAGAAGAGATCGCAGAGAACATCGCAGAGACCTGGCCGGCAAGCACATCCTGCAACGCGGGAGCGCCGCCCTTGTAAGGAATGTGGTTCAGCGGTATGCCTGCTGTGACCCTGAAGGCCTCCATCGATAAGTGGTGTGGCCCGCCCGCGCACCGGATGAATAGTCCAGTGGCCGTTTGGCGTTGGCACGTGCCAGGGTGACGAACTCGCTCACTGTGCTGGCGTTGACCTTGTCAGGATTCACCACTAGCGCCAGCGGCGTGTAGGCGACCAGTGCGACCGGCACGAAGTCCTTGAGTGGCTCGTAGGGAAGCGTCTTGTACAAAAAGGGATTGATGACGAACGGACCGTCGGTGGCGAGGTAGAGCGTATACCCGTCCGGCACGGCCTTCGCGGCCAGGTCGCTTGCCAAATGCCCGCGCCTCCAGGGCGATTGTCAACGATGACCGGCTGACCCCAGGTCTGGGCGAGCGATTGCGCGAGTTGGCGGCCGACAAGGTCGGCGAATCCGCCCGGCGGGAACGACACCAGCAACTTCACAGGCTTGCCGGGGAAGCTGTTCGCTGGCTGCGACCAACTCGTAGTGGCCGGCAGGAGGCCGGCCAAGCCAGCCAGCAGCAATGCTGGGATCTTTTTGATAGATTGGTTCATGCTATGTCATCCTGATGAATTTGCCGAGTTGGCTTCATTCACTGTTATTCGAGAAAGCCCGATCTGCTGGCGAGAGCAGCGGCGGTGCGCAACGCCGCGAGCACGCTCAGGTGCTGCGCGATGCCGCGGCCCGCAATATCGAAGCCGCTGCCGTGTGGGACGTTCAGCATTACGTAGGGCAATCCCATGTAGATCGTGCACGCACCGGCGAACGCGGCCGTCTTGACCGCGATCTGGCCTTGGTCGTGATACATGGTGACGACTGCATCATGTCGACCTTCCAGGCATTGCCGAAAAACCGCATCGGGCGTAAGGGGGCCGATTGCCTCGATGCCCTGTTCACGCGCCAGCGCAACCGCAGGCGCGATCTCCTCCTCGTCCTCCTCGAACATCGCGTGGGGATTAAGTCCCGCAACGGCGATACGGGGGGCCGGCATGCCCCAACACTTCAGCGTGCGATCCAACGTCTCGATCAGGCGCAGGACCGGATCCCGCCTTACTGTCGATGCGATGTCGCGTATGCGGATATGCTCGGTGATCGGCACGACGCGCAGCTTGCCGCTGATGCGAAGCATCCACGTTCCATCGGGCTGCAACTCGTCAATGTCCCTGACGATTCCTCCCAGCTTGAGGGAAACGCTGTCGACGGGCGCTAGCACCAGTCCGTCGATATCGCCGGCGCGGCCCAGTCGTTCCCCCAGCCTCTGCCACCCGACCACGGCGCGGCCCGCGGCGGCCGAGGGTTTGCCCACGACATAGTCGCCGTCATGGACGTCGCCGGGATCGAGCACGCCGATGAACCGCTTGCCGGCCTGCTGGGCCGGACTGTCGATGGCTCGGATCTCGCGATGGATGCCGCAGACGGCGGCGGCGCGGCGGACCGCCTCCAATTCGCCGAGCAGGAAGGCGTGACAGACGCCCTCCAATTCGCCGCTATCCAGCGCTTTGAGGCAGACCTCCGGGCCGATCCCGGCCGGATCCCCGATCATGGCCGCGATTGTCGGGAGAGGCTTTGATGTGCTCATCATTGTCTCCTTCATCTGTCCGGCTCGCTCAGCACATGGCGAGGAAATCCTCCACCACGCGCACAAAGCGATCCCGTTGTTCGATCTGCGTCCAGTGACCGCATTGCCCGAAGACATGCAGTTCGGACCTGGGGATCAGGCTATGCAGCCGAAGGCTGCTCTCGAGCGGGATGACCGCGTCGTCCCTGCCGTGCACAAGCAGCACGGGCTTATCGAGCGCTTGCAGATCTTCGTCCGTTGCGCACAGTGCATCGACGTGCCGTTGGCGCGGAGCCGGGAACAGTGCCGAGTACGACTCATGAAAGCCCGGCCGCACGCTGGCCTCATAACGCGACGTCACTAGGGCTTCGGTCAGCAGCGACTTGTCATAAGCGAACAGGTCGACGATCTCACGCATGTTCTCTAGCGAGGGCTCATAGCCCCATACCGCGTCGAGTCCCGGCGTGAGTTCGAAGCGGCCACCCGCCGAACCCATTAGCACCAACCGCTCGACCCGCTCGGGGTGTCGCATTGCCAGAGCAAGCGTCAGAGCGCCGCCGAAGGAGTTACCGACAAGTCTGCGCGCTCGATATCCAGCGCGTCAATGAAGCCGACGATGTGGTCGATCCAGTATTCAAGGTCGTAGCGTGCGTCGGCCTTGCGTTCCGTATAGCCGAAGCCGGCGATATCGGGTGCGAGCACACGGCGGTGCCTTGCGAACTCGGGGATCGCGAGGCGCCAGTTCGCCCACGCGGTCACGCCGGGCCCGGAGCCGTGCAGCAGGATCAGGGGCGCGCCTTGTCCAGCCTCCAGATAGTTGGTGCGGATGCCCGCCGCGACGACGCTCTTGCCGATTTCGGGATCTTGCTGGGTCATGAATGTCTCACTCGCTCTTATGTACTCGGGTGTCAGGGATCGTTTGGGCAGTCGGATCAGATGATGAAGGTCATGTTGCCCATCAAGCTGTCGTTGTTGACCAGGAAGACTTTCTTTTCGTGAATGCGCCAGCCGTCGGCGTGGCGCCCAAGCACATGGTGCTGGCGGCCTGCCCAGAGCGTCATGTGGTCGAGCCGCACTTCGACCAACTGAAAGCGCGAATGCACTTCGATCTGTCCCTGTGCATTCTCGCTACCCAGGCGGACGTTGGACACCGCTCGCGACAGCCGGGACTTCGGGTTTTGCGAATGTGCGTGCTTTGTCTGCAGTCGGTACAGACGCTCCTCGAGCCGGCCGCGATCGTCGTAAATGAGCGAAACCTGGCGCTGCGGATCAATGTCGTCTGAATTGCAGGGCACCCAGTAGAGCAACTCGGGCGTCCACAGGGCGAGCCACTCCTTGTAGCGATGCCCGTCTGCCAGTTGGGCTTCATGGCTCAGAAAATCCTCGATCTCCCGCTGCAGGCTGAGTTTTCGCAGATCCAGTTGGTTGAACGCTACCGTCGTCTCGCTCATTGTGCTTCTCCTTGCTTTGACATCAACTCCAGCCACCGCCGCATTTGTCCGCGCTGAGTCACCTCGTCGGAAATTCGACCGGTGATGACGCCATCCGCGCCATGCTCTTCGCGGTTCAGGCCGCGAGACAGTTCGATCCACGGCATGATCTGCGCCATCATGCCGCTCTGCGCGCGCTCGAAGATCTCGCCATCATCGGGTGAGCCAGAGCCAGCCGGCCCGTAGAAGGATTCGTGCTGACGAATGCGCAAGGCGTTGATCTCTTCGCTGACGCCCTCGAACAGCACGGGGAACATGATCACCTCGCACTGGTCCGGTGCGATTGGATTGATGATCCGGATCTGGTTGTTGATCAATTGCAGATTCGGATAGATGCCGACATGCGGATCGCCCGCGAGCGAAACCAGCAGGCGTGCGCGTTCCTCGCCGTGCTTCTCAGCCATGCGGGCGAGATACTCTTCGCCACCGGGCGTCTTGCGCAGCATGTCGCTGAACTGCTCATAGTGGCTGAGACGATGGGCGGTGAGGTCCAGCATCGCGTGGCCGTTGCCAAGGTCGCGTGTGCGGCTCGCAGACTCGTCGTCGAAAGGATCACCGCGGTGCGTCGCGGCGAGGCCGGAGTCCGGGTCACGATTCCAGGCCGCGATCACGACGCGTGGACATAGTGGACGTGATAGCCGTCCATGCCGACCAGCTTCCAGTTCCCGCGATACACCGTCTTGTGTACACCCGCTGTGACGCGGATAGTACCCTCGGGCGACGCGTCCACCATCAGGTCGATCATGGGTTTCGCGTGACCCAGATGCGTTTCGAGGTCAGGTACGTCGGGATTGAGACTTGCGAACACGAAGCCGCGATACTCCTCGACCCGCGGCGGCGAGGCAAGGCTCATCGCATCCTGATCGAAATCATCGCAATAGGCTTCGCGGCCAGGCACTTCCACTAGTTTGCCGGTGGCGTCGTAGATCCAGCCGTGGAACCAGCAGCGCAAGTGCTTTGTGTTGCCCGCATCGCCTTCGCACACTGCCGCGCCGCGATGCCGGCAGCGGTTCATCAGAACGCGTACCTGCCCGTCGCCACCTCGCATCATGAGCACCGGTTGCCGTCCCATGCGACGCGTGCGGTAGTCGCCATGCCGCGGGACCTCGGACGTATGTCCGATGTACAGCCACGTGCCGTGGAAGATGCGCTCAATTTCCTGGTCAAAGACGTCGCCGTCAGTGAAAACACTGGAATGCACGCGGGCGGGCTGTACTAGCGAGTTTAGGTCCAGGGACTCGCCGTTGGCATTTCCGCGCGAGCGTGGGAATGGAAGTGTATGGGTTGTGTCATTGTCGATGTCTCCTCGTGACTGAGGCCGCGGCTTACATCATCAGGGTGCACCCGATGAACCGTCGGCGGTTCCGTTCGCCGTTGAGCGAAGTATGGCATAATTTGAAATATTCGCAAATTGAAGTAAAGTTGAGTCTGAGAGAACAACATGAAAACCGTAAAAGGCATGAAAGTGAGCACCAAGACTTCTCCTCTTCCGGACGATGCGGACGCATTGCCGCTACCACACTTGAGTGATCAGGTCGCTGTGAGCGCCGCGCTTGATGCAGCGCTGGACGGGTCAGCGCTTTGGGTGCTGCTCGCCGTCTATCGTGCCTTCGCGGTGCTCGACCGCGACCAGAGCGAAGAGCTCGCGGAGCTCGGGCTCAATCCCCTGCAATTCAACGTTCTCACAACGCTGCAGCGCACCCGACAGCCCACCACCATGGGTGCCCTCGCGGCGATGTTGGTGGTGCGGCCGAACAACCTGTCCGCCACTATCAACACCCTCTCAGAGCGTGGATTCGTCCGTCGCGAACTGAATGTTTCGGACCAGCGCTCTTTGCTGGCCGTGCTCACGCCGGAAGGCGAAGCATTTCTTAGCAAGCACGTGCCATCACATTGGCGACGGCTCGAGCGATTGATGGCGGGCTTGTCGCGCGAAAAGCGGCTCAACCTCGTCACGCTGCTCAAGCAGTTGGTGCTGTCGATCCAGGATGAACAGGAGCGTGGCGCGGCAGAGCGGGAACCGGCTCCGCGGCGCGGTCGGACTGCCGCCAACGGCAATTCGGCGCCAAAGGACTCGAGCAGCAAGGCGCAGAAGACGGCCAAGAACGCCAGGACCGACAAGAGCGCCTAGCACGCCGACCTACCAGACTAAATTGGGCTGCATGAGGCGCCTATCACAGAGGAGACAACAGATGGCAGAAATCCTGGGCCTTGGCCTATCGCACTACCCGCCGTTGTCCACACCCGATGCGCAGATGGCGAATATCCTGCGCCGGACATTGCGGGACCCGGGGATCGACGCTGAGCGCAAAGACCCGCGCAACTGGCCGGAATCGATGCAGGCGGAGTGGGGCGACGACGAAGGCGTCTTGTCTGCCGCTGGGCATCGCGCGGCGTTAGTGGCGCAGTTCCGACGTGTGCGCGAGACGCTGGACAGGTTCCAGCCTGAAGTGGTGCTGATGTGGGGCGATGACCAGTACGAGAACTTCCGGGAGGACGTGATCCCGGCTTTCACGGTCTGTGCCTACGACGACATGGACTTGTATCCGTGGCGCCATGCTCAGGGATCGTCGATGATGGACGGCGGCAAGCCTAACGCCTGGGGCGAAAGTGCAGACAAGCACTACCGTGTACGCGGCCGGCGCGATATAGGCAAGTTCCTCGCAAGCGGCCTGCTGGAGGCCGATTTCGACGTGGCCTATGCCTATCGGCCATTGCATCACGAGAGTCTTTCCCACGCTTTCGGCAACGCCATCCTGTATCTCGACTACGATCGCCGCGGATGGGACTACCCGACGATCGCCTTCCCCATCAACTGCTATGGCCGCAAGGTCATTTCCGCGCGGGGCTTCATCACCAATGTCAACGACAAGTTGGACTTTGATCCGCCTTCACCTTCGCCAGCCCGCTGCATGGCCGTTGGCGCGGCGACTGCTCGGATCCTGCGCGAGTCGCCATGGCGGGTGGCCATCATCGCGTCGTCCAGTTGGTCCCATGCCTTTCTCTGCGACCGGACCTCGCGGCTACATCCGGACACGGCCAGTGACCGCGCGCTGTACCGCGCGTGATTGGGCAAGACTACGACTACTGGGAACGCCAGTCGACGGTCGATTTTGAGAATGCGGGCCAACAGGAACTGCTGAACTGGTGCCCAATGCTCGGCGCCATGCGAGAACTCGGCGCGCGGCTCGAGTGGAGCGATTTCGTCGAGACTCATATCTTCAATTCCAACAAGTATTCGCCGCCTACGCGCCGGCATAAGGAGGCAGATGCTATCCAGGGCGTTCCATGTAGTTATCGTGGGCGCAGGCATGGCGGGCGTGAGCGCTGCCACGCGATTGCGCGAACTGGGCTTCGCGGGCGATGTAACGCTGGTGTCGCAGGAAGACGAGGCACCATATGACCGGCCACCGTTGTCCAAGCAATTCCTGCTCGACGGCGATGCCGATGCGATCCTCCTGCAGCCCGAAGCGCTCGCCGTACAAGCCCCTGCGGATATCGAGCTGATTCGCGGCAATCCGGTGGTCGCGCTGGACGCGCGGTCGCGGGAACTCAAGTTGCGCGATGGGCGAGAGCTGCACTGGGACCGGCTCGTGCTGGCAACGGGGGCGCGTCCCCGAGCCTTGCCAGCGCTGGCGCGCCTGCCGCATGCGCAGACGCTGCGCACGCTCGAAGATGCGCGCGCGATTCGGCAGACACTCATGCCCGGCACTCGGCTGCTCATCGTTGGTGGCGGTCCGATCGGCCTGGAACTGGCTGCCATGGGCGTGCAGTTCGACGCACGCGTCACCTTGGTGGAGGCGGCGGACCGGCTAATGACACGCAGCGCCCCGGCGCTGATCGCCGAGCATCTGCGCCGCCACCATGAAGACAGCGGCGTTGACATCAGGTTGGGACGCTCGGTGGTGGCGGTGCGTGATGATGGCCATGCAGTGTTTGACGACGGGGCATGCGTGGCCGCAGATCTCATCGTGGTTGGCATCGGCGTGCAAGCGAACGATGAACTCGCCGTGCAAGCGGGCATCGCGTCGGACGACGGCATCTTTGTTGATGGCTTCGGGCGTACGACGACGCCGGATGTCTTTGCGATTGGCGACGTCACGCGCCAGCGCAACCCGATCACTGGCCGCTTCGAGCGCATCGAGACGTGGTCCAATGCCCAGGGGCAGGCGAGGGCGGTGGCCGCCTATCTCGCCGATCCCGACAGCGCTGCGCCCTATGCCGACACGCCATGGTTCTGGTCCGACCAAGGCGAGCTTCGGCTGCAGGCAGCGGGTGCGATCGCAGGCGACGAACAGGCGGTCAGGGGCGATCCAGACAGCGGCCGCTTCTCGCTGATCCAATGGCGCGACGGCAGAGTCGTCGGCGTTGCCGCGGTGAACGCAGCTCGCGATTTCCAGATGCTAAAGCGCCTGGTCGCGGCCGGTTCACGCCTGCGTCCGGAAGTCCTAGTCGATCCCAAGGCCGATCTCAAATCGTTGGTGGCGGCCGCGGCGGTCTCGTCTACACCAGCCTGAAGGAACCCCGGCATGACCACTTTGTCCACCGACTCTGCGAAGCCGCTCTGCGCGCTGTCCGACCTCACCGACGGCACCATCGGCTCCGCACTCCTCGATGACGGCCGCCGCATCGCGATCTATCACGTCGACGGTGACGTGTACGCGACCGATGACCGCTGCACGCACGGCAACGCCTCGCTCGGCGACGAGGGCAGTCTCGACGGCTGTATCGTCGAATGCGGACTGCATCTCGGCGCCTTCGACGTGCGCACCGGCCACGCCGTGTCCGCGCCCTGCAGCAAGCCGCTGCAGACCTATCCGGTTGAGATCCGCGACGGCAAAGTGTGGCTCTCAGCGCACGCGCTGGCGGAGGAAGCGCCATGAGCGCCGCCGCGTGTAGCTGCGGGCTCGTCGATGTTCATACGCACTGGGTGCCGGATCGCTTCCCGACCTACCTCGGTAGCCGCAAGGGCGTGTCTTGGCCGTCGATCGCGCCCGCGACGTCGGCGTGCCAGTACCACGTGATGATCGAGGGCAAAGTTTATCGCACGATCCCAGATGCATGCTGGGATCTGTCGCGGCGAGAGCAGGATATGGCCGCGGTTGGGGTGGCGCAGCAGGTGTTATCGCCCATGCCGGAATTGCTTTCATACTGGCTCGAATTGGACGACGCGCAGGCCCTGATTGGCTTTCTCAACGACGAGCTCGCGGCACTGGTACGAGGCCGCGACGACCGTTTTACCGCGCTGGGCGCGGTGCCACTCCAGGACGTCGATGCCGCCATTCGTGAGCTCGAGCGTGTGGTGCGAGTGCTTGGCCTGCCCGGTGTGGAGATCGGCAGCAATATCAACGGCCTACCGCTCGGGCATCCTACGTTCGCCCCGTTCTTCGAAGCCGCCGAGGCGCTGGGCGCCGCCGTCTTCGTGCACGCCTTACGCCCGTGCGGTATGGATCGTCTCGTCGGCCCGCCCTTGCTGGAGCAGGTCCTTGCGTTTCCCGGCGAAGTGGGCCTGGCCGCGGCATCGCTGCTGACGTCCGGGACACTCATGCGGTATCCGCGCCTGCGCATCGCCTTCAGCCACGGCGGTGGCTCGCTGCCTTCGCTGCTTCCGCGCTTGCAGCATGCCTGGGAAACGATGCCGACAATTCGCGAGACCATGGTGCGGGCGCCAGGTGAGATGGCGCGCGCGCTCTACGTCGATAACCTCGTCTACGACAGCCACACGATCGCCAACCTGCTGCATTGCTATGGCGCGACGCAAGTCATGGTCGGTACGGACTATCCCTTCGCCATCATGGATCGTTTTCCGGACGAACGCATCAACGGTCTGGCGATTCCCGCCCAAACGCGCCGGCTGCTGGCGCGCGGCAATGCACTGCGCTGGCTTGGCGAAGGCGGGCAGGCAGAGGCATAGCTCGGGGCATCAGGTAAGCGATATACGCGAGACACGCGATACACCCAGGAACAGGAGGAGAAGACTTGCAAAGCGAAGCCATATACCACACAGCCCAGGCCTTGGAGCAGGCGCTGCAGTCGGCGCGCCCGATCACGCGGCTGACCGCGCGGCATGAAGACATGAGCGTCGATGATGCCTATGCGATCCAGCGCATCCTGATTGAGGGACGGCTGCGCGACGGCGTGCGTGTGGTCGGCCGCAAGATCGGGCTGACGTCGCGGGCGGCGCAGCAGATGCTGAAAGTGGACGAACCCGATTTCGGTGTCCTGCTCTCGGATATGGCATTGCCCTCCGGCGCATCGATTCGCCGTGCGAGCCTCATCGCGCCGAAGGCGGAGGGCGAGATCGCGTTTGTCATGCGGCGCGATCTGCGCGGCCCAGGCGTCACTGCTGCCGACGTGCTGAGCGCGACCGAAGGCGTGATGACTTGTTTCGAGATCGTGGATTCCCGCATCGAAAACTGGGACATCCGGCTGCAGGATACCGTTGCCGACAACGCCTCGTCGGCCTTATTCGTCCTCGGCGACAGGCTGGTCGATCCACGTGGCATTGACCTCGCGCTAGCGGGCATGGTGCTTGAGAAGAACGGCGAAGTCGTGCTAACGGGCGCCGGCGCTGCGGCGCTGGGCTCCCCGGTGAACGCTGTCGCCTGGCTGGCCAATACGCTAGGGCGCTATGGCGAAGGGCTGCGAGCGGGCGACGTAGTGCTGTCGGGATCGTTGGCCGCAATGGTGCCGGTAGCGGTGGGTGACTATCTGCGTGTGACGATTGGCGGGATCGGCTCGTGTTCGGTGCGGTTCGAATGATCGCTGCTGCGTAAGGGTGCGGCGGAGCGGTACGGCTGCGCAATGCTTATGCATTGGCGGCCAACTCTGCACGTAACGTCGGCAGACAATAATCAAGGAATGGAGGCAAATCATAATGACCCGAAAGATCAAGGCCGCGATCATCGGCTCGGGCAATATCGGCACGGACCTGATGATCAAGATTCTGCGTCACGGCCGCCATATCGAACTGGCGGCGATGATCGGTATCGATCCGCAGTCCGAGGGACTGGCGCGCGCAGCAGGCTGGACGTAGCGACCAGCGCGGACGGCGCACAAGGGCTGGCTCAACTTGCCCAGTTCCATGACATCGATGTGGTGTTCGATGCCACCAGCGCGGCTGCACACGTGACCAACGAGGGATTGCTGCGCAGCCTCCGCCCGGACATTCGAATGATTGATCTCACACCCGCTGCGATCGGCCCCTACTGCGTGCCAGTCGTCAATCTTGAAGATCACCTGGAAGCGCCAAACATTAATATGGTGACCTGCGGCGGGCAGGCGACCATCCCAATGGTGGCGGCGGTGTCGCGCGTGGCACGGGTGCACTACGCGGAGATCGTGGCGTCGATCTCAAGCAGATCGGCGGGACCGGGCACGCGCGCCAATATCGACGAGTTCACCGAGACCACCAGCCAGGCGATCTGCTCGGTGGGCGGCGCGTCACGCGGCAAGGCCATCATCGTGCTGAACCCCGCCGAGCCACCGTTGATCATGCGCGATACCGTCTTTACGCTGTCTGACGACGCCGATCAGGCCGCCATTGAGGCCAGCGTCGAGGCCATGGCCAAGGCCGTGCAGGTCTATGTGCCGGGCTACCGACTCAAGCAGCGCGTGCAGTTCGAGCGGATCGACGCGTCAGCGCCGATAAACGTCCGGCTTGGGCTGATGAGCGGGCTCAAGACCTCGATCTTTCTCGAGGTGGAGGGCGCTGCGCATTACCTGCCGGCGTATGCCGGCAACCTCGACATCATGACCAGTGCCGCGCTCGCCTGCGCAGAACGGCTGGCGGAAAACCGGTTGGCCGCCTGAGCGCCACGGACACGGAGACAGACATGGAACAGCAGGTCAAGCAAGCCAGCCATGCTTCGCAGAAGAAGCTTTATATCTCGGATGTCACGCTGCGCGACGCAGTCACGCCATCCGCCACCAGTACAGCCTTGAAGATGTGCGGCGTATCTCGGCAGCGCTCGACGCTGCGAAGGTTGATTCGATCGAGGTCGCGCATGGTGATGGGCTTGCCGGCTCCAGCTTCAACTACGGCTTTGGCGCCCACACCGACCTGGAGTGGATCGCCGCGGCGGCTGAGACTGTGCGGCATGCGAGGATTGCCACCTTGTTGCTACCAGGCGTAGGCACCGTGCACGACCTGCGCGGCGCCTTTGATGCCGGCGCGCGCGTGGTGCGTGTGGCAACACATTGCACCGAAGCCGACGTCTCACGCCAGCACATCGAGTACGCGCGCGAGTTGGGAATGGACACCGTGGGCTTCCTGATGATGAGCCACATGACCACGCCCTTAGCGCTGGCACAGCAAGCCAAGCTGATGGAAAGCTACGGCGCGCAGACCGTGTACGTAGTCGATTCTGGCGGGGCGCTCAGCATGAGCGACGTGCGCGAGCGGTTCCGGGCCTCAAGGATGTGCTCAAGCCCGAGACACAAACCGGCATGCACGCGCACCACAACCTGAGCTTGGGCGTAGCCAACTCCATTGTGGCGGTGGAGGAAGGCTGCGACCGCATCGATGCCAGCCTGGCCGGCATGGGCGCTGGCGCAGGTAATGCGCCGCTGGAAGTCTTTATTGCTGCGGCCAGCCGTCTCGGCTGGTACCACGGCTGCGACCTGTACACGCTGATGGATACTGCCGACGAAATCGTACGACCGCTGCAGGACCGACCCGTGCGGGTGGACCGCGAGACGTTGGCATTGGGCTATGCAGGCGTCTATTCGAGCTTCCTGCGCCACGCAGAAGCGGCTGCCGCGCGCTATGCGCTGAAGACGGTCGACATCCTGGTGGAACTGGGCAAGCGCCGCATGGTTGGTGGTCAGGAGGACATGATCGTCGACGTGGCGCTGGATCTGGTCGCGCGGCGTGATGGGGTAGCCGCGGACGAGCGCGCGGCAGCCTGAGCCAGGAGGCGCGGCCCAGGAGCGGCCACGGGCGGCTATCCAAACCGGTTCTGGGGCGCCGGCGGCCGAATCACCAATTCTGCCGCCGCCGCCCGCCACTTACCATCAGAAGTCCGCCTGGCGGGCGCCACACACTTGTGTATCTCTCGTGTCCGAGTCCGCGCCGCCTCTTCGGGACCTCGGCCAGGGAATGGAGCAGGGCGGCCGCAATAGCTCTGGCCAGCACGGCTGGCTCTAATTGCCGACCCCTTACCAATAAGAAGATGGTCGCCGTGCTCTGTGCGACGTCGCTTCGGCGCACTGCTTACGGCAGCCTGCCCGACGCCGACATTCTCCGCCGCGATCGTGGCGGACCGGCCTCGCCAAAAGGCCTGCTGCATAAAGCAGGGTTTAGTCTTTCAGGCGCCCCCCTCATTCTGGTAACGACTCCCCTCTCTGCAGTAGGTGCATCGACGTTGGTGACGCGTTCGGGCTTGGCATTGCGCCAGTTAATACATTGACATTATTCAGAATGGCTGGTTTGGCGCCCGCGAACGTACCAGAATCTCACCGGCGTCTTCCTGGTGAGGCTGCGTGACAGGCAAACCTAAAAGGTTGCGCAGGCTTGCCTGCCCGGCGTTCTCTTCAGCGTTTGGGTGCGTGGCCTCGGCAGAGGCCAGAGTAGGGTCGCTCACTTCTTCAGGACCAATCCCCGGAACACTGAAATGAAATATCAACTGTTCAACTACGAGGCCGTGATGGCACGATCAACGTTGGCGTGCACGTGGGCAGCCGACATGTGCAATTCGCCGCAGGCGCCATCGACGGCCTTTTGCAGGACTGGCCCGCTGCACAGCAACGCGCTGCGCGATTCATTGAGCAACTGCCTCAGACGACCGAGGCGATGGACCCCGCACAGATCCGCTTTCTGCCGCCGCTGACGCACCCCGGCGTCATCTATGGGGCAGGAGCAAACTACCGCGACCATGTCGTTGCCATGGCAAAGGCCTTCAACATGGAACTGACGACAGATCCGAAGGCAGATGGCATACCACCGTGGCACTTCATCAAGGCTGGCCGGGGGACACTGTCCGCACACCGCCAGGCACTGCCATACCCCTCGCACACACGCTTGCTTGACTGGGAAGCGGAACTCGCGGTGGTGATTGGGAAGGCATGCCGCAATATCACGCAGCACGAGGCGCTCGACTGTGTAGCGGGATACACCGTTGCCAACGATCTATCGGCGCGTGACAACCTGCGTCGCGAGCAGGTCGACGCAAGCTCGCCTTTCCGCTTTGACTGGATCGGCCACAAGTGCTTTGAAGGCTCCTGTCCCCTCGGTCCCTATCTGACTCCGGCGGCCTTCGTGGCGTCCCCTGAGACGCTGGACATCAAGCTTTGGGTCAACGGCGAACTCAAGCAGAACTCGAATACATCCAATCACCTTTACACGGTTGCCGAGCAGATCGCCTACCTGAGCGAGCGTCTCACGCTGTATCCCGGCGATGTGCTGCTCACTGGGACGCCTGCCGGCGTGGGCATGGAATCGGGAGTATTCCTAAAGCGCGGCGACAGTGTCCGCGTCTGGATTGATGGGCTAGGCGAACTGGAGACATCTCTGCAGTAGGGGCAATACCACGGGCGGCGTTCGCCGCCTGACATGAGAAGCCATTTAGGCTCGCTCCGCACGGGCACCACTCAGAGTGCCTGGCGGGCAAGGATGGTTCGACGGAGGAGACATGAAACAGAAATGCGTGGCAATTGCCGCCGCGCTGGCGCTGCTCGCGCCGGCGCTCGCCAGTGCTGAAGTGAAGGTCGGATTCTTGCCACACTTTCGGGGCCCTCGCGACGTCGCCGCGATCAATACGATGGCTTTCTGCTTGCAATCGAGCAAGGCGGTGGAAAGCTCGGCGGCCAACCGGTCCGCCTGATCAAGGAAAATGACCAGGCGCGGCCCGAAGTGGGGCTGGCCGGGGTGCGACGACTGCTCGAACTTGAACGCGTCGACGTGGTAGCAGGGCTGACGTTTGCCAATGTCCTGGTTGCGCTGCTGGGCAAGATCGGTGCGACGGACGTGCCGTTCATCGGAAGCGTTGCCGGGCCGTCCACGATCGCGGGCAGTCAATGCAAAACCAACCTGTTCATCACGTCGTGGCAGAGCGATGCGCCAGCCGAAGCGATGGGCAAATACCTGACGGATCGGAAGGTTGCCCGCGTAGCCGTCGCAGCGCCGAACTTCCTCGGGGCCAAGGACAAGGTAGCCGGCTTCAAGCGCTACTACCGCGGCGAACTAGTTGAGGAGCTGTACACGCCCATGAACCAGCTCGACTTTTCCTCCGAGCTGGTCCAACTGTCGGCCGGTCGTCCGGACGGCGTCTTTACGTTCTACCCGGGAGGCAGGGAGTGACCTTTGTTCGTCAGTACAAGCAGGCAGGTTTGCACGACAAGGTGCCGCTCTATTCCGTCCAGACCGTCGAGGGCACCACGCTCGGCGCGCTCGGCGAGGCGGCAATTGGCTCGGTGGTTGCGGAGACGTGGACACCTGACGCGGAAAATCCGGCGTCACGCCAGTTCGTGGCTGCGTTCGAGAAGCGCTTCGGACGCACGCCTTCGTCGTATGCAGCATTCAGCTATGACTCGGCCCGCCTTCTGGGTGCCGCGATCAACGGCACCGGAGGCGACGTCTCGAACAGAAAGGCGCTAACGGCCGCGATCAAGTCCGCGAGGTTCGCGTCCGTGCGCGGCGCTTTCCAGTTCAACCGCAACAACTACCCCGTTCAAAACTATCACGTCTACAAAGTGGTGACAGGCGCTGATGGCAAGCCGCGTTTCTCGACACTCGCGCGTGACGTGCTGGTCAATCACGGTGACGCTCACGCGGCCCAATGCACGCAAAAGGCCGGCTGAGCAGCCGGCAGTACAAACAAGAATTCAATATGCCCGCCGCTGCAGCGGGCAAGCTTCGAGGAGAAAACTGAATGAAGATGCAAGCCATCGCGGCCGGCTGGCGCTCGCGTGCCCAGCGCTCGCCGTTGCGCAGAACGTGAATCTGTACGGCGTTTTCGATACCGGCGTGGCCGTCATTACTGGCGTCGGTGCAACGCGCAACACTCAGGTGCTGATGCCAAACCTGGTCGGCACGGTGCCGTCGCGTTGGGGCCTGCGGGGTACTGAAGACCTTGGCGGAGGCAACAAGGCCATCTTCTGGCTGGAGTCGGGATTTGCCCCTGACAGTGGTGTCTCCAACCAGGGTGGGCGGCTGTTTGGCCGACAGGCGCTGGTCGGTCTTTCGGGCGATTGGGGCCAGGTTGCCTTGGGTCGCCAATACACAATGTTGTTCTGGGCGATGGCCGAACCCGACATGCTGGGGCCAAATATCTTCGGCTCGGGCTCGCTGGACAGCTACATTCCTAACTCGCGCGCCGACAATGCAGTCTCGTACAAGGGCACCTTCGGTGGCTTGACGGTCGGGGCAACCTACAGCTTTGGCCGAGACACTGTCAACGCGGGTCCAAGCCCGTCCGGTACCAACTGTGCCGGCGAAAACCCCGCGGACGCCCGCGCTTGCCGCGAATGGTCTGCACTGCTGAAGTACGACACGAAGCAATGGAGCGTCGCGGTTGCCTATGACTCCCAGCGTGGAGGACCTGGCGCTTTTGGAGGCCTGACCCGCAGTGCACTTTCGGATGACCGATTGTCCGTCAATGGCCATTTCATGGTCGGCAACACCAAGATTGGCGGTGGTTGGCTGCGGCGCGACAATGAAGGAAGCCCGACGCCGCGCAGCGACATGTATTACGCAGGGGCCTCCTATCCTGTCACGCCAGCATTCAGCGTCGACGCCGAAGCCTTTTACTTGCGCTTCCACAGTAGTCCGAACAAGGCTTGGTTGTTCGCAACGCGCGGCACGTACGCGTTCTCGAAGCGGACCTCTGTCTACGGCACAGCCGGGTATATCGCCAATGACGGGACGCTGGCAATGTCGGTCAGCGCCGGGCAGGCCGGCAGCAATCCCAATCCGGGCGGCAACCAGCTCGGTGCGATGCTGGGCCTAAAACATGTCTTCTGACGGCAACGAGAAACCCCTGCGTAGCGATCGGCACTACACCCCAAGCGCCCCCCGGGGAGGAGATATCATGAATACCACCTACGTGAGCGCGGCAATGCTTGCCGCGCTCGTCTGTTATGCCGGTACTGCAGTGGCTGACGTCAAGATCGGCCTGTCGGCCACTCTTTCCGGGCCGCAAGCCATTGTGGGGCAGGAACAGGTCGATGGCTTCACGCTGGCATTGGAATATCTCGGCGGAAGGCTTGGCGGCCAGAAAGCTGTAGTCCTGAAAGAGGATGACCAGTTGCGGCCAGACCTGGGCACCCAGATCACCCAGAAGTTCATTGAAAGGGAGAAGGTCGACATCCTGGTGGGGCTGGGATTTACGAACGTCGCCATGGCGAGCTTGCGGCGCGTTGTCAGTGCCGGCATCCCGGCCCTTGCTACCAACTCGGGGCCGTCCCTGGTGGCCGGTCAACAGTGCGCAGCCAACTTCTTCTCGCTGGCTTGGCAGAATGATGGCGCCGCCGAGGCGATGGGAAAGCTCGCGCAGGAAAAGGGCCTGAAGCGGGTCTACCTGATGGCACCCAATTACCAAGCCGGCAGGGACATGTTGACTGGCTTCAAGCGGTTCTACAAGGGTGCAGTGGTTGACGAAGTCTATACGCAGTTGACCCAGCCTGACTACTCTTCCGAACTGGCCGCCTTGCAGGCTGCCAAGCCAGACGGCGTCTTCGTCTTCTATCCGGGGAGTCTCGGTGTCAACTTCATCAAACAGCTCAGTCAGGCTGGGCTGCTTGGCAAGATCCCGCTCTATTCGGTGTTCACGGTCGATGGCACGACATTGCCGGGCGTTGGTGCCGCCGCTGCGGGCGCCATCAGCGGTGCGATGTGGGATGCAGCGTTACCAGGGCCGGAGAATCAGCGCTTTGTCTCCGCCTTCTCGAAGCGATTTGGCCGCGTTCCCAGCGAGTATGCGGCCGTTGCCTATGATGCTGCCAATCTGCTTGACGCCGCACTGAAGAGGACGGGTGGCAACGCTGCCGACAAGCCTGCACTTGTGGCAGCTATTAAGACCGCGGGCGCCGAGTTCAAGTCGGTGCGCGGACCATTCCGCTTCAACCGAAACAATATGCCCGTCCAGAATTACTACGCCTTCGAGACTCGCAACGAAGGTGGCAAGGCCGTCACGCAACTGGTCACAACGCCGCTGCGTGACCACCAGGACGCCTACGTAGACCGTTGCGGATTGAGATAACTGCTATGGATGCTTCGTTGCTTCTTGTGCACCTGCTCAACGGCCTCCAGTACGGCGTGATGCTGTTCCTGCTTGCCGCCGGTCTGACGCTGGTCTTCGGCATCATGAGCTTTGTGAATCTCGCGCACGGCTCGCTGTACATGGTCGGCGCCTACGTTGCGGCAACCGTGGCCGCGCATACCGGTTCGTTCATGCTTGCGCTGCTAGCCGCCATCGTCGTCGCGGCAGCGCTAGGCGCGGCGCTGGAGCTTTCGATCGTGTCGCGACTCTATCGCAAGGACCACCTGGACCATGTTCTGGCTACCTTCGGCCTGATTCTGTTTTTTAACGAGGCGGCACGCATGATCTGGGGTCCCCAGCCCTACTTCGTATCCACGCCATCCTGGCTATCGGGCGCGGTCGACTTGCTTGGGATCAGCTACCCCACCTACCGTTTCGCGATCATCGTGGTGGGGCTACTGGTGGCTGCCGGTTGCTACTGGCTGATCCATCGTACACGGATGGGCATGCTGATACGTGCCGGGTCGACGCACCCGCGCATCGTGGCGGCACTGGGTGTCAACATCGGGATGCTGAACGCCGCCTTGTTCGCACTGGGTTGCGCGCTGGCCGGCCTGGCTGGCGCGATGGCCGGTCCGATCCTTTCGGTGCAGTCTGGCATGGGTGAGCCGGTGCTGATCACTGCCCTTGTCGTTATTGTGGTCGGCGGCATCGGCTCGGTGCGTGGGGCCTTTTACGCCGCTCTGATCATCGGCATGTTTGACACGATTGCTCGCGTGTTTCTACCGCTATTGCTGCGCGAGTTCGGCTCGCGCCAGTTTGCCAACGCCGCCGGACCGGCCCTGGCTGCCATGGCGGTCTACGTACTCATGGCTGTCGTATTGGCCATGCGTCCACAAGGACTATTTCCGTCGCGAGGAGCCTGACGATGAGACCCTTCATCCGAGTAAGTCGGCTGAGCAGCGCGCTACCGCTGCTAGCCTTGCTGCTACTGGCGCTGGTACCCGTACTGGGCACGGCGCTGGACCAGCCGTTCTATATCACATTCTTCACCCGTGTGATTGTCTTCACTATCGCCGCGAGCGCACTGAACCTCGCACTCGGCTATGCGGGGCTGGTGAGCTTCGGCCATGCCTTGTTTCTGGGCATCGGAGCCTATAGCGTCGCCTTGCCCACGGTGAGCGGTCACGATAGCGCCCTGATGCATCTGGCAATCGCGGTGGCCGTCGGCGGTATCACGGCGTTTGTCACGGGCCTGATCAGCCTGCGTACCTCGGGTATCGGCTTCATCATGATCACCCTGGCGTTCGGACAGATGGGCTACTTCCTGATGGTCAGCCTGAAGCAGTACGGGGGCGACGAAGGCTTGCCCATCCCAGGCGCCAGCAGCGCATTTGCAGTTAGCCTTGGGCATCCTCTGGTGCTATATGTAGTCTGCTTTGTGATTCTAGCCGCGCTGACACTATGGCTCGGCCGGCTCCGCCACGCGCCATTCGGCATGGTTTTGCGCGGCGCAAGTACCACGCCCGGCGCGTCAATGCGCTGGGTATTCCCACACTACGTCATCAACTGACGGCGTACACCTTGTCCGGCATGTTGTGTGCGGTGGCGGGCGTCCTACTGGCCAATCTTGACGCCTTCGCATCGCCGAACACAATGGCCTGGGCAGTCTCGGGAGAACTGATAGTGATGGTCGTGCTAGGGGGGATGGGTTCGGTATTTGGACCGTTACTTGGCGCCCTTGCCTACCTGGTTGTCGAAGAAATGCTCAAGGGCTACACCGACCATTGGATGCTGGTGTTTGGCCCGATGATCGTGCTGGTGGCATTGCTGGGCAAAGGCGGCCTGACCGGATGGCTAGAACGGCTGGATCAGCGCATCCGCCGCCCCGGTGTAAACGCAGTGTCGCTGTCGGGAACCACGCAGGAGACACGGCCATGAGCCTCTCGCTTCGTACTCAGGCGCTGGTCAAGCGCTTCTCCGGCCTGCTGGTGACGGACAGCGTCGACCTCGACATCCGCCCCGGCGAGTTGCACGCCATCATCGGCCCCAATGGTGCGGGCAAGACTACGCTGATGAACCAGCTATGCGGTGAGCTGCGCTCTGACAGCGGCACGGTATTGCTCGGTGATGAAGATGTGTCTAGTGTCCCTGTGCATCGGCGGGTTCACCTGGGGCTCCTGCGTTCATACCAGATCAGTTCGATCTTTGAGGCGTTCACCGCGCTCGAGAATGCCGCACTGGCGGCGATGGCACGCGCTACCACGCCTTCGGCAGTTGGCGGGCGCTCACCGCGCGCGATGAGTTATGCGAGCGTGCTGAGTGGGCGCTGGACGAGGTGGGTCTGCGTGAAATGAGCGGTGTGCTTGCCGGCAGTCTCAGCTACGGGGAGCGGCGGCAGCTTGAGCTGGCGATGGTCCTCGCGGCGCAGCCAGGCTGCTGCTGCTGGACGAACCAATGGCAGGCATGAGCGCGCAGGAGTCTCAGGCCGTAACCGCGCTGTTGCAGCGTCTGAAAGGGCAATACACGATGCTGCTGATCGAGCACGACATGAACGCGGTCTTTGCACTCGCAGATCGCATCAGTGTGTTGGTTTACGGGCGGGTGCTGTTTACCGGTACGCCCGAGCAGGTACGCGAACTCCCCGAGGTAAAGGCAACATATCTCGGCGACGAGTCCCATTGACAGGCAACCCTGCGAGTCAACCATGACCACCACGCTGCTCCAAGTAGAGCAATTGCAGGCCGGCTACGGCCGCTCACAAGTCCTGTTTGATATTTCGTTGCAACTGGTCCCTGGCGAGGCTATTACCTTGCTGGGGCGCAACGGCATGGGCAGAAGCACAACGGTGTCGTGCCTGTTCGGACTGCTTCCTGTCACCCGCGGCACCATCCACTTTGCCGGAACACGGACTGACAACCAGCCGTCGCATCGAATCGCCCGCCTGGGCATGGGCCTGGTGCCTGAAGGCCGCCAGGTATTTCCGCTGCTCACGTTGGAAGAAAACCTGGTCGCCACCGCCCAGAACCCTGGCAACAAGGGTCGCTGGCACCTTGAGGAGGTCTTTCGCTTCTTTCCCAGACTGCGCGAGCGCCGGCGCAATCTGGGCACCCAGCTTTCCGGCGGAGAACAGCAGATGCTCGCGATCGGCCGTGCGCTGATGACCAACCCAAGCTTGCTAGTGCTGGACGAGGCCACTGAAGGTCTGCGCCCGTGGTGCGTACAGAGATTTGGTCAGTGCTGCGCACGCTCAAGGAGGAAGGCCTGGCGATGATCGTGATTGATAAGAATCTCGCCGCGCTGATGAAGCTCGCTGATCGCCACTACATTGTTGAGAAAGGGGTGACTGTCTGGAACGGCGACTCGGCTGCGCTGCAAGCCAATGAGACGCTGATCTCTCGCTACCTCGGCGTCTGACGTCGCGCCGCCTCCTGTACGCGTCTGGCTTCGCCGAAGAAGGGCGATGCAGGCACCACCTGAAGCCAAGCCGACCTCCTTTCGTACGCAGCCGGCATGCGCATCGCGGATCCCATTCCATGGGCGAGGCCAACCTGACCTTGCCCAACTTCACCGTCTTCGCCTCAGCAATGGCTCTCTAGCCTCGAGGCGCGGGCTTGTGCCGGATGTGATTCTGAGCGGGCCGGACGACGGGCTATCGGAAATGGAAGTGAATGTTAGGCTGATGCTCGAGGGCAGCAGGGAGAGTCGAGCTCGACGCGCTGGACCGGATGACCCCGCGTCCAGCGCTCACGCGAGGTTTTTTTTTGGGGGCCCAGCCACCAACGCTGATCGTGTCCTTCGGCGCAGATGGCGGTACCGATACGCCGATGAGAACACTGGCTGAAGGTTACCTGGAAATTCAAACAAAATCGCACGCTTTGCTGATGCAAAAGCTTGAGAGCCAGAACAGGCGACGCCATGAGCGTCGTCTGTTCGTTCATATCCCTTCAAGAATTCTGGATCGCAATGTGACGGCCAAAGAGACACCATGACGACAATAGCTCAATAGCCGGGAACGCAATTGCGCCGCAATAGCGGCTCGCGGGTCAGACGATCGTCGTTTCGAGTTCCCCCAGACTTTCGATCTGAATTCTTATGACATCGCCGCGCACCAAAAATGAGCCCGTCTCCATGCCAACCCCTGCTGGCGTTCCGGTCAGGATGATATCCCCCGGGTACAGGATTAGCCGTTCGCTCAGGTATGAGATCTGCTCAGCCACGGAGTACAAGTGGTTGCGAGTGTTTGAATCCTGCCTGAGTTCTTCGTTAATCCAAAGCTTGACGTCGAGATCTTCGGGAGATGGGACGAACTCCGCTGGTGTCATGTATGGGCCGAGCGGGCAGGAGCCCGTAAAACACTTGTGGCCGACCCAGTCGAAGCGAAATGGAGACGCGGCATCCACTATGTCGCGTATCAGACTGTCGCGTGCGGACAAGTTATTCGCGATGGTGTACCCGGCCACGTGAGCGAGGGCATCGGCAACACTGACTTGGTTCGCCGTCATGCCTATTACAACAGCGAGTTCGGCTTCCCAGCCCAGCCGGCTGGTGCGATCAGGATAGGGCACGTCTTGCTGGTGGCCGGTAAGTGTTGCCCGGCCTGCCTTGATGAAGTGCCTGGGAGGAATACCCTCGGCGCGTGGATCCAGCGTGAGCTGCATATTGAAGGCGCGCCCCATTGCCTCGACATGGTCACGATAGTTTGCGCCAGCGGCATAGATTACGCCCGGTCGACCCAGCGGTGGAGCAAATGAGAGCGTCTCGGGGTCTAGCCTAGCTTCTTCGGCGGCCGAGGTGCTGCCTGCGAGCGCGAGGGTGATTGCCTTGAGTTGCTCGTGTGCGGCAGCCCAGTTCTGCACAAGTGCGTCGACGTCCGAATACCCAAGATCAAAATATCCATGGGCAGTGACAATGCCAGGACGGGCTACACCGGCGGTGTCGCAATAGCGGAAGAGTCTGTAGGTCATTGGAAGCTCTCAGTAGAGAATCGTCTTCTGATCGGACAGCGTGAGGTTGAAGGTGAGGCTCCCTTCCATGAGCAGCCACGGCCTGACTGCGGCTTCAAATATTCCTTCCGCGATAAAGGGGTCAGCATCGATGATTTGTTGAGCGGCAGCCAGGGATGAGGCGCGTAAGATCGTCATGCCGCCTCCTGCGCCTGGCTCACTGCCGTCGGTAAACGGTCCCGAGAGAAAAATCTCACCGCGTTGCTCCGCGAGGACTACCCATTCGAGGTGGCGTTGCAGGACCTCAGCCATGCGCGGCAGGTCACGCGCGCTGCGCAGTGCCACGTACAGGGGTTTGTTCAGCATGCCCCGCAGTAAGGAGGGAATGTCATTCATAGAGAATGTGATAGATATCGAACTAAGGCGTCCTGGTCGCGACTTGGGCGTCGGTTGGATACTGCGGTGTGGGAAAATTAGTCCGGTTCTTCGTAATTGAGGATGAACTCCTCCGGAGCAGGTGCGTGGGACCATAGGGCAGTCAGGACCGCTGCGAACTCATCGGGCTCGCCCCCTGAGGGTGTCCACTCCGCGCCTTCGGGAATCACGTCGATGTCCCAAAAGTATTCGACCAGACTATTCCATGGGTCGCGGATATAGTGAAAGTAGTTAGACCCCGGTCCATGGCGGCCGAGACCAAACCCATCTTTATATCCGGCAGCCAGCAGTGCTTGTGCCCCGATTTCAATCTCATCGAGATCACCGACCTCGAAGCTGACGTGATGCAGCCCAGTGTGCGAACTTTTGGCGACACCTAGGATGTGGTGATCTCCGCCAAACGGCGAACGCATGAATGCGATGATGTCGGGCACACGATCGGACACCAGTAAGCCGAGGACACTGGTGTAGAAATCCACCGCACGGTCAACGTCTGGGGAAAACTTGATCAAATGGCCTAGCGCCGTGGCTGTGCTTTTTTCACAGTGCCCAGTTCGAATGCGCGCGTGCCGATACGGCGATGCCGGTGTGGGGAATTGATTTCCGCGGTAGGGGCGAGCGTCGATTCTGCTGCTTCGGCCTCCTGTACGTTCACCCAGTCGCCGTCGGGGTCCTGGAACCAGATTCCACCAAACGGAACATCGAAGGGAGCATCCTTGATTTCTACGCTGGCTGCAGCGAGTCGGGCTTTGAGAGGCTCTAGGCCACCCTTGTGCGTGCCAAACGATACGTATGCAAAGCGCTTCTTCGGGCCTTCAATCAAGCGTATCTGATCCTGTTCTCGGCCGACGCATCGGAAGACAAGGTCGCGCCGCGAAGCGCGTGTTTCCATGCCAAAACACTCATAGAAGGCTCGACCGATCTCCAGCGAGGGTACAACCAAGCCGATGTGTTGCAAATTGCGAATCATGGTTGCCTCAGCGAATGGGAGAGAATGGAGCGGGTATCAGGAGTTCGCTGCGCTGCTCGGTAACGAGAGCGCCGGCTTTGCCAAGAAAGTTTCTCCAGTTATCGTTTGAGGAAAGCCCCCTGCGGCGTGCCACGCGGTCTTCAAACGTATGGAATCCCCAGAGTTGCACGACACGGTTCAACTCTCCGGTCTCGGTCACAAAGTAGCCGAGCAGGTTGCCCAATGCGCCGCGCTGGATCTCCAATCCCTCGGCTTCATATAGCGCGAGGAACTGGTGCACGGATCCCGGCTTGAGCGTATAGGTACGTTGTTCAATGATCATGTCTGTAGTCTTTAGGGTTGCGAGTTTTCTTTCTCGATCAGAGTGATGACCGCAGAAATGTCAAGATCTGTGAGGCCTTGCGCGATCGCTTTGCGGTAGTAGGGAATTGAAGCGCTGAGGAGAGGGCTGGCGCTGCCGGTATCGGCGACAAGCTCGGTGGCGAGGTCGAGATATTTCTCCAGCGTGGAGAACGGACCGGGTGCGGGGCTGAACTGCCGATCAGCCATCATTGGGGCACGGATCTTGAACATTGTCGAGGCGCCCGCCGATTGGCTGATCGCATCCACCACAACACGTGGATCGAAGCCGGCCCGTGCGCCCATATTGAGTGCCTCGGCCGCGGCAAGCGTGTGGATCGCGAGAAGCGCATTGGCGATGAGCTTCATGTTCAGTGCTGCGCCGAACGCTCCCAGGTGGAAGTGGGTTGGCGCTAGTGCGTCAAGAACAGCATGGCACCGCTGGTAGAGCGCTTGCGGGCCACCGATAAACAGTGACGCCTGATGTCGGGCGACCATGGATGGCGAGCCGCTTACTTCGCATTCCAGGACTTCGTGGCCTGCTTCGGTTAGCCGTCTAGCCTGCTCCAGTTTGAAGTCGCGCCGATAGGTACTCAGCTCAATGAAGACCTTGTCACGAATGCCGGATCGCAATAGACCTTGGTCGCCATCCAGGACGTCTAGTTGCGCAGCCTCTACAGGGAGGCAAAGCAGCACTATGTCTGCCTCTGCCAACACCGCTGCCGGGCTGGATAGCGCAGTCCCTCCGGCGGCTGAGAAGGATGCGTGAGTGCTGCGGGGCAAGCCCACGACACGGTAGCCTGCGTTGATAAGATTGATTGCGATCGGCAAGCCAAGTTGGCCGATGCCGATGATTCCTACCGTCTCCACCGTGTATCTCCTTTTATGGTCACCTGCTTTCGGAGGTCGATTTTGGACGTAGATTGGAAACCCAGTCGAGTAAGTATCATTTATTCCTATGTATAAACAGAATCTATTCTCTTGGCTGGGCGTGCCTGCCTTGTAAGTTGGTGGCGTTTGCATCACGTATCGGGCGGGTATACCCATGGTGCGGAGCGCGCTATATCCGTGCATAATTGCATTTATAGGAAATCCAGCGCGGTACGACTTCCGCCGATGAAGGGGAATTCGCTGCACTTCATTGGGAGTGGCGTGGTGAAGGATCTGAATCTGCTGTATGTCTTCGAAGCACTGTGGCGAGAGCGGTCAGTGACTAGCGCGGCGAAAAGTCTGGGGGTAACGCAGGCGGCTGTGAGCAGCGCCCTGAAACGCTTGCGCGCGTCCTATGGTGACAAGCTTTTCATATTGGTTGGGCGCCGAATGGAGCCGACTGCGGCTGCCATTAGCGTTGCGCCTGCGCTGCTGGAATCACTAAATCTGGTGAGGAAGGCTACGGGGGTACCTTTGCCATTTGTCCCAGAACAGTCACGCAGGACTTTCACCATCCGACGCGTGACATCGGTGAAGTTGTGTGCCTTCCCGGTCTCTATCAAGCAGTGCGCAATGTGGCGCCAGACGTCAAGTTGCGCACTTTGTTTACGCCCATCGAGGAAACCGTTCCCGCCCTCGGCAACGGGCGGTTGGATGTGGCAATTGGCTACCTGCCGGCTCTCGAGCAAGATATCCATCGTAAGACATTGTTGACGCAAAGATATGTATGCGTCATGCGGAAAGGTCATCCATTTGAATCAAGAAAACTCAATGCGGAAGCTCTTCTGGCACAGGATCATCTGCTGGTCGAGTATGGCGGGAGCGGACACTTGGTGCTGGAGCGTGCGCTTATCGATGCGGGCGCACGCGACCGTATCAAAGTCAGACTGCCGCAGTACATGTCCGCGGTGCATGTCCTGATCGAGTCGAACTTGGTTTGGATCGCACCTGAAGTCCTCGCAGCCAAACTGAGCCGCCATTACCCGTTGGCTTACCAAGCCGAGCCGCTTGGTCTCGAGCCATTCGAGATCGGGCTCTATTGGCACGATCGCTATCATCGCGACACAGCCAATAAATGGCTGCGCTCGATGATTGTCAGTCTGTTCGCGGATACCGGGAGCAGACCGGCAACGGAAGACTTACATTCCGTGGCGCTGCCGCTGGGATGAGGTCAGACAGTAAGGTCAGGCAGTAGATGGCTGGCAACCTGTGGGGGGAGGCTGCTACTCGCTGAATGTCTCGAAGAGCAATTCGCGCAGCCAAAGATTGCCAGGATCGCGATGATACTTTGTATGCCAGAACAGGTTGATTGCGATCTCCGGCAATGGGATTGGGGCCGGTACGAATGACAGTCCGAACGGCTCTGCACAACGCTCTGCAAAACGCTCTGGAACCGTCGCCACAAGCTCGGTCTCACGCAGGATATGGCCAACCGCCACGAAGTGCGGAACCTCCAGCTTGATATTCCGCTCCACCCCTGAGCGCTCCATGGTTTCGTCTGCCACACCATGCCCGGATCCCGCGGACACCACCACCACGTGCTTGGCAGCGCAGAACTCGTCTTGCGTAATGCTCGCCTTGTCGAGAGGATGCCCCTTGCGAAATAGGCACACGTACTTGTGCCGGATCATCCTCCGCTGCATGAAGCCCGCCTTGAGATCGGGCAGCCAACCCAACGCCAGATCGACCCGACCCGCCTCCATTTCGTCGCGCAAGTTGACCCCAGCATTGCGTACGGTGCTGATTGAAACCCCCGGTGCGGCACGATCGAGCAACTCGCTGAGTTGAGGCAGCACATAGATCTCGCCGATATCCGTCATTGCCAACGAAACGCGCGCGTACTGGTGAGAGGATCAAAAGATACTTTTTGATTCAGCGTGCTGTGGATCGTGTTCAACGCATAGGTGATTGGCTCGGCCAACTGTTGCGCATAGGGTGTCGGCTCCATGCCGCGGGTAGTACGCAAGAACAGATCGTCGCCAAGCAGTCGCCTGAGCCGGTTCAGTGCATTGCTTACACCAGGCTGGGACATGCCGAGCGTCTCCGCGACCTTCAACACCCGCCGCTCGCGGAGCAGCTCCGAGAACACCAGCAATAGATTCAGATCGATGTCCTTCAGCTCCATACGCCTTTTTCCCGATATTGCTTGCAGTGATAGATTGTATTCGCGAGCCTCTATTTATTTATATTGGTGCTTCCCTGATGATGCCGTCCAACAGCTCGTCACGTTGGATCGAGGCAAACCATCATGGAACTCACCGTTCGGCCCGTAGGACGCAGGATTCAGATACAGGCGGGATCTAACCTGTTGGAGATGCTGCGCGAGCACGGCGTCCCCGTCTCCTACAGTTGTTTGGCTGGGCGCTGCGGAACTTGTCGTTGCAAGGTAACCGAAGACCACGTCCTTGAGTCGGGGCGCGATGTGTTGTCGCCCTCGACCAATGATGGCCAGTTTGTGCTGGCCTGCCAGACTACCCTTACAGGGAGCTGTTCCATCGAGATTCCGGAGGCGGAAGAGGTCGTAGTACATTCGCCGCGGATTCTGAAGGGGACGGTCACTCGTATCGAGGCACTCACGCATGACATCCGGCGCCTACGCCTGCGGACGAACAAGCCGCTGACCTTCTCCCCGGGTCAGTACGCCACGCTTCAGTTTGCTTCGGGTCATGTTCGTCCCTACTCCATGGCTGGACTGGATGACGACGACGAACTGGAATTCCATGTACGCCTGGTTCCGGGCGGACGCGCCTCGCATTTCATCGCCGAGACAGTAAGAGAAGGCGATCCAATACGCGTCAGTGGACCACTCGGCACGGCGTACCTGCGTCGCCAGCATGAAGGGCCGATGCTCTGTGTCGCGGGGTGGTACCGGTCTGGCACCCATTCTCTCTGTCGTACGTGGAACGCTGGCAGCCGGTATGGATAACCCCATCAGGCTCTACTTTGGTGTGCGCAGCCCACGCGACCTCTATGGCGCCTTGAGCGAACGCGCGGATCGCCATCCGAACCTGGACGTTCACATCGTCGTCGGCGAAGACAGCGCAAATGCAGCGGGCTCGTCACCAATGCCATGGCGCGGGACTGCCACGACCTTGTCGGCTGGCGTGCCTATGTTTGCGGGGCACCGCCGATGGTAGAGGCAGCGACCATCTTGATGCGACAGCGTGGGCTTGCCGTCGCGACCGGAACCTGACTGCGAGACAACCCCCACAGATAACCAACCAAAGGCGGCCCATAGGCAGGGGATTCGCGAAATTTCGGAGACTACTCATGTCCGAACAACCCATCTCATTCATAAAGACACCGAAGTGGAGCTCGGAAGGCTCCAGCCGCGTTCCGTTCTGGATCTACACGGACGATGCACTGTACCGGCGCGAACTGGAACGCATCTTCTACGGCAAGCACTGGAGCTATGTCGGGCTGGAGGCTGAAATTCCCGAGCACGGCGATTTCAAGCGCACGGAGATCGGTGAGCGTTCCGTAATCATGGTGCGCGACAAGGATGGCTCGGTAAACGTTGTTGAGAACGTCTGTGCACACCGCGGAGTGAGCTTCTGTCGGGATCGTTCCGGCAATCGCAAGGATCTAGTTTGCCCATATCACCAATGGAGCTATGACCTGAAAGGCAATCTTATGGGCGTTCCGTTCCGACGTGGCCTCAAGCAAGATGGGAAGGTCAACGGCGGCATGCCTTCGGATTTCTGTCCGGATAACCACGGCCTCACTAAGCTGAAAGTTGCGCAACGCAACGGCGTGGTGTTTGGCTCGTTCGACCATGACGTCGAGCCCCTCGAGGAATTCCTCGGCCCGGACATCCTGCGCTATTTCGACCGTGTCTTCGACGGCCGCAAGCTTGTCGTTCATGGCTATTCGCGCCAGCGCATTCCCGCCAATTGGAAGCTGATGCTCGAGAACATCAAGGACCCGTACCACGCCGGGCTGCTGCACACGTGGTTCGTGACCTTCGGCCTCTGGCGCGCGGACCAGAAGTCCGCCACCGTGATGGATAAGGAGCGTCGCCACGGCGCCATGATGTCGCGCCGCAACTCGGGCGGTTCAAGTGCGGTGACGCAGGGCATCTCAAGCTTCAAGGAGAGCATGGCGCTGCAGGACGACCGCCTGCTCGACGTGGTGCAAGAAGACTGGTGGGGCGACCACACGGTGGTGATGATGACGCTGTTCCCGAGCGTGATCATCCAGCAGCAGGTCAATTGCATGTCGACGCGTCAGATCATCCCAAGCGGCCCCGATGCATTCGACTTCGTATGGACCCATTTCGGATTCGAGACTGACAGCGAGGACATGAAGCGTCGGCGCTTGCGCCAGGCCAACCTATTTGGCCCTGCCGGCTTCGTATCGGCAGACGACGGCGAGGTCATCGAGTTCTCACAGGAAGGCTTCGAGCGAAAGCCGCAGCAACAGACGATCGCCGAACTCGGTGGTGTCGACTACGACAACACGACCACATGGTTACCGAGGACTGATTCGCGGCATGTACGCCTACTGGCGCCGCGTGATGGAGGTTTAACGTGCTCGACTCTTCGACTTATTCCCAATTGCTTGGGCTCTATGCCGACTACGCAGCCGCGCTCGATAACGGCGAGTTGGACCGCTGGCCGGAGTTCTTCCTCGACGAGTGCGTCTACAAGGTGCAGCCGCGCGAGAACTTCGACCGCGGATTTCCGCTGGCAACCATTTCGCTGGAAAGCAAGGGCATGCTTAAGGACCGTGTGTTCGGCGTGCGGGAGACATTGTTCCACGACCCGTACTACCAGCGCCACGTGGTCGGGGCCCCTCGGGTGCTCGCCGACGACGGTGAGCGGCTCTCGGTGGAGGCTAACTACGCGGTGTTCCGCACCAAGCAAAGCAAGCTCTCCGAGGTGTTCAACACGGGGCGCTACGTGGACTTGGTGCAGCGGACGCAAAAGGGGATGAAGTTTGCCTCGCGCATCTGTGTGTTCGACTCCGAGATGATCCCGAATTCCATCATTTATCCAATCTGAGGTATCCAGTATGACCATCCATTGGCTCGTTGTCGCGCCGCGCAGTGCGGTGCCCGAGGGCGACGTAATCGGTGTGCAGGTGGAGGGGCGCGAGATCGCGCTGTACGGCGTGGACGGCGAAATCTACGCTACCGACAATATTTGCACGCATGGGAATGCCCGCCTGTGCGACGGCTTTGTCGAAGGATACGAAGTGGAATGTCCACTCCACCAGGCCAAGTTCGACGTTCGGAGCGGGAACGCTACTTGTGGACCGGCGAGCGAGAGGCTGCGCACCTACACGTCCGCATAGAGGATGACCAGGTTCTGGTCGGCCTCGAACAGCAAATCAGCGCTCCCGCGCCTGCGTAACGCGCAGCAGCATCGGACTGAGGAGAGAAACATGACATTCCCGGCATCGCCGCAAAGCGGCGAGAGGATTTATCGGATGCCCCAACTGTTTATACACGGCGAATGGCGCGATGGCACTGCTGAAACAGTGACGCGTGTCATCAACCAGCGACAGAGGAGGTTCTGGGGGAGCTTTCCCACGCATCCGTGGCTGACATCGACCAGGCCATTGCTGCCGCGGAGGTCGGCTTCCGGGCATGGCGCAGTGTGCCTGCCTATGAGCGCGGCATGCTCATTGAGCGAGCCGTGGCGCTCATGCTGGAAAGACGCGAGTCAATCGCCTTCCTGATTACCATCGAGCAAGGGAAGCCCTTGGCTCAGGCGCGTAACGAAGTCGCGGCCGCCGCTGACATGATCAAGTGGTTTGGCGAACAGGCGAGACGTATCTACGGCCGTATCGTGCCTCGCAATTGAGGGGGGCGCAGATCCTGGTGCAGAAGGAGCCGGTTGGTCCGTGTGCGCTGTTCTCGCCGTGGAACATGCCGGTAGTGCTTGCCGGACGCAAGCTTGGGGGTGCCTTGGCTGCCGGATGCTCCTGTGTGCTCAAGCCAGCCGAGGAAACGCCTGCATCGGTGGCGGCTATGGTTGAATGTTCGCCGACGCCGGGCTACCGGCGGGCGTCATCAACTTGGTGTTCGGCCCGCCTTCCGAGGTCTCCAGGCAAATGCTGTCATCCTTGGTTATTCAAAAGGTGTCGCTAACCGGGTCGGTGCCCGTCGGCAAGTTGCTTGCCGAGCAATCTGCTGCCAGCCTGAAGCGGACCACGCTCGAATTGGGTGGGCACTCACCAGTCATAGTGATGGCGGATGCGGACATTGACCGCGCTGTTGCGCAAAGCGCCGCAGCGAAGTTTCGTAATGCCGGGCAGCTATGCCTGGCACCAACGCGGTTCTTGTGCAAGCTGCGGTTTATGATCGGTTTGTCGACGCCTTCGGAAAGCATGCCGCAGGCCTGAAGGTCGGTGACGGCCTGGATCCTACAGCGAGATGGGGCCGCTCGCCAATGCTAGGAGGCTCTCCGCGGTTGACGATCTTGTCTCCGACGCGGTGGCCGCAGGCGGGCATGTGGTGAGCGGCGGAAAGCGGCTCGGCGACCGCGGCTACTTTTACGCGCCTACCGTGCTTTGCGATGTGCCGTCGCAAGCACGAGCATGGCGCGAAGAGGCTTTCGGTCCGATTGCCCTGATCAAGAAGTTCGACGATCTCGACGAAGCCATCGCCGACGCCATGCAATCGATCTCGGCCTCGCCTCGTACGCGTTCACGAATTCCGCGGCGGCACAGGCGAAATTGTCTGCGGAACTCGAGGTCGGCGTCCTGGCTATCAACAACATTGCAGTGTCGGTCGCGGAGGCGCCTTTTGGCGGTGTCAAAGACAGTGGCTACGGCTATGAGAGCGGCGAGGAGGGGATCGAAAGCTACCTCCGCACCAAGACCATTCATCGGCAGGTCTGAGCTTCGGCCCCGAAGTAACCATCAACCATAGCGAGGGACCAATGAATCAGACAGACGCATCGAAACGCCGTCTGACGGTAATCATTACGGGGGCCGCGTCCGGCATCGGCGCGCAGACCGCGCAGCTGCTCGCAGCGCAAGGCGCTTCGATCATTGCGTTGGATCGGGTGGCGCCAGACTTTCCGGTGCAGCATTTCGTTCCGATAGACCTGATGCATGCAGAGTCCATTGACACGGCCGTGGCCGAGATTCCGGCCGGCATCGACGCGCTATGCAATGTGGCGGGCGTGCCGGGCACGTTGGGAGCCGATCGTGTGGCGAAGGTCAACTATCTTGGACTGCGCTACCTGACAGAGAATCTGGTGCCGAAGATCACGCGCAACGGCGCCATTGTCAATGTGGCGTCAACGGCGGGGCAGGGCTGGCCGCAAAGGCTACCGCAGCATCTGGAGTTGGCCAGAGTCAATGGGTTTCAGCAGGGACTGGATTGGATTGAGCGAAATCCGGTTTCTGATGCCTTGGCCTATCCGTACTTCAAAGAGGCGCTCATTGTCTGGACCATGCATCGTGCGGCGACATTGCGCAGCCAGACGGGAATTCGCATGAACTGCGTTAGTCCGGGGCCAACCGATACCCCGATCCTCAACGACTTCCGCGTCTCGCTGGGGCATGCCAGCGTCGATGACGCCATTCGCCGGGCCGGTGGAGTCGGGCGGCCCGAGGATATCGCGCCCGTCATCGCGTTCCTGACTGCGCCGGCCAGCGCTTGGATTGTCGGCGCCAATCTCATGGCCGACGGTGGTCTGGTTGCATCGCGTCTCCTGGACATGGAAGTCGCAGTGCAACCGGCAGCCGGCAAGTAGCCGGGAACCGGACCTCAACGTATCAACAGATCAGGTAGGGCAAGACTATGCATAAGAGTAGCGAAGTCGCCATTGTCGGTGCCGGCATTGGTGGGCTGACACTGGCCTTGAGTCTTCATGGAGCGGGGATCCCCTGTAGCGTCTATGAAGCAGCGCCGGAGATCAAGCCGCTGGGTGTGGGCATTAACCTTTTGCCGCACGCGGTACGCGAACTGGATAAACTGGGGCTTCTGGGCGCTCTGGATGCCGCGGCCGTCACGACGAAGGAGTCGGCATTCTTCAACCGCTTCGGTCAGTTCGTCTACAGCGAGCCGGCTGGCCGCCACGCCGGCTATCGCTGGCCGCAGTTCTCCATTCATCGCGGTGACCTGCAGTCTGTGCTGCTTAGCGCCGTCCGCGAAAGGCTGGGGGACGGCGCAGTTGTCGAAGGACACCGTTTCACCGGATTCGAGCAGGACGCGGAGGGCGTTACGCTGCGGTTTGCCTCCCCCGACGGAACGGAACTTGAGCCCGTACGTGCTGCAGTGCTGGTAGCTTGCGATGGCATTCATTCCGTAGTGCGCAAGCAGCTCTATCCGCATGAAGGACCACCGCGGTATTCTGGCGTCAATATGTGGCGTGGCAGTGTGGTTTGGCAACCGTTCCTCTCCGGTGCGACCATGGTGCGCGCAGGATGGCTGTCCGTCGGGAAGATGGTGATCTACCCGATCCGCGATAACGTCGATGGCCAGGGGAACCAACTCGTGAACTGGGTCGCGGAAATCGAAACGCCTCAGCCTGCGCGGCAAGACTGGAGCGGCCGCGGACGCCTCGAAGATTTCTTCCCGGCCTTTTCCGATTGGACTTTCGACTGGCTGGACGTGGCAGGCATGATCCAGGCCACTGAGACAATCCTCGAGTATCCGATGGTCGACCAGGATCCGCTGCCGAAATGGACATTCGGGCGCGTCACCCTGCTGGGCGATGCCGCGCATCCGATGGTCCCCCGCGGGTCGAACGGAGCGGGTCAGGCGATTCTCGACGCGCCGTGCCTGGCGGAGCAACTCAAGCTCCATGGGCTGAACGCTTCGGCGCTGGAAGCCTATGACGGCATTCGTGGCAAGGCAACCGCCGACGTGGTCTTGATGAATCGCAAGGCGCCGCCCGATGCCATTCTCCAAGCCGTGCATGAGCTGACAGGCGGAGAGCCATTTGCCAGGATCGAAGACGTCATTAGCAATGCCGCGCTGGCCGATATCTCAAACCGATACAAGAACGTGGCGGGCCTGAATAAGGACGTTCTCAACGCAGAGGGTCTGTAACAAGCCCCGTCCATGTATCACGGAGCGGAGAAGCTGCAGATGAATCGGAACATCCTCACTAAGCCAGTACTCAGGCTCAAGGTGTCCCATAAGGGGAAACGGTTAGGCACGATCCCGCCCATAGAGATCCAACGAAGGTCGTGATACAGCAAGAGACCGGACCATTCATTGAAAATACAGGAGTTGCAATGATTAGTGTTACCCGAAAGCTGGAAGTCAATCCCCATGACGGACCTGCGGCCATCCGCTTGACCCGTGAACAGGTCTGGACTGGGCTCGTGCGCAAAGCAGAGAACGCAGTTCCTTTTGTGGACGCAATTACAAGCTGCGTTGTCCTGCAGCGGCAGGCCGATCGACTAGTTCGCGAAGTTGTGCTGCACGGTGAGACGCTTCAGAAATTGATTTTGTCCTTCCCGGAGGAGCGTGTCGAGATCGTGCGACTGTCGGGCAACGCGACGGACCAGATCAAAAACATCATCGAAGAAGACCAAGAGGGGGAACTGTATCTGCGATTTAAGTTTGATCTGGTGCTTCAGGGCGTCGAGCCGGGTAGCGCGGCGGAGCAGGAGCTCGCTGCCGGTATGGAGTCTGCCTATCTCGACGCAGTCCGAACGACGCTGAAGCGCATGCGCGAGGAAGGCCTGCCGTCCGCCTGACTGGCCATGCGTGGGAGCCCTCGCCCGGCACAGACTGTGCATGCTGGCGGGCAGCGCAAGAAGCACCAGTTGGCCACGAACTCACCGCGCACCTCAGCGCAATCGCATCGCTGAACGTGCGCAGGCGGCGCCCGCGCGCCAGCCAGATTTCACCAACTGACGTCGGAAGTCAGGGAAGTGCGTGCTCGGTTGTGCCTTCCCGCGGATGGAGGGGCAGTACGCTCTCCGTGCCAGCGACATTCCCAAGAACAACGACATATCCAGATGGGACTTTCAAAGCGCTAGATCCGTTCTTCGATGTGATTCAGGAAGGCGTTGCTGGGCTCGTCGAAGGAGAGCAGGTCTTCGATACGATCGCCGATAATGCGGTATTCGAATTTCTATATAAGGAGGATGGCCGCAGCGCATTGGAGGTCGAGCCAATCTCATGGCCGTCTTCTCTCCGCGTCGTCATACTGGAATATGCCGTTCACGGCACCGTGCTTCGGACAGGCATAGATTACGACAACCACTTTATTTCGGTGATCACCATCGAAGACCGCAAGATCGTGCATTGGCGTGATTACATGGACTCCTACAGTGCCATGGCTGCGCTGGCAGGAAGCTGATGCGGGTCGCCACACCCATATCCACAGGAAATTAGTCGGCGGAACGCGCGCAGCACGAACCTCGCTAACCATTTTCCGGACGAGTCGGACGAATACTTCTACGCGCAGTTGCCGGCAGACTTAGCGGCAGTGCGTGCACGTGCGACATGCGCAACGTTGGCATCGCGCTGATGGTCAGCGAAGCCATTTTAGCGGCATGGCCCGTGCTTCCCTTGCCGATCAAGCAGGTTGCCCGGCCGACATGTACGGCGGTGCCTTCAGGCGTTCTCGGTGTAAATCTCCGCGATCAACCCTCGTAGCCACTTCAGTCCGGGATCGGCATGGAAGCGCGCATGCCAGTGCTGCTTGAGCGCATAGCGACGCGTATTCACTGGGGGCTGCACGATGCGCACTTCCCCGAATCGTACGAAGTATTCCGCCACCGCTTGCGGTACCGTGACGATCATGTCAGTCGCAGCGACGATCGCCGGCACGCTCATGAAATGTGGGACGCTGAGTTGAACGCGGCGGCTGAGGCCTTTGCTCTTGAGCAGGCGCTCGAAGAGTTCGTGGCTGCGTCCCTCAGGTTCTACAACGGCATGCGGCAGGTCCAGGAACACGGCCAAGGGGATTTTCTCTGTCTTCACGCGAGGATGATCCTTGCGCACGAGGCAGACAAAGCGGTGTTCGAAAAGCCGCTGCATATAGAAGCCGGGACGTTCCAGGTCGGGAAAGAAGCCGATCGCCAATTCAACTTGCCCGCTCTGCATGACCTCCGGCAACTCGCGGGCGGACAAAGCTTTCGCCCGGATGTTGCAGTGAGGCGCCAGTCGCGACAGCTCAGCCATTAGCCTGGGCAGGAACACCACTTCGCCGATATCGGACAACGTCACCACGAAGTCCCGCCGCGCGGTCAAGGGATCGAAGCCGGCTGGGGTCTGCACCACGCCATCAATCAGTGACAGCGCTTCCAGCGCCGCTGCCACGGCCTCGTCGCACCTGCCGGTCGCCACCATGCCACTGGAACCGCGGACGAATAGCGGGTCGCCAAGGATTCGGCGCAGGCGGCCCAGCGCCAGGCTTGCCGCAGGCTGGCTTAGATGGACGGCATCGGCCGCCTTGGACACGCTGCCCAACGCGTGAATCTGAGTAAGCAGCCGCAGGAGCTTCAAGTCGATCTCAGGCATCAAGCGTAGCAAGTATTTGGCCCATAAATACTAACAATAACACCCATTGCATTGTGCAGGTATGACCCGGCTCCCATACTCGGACCCGTTATACAAAGGACAGGAGACGAGGCATGCGACAGCATTGCACAGGAGAGGGGGCCACCCCTGTAGGTCAGACTGGCCCTCGGCACCCATTGGATGGGGTCGTGTACACCCCGCCGGAGCAGGCCGCGTACTATCTCGACGGCGGCATCTGGGAGCGCCAGACACTGGGAGATACCCTGCGAAGTGCAGCGAAGCAGGTGCCAGAGCGGATTGCGTTCGTCTGTGAAGGCTACCGCATGAGCTTCGGCGAGCTCGACGTACAAAGCGAGCGCCTAGCCTGCGGTCTGAGAGCGTTAGGCCTGCAAGTGCATGACCGAGCCATGTTCCAGATGGGAACCAGCATTGATACGGTCGTCGCACTGTTTGCTTGCTTTAAGGCCGGCATCGTCCCCGTCTGCAGCATTCCCCAGTACCGGGATCTGGAAATCGGCAAGCTGGCCGAACTGACGAATCCCAAGGCTTACTTCGTACAGGCTGACGCCGGAGGACGTTTCGATCTGGTGTCGTTCGCAGCGGCTATGTCGGAGCGCCACCAGATCCCACACCTCATCGTAGCCGGAGGCGCCCCGCACGCAACGGGACATGCGCTGGAAGGTCTATGCGAAGGCACCACGGGACCTGCCGCCTTGGATATATCGGGTGAGTTCGGCTGTGAGGACGTCGTGGCCTTCCAGCTATCTGGCGGCTCGACGGGCGTACCCAAGGTGATTCCGCGCTTCCATGCTGAATATCAAAGTCACGTGCGTTCCTGGTGTGCCCGCTACGACATGCAGGAGGGCCACGTTGGCATCTGGGCCCTGCCCATACTGCACAACGCCGGCATGATGTTCGCCATCGTTCGCACGGTGCTCTATAGGGCAACAACGGTGTTGATGCCCCAGTGGGATGTGGAGCGTTACTTCGATGCAATCGAGCGAGAGCGCGTGCAGCATGCATTCACCATCGGACCTCATGCACCGGCGATTGCCGCCTATCCCAACGTCGCACGGCATGATCTGTCTTCCGTGCGTTCGCTGTCGACCTTGATGGGCGCGGAGGCGATCGAACGAGCGACCGGCATGCCTTCGATCAACATGTTCGGAATAACCGAAGGGTTGGTGCTGACGGGCACACCGGAGTCGCCCATGGAGGTGCGCCATGGCAGCGTAGGCATGCCATGTTCGCCCTACGATGAAGTGCGGCTGCTTCGCCCAGGCACGGACGAGGCGGTGCAAATCGGCGAAGCCGGGGAACTGTGTTTCAGAGGGCCCTCTACGCTGCGCGGCTACTACGCGGCGCCGGAAATCAACGCGGTCAGCTTCACCCCAGACGGCTTCTTCCGGAGCGGCGACCTGATGCGGGCAGCGGTGAGCGACGGCCAGATTGTGTACCGTTTCGAAGGGCGCATGAAGGACAACATCAACCGCGGCGGCGAGAAATTCGGAACGGAGGACATCGAACACCTGATCGCTCGCCATCCAGCGATCGCGGACGGCAAAGTCGTGGCTATGCCCGATCCGATCTACGGCGAGAAGGCGTGTGCGTTCCTGATCGTTCGCGACGGCTACAAGTTGCCCACTGTCGCGGAGCTGGGCGAATACTTGCTCGCCCACGGCCTGGCGAAGTTCAAGCTGCCCGAACGGATCGAAGCCTGCGACGCCTTCCCGACAACTCGTGTCGGCAAGCTCGATCGCGCCCATCTGCGCGCAACGATCGCAGGAAAGATCGCCGAAGAGTCGGTTATTTGAGCACGGGCGACAAGCATGCGTACCTACCGCTATGAGCGACGACTGAACTGGAGCGAATGCGATCCCGGTGGCATCATCTTCTTCCCCCACTACTCGCGCTGGATGGTCGATGGACTGAACGAGATGCTCTTCTCGCTCGGAATAGACCCCACCGAGGTGCTTGACGAAAGGACGCGTGGCGGCCTGCCGGTCGTCCAGTTGTCGATGCAGTTTTTCGATGCGCCCGCCCTCCATTCCTACATATGGCATGAGATTACCGTCGAAAAGATCGGCGGAAAGTCACTCGGATTCGTCCATCGCTTCCTGCGCGACGACACCTTGCTGATGGAGGCGCACGAGACCCGGGTCTGGGCCGTGCACGTGATCGGCAACATCACCTCAATGCATGCCCGGGCCGTGCCGGAATCGGTACGGGCACTGCTCATGGGCGACGACGCGGGGTACCGGAGACAAACACATGAAGATCAATATCATAGGCGGCGGCCCGGCGGGCCTCTACGCAGCCCATCTTCTGAAGCGCGAGCGTCCTGACGCGACGGTCCATGTCTATGAGCAGAACGATGCTCATACGACCTTCGGATTCGGCGTCGTCTTCTCGGATCAAGCGCTGGAATTTCTGCGGGCAAGCGACGCGGAAACGCTCGACATGATCAACTGCGGGCTGGAGACATGGCGGGATATCGAACTGCGGATTCATGACCAGGCCATCCGGATCGACGGCGTCGGCTTCACGGCGATCGCTCGCCTGAAACTGCTGGATATCCTGCGCCAGAGGGCGGAATCGGTTGGTGCCGTACTGATTAACAATCGGATCATCACCAGCCTGGATGAGCTGGATGCGGCCGATCTCGTCATCGCCGCCGATGGCGTGAATTCCCTGGTGCGCCGCACACATGAGCAAGCGTTCGGCACGCGCATCGATTACCTCGACAACCGCTTCGCGTGGTTCGGTGCCACGCGTCCGTTTGACCGCCTGACCCAGACGTTCAAGAAACTGCCCCAGGGTTTCTTCAACGCCCACCACTATCGGTATTCGCCGAGCATGAGCACGTTTCTGGTGGAGGTCGATGCGTCGACCTTCGAACGGATCGGCTTCGAGCACATGAGCGAGGAGGAATCGCGGCGCTACTGCCAAGAGGTGTTTGCCGAGGAATTGGCCGGGGCGTCGCTTGTGGTCAACCGATCGCTGTGGCGACGCTTTCCCAAGATCAGCAATGCACGCTGGTCGGTCGGGAACTGCGTGCTCGTCGGCGACGCGCTCCGCACCGCGCACTTCTCAATCGGGTCGGGCACCCGTCTGGCACTTGAGGACGTGCAGGCGCTCGCACAGTCGGTGGCAGACCACCCGGAAAGTGTCCCGGACGCCTTGGCCAGCTTTGAAGCGCGCCGCAGGCCCATTGTGGAAAAGATCACCGCCGCGGCGAACCAAAGCGCGGATTGGTACGACCACTTTCCCCAACACATGGAACTGCCTGCATGGGAGTTCGCCATGCACTACATCGGGCGCTCAGGGCGGGTTGATCCCGAGCGCTTGCGCAACATGGCACCAGCCTTCGTCGACGGCTACGAGGCCTGGCAGACCAACGCCTCGCCATAACCCGAAGCTGAATGCTCGCCATCTTCGTTGGCGGCAGCGGAGTAAGTTCGAACGAGGAGACAAAACACATGAAATCGACTGCAACCAATAGCGCATCGCTTGCCCACACCATGGAAGGCAAGCCGATGACCTTCTTTCAGTGGCGAGCGATCGGGCTCTGCTTCCTGATCAATATGCTCGACGGCTTTGACGTGATGGTGATGGCGTTCACCGCGGCCTCCGTCAGTGCACACTGGTCCTTGAAAGGCACGCAACTGGGCTACCTGCTCAGCGCCGGTCTGGTCGGTATGACCGTCGGATCGCTGTTTGTCGCCCCCTGGGCAGATCGCATCGGCCGGCGCCCGCTGGTGCTTCTGTGCATCGTGGTCGCCGGGGGAGGGATGATCGCTTCCGGCTATGCCACGACACCGACACATCTTGGCCTGCTGCGCTTCGTCACCGGACTTGGCATCGGCGGTATCCTCGCAAGCAGCTACGTGATTGCAGGCGAATACGCGTCCAAGCGCTGGTGCAGTTTGGCCATCAGCCTGCAGGCTACCGGCTACGCTCTTGGCGCAACGGTGGGTGGCTTCATTACGGTTCGAATCATTGCTATTTCGGGCTGGGAGTCCGTGTTCATTTACGGTGGGGTCGCTACCCTGGCCACCTTGCCGGTCCTGTATGCCTGGCTGCCGGAGTCAATCGACTTCTACCTTAGCCGCCGGCCCGAAGGAGCGCTGGCGCGGGTCAACGCGCTCATCCGCAAGATGGGCATGGCGCCGCTGCAGGCGTTGCCCGCAGAGACAGCGGGTGGGAAGACCGGCCTGAGAGATAGCCTAGCCTACCTTCTTTCGCCCAGTGTGCGTCGGGCCACTGCGCTGATTTGGGTGTCTTTCTTCCTGATCCTGTTCGGATTTTACTTTGTAATGAGCTGGTCGCCCCGGCTGCTGGTCGCCGCCGGCTTGTCCAACGAGCAAGGCATCACGGGCGGCGTGTTGCTTAACCTTGGCGGTATTGTCGGCACTTCGCTCATTGGCCTACTCGCGGGACGGCTGGCTCTGTACAAAGTGCACGCCATCTACCTTATCGCCACGGCAGTGTTGATGAGCGCGTTACTGAGCCTGGCAGGCAACGGCGGCCTGACCCTTGTGGTGGCGTTCTTTCTGGGGGTATTCGTCAACGGCTGCGTTGCGGGAGTTTTCGCAATGACCCCCATGGTCTATGAATCCGGCCATCGCGTGACCGGACTTGGCTGGGGTATCGGTATGGGCCGCTTCGGGTCCATCTTGGCACCACTGGCCGCCGGCCCGCTTATTGATGCACGGTGGAGTCCCGGTCAGGTCTACAGTTTGTACGCGACAGCTTTCGTGCTGGCGGCAATCACTGTCGTGCTACTCCACTTTGCCATTAAGAGGCGCCCCGCTGAGGGGGGGCGGGAAGATTCTGCATTCTTAGGCGACCGTGGTCGTGTCCCGATAACGACGTATGGAGAATAGTATGAACATCGAGCAAGAAAGAGAAAGCTACTACGAAAATCTGCGGCCATTGAATCTCGCGCCGCTCTGGAGCGTGCTGAAGAGACTGGTGCCCGCCGAACCGGTGCCGGCGGCGCAACCCTGGTGCTGGAACTGGGAGGATATCTATCCCCAACTGCTGCGCGCAGGATCAATCATCTCCGCAGAGGAAGCAGAGCGCCGCGTTCTGGTGCTGGAAAACCCGGGCCTGCCGGGGAAATCACAGGTGACGGACACTCTCTACGCAGGGATCCAATTGATCCTGCCCGGCGAAGTCGCACCTGCACATCGCCACACGCAGTCAGCACTACGCTTTGTCCTGCACGGAACGGGCGCATATACGGCCGTTGATGGCGAGAAGACGCGGATGAATCGCGGCGACTTCATCATTACGCCGTTCTGGACGTGGCACGACCACGGTCATGAAGGGACGGACCCGGTTGTATGGCTGGACGGGCTTGATGTGCCGCTGGTCAACTTTCTGCGGGCTGGGTTCCGCGAGAGTCATGAGGAAAAGGCACAGCCATCGACGCGAGTGAGTGGGGAAACAGCCGCCCGCTTTGGCTCAGGCATGCTGCCGCTCGAGTGCGACCGCAGCAGCGCTACCTCGCCCATTTTCAGCTATCCGTACGAGCGTTCCCGCGAGGCCCTTCACGTCCTGGCCGGTGTAGAGGCACCGGACCCCCATCTGGGCATCTGCCTCAAGTATGTGAATCCTCTGAACGGCAACTGGGCCATGCCTACGCTCGGCACGGCACTACGCTACTTCCCCCGCGGTTTTTCCACTCGGCCATATCGCTCTACCGAAAGCCTGGTCCTCGTTTGCGTCGAAGGACGCGCGCAAGTGACGATCGGGCAAGGTGCTGCCTTCTCGGTGGGTCCCAACGATATCGCAGCAGTTCCGGGCTGGTGTGCCTGGACTGTCCAGGCAGAGGAGGACACAGTCTTCTTTAGCTATTCGGATAGGCCTGTGCACGAGAAGCTTGGCTTGCTGCGCGAGCAACGCGACTAACCCTCACTTCCTTGTCATTATCATGAAACTCTGCATCTTTGACGACGACCGTATCGGTCTCGCAATCGGACAGGACGTCGTTGACATCACCGATGCCTTTGCTACTGCGTCTCGCCCAGGGTGGCCCTATCCAAAGTACGACTGGGTCATCAAGAACTTCGAAAGCATGCGGCCCCGTATCGACGAAGCTATAGAGACCGCGCGACGCATTCCTCTTGCCACGTCCGTCTCCGCGCCCCTGTGGCGAATCCCGGAAAGATCATCGCCGCTCCGATCAACTACAAGGATCACATCACAGAGGCAAACAACGACCCACAGATCAATCATGGGAAGACATTCACGGATCTGAGCAAGCTTGGAGTCTTCCTGAAGGCAAACAGTTCGGTGATTGGTTGTCATGAGGAAATCAGGATTCCGTTCCCTGATCGCCGCACAGACCATGAAGTCGAGCTGGCTGTCGTGATTGGCCGTGAAGCCAAGAGGGTGTCACGGGAGAATGCGCTCGATTTCGTGTTTGGCTATTGCATCGGGCTCGACATGACGGTGCGCGGCCCGGAGCTGCCTGACTTCCGTAAGTCGGCGGATACGTTCTCTGTTCTCGGCCCTTGGATCGTCACCGCCGACGAAATCCCGGATCCCAACTCGCTGGACCTGAGCATCTGTGTCAACGGCGAAGTGCGCCAGCAATCGAACACGAGCTACCTGGTCTACAACGTGCAACGACTGATCGAGTACGCGTCGGCGATGTACACGCTGTACCCCGGAGACGTGATCATGACGGGGACTCCCGCCGGCGTGAGTCCCGTCACATATGGCGACGTTCTAGAGGCGAGCGTTTCTGGCATCGGGACGATGACTGCGCGCATGGCCGCAGACTAGCTCTTTGGTACCTGACGCTACGCCCGGGGTGCACCTGCACGCCGTCGAGGAAACCCCCTCCAAACCACAAGCGCGGATTCGACCGTTCCTATAGGACGACCGGTCCGCCCCTGCATCATGGCCAAGACGCTCTACGACAAACTCTGGGATGACCATACCGTCCACGCCGAGGAAGACGGCACCACGCTGCTCTACATCGACCGCCACTTGCTTAATGAAGTGACCAGTCCGCAGGCGTTCGACGGGCTGAGGATGTCGGAGCATCCGGTATGGCGCATCAGCGCGAACCTGGCCGTGTCGGACCACAACGTGCCGACCACTGACCGCAGCCATGGCATAGCCGACCCGGTGTCGAAGCTGCAGGTCGATACGCTGGACGCCAACTGCGACAGCTTCGGCATCACCCAGTTCAAGATGAACGATCATCGCCAGGGTATCGTGCACGTGATCGGGCCGGAGCAGGGCGCCACGCTGCCGGGCATGACGGTGGTGTGCGGCGACTCGCATACCTCGACGCATGGCGCGTTCGGTGCGCTCGCGCATGGCATCGGCACGTCGGAAGTCGAACACGTGCTGGCCACCCAGACGCTGCTGGGCAAGAAGGCGAAGAACATGCTGGTGAAGGTGGAAGGGAAGCTTCCGCGCGGCTGCACCGCCAAGGACATCGTGCTGGCAATCATCGGCAAGATCGGCACGGCCGGCGGTACCGGCTACACGATCGAATTCGCCGGCTCGGCCATTCGCGACCTGACCATGGAAGGCCGCATGACGGTCTGCAATATGGCCATCGAGGCCGGCGCGCGCGCGGGCCTGGTGGCGGTGGACAACGTCACGCTCGAATACGTGAAGGGCCGACCGTACGCACCGCAAGGCGTGGAGTGGGACCAGGCCGTGGCCTACTGGAGCACCTTGCATTCGGACGCCGGCGCGAAGTTCGACCAGGTGATCGAGCTGCGTGCCGAAGATATCCGCCCGCAGGTGACCTGGGGCACCTCGCCCGAGATGGTGGTCAGCATCGAAGACCGCGTGCCGGACCCCGAGAAGGAAAAGGATCCGACCAAGCGCAACGCCATGGAGCGCGCGCTCGAGTACATGAACCTGCAGCCCAACGTGCCGATGGAAAGCATCAGCGTTGACAAGGTGTTCATCGGTTCGTGCACCAACAGCCGCATCGAGGACATGCGCGCCGCCGCGTGGGTGGTGCAGAAGCTGGGCCGCAAGGTCGCGTCCAACGTGAAGCTGGCGATGGTGGTGCCGGGCTCGGGCCTGGTCAAGGAGCAGGCCGAGCGCGAAGGGCTGGACAAGGTCTTCAAGGCCGCGGGCTTCGAATGGCGCGAGCCGGGCTGCTCGATGTGCCTGGCAATGAATGCCGACCGCCTCGATCCTGGCGAGCGCTGCGCGTCGACCTCGAACCGCAACTTCGAGGGCCGTCAGGGCGTGGGCGGTCGCAGTCATTTGGTGAGTCCCGCGATGGCCGCTGCCGCCGCCATTGAGGGCCATTTCATGGACGTGCGCAAGCTCCTCTGAGCGGCACAAGATCAAGAAATCAGGACATGGAAAAGTTCACTATACATAGCGGCCTCGTGGCGCCGCTCGACCGCGAGTATGTCGATACCGACGCCACTATCCCGAAGCAGTTCCTGAAGTCGATCCGGCGCACCGGCTTCGGCCCCAACCTGTTCGACGAGTGGCGTTACTAGGGGCTTTGTCACGTTGGCGGATTGGCGATGTCAGGAATGCTGGGCGATGATCTGCTCAGGCTGCGGTGGACGGATTTTGGGTGGATTCGGTGAATTCGCACCAGCTTTCGAAGCGATCAGCGAGGTGTTTGCGATAAAGCGAAGCGCGCAACAGGTGCCGTTTGAGCGCGAAGTGCTGCGGGATGGGGCCGAAGCACGAGAGGAACGCCTGCGTGCGCTTCGGGTCGCGAAACCCACGCATGCGCCGCTCGCGCTCACGTGTGGGCTGGTGACTATTCGCGGCCCGGTTGTTCACGCGGGCGCTGGCTTTGACGAAGACGTGCTTGACGTTCGCCAGCCTCGGGACGTCGGCCTTCGCGGCCGGGTAGCTGCGTAGCTGATCGGTGATGATCTTGCGCGGCACGGGGCATGAGCGAAGCACGCGCCGGAAGAAGCGTTTGGCGGCAGCCTTGTCGCGCCGCTTCTGCAGCAAGATGTCGAGCTCGGCGCCATGCTCGTCGACCGCCCGCCACAGCAGGTAGGGTTCGCCGCGCAGCGTTGCGAACATCTCGTCCAAGTGCCAGGTGCTGCCCGGTTTGCATGGCCGTCGACGTCGTATTTGTGCCGTGATGGAATTAGTGAAACGATTTCTGCCTGTATTTTCAAGGTTACGGAGGAAATTTAAGATCCATCCCATCGCACCACGGGGTGCCTTCCAAACAGGAGTTTTGAAATGAGCAACCAAATCCAAAACACGTCGGCCCAGCAACGCGAATTGGCAGACAAGCGTGTGGTCATCGTCGGCGGCACGTCGGGCATTGGCTTGTCGGCCGCCATCCAGGCGAAGAACAAGGGCGCCAATGTCATCATCATCGGGCGGAACGCAGATGTTGCCGCGCAGCTGACGGAGAAGTACGGGTTCGAAGGCTGGCGCGCGGCCGATGTAACGTCGGAAATCGAGGTAGAGACCGCGTTGCGCGACTTTCCGGTGGTCGATCATCTTGTCATGCTCGCCGGCTCGTTCGTCGCAGGAAAGGTGCGCGAAGCGGAAGTAGGGTATCTGCGTCGCGCATTCGACGAGCGCATCTGGGCAGCGGTCACGGCGATCCGCACGCTCGGCGATCGGCTGTCGAAAGATGGCTCGGTTACGTTCGTTTCCGGCGTGCTCGCCGATCGGCCGAATGCCTATGGCACGGCTGTACTTGCTGCAGCTTCGGCAGCAATGGAAGCCTTCGCGCGGGGGCTGGCTCTCGAGATCGCTCCTGTTCGTGTCAACACGCTCTCGCCTGGTCCGATCGATACGCCGCTGCTGTCCAAAACTCTGGGAGATGGCCGCGACGCATTTGTGGAGTCGCTGAATGCGACGCTGCCGCTCAAGCGCATTGGAACGGTTGACGAGGCAGCGGCCGGCGTGGTGTTTCTCATCACGAACGGCTTCATGAACGGTGCAACGCTGCACCTCGATGGCGGCGCCGCGCTGGTCTAATCCTGGAGAAGAAGAATGCCTTCACTCTTTGATCCGATCCGGATTGGCGCGATTGAAGCACCCAACCGAATTCTGATGGCGCCGATGACACGTGCTCGCGGTACGCGTGAGCATGTTCCCACGGCGATGATGGTGGACTACTACAAGCAGAGAGCATCGGCGGGGCTGATCATTTCCGAGGCCATCGGCATTTCTCAGCAAGGTCTGGGATGGCCCTTCGCCACCGGTCTCTGGTCGCGAGAGCAGATTGTCGGGTGGCGCAAGATCACGGAAGCGGTGCACCTCGCAGGCGGACGCATTATTGCCCAACTGTGGCACATGGGCCGCACCGTCCATCCTAGCTTTCTCGGTGGTGCTCAACCCATTTCCGCGTCGGCGACAGTCGCGCCGGGGCATGCCCATACCTACGCTGGAAAGCAACCCTATACCGCCGCGCGAGCATTGAAAGCAGAGGAAGTCCCGCAGCTGCTGAAAGACTTCCGGCAGGCTACCCGGAACGCCCTGGAAGCGGGCTTCGATGGCGTGCAAATCCACGCGGCAAATGGATACCTGATTGACGAGTTCTTGCGGGACGGCACCAACCATCGTACCGACGAATACGGTGGCTCCATCCCCAACCGGGTACGCCTGCTTCGCGAGGTGACGGACGCTGTGTCCGACGTAATTGGCGCTGATAGGGTAGGGGTGAGGCTCACTCCGAACGGCATTGATCAAGGTGTTCGAGACAGCGACCCGGAACCGGTATTTGTTGCGGCGGCGCGGACTTTGTCGGAGATCGGCGTTGCTCACATCGAGTTGCGTGAGCCGCCTCTCGATGGGAGCTTTGGAGTCTCCGATAGACCGCCATTTGCGCCGGCAATTCGCAAGGCGTTCTCAGGGGTGACCATCCTGAACTCCGACTACGGCTTCGCTCGTGCTCAGGGGGAGCTGGCGGTCGGCGGAGCGGACGCCATCGCGTTCGGCAGGCCGTACATCAGTAATCCTGATCTGCCCTATCGGTTCGAGCGTGCGCTGCCACTGACAGCGGATCGCTCGAGACCTGGTTCACTCAAGGGGCCGAAGGCTATGTCGACTACCCGACCGCGTTGTCGAGGTAGGTGCCGGCCCAGACTCAAGTCCCGGACGCCGATGCACTGGCCCTGGCCAACTGGATCTTGTCGAAATAACGAAATGCTCGCACGGTCAAGCCGTGCGTCGCAGCCGCTCCAGCAGTGCGGACGTATCAGGGTAGCTCCAATGCCGCTGGGAGAGTGGTGCAGAGAAGCAAGACGCTCGGAAGCCTCGGAGAGCTCTTGAATCATCCACCTACTACCTCGTCTCTTGCAATGAAGCAAGGCGTTCGCGATGATCTCTCGAGCTGTGTCCACTTCATTGGCGAGTTCGTGTCCGCGAGCTTGGAACAACATCAATATGGGGTGCGCCAGGCAGAGGCCGTCCGACTGGAGTGCTTCCATTGCTCTTGCGAATTTGCAGAGGAGATCTTCATTGGCTTGCCCATCCACCACGTGTGCGGCACATGCGAAGGCTTCGCTGAAATTGTCCCAGAGCCGCAGCCCTGACCGACGAGCAACGCGGCGAAGTTCTTCCACCTTTTCAAGTGCGTCATGGGAGTTTTGGGTTAGTAACGCAAGCGGTATCGCTGCCTCTACAAGTACGTTGGCGATGACTCTGCCGGTGCCTCGCTGCGACGCGAGCGTCTCGGCGGCCAACGCTACCGCTTTCGCCTCGTCTCGCTTTCCAGAACACCACAATGCGCGAGCGAGAGTGGATTTCGCCAAGATAGCGAAGTCGTCCAAACCTCTGGTCTGACGGGGCGAGGCGCCCGGCTCGTTTGCGCTGCCTGAGGTGTCTGCACGGCGCAAATCTCCAATGCCATGCTCGTGCGCACCGACATAGTGTAGCGACATGCCGATCAGTCGCCGCGCCAATGGCTTGTAGCGCTGGTAGTGAAATGTTTCGACGAGGCCTTCGAAGCGCCGCGCAATCGAAAGCCCCTTAAGCATTTCGCCTGCAAGACGCGCGTTGCTCCACAAGCCCCATACTGCTCGCAATGTGCTTTCCGAGTCCCGAAGGTGCTCTGCCATATCCAAGGCGTCTTGCCACGCTTGTGTGACTTTGGGCCCTGGCTTGTCCGCATAGAGCAATCCTGCTGCATAGGCCAAGAGTAGGTCGAGCTTCGTTTGAGGCCGAAATTGTGCTCTTCGGTCTCGCTCGAAAGCTCCCAAAGCGACGAGACTCCAGTGGGTGCACTCGTCGAGATAGGACAGCTCAAAAAAATGAGGGGCAGCTAATGCAGCGAGTTGAATTCCCAACTCGACGGCCCCATCGGGACCCAATGACCATGCCAATGCGGCCCGGATGTTGTCGATTTCTGCAAGTGCTTCTGTCTGGCACCTCGAGTAGTTTGCTCCTTCGAGGTCTTCTAAGGCTCGGTTTGCGAATTCAGCATGCAAGCGACAGGCGATGGGCAACTGCCCATCTCGTGTGAGCCGTTCGATCGCATATGCTCGCGTAGACTCAAGAAATTTAAAGCGTTGGCCATGCGCGGGATCCACAGAGAGAAGATTCTTCGAGACCAGGCCGGCGATAGCTTCCACCGACTCCGTTCGGCACCAGCCCAAACGCTGCATGATGAACACGGCGGCTTCAAGCGCAATGGTCGGGGCAAATGTGGCGCCGTATCGGAACAGATACTGCTCTAGTTCCGACAGAAGCGAATAGCTCCAGTCAAACACCGCTTTAAGGGTTTGATGCTGCGGTAGGACGTTGCTGCCCCCATTCGTCAGAAGCGTGAAACGGTCGTCCAGCCGACTGGAAACGGCGGTAACGCCAATGGCCATCGATGTATTTGCCGCTAGTTCAAGGGCCAGAGGGATTCCATCCAGCTTCCTGCAGATGATGGCCACCGTCCTAAGGTCCTGCGATTCTAGCGTCTGGGTTGGCGAGGCTTGCCGCGCACGATGGAGAAATAAGCGAATGGCGTCGAAGTCGCCAATTGTCTTGGCGTCGCCATGTTCAGGTGGTAAGTCCAACGGAAGAACATGGTGGACGGCTTCTTCGCTGAGTCCAAGTGCAGTCCGACTCGTGGCAAGCACTTTCACCCTGACGATATGAGCCGTCTGCTGACCGAGAGCCTCGGCCACCGCATCGAGAACTTGCTCGCAGTTATCGAGGACGAGAAGCGCTTCGTGGGGGGGCTCGTCGTCAGAGGCACATTCGTCGTCGCGAGTCAGCACTTCCGCCAGCTCGGCGAGCGCAGACTTGATCGCGTCCTCCGCTACAGACTGATCCGTGATTGCCACTAACGACATGAATCTCGTTCTACCACCATAAGTTTCGGTATGCATCTCGCTATACCGTGCAGCGAGCGTAGTCTTTCCCACGCCACCGATCCCAACCAGGGTCACAATACGGTAGGTGGCCAGCAGCTGGCGAAGTTCTTCGAAGTCCCTTTCCCGCCCAAAATTTCGCCGGTTGGTGGTATGGCACTAGAATGGTGCACTTTTCTCGGAAGGGCATCCTCGCGCGCAAGCATATATCCCCGGCCAGGGACGGTTCTGATCAGGTCACGATCCTCACCCAGTGCTTTTCGCAGCGCCGCGATATGTACTTGTAAATTGTTTTACTCGACTACTGCGTCAGGCCATACCGTTTTCAGGAGCTTCTCGCGCGAAACCACCTGCCGCGGGCCGCCAGCAGTGTGACCAGGACCGTGACAGCACGACGGCCCAATGGGTAGCGAGTCCCGTTCATCAAAACAATCTGCTCGCAGACGTCCACGGCGAGCGGGCCAACCCCGATGACAGACATTTGAGACCTTAGTGCGCAAAGAGAACAACAACCAAGAGCGGAGTCTGCCGACTAGCCCTTTCGACCGTCAAGCAGAACCTGACAAAGCTTGACACTTTCCCGGTTTCCTTCAATTGAACCTAGCCCTAAATGTGCAGACATGGCCGCGCTGCACCCTCATGGGGTCCTTCGCTATGCCGCCGCGTCACATGGCTGATGCAAAATCAACTTGCACAAATCTGACAATATTCGACCGCGCCAATTGGATTCAGAACATTTAAGCACCTGCGACGCTTGTTGACACGGGGCCGCGTTGGTATCCTGCTAGGAGCTATGTTTCCAGAGGAACATGTAAATCTGACAACATGTCATTCACGCTTGGGGGGGCGCCGCCGTTCTCTATGATGGACTGCCAAAACTGCGTTTCTGGCCTTGGACCGCCGGCGATCCCAGAGCTTGTCAGCGAGGCGTACGAGAGCAATCATGCGAATCGGCAATCTCAATATCGTCCGAGAGGCGCGCGCTATCTACCGCGCCGGAAAGCAGGTCAAACTTAGCAGTCGCGCCTACGATATTCTGGAAGTCTTGTTCGATGCGCAAGGCGAGACGGTCTCGACCGACGAACTGATGGCCAAAGTTGCTACGACGATCGTCGAGCTGAACAATATTCAGGTTCATGTTGCCAGCCTTCGGCGTGTTCTAGGCGAACACCGGCATTTCATAGAGACAGTCCCAGCGCGGGATATCGGCTGATCCAGTCTCCGCTGGAAACAAAAGAGAAGGCCTCCTCTTCCCCCTCCACATCGCCGTCCCAGCTCGCTGCTACCGACCGCCCAATTCCCCTTCAACCACCGTCTGGCGGGACGACGTTGTGGACGAAGTGCTCTTGGCGTTCTCGGATGCTTCGGTTCGCCTGGTCTCCGTGGTGGGTGGCCCCGGAGTTGGCAAGTCCCGTGCAACGTTCGTTGCGGCCAACAGATTGCGGCAACGGGGAGGCTCAGTCGTGCATGTCCCGTTGGGATCCGCATTCGATGACGCCGCTCGCGAGGCTATCGACAAGGGCTTGTCGCTATGTCAGGGACTGTCGGGAGTGCCGATTCTCTTTCTCGATGATTGTGACCTGGCCAAGCCTATACTGGACGAACTGCTTCAATCTGACATCAATTTTGGCGGCAAGGACTTTCCTCGGATTTTAGCGACCTCGCGGGCGCGGTTTCATCATGACGCAGAAACCGTCATTCGTGTCGATCCGCTACCGGTCCTCAGTGAGAGGTCGAAAGAAGCTGGCCCGGCATTATTGATGTTCCTGTCTCGCGTTCAAGCGCTCAATAGGCGAGTCGTTCTGGATGAGAGCTTTGTTAATCGCGCTACACGATTGCTGGACCAGATCGATGGCTTACCTTTCGCCATTGAGATTGCTGCCCATCACACCGCTCTGCTCGGGATTGAGTCAGTTGAAACGCTTCTTGTGCAGGGCGTGGATTTATCGATGAATGGCCTAAATCGCAGTTGCAACGCACGGCACTTTTCCTTCGAGTCCGCTTGGGCGTGGTCGGTGCACACGCTCGCGAAGCCTCACTGCTGCGTAGTGCGGTCGGTCATTTTTTCCTCAACCCCGCTTAGCTTGGAAGAGATCATCGTATACGGTTGCGAGCAGGGCGTGGAACTCGCGCGTGTCACCGAAGCGGCCGTCGAACTGATCGAAGCTTCTGTACTTAAGCGCGTTCATTGGGGGCTTAAGCCGACCTATACCATATCCAATATGGCGAAGCGGTTCTTATTGAAACACCGTGTCCTCGATGGCGGCGTGGAAGATTTGAAATTCGCCGCGAATAAAGCGGCGCACGCGAACCTGGAGAAGACAGCGGAAAGCGCCATGGCACCGGCGCTCCTTTGACCGGACCGAAACATCGGAGGCCCGGAAACACAGCCCGCGGCGCTGGCGGGGCAGGATAGCTCTGGCTGGTCCGGTCACAGAACCTTTAGCGCCATCTTGCTTGCCGTATTCACAGAGCTTTGAGCCGGCCGCGATCGGCTGGGTCTTACGAAGAGCCGGCAATGCTATCGCCGGCTTTTCGTCAGGCTTGAGGCAAAATCGGCAGCGTACGTACGCGTTGTCCGGTCAGCTTGAACACTGCGTTGCAGACGGCCGGAGCGACGCCAGGGGCGCCGCCTTCGCCCATCCCTTCGATCTTACCGCCGCTCTCGATGAGTTCGGTCTCAAACTCTGGGGCATCGCTGAGCTTGATCATAGGATAGTCGTGGAAGTTGCTTTCCTTCACGCGACCGCTCTTGATACTGATGTGGCCGTATAACGCTGCAGTCAATGCCCAGAGGGCGGCGCCTTCCAATTGTGACTTTGCCATGTCGGGAGCGATCACCTTGCCGGGATCTGCGACAGTCCAGATCCTCTTGACACGGAATGCGGATCCGTCCCGTATGACCTCTGCGGCTTGGGCTACGAGACAATCATCGTTCTTGTGACTAATGGCGAAACCAATCGCTCGGTTTTCCGCTTTTGCGCGCTCCCATCCGCACATCGCCCCGAGACGGTCCCACGCTGCGACCGCGCGAGCATCATGACGAAGATGATCACGCCGGAACTGAAAGGGGTCCTTCCCGAGTTCGAGCGCCATCTCGTCCATAAAACTCTCGATCGCGAAGATAGTCTGCGACGCTCCAACTGAGCGCCACATGCCAACCGGAACATGGGTGTTGCTTTTCACCCACCACGCGTCTTGGTTGGAGAACTTGTAGAGCGGATAGATTCCGTCCGATACTGTGATGTCGTACGGCACCATCTTTGACACTGCGGGGAAGGCACGCTCAAGCACGGCAGGCGTGGCTTGGCGGTGGCGCCATGCTTTCACTGTCCCATCTCCAAATGCTGCGGATAGTTCAGAAACGCCACTCGGCCGGTACCACGAGTGCTGTGTATCTTCTTCCCGAGACCAGATCAGCTTCACCGGGCGGCCAGGATGAGCCTGCGCGAGCGCGACGGCCTGGAGCACGAAGTCTGGCTCTTGACGCCGACCGAAGCCACCGCCGGCCAGCGTCGGATTAATAGTCACTGCATCTTCTGAAATCTTGAGAAGCTCAGCTGCCTCCCGACGTGCGCGTCCAGGCTGCTGGGAACCCACCCAAATGTCGCACCGCGTCCCATCAAACTTAGCCACGCACGTCATGGGTTCCATCGTGGCATGCGCCAGGAACGGTACCTCGTACCTTCGAGTAAAGGTGGGACCCTCTCTCAGTACAGGATCGGGATCACCCTCTCGCTTCGCGAGATGGCCTGCCTGGGCTTTCAAGTCACGCCAGAGTTGATCCTTGATGCTCCGGTCGTCTACCCGGTCATACTCCGTGGTGGCCCATTGTGGTTGTAGCGCGGCTAGCCCTTTTCGCGCTGTCCACCAGCCGTCTGCGACGACTGCAATGCCGTTGGAAAGTGGCGTGACGCTTCGTACGCCTTTTACGGACATCGCCGCCTTTCCCGTCGTAGCTCTTGATAGTTCCCCCGAACACGGGAGACATGGCCACGGCGGCGTAAAGCATGTGCGGGAGCTTGACATCGATCGCGTAAATCGCGCTTCCGTTGACCTTGCTCGGGATATCCAGTCGAGGCTTGGTGATCATTTCCACACGGCTGGATTTGGCGGCGGCTGGCTTAGGAGCCGGCAGTGAAGCTGCGGCCTTGGCAAGTTCGCCGTAGGACAGTCGCTTCACTGTTCCAGGAACAAGCACGTAGCCATTGGAGGTCGTGCAGCGCTCTGGGTCGACTTTCCATTCGGCGGCCGCAGCCGCGATGAGCATCGCTCGCGCCGAGGTGCCCGTGTGTTGGAAGATGTCATGAAAGCCCGACATGCCGGTGCTTGCACCAGTAAGTTGCATGCCGTAGGTCGGATTCACATACGCAGGTGCGAGAGGCGCCAACTCGAATTTCACCCGGGTCCAGTCGCGTCCATAGCGATCGCCAGCACGCCTGCCAAGGCGGAAGACGTTCCTTGGCCAAGTTCAGCCACCGGGGAGATGATGGTGATGTCACCGTTGCGGTCCAGGCGGAGATAACTCATGCTCCACTGGCCATTCGATGCCTGCCCACCCGCAAAGGCCGGGGCGGCAAATGGAATAACCAGCGCTTCGGACAGCAAAGCGGCGGCGGACGATTTCAAGAACGTGCGCCGGGAAATGGTGTTGGAAGTCATGTGCGCGTATTCCCCTTAGCTTTGGGCTGCTTCTTTGATCGCCGCCTTAACGCGCGGGTATGTCCCGCAGCGGCAGATGTTGGTAATTGCACCGTCAATGTCGGCATCGGTCGGGTGCGGATTTGCGTCCAACAAGGCCGCGGCCGCCATCACCATCCCCGACTGGCAGTACCCACACTGAGGGACTTGATGTTTGATCCACAGTGTTTGCAGCTTGTGAGGATGCTGCTTGGCAAGGCCCTCGATCGTTGTGATTTTTCTTCCCACTGCAGCGCTGACGGGAAGAACACAGCACCTGACAGCCGCCCCGTCAAGGTGGATCGTGCAGGCGCCACATTGGGCAATACCGCAGCCGTACTTGACACCGGTGTACTCCAGTTCTTCTCGCAGGACCCAAAGTAAAGGTGTATCCGAGTCGGCTTTGACCTGGACGTCTTTTCCGTTGACGTTAAGTTTCAGCATGACGAAATCTCCGCTCTTACGATCATGTGGGGGGGCATGCCACTGCTGGCGTAGCATGCAAGGGATAGGAATGTTCTAGCCGTTGTTGCGCTGCGCAGCGGGCGCGGATAGTCTCTTTTTCGGCAAGCCTTTCGCCAATCTGCAGAAATGACAGTGCAGAGGAAGCTATCATCCAGTTCGCGCTCGGGGTCGGAGGGCTCTTGCGTCGGGGCATGAAGGCGGATGTTTTCGGCGCAATGGGGTCGCCGGTTAAGAGGCATAGTCCACCTTGCGGAGTACGCGAGCGCGCCCATATTTGGTCCGTGTAGCGACCGTGAACAGAATTACTCCACGAGATCAATACGAGACCATCGGAGACCAGCTCGATCTCGCATATCGCGGACCAAAAAGGAACTGGGAGGGAATTTCGACCGTTGACCACGTCGGAGGTTGAATCCGAAGGCATGGGCACCCGGTCAAGTTTCGTGACAATGTTCTGCCAACAACGCGGTTCGCTGTGCTGATACGCCATACTGATCACCCAAGGCTACCTCTCAGGTATTGAACCCGAGCTATGTTGCCGACGCACCTTAATTGTTATGAAAATAGCAATGGTTCAAGGCGGTCCTGTCTGTGCGGTGGTATTCGTCGGCCTGCCCAGGCGGAAGCTGAAATTGCTTGGGCGATACTTATAAAGAGCGGCGCGAACCCACAACGTCCAAACGGTAGGAGAGTGACATGGGCACCCTGCATTTATTGGATCAGGGCCTGACGGGCAACCATGTCTTGATTTTTGGTGGGACTTCGGGAATTGGCCTTTCCACGGCCATCCAGGCAAGGAAGCTCGGAGCAAAGGTCACCGTGATTGGACCAAGCGCCGACAAAGCGAGGTCCGTCGCGGAAGTCCATGCCTTCTCCGGCTGGCGGGCTGCCGATGTGACAGTGCAACGTGAGATAGAGTTGGCCTTGCACGAGGTCCAGCGAGTCGATCACCTGGTTCTCGTTGCGGGTGCCTTTGTCGCTAGAAGTGTCATAGACACAGATATGGAGCATCTCCATCGCGCATTCGATGAGCGAATATGAGCCTCATTGCGCATCATAAGAGCGCTGGGCACTCGGCTTCGGCGCAACGGCTCGATTACGCTAGTGTATGGAGCGCTGTCTGAGCGGCCGGATGCATATGGGACTGCGGTGCTAGGCGCCGCTGCTGCCGCTATAGATGCCATGCGCGCGGCTTGGCACTGGAGCTCGCGCCCGTGCGTGTCAATGCGTTAGTTATTAACCGGGCCTGAGGCGAGCATTGGAGCCTGGCAGTGAGGCATACTTAGCAGCACTGGCCCAACGATCACCGCTTCGCCGTCTAGGTACCCCCGATGAAGCGGGTGCAGGCGCTCTCTCTTCTTGATGGCGAACGGCTGGATTTATGGCGCGACACTACGGAGGGAGTCGATTGGTCTGTAGCGCGCACCAAACTCAGACGTTGAGTCCGCCGTCGACCCTCAAAGAGGTACCGCTGATATAGCCGGCGTCTGGCCCGGCCAAAAAAGCTACCGCGCCCGCAACGGCTTCTGAGGTCCCGGAGCGCTGCCGCGCAGCGGCCAACTCCTCATTCATTCCTCGAACGATGGACGTGCCAACACCGACATCGATCCTCCCAATTTCCACGATATTCGCAGTGATGGCTCTGTGGCGGAACTCATGGCACCAACCTCTCGTGTACGATGCGACTGCGGCCTTCGTGGCAAGGAAATCTGATTTTCCCGCACATGCTTGGTTGCCGGCGAGCACCGGGCCGACAGATATGATACGACCACCATCGATCAACAATGGCGCAGCGGTTCGAACGGCGATCGCGATACCTCTTACATTGACGTCGAACTGCCTTTGAATAGCCTGCATGTCGGCGTCGAGATCGTCTACTCGTGCGTTCGCTTCGACGTTGACGGCGTTCACCAGGACGTCGAGTCTACCGAATCCATCATGTGCTCCCCAAATGAACGCTTCGACCTCGGCCGGTACGGAGAAGTCGGCCCGCAAGGCAATTGCGCGTCTGCCGCGCGCGTGCACTTCTGAGACTAGCTGTTCGGCTAGGACATTCGACGATAGATAGCTAAATGCAATATCGGCGCCTTCGCGCGCCAGTCGACGAACGATGGCTGCACCGACATATCCGGTTCCGCCTGTGACTATGGCAACTTTTCCGAAAAGGGGCAGGATGTTCACTACTTTGGATAGCTTCGGAAGATGATCAATCTGATGGCAAGCTCGGGTCTACTTCCCAAGTCTTCACCGCTTATCGTGCATCGAAGCGCCGCGCCATATCGTCCCCCTTCGACGCCGGGGAGACGAGCTTCCTGAAGGTGTGAGGTTTACGAGGCAGGGAACCTCCGACCTAGATAATAAAGCAATTGGTGACCATTGCCGGTATATGACATTGACGCAGTTGCGCTCCACTCAGAAATGGGTATGGGCAATTGACAGGCATGCCGCGCCGAGCCGCTGACATTTGTCAGGGCCGTCACTTGATCGACCTACGATATCCGACGTGCACGCAGAAATCCCTCAGTTTCTCCCTCGCCTGCACGCAGGCACGGCTCTAGGCCTCGGAAGCGTTCGACTATGGCGCGGCCATGCATAGCGTAGAGCCTCACGATGCATGCGCTGGGTGAACTCCAAGCCGGCGCAGTGATCTTCAAGGCCGGTTCTGCTGACAGATTGGGCAATGAGGCATTCCTACTTCAGGGGCAGAGTCTCAAGTCCTTTCCATTGTAAGCGGTACTTTCCGCAGGAAGCTGGTTGGCACCAGGAGACCTGGATCATTATAGGTGACACCGACGGATACACCTCATTGGATGTCAACGGAATAAGGGTCGGTGTACTACCGTATACCGAGCTGTTCTAGCGCGCTCGCGCATTAGGTAAGGACGCAGATTTAACTGCTGTCCCTCGCGCCTCAGGCACGTGCATGCACCAAGGGCGGATCGCGGAGGCTGTGGCGAGTGTGACGTCTGGTGCTATGTAGCCAGTTCAAACCGCGTGGGGAGGACAGTACGAGGAAACAGCGTTGCGCATGATTGAGCTTCAAACGGCAAGTTTTAAGGTGGTATTGCCAATTACGCACATTGCAGGAAGCGTCACTCGCTCCTCGGCCTATTCTGCATTTTACCAAACTCTGCTGCAGATGCTTCTACCGCTGCATCCCAGGGTGGATGCGCAGGGAAGATCTGGCCGAGGAAGGCAACGAACGCCTTGACCGCCGGGTTGGCACGCCGGCTTTCTGGCCATACCGCAGTGATGGAAAACGTTCGTGGACCAAGGGGAAGAGTACTGGTACCAATTCGCCCCTTCTGACATAGGGTGCGACGACGTAGGTTGCTGAAAGTCCCAGGCCACCACCTGCGGCCAGGGCGGCAGCCACCGCGTCACTCGTGTCTATGATCAATCCAGCGGTAGGTCGTATCTCGGTGACCCGCTCCCCTGATTGAAATGGCCAGCTGGCCTCCTGACCGGTGCTCTGGTAGCGGAAATTTACACAGTCGTGCTGACTCACATCTTCAGGCCTGGCTGGGATCCCCCGTTTAGCCAAATAGGACGGAGCCGCGAACACGCATACGCGATGAGGAGCTAGACGTTGGAGATTAGACGGGAGTCCCCTGGATCGCCCACCCGAATCGATATGTCGAAACCTTCTTCAATGAGGTCGACATAACGGTCCGCCACCCGCATGTCTATCACCACCTTCGGATACCGGGAACGGAAGCGCGGAAGGGCGGGCGCGAGTATGTGGACGGCGATCGGGATGGGTGTCGAGATCTTGAGGGTGCCGGTGGGTTCGGATTTCGCCGCTACTACGGCCTGTTCGATCTCTTCGGCTTGCCGCAGCAGCTTTAAGGTACGCTCCAGCAGGTCCTTCCCCTCTGGCGTCAAGGATAGAGAACGGGTGGTGCGGCTGAACAATTTCAACCCGAGATGAAGCTCGAGTCGTTGAACGCTTTTGCTAACCGCGGAAGGGGAAATTCCCAGAGACCTGGCTGCAGCGGTGTAGCTGCCGAGCGAGGCTGCACGAGAGAAAGCCACGAGACCGGTCAGACGATCTAGTCCAATTTGTTCCATCGTGGGAGTTTTGTGAGCAGGTGGCTATGGATTCTATACCCTTTTGCAGTAATCGCTCGTTGGGTCGGCGCGTGCAGCGCTCATACTAAGACGCGTAGCGCCGCTGTAACGTCATCCCAAAAGCGTTGCCAATCACGACCAGTTCGGCGAAGGTTTCAACTGGTCTCTGTGATGCCAAGAGCGTCCTGCGACCTGCTTATTCAGCAGTCCACGAACCACTAACTGCATGACCTCCAGCTCGCGAGGCGTCAATTGGCCCAGACCTTTCTGCAACTCGCGAGCGTGATGCTTGGAGCTCCAGCGGGCGCTGGAGTGCGACAATCCTTCGTACACAGCATCAACCAGGTCCTGGTCGCGGAAGGGAGTTGTCAAGAAGTCAACCGCTCCGGCCTTCATCGCGGAAACAGACGTGCGCACATCGGCGACCTTAGAAAGGAAGACGCAAGCGGCGCAACTTGAAGACGTATTGAGTCGTTGCTGCAAAGCTAGCCCGCTTTTCCCGTTGATGCGGACATCCAGTATGATGCAATGAGGGACTTCGGGAAAAGGGGCTGCAAGAAAGGTCTCAGTGCAACAGAATGGCGCAGTTGGCAGGCCGGCTGAGTGAAAAAGATGTACGAGTCGCTCCCGCAAACGCTCATCATCGTTCAGAACGAAGATGGTGCCTTCAATTCTTTGCTGGCTTTGCAGGTACATACTGCTGACACAGTATCGCTGAAAATAGTGTAGGGCGGCTTTCGCCGCCCCTTGTATTACTTAGCGCAGATGCGCCTTGAGTTCTTCGCCGGTTTGCTGCATGGCAGACTGTACGGCTGGGACGGTACTCAGAAAGTTGAGCAGACCATAGTCATGGATCATGCCGTTGTATCGCGTGACGGTGACGGCGACGCCAGCTTGATCCAGCTTGCGCCCATAAGCCTCCCCTTCATCGCGCAGCACGTCGTTTTCTGCGGTCTGAATGAGTGCCGGCGGCAAACCCTTAAGCTGTTCCGTGCTTGCACGCAGCGGAGAGGCATAGATCTGCGCGCGCTCGTCGGCATCGGTCGTGTAGTTTTCCCAGAACCACTTCATCATATTGCGGGTGAGGAAGTGGCCATCCGCAAACTCCTTGTACGATCCGGTATCAAAGTTCGCATCGGTGACCGGCCACAACAGGACCTGGTAACGAAGCTTAGGGCCGCCCTTGTCTTTCGCCATCAGGCTCACCGCAGCGGCCATATTGCCCCCGACACTATTGCCGGCGATTGCCAAACGGGAGCCATCGACGCCGATCTGCTGACCGTTTTCGGCGACCCACTTCGTTGCGGCATAGATTTGGTTGATTGCGACCGGATAGCGGGCTTCCGGCGAAGGAGTGTAGTTCACAAAACGGCGACCGCCCCCGAGTACTTTACGAGATCGCGCACCAGTCGCTCATGCGTTGGGAAATCCCCCAATACCCAACCGCCACCATGAATAAAGATGAATCCAGGCAGGGATTTTTTCACCCCAGCCGGGCGGACCACGGTCACTGAGATGTCTTGGCCGTCGACACGGATCAGCTTTTCTCGGACGTCGGCCGGCGGAAGCTTGAGTTTTACACCCGATTGGGCCCCCGATAGGACGGCGCGCGCATCTTTCGGGCTCAGCTGCTCGATCGGCTTGCCGCCGCCCGCTTCAAGAGCCTGCAAGAAAGCTTGAGTATTGTGTTCCACAGCCGGATTTCTGGCCGCTTGCGTTGAGCGATCGCACCAAACCATGCAAGGGCGGATGTGGCGAGAAATTTCTGTACGAGTGTCACGATCGGATACTCCATCTATGTTGATATAGACAACGCAGTTGCAGGCTGTCGCTAGGACAGACCCATAGTGAGGCTGTGAGGACCAGGACAGAACGTGCCATAGTCAACATAGCCGTCCGCTCCCTGAGTGAACCAAGTCTCGCAGTCATCGCGAGCGAGCGGTATAGAGAGGGCAAACCTCTCCGGAAGGTCAGGATTCGAAATGAACGCGCGCCCGAACGAGATGGCATGCGCTTCTCCATTACCAACGGCGCATTGTGCGCGCGCGAAATTGTAGTCCGAATTCAGTATGGTGATCCCCGAAAACGCTTTGCGAATCGCTGGTGCGAAGGGTGGGCGATCCGATGCGCCGAAGGTTCCATTTATCGGTGGCTCGCGCAACTCTAGATAAGCTATGCCAAGCGATGACAGTGTCCGGGCGGCGCATACAAAGACGGGCTCCGGATGGCTATCCCACACACCCAGATCAGCGCCATTGGGGCTTAGGCGAACGCGACGCGATCTGCGCCAATAACGTCAACAGCGGCAGCAGTGACGTCCTTCAGAAGGCGGACGCGATTCTCAACGGCGCCGCCATACTGATCCTCCCGGAAGTTGCTTCCGTCTCGCAGGAATTGGTCAATGAGGTAGCCGTTGGCAGCGTGGATTTGAACACCGTCGAAGCCAGCAGAGACGGCGTTGCGGGTCGCCGCACGAAAGTCGTCGGTGATGCGTTGGATATCCTCGATTCGCAGCGCTCTTGCCGAGACGTAGCGCTGTTTGCCAGAATAGGTATGAGCGAATCCTAGCGCCGTCGTCGGGGACGCGGAGACGGGCTGCGCCCCCCCGGTAAAGGAGGGATGTACAGCGCGTCCCATGTGCCACAGCTGCGCGATGATACGACCTCCTACCCGATGGACAGCTCGGTGATGCGAAGCCATCCGAGAATCTGAGGCCTTGACCATATGCCTGTGGCGTATGGCCAGCCCAAGCCCTCTTGGGTGATCCCGATTGCCTCGCTGATGATGAGGCCAGCGGATGCTCGTTGAGCGTAGTACTCCGCCATCATCGCTGTGGGAACGTGTTGCTTAGTGCCGCGTGCCCGGGTCATCGGCGCCATAACGATGCGGTTCGGCGCGCGAAGTGAACCAATATGAAGGGGGTCGAAGAGGGTTGTCATGCTTGACGCCGCCTAGACGACGTACTAGACCAGCCGCGACCCGCCGTCGATATTGAGCGTCGCTCCGTTCATCCATCCATTCGCCATGAGGAAGACGACAGCGGCACCGGCTTCGCCAGCGGTGCCCATTCGGCGCAGCGGGAGCGACTGTTTTAGTGCGTCGACATACGCGGCCCTTCCCGCACCGAGTGTCTTGCCGAGTAGAGGGGTCTCAATGGAGGAGGGTGAAAGTGTGTTGACGCGCAGGGGCGCTAACTCCAATGCCAAGCCTCGTCCGAACGCTTCCATTGCGGCCGACGCTGCGGCGAGAACCGCCGTCCCATACGGCGTCGGACGGTCGGCCAGTGCACCGGAGATCAGTGTCAGAGATCCGTTCTTGGAGAGACGGTCACCCAAGGTGCGGACGATCTGAATGGCGGACCAGATACGCTCGTCGAAAGCGCGACGAAGGTAGCTAACATCGGCCTCTAAGACTTTCCCGGCGACGAACGTGCCCGCAAGCAGAACGAGGTGGTCGACCTTCGGAATGCCGCTGAGCGCGTTCTCAAGTTCTGCGCCAGACGTCACGTCGGCGGAGCGCCATCCTTCAAAGCCATGTCCTTCCGCAACCCGCTTCGCCATATCAGGCTCACGGCCGAGCACGATGACATTCGCACCTGCGTCGTTGGCCTGGATTGCGGCGGAGAGGCCGATGCCGGATGTTCCTCCAACGATAAGCACGCGCTTCCCGCTGAGAGTGGAAGTTGAGGCCGGATTCGAAGTGACACTGTCCATGATGCTCTCCTTGTTGGCGGCGCCACCACGGCGTCGCTGGAATGCTAGAGCGTTCGGCCCGTTTCGTGTCGAGGTTAATAAACTTTAAGGTCTGCGGTTATGAGCGCGAGCTCACACTGAGCGTAAGCGCACTGAAGAGAACCTAACGTTGCTCGTGACCTTGCCCCTGTTCCACGAATTCCATAACAGAGGGAATTAGGCAGCCCGGTGTTGCCGAGCTGCGAACCAATTTCTCGACGTCCTGGGGCCGACATAGCCCAGCGTCGAGTGGAGTCGCGTGGCATTGTAAAAGCTCAGCCAGTCATGCGCTAACATGGGCCATACCCTGAGCGACAACCGACACGGCCTGGTGGTGAGCGCCATGGTGACCAACGCAGACGGACACGCCGAGCGTGAGGCAGCGAAGGTCATGCTCATCGCGGTCGCGCCCGTTGCTTCGTGGAAAGCACGGCCACGCTGCGCGATGGCAAGCACCTCGTTGAAGTGAATTTCCAGGAGTTCGGTGGCGCGGTATCTGTCGCTGTTCGGTGTGCAGCCCCATCGCTCGAAGAGCTTCAAGTTGTCCACCGAACCGTATTTCATCGAGAAAGTTTGCGACATTGTCGGGCTGTACCTGAGCCCGCCCACCCATGCGCTGGTGCTGTGCGTTGACGAGAAGAGCCAGTGCCAGGCGCTGGAGCGCACGCAGCCGGTATTGCCGATGGGTCTGGGTTATCTCGAAGGTGTGACGCATGATCACATCCGGCATGGCACAACGACCCTGGTTCGCAGCGCTGGATGCAGCAACGGGTGAAGTCATTGCGCAGTGCAAGCCCCGTCATCGGCATCAGGAGTTTCTGGCTTTCCTTAAACACATCGAGAAGGCCGTACCCGCTGACCTGGATGTGCACCTGATCGTGGACAACTATGCGACGCACAAGCATCCGAAGGTCAAGGCATGGCTCGTTAAACATCCGCGTTACCACGTGCACTTCACGCCGACCTATACGAGCTGGCTCAATCAGGTCGAGCGATGGTTCGGCCTGATCACTCAACAGGCGATCCGACGCGGGTTATGCAGCAGTGTGCGTCAACTCATTGGCGGCAAGGCCAGCATCGCCGAACTGGCACCGGTCGCCGAACAAAATAAGCCGCGGAAAGTCAGGGCGCCTGACGAAATCAGCCTCCCCAACATTTGCACGCTTTCCTTCACGCAGGAAAACGGCCTGCAACCGGTGCACGGCATGTGACGCGGGACCTCGGATTGCAGGCGCAACCGCCGAGATGAGTATGAACAGCAGAAAGATATGCACTAGTGGGCGGCAATCACTGCGCATGGCTTCTTTCCATCGGAGACTGTTACAGGTCCAGTACCAGAGTCCCGCCACAGCACCGGGACACGCACGGCGTCATCACGCTTTGTCGTTCGCTCTCGTCAAGAATGAAGTCCTGGTGGTCGACGTCACCGGCGAGGTAGTGGACTTTGCAAGTCCCACATAGGCCGGACTGGCAGGACGTTTCCACCGGCGCCCCCGCTTGCTGAAGAACTTCCGCCAGGTTCTGATCCGGGGCGACAGTCAGCTTCTTTCCCGATTGAGCCAACTCGACCACATAACCATCAACCGGCGCATCGCTTGTGGCCGGTGCCTTTTGCACCGGCGCCTTGAAGTGCTCGTAATGCACGAACTCTTGCGGCCAATGCGCGGCTGCATCGGCGCAAGCTTGCATGAATCCGGCTGGACCGCAGTAATAGACATGCGTATCCGGTTCCGGCTGCATCAGCAGCTTGGCGATATCAAGCCCGTTTTTGGGATCCCCTCCATCGAAGTGACAGTGGATTTTTCCGATCCTGGTGCCGCTCTTGAGTTCCGCTTCGAACGCGGCGTACTGCGGGCCTTGGCGCAGTAGTGCAGGTCATAGTCGATCGACTTCGATTCAAGGCGGTGGACCATCGCCTTGAGCGGCGTCACACCGATACCGCCGGCGAGCAGGATGAACTTCCTGGCGCCCTCGGCGAGGGTGAAGTTGTTTCTCGGCACGCTGACCTTGACGCGGTTCGGAACCCGTAAGGTCTCGTGCATTCCCCGTGAGCCGCCGCGGCCAGCTTCGTCTCGAAGGACGGCGACGACGTAGCGGTGACGCTCCTCGGGGTTGTTACATAGCGAATACTGACGGATAACCCCGGGGGCAATATGCACGTCGATGTGCGCGCCTGCAGTAAAACCCGGCAACTCATTGCGTCGGGATCGACGAATTCGTATGAGTTGATTCGGCCGCCTCCATGCGAACTTGCCGAAGAACCAGTTCCAGATGGGTGAGCGCGCTACGATCGGTGGTGGGGGCATTCATGGTGAACCTCGTGTCTTCAGGTACATCGGGCCGGGCGGTACGGTGCCGCCCGGCATTTTCACATTTGAGAGCGCTTATGCCTTCAGGCTCTGTTCCAGTTCATCAAACTTGGCCTTGACGAACGCGGCACGCTCTTCACCCCTCAGACCGTCGGCTTCCGTGATGATGGCGACAGCCTTGCGTGCGAGCAGGCGGCGATTGGCGACCTCCTGCTCCATCGTCGCGGCCTCCGGTAGTTCGAAGACGTTGCCCGTGCAGTAACTGTTGGGGGCGCCACCGACGTCACGCAGCCATTGCGCAAAGCCTTGCGCAGCCGCTGCAGCGTTGGAGCCTCGCACCGCTTCGCGCAGCATCTTGCGGAAGGCGTACAGGCCCGCGTCGAACTTGGTGGGGTTTTCCAGGGAGTGCACTGCGATCGGACGCTGGCTGATGATCGCCTCGTAGTCGCCCGGCGCATATTGGGCATCCTTGTAGTTGGCGCGCTCTCGGTGATTGGGGGGAATCGGCGGCATGTCCTCTAGCTTGTACTTGCCGAATCGTTCCGGCCTGCGCATGGCGACCTGGCCATCGAGGAAGTCAATGGTCTCGTATCCGACCATGCTCTTGTCACCTACAAGGCGCGTGTCGATCCCGGGGCCCATCACGCGCCAGCCGATCATCTTGCTGTTTTCGTCGTCGACGGGCACGGTCCAGCGGATGATGTGGAAGCGGCTGAACAGCTTCTTCTTTGCTCCATCTTCCGAGGTATAGGCGTGGAGGCTGAGGTTCGGCAGGACCTGGTGCTGGATGCGCAGGAACATCTTGTCCTTGTCGACCCGCCGGGCACCCGCGCAGGCCAGGCCCCGACCTTGATGCACCGGAATGAACTGCATGTCCGGTGCGACTTCCATCGACGCAGCACCGACTTCGTCAAAGGTCGTGCTCTGGAACTTGCCGCCAACGACGTTCTTGGCTGCATGCAGCGCGGTGGGATGGAAGTTGTCGGCGGCGTTGTCCTGCACCTGGAGCCAGTTGCAATGCTGGAAGTTGCTGTAAGGCACCGGCTCGTCGCTCGGCAGCACAGTGAAATCCTGCTCCCACTCCGGGAACGGCGGCTCCTCTTCCGGCGGTCCCATATAGGCAAAGACCAGGCCGTTGCGTTCGATGGCTTTGTATGCGCCCTGGCGGATCGAGCACGCGTACTTGTCGGCTTCCTTCTCCTCGCCAGCAGGGAACGGGACGTGCAGACACGCGCCATCCACATCGAACACCATACCGTGGTAGCAGCACTTGATGCCACGTTCCTGGATCGCACCGTATTCCAGCGAAGCGCCGCGATGCACGCAGTGGGCGTGCAATACACCGACGCGGCCGCTGCCATCACGGAACGCCACGAGTTCTTCACTCAAGATCTTGAGGAAGCGCGGGGTGTCGGTGAGTTCCATGGACATACACACCGGATGCCAGAAACGACGCATGTATTCGCCCGTCGGCGTGCCCGGTCCCGTCTCGGTGAGTTCGGGATCGTGGCCCGGCACGCGGCTCGTGTAGTAGCCGCCGTAAGGAATCAATTTCTTCGCGGCGGGGCCAGCAGCGGCAGTGCCACCGGTGGTCTTGCTCGCGTCGTGTTGGTCGAAAGGTGTGGTCATGATGGTCTCCTGGTGGATCTTGCAGTTGTCTTTGACTACTGAATTCTGAACTCTGTATCCAATGGTAGGTGCGCAATGCGGCGATGTAAGTTCGGGTTTACGCGGGAATTGGCGCCTTGGAGGTGATCAGTTCATGGTTTTGTCGACCAATGCCGACTTGCGGATCCACGGCATCATCTCGCGCAGCTTCGCGCCAACCACTTCGATCGGATGGGCCGCGGTCAGGCGTCGACGTGACTGCAAGGTAGGGCCGCCGGCCTGGCTTTCGAGAATGAAGGACTTGGCGTATTCACCGGTCTGGATAGATTCGAGAACGGCCTTCATTGCGGCGCGGGTCTCGTTGGTGACGATGCGCGGACCGGTAAGGTATTCGCCGAACTCGGCATTGTTGGAAATGCCATAGTTCATCGTTCCAATACCGCCTTCGTAGATCAGGTCCACGATCAGCTTGAGTTCATGCAGACACTCGAAGTACGCCATTTCCGGGGCGTATCCGGCTTCCACGAGTGTGTCGAAGCCGGCCTTGATGAGTTCGACGGTACCGCCGCACAGGACTGCCTGCTCGCCGAAGAGGTCAGTTTCGGTCTCCTCGCGGAAATTGGTCTCGGTCACTCCGGAGCGGCCGCAGCCAATGGCCGTGGCGTAGGCCAGCGCGAGATCCCGGGCGCGTCCTGACCGGTCTTGCGCGACGGCGATCAGCCTGGGACACCACCGCCTTCCGCATAGGTCGAGCGTACCGTGTGACCGGGCGCCTTGGGCGCGATCATGACGACGTCCAGATCCTTGCGGGGAATGACCTGGCCATAGTGGATGTTGAATCCATGCGCAAAGGCGAGGGTTGCGCCTTCGCGCATGGCTGGCTCGATCGCTTCCCGGTACACCCGGCCAATGGTCTCGTCGGGGATGAGAAGAATCACAAAGTCGGCGGCTGCCGCGGCTTGCGCCGTGCTGGCGACCTGAAGTCCGGCTGCAGCCGCCTTCTGCCAGGAGTCGCCGCCCTCGCGCAGGCCGACGACCACGTCGATACCGCTGTCCTTCAGGTTGAGGGCATGCGCATGCCCCTGGGAACCGTAGCCTATCACGGCCACCTTCTGCTTCCGCAAAAGTGCAATATCAGCATCTTTGTCGTAAAAACTCGCATGAAATCGATTCCTCGGTTGCTCTAATTCGAATTCTGAACTCTGTATTCAGAGTGCAGATTGTTGGCTTGGCATCAAGCCAAAGTCAAGTACCACGTGCGTTCACCGAAGATCCATTGCATTGAGCGGGTCGCTCCACCACAATGAACTGGATACAGAGTTCAGAAGGCAGTCACCATGGCGACCACATTTCCCAAAATTCAATCCGGCCCGATTACGTCGACGAGGTGTACAAGATGCTTCTCGACGCCATCAGTGATGGGACGCTTGCTCCTGGGACGCGACTGACCCAGGAAGAAATTGCGGAGCAGATGCAGGTGTCGCGTTCCCCCGTCATTCAGGCGCTTCGGATCCTCAAGAAGGATGGCTTTGTGCAAGACGCTCCGGGTCGGGGGGTGCTTGTGACTCCGCTGGATATAGAGTCGATCGGCCACCTCTACGAGATTCGTGGTTCGCTGGATGCCCTGGCGGCCCGGCTCGCGGCGAAGCGACACTTCAAGGTCGATCCGAAGATCATTGCCAACGGCCGGCGCACGACACAGGGCAAGGACGTCAAGGCCATGATCGACGCGGACATGGAATTCCATCACGCCATCTATCGTGCAGCAGGCAATCCGTTCCTCGAGCAGAGCGCGCAGAACTATTGGGTCCATCTCCGACGCGCCATGGGGGCCGTCCTGCAATCGTCTGCGCAGCAACGCAAGACGATCTGGGACGAACACGAGGCCATCGCGGAAGCCATTGCTGCAGGCGACGGCGCGCGCGCGGCTGAACTGACCGATCTGCATACCACGCGCGCTCGGGAAAATCTGACCAGCCGTCTTGTCGAATACATCGGGGACACCCGTCAGACGGCCTGAGCCTTATCGCCTATCGCCTCGGCCGTTACCGGCCCGCTCGCCTGCCAATGTTCACCAGTTGCGCAGGCACGGTGAACACGAGCAGCGCGCCGATGATCAGACTCGCGGCCAGGACGAGCACGCCATTGCCAGTCGTACCGGTCGAGGTCTGGACCCACCCAATGAGATATGGGCTGATGACACCGGAGATGCTGCCTACCGAATTGGCGAGCGCAATACCGGCCGCGGCGGCTGCGCCCCCGAGAATCGCGGGCGGCAAGGTCCAGAACTGCGAGATCGTCGTCATGATTCCCATCGTGCCGATGGTCAGGGCAAACATCGCAATGGCGGTATTGTTGGCATAGGCCACGCTAAAGCACAGACCCAGCGCCCCGAGCGCACCCGGTACTGCCAGGTGCCAGCGACGTTCACCGCGGCTATCCGAGCTTTGACCAACGAGAATCATCGAAACCGTCGCAGCGGCGTACGGAATGGCCGACAGCAGGCCGATGTCCAACGGATTGGAAACGCCGCTTGCCTTGACGATCGTCGGCAACCAGAAGCTGACGCCGTAGAGCCCCATGGTGAAGAAGAAGTAAATCAAGCTGAGGAGCAGAATCTTCGGATTGGTCAGCCCGTCCCGCACCGAATGCAAGGCGTGACCACGGCTCTCTGCAGCCAGATTGTTTTCGATCATCGTCTTCTGGGACGAACTCAGCCACTTCGCGTCCGAGACTTTGTCGTCGAGATAGAAGAACGCGACGATGCCGACAACCACCGTGGGAATGCCTTCCAGCAAGAACAGCCACTGCCATCCAGCCCAGCCGTGCGAGCCGTGCACAGCACTCATGATCCAGCCTGACAGCGGGCCCCCAATGACGCCGGACATGGGAATACCTGTCAGGAACAGCGCAGTGACCTTGCTCCGGCGCGATGACGGGAACCAGTAGGTCAGATAGAGCAAGATGGCCGGAATGAAACCGGCTTCGGCCACTCCAAGCAGGAAGCGCATGATGTAGAAGCTCGTCGGGGTCCTGACTAACATCATGGCGGCCGAGATCAGGCCCCACGTGATCATGATGCGGGCGATCCACCGCCTGGCGCCCACGCGCAGCAGGATGAGGTTGCTGGGGACTTCGAACAGAAGATAGCCCACGAAGAAGATGCCCGCGCCAAGTCCGTAGACGGCATCGCTAAGCCCAAGATCCTGCATCATCTGCAGCTTCGCATACCCGACGTTAATGCGGTCCAGGTATGCGCACATGTAGCAGAGGAACAGGAACGGCAATAGCCGCCACATGACCTTGGAATACGTTTCCGATTCGGTGGCGACGTAGGGCGTCGCCACGCTCACTGGTGTTTGCATGGGTGTCTCCTTGGGGCTGTATTTATCGATGCAGAGAAGGCCGCGTCAGCGTAGCGCTGCCCGGAATGCGGCCGGTGAGGTCACGGGCGTGACCTCCGATGAGGCAATGGCTTAATCGAACATGTCCGGCTGGGTGAGGCGCAGGTGATCCCAGATCGGTTGGAAGTGCAGCCAGCCGATGTAGTCGCTGCCGACGTGTTCGCGGCTGTAGCGGGCGCGCTCAGGCGTCACCACGTGGGGCTTGACGCCAGTCGCTTCGATCATCAGTTGCTGCTTGCAGCAGCGCTCCAGCGCGATGAACCAGAAGGCCGCGGCTTCAATGCTGTGACGGCTCGCGGTGAGCAGGCCGTGATTCTGGTGAATGGCTGCTTTGACACCCTTGAAGGCGTTGGCCACTTTGTGACCGCCCTTGACCTCGACCGCAACCTTGCCCGCCTCGTCGCCGATCACGACATGGTCTTCATAGAACGCACATGCGTCTTGCGTCATCGGTTCGATGCCCTTGCCCAGCGAGGCGAAGGCAGTGCCATATTCGGTGTGGGCATGGCACATCGCCACGATGTCCTGGTGCATCTCGTGAACTGCGGCGTGAAGCACAAAACCAGCGCGGTTGATGGCGTAGTCGCCCTCGACCACACGGCCTTCGTGGTCGGCGCAGATCAGATTCGAGACATTCACCTGTGCAAAGTGCACCGCCATCGGATTGGTCCAGTACAGCTCCGGATGCTCCGGGTCGCGCACCGTCAGGTGGCCCGCAAAGCCGTAGTCCAGGCGTTCCAGCGCGAAGGCGCGACAGGCCGCGACCAGGCGTTCCTTGCGATGCTGCCGCTCTTCCGCGGGCGTCGCGAACTTGGGCACGGACGGATAGATCAGTCCCATCTGTTCCGGCTGATAAATGGAGGTGCGTTCCTGGTCGTTAAAGACTTGCGGGGCGCGTTCGAGTACTGCTGCCATGTCAACTCCTCGGTGAAAAACTTGTAGGGACTATTCGTGTTCGCAAAGGCGTTTGGGGCCTGCGGTATGTTCATAGTCGTTGCCGGGGACCGCGTTGACAAACGATGGGTGTTCATGAAAGCATGAACCACACTCATGTATAGATGGTGATTTATGAGGCGTGTGCCGAATTTTGTGCTGCTTCGAGCCTTTGAGGCGGCTGCCCGACTGGAGAGCTTTACGCTGGCGGGAAAGGAACTGCATTTGACCCAATCGGCGATCAGCACCAGGTTCGGGAGCTCGAGGAGTACTTCAGCCGCAAGCTTTTTGACCGAAGGACTCGCCGCGTGGAACTCACGCCGGAGGGCAAGCGTCTTCAGGAAAGCCTTTCTCGGGTGTTCGATGTCATCGAGGCCGCATGCAACGAGGTGGCACTCGCCCCGCAGTCACAGGTGCTGGCGGTCTACTGCGCGCCCAGCTTTGCAGTGAAATGGCTTGGGCCGAGGCTGCCGCAGTTCATGCAGACGCATGGCGACATCACGATCCGATTGTCTTCAGGCGCCGAGGCTATCGACCTGACGCAGGCGCGTGAGGTGGATGTCGCCATTACCTATGGCTCTGCACACACGCGGGCAGGCCTGGTGGTTCGTCCCTTGGGCAAGGAGCGCATTGTTCCGCTGTGTTCGCCATCACTGATCCGTGCGGATGAGTCGCTGCGAGATCAGATGGAAAGGCTTGCCCTGATCGATTCCCAGCTCAGCAGGGTGAGCTGGCCAGACTGGTTTGGCGCCAACGGCATGGTCTGTCCGACGCGTCCACGCGCGTCTTTCGATCGAGGGGCGCTGGCGATTTCCGCGGCGGTCGATGGCATGGGTGTCGCCCTCGAGAGCATCCGCTTGGCAGAGCGCGAACTGGCCAGAGGTGATCTTGTTGCGATCGGCGAGGACCAATTCGCTCATATCGCGCGTGAAACCCATTTCCTGTCCTACCGACAAAACGAGATGCACCTTCCGAAGGTCGGTACCTTCGTGCAGTGGCTAGTTGCGCAGCTCGGCTTGGAGCTGGATACGTAGCAGGCACCCACTGTCGGGGAGCTGCAGGCGTTGGGAGACACAGTGGGCGTCCAAATTAACTGTAAGGCGTTAGTGTTCTGTCCCACAAATAACTGGCATTAGTTTTGCCTACCGTTTCGGAATTTGGGAACGGAGATACCACGATGAGGACGGGCAGACCGAAGGCCGAACTGGTGTTGAGCGAAGACGAACTCGCGCAGTTGCAAGCGTTCGCGCGCAGCCGGTCGTTGCCTGCAGCGCTGAGCAATCGGGCGCGCATCATTCTCAGCAGCGCGGACGGGGAGCTCAATAGCGCGATCGCCGAACGGCTGAAGATGGGCAATGCCACGGTGGGCAAGTGGCGCGCCGCATCGCCGGTCTGTACGACGATGTTCGCCCGGGTGCGCCGCGTACGGTCGACGACGAACGGGTGGCGCAGTTGATCCAAACAGCTGATATGACTCCCCGTGTCAATCGGGAGATTGGTTGAGTTCAGTTTCACAGTTCCATATTGCTTCCCCACCAATTTCCTGAGGGCGACGTAGCAGTAAGTCTCGACGGTGGATCAGGCTGATATCCGCGGGTTGGCTACCGCATTACAGAGGTCCGCCCAATGAGCCTGCCGCTATCTAACGCCGCTAGTCGGATGAAGTCCCCGTTGCGTAGCTGTGGCGCGGGTTGCTCGTGTGCCGGGCTACGCCGCCTTCAGGAAACTGGCTCCACATTAGGTGTCAAATATGTTTCTAGCCCAGTGTTGGGTTACGTTGCCCGCGCCTCGTTCGGTACGGCAAGCGACATCGCGAGCTGGCTGATATCCCAGATGAACCCGCTCAGTCGCGGCCACCGCGACCACCGCAATGTTCGGGTTCTTGCCACGTGCGGCAAGTCTCCGATAGCGCCGGCACAGTCGAACCTGGCGTCCCAGGAGCGGTCAACGATGGCCTTTGGGATGCCTTCGTGCCGGCGTTGAATCTCGGGGCTCACACGTGCCGGGTGCCGGTAACTCCAGGCGGCTTCGATTAGCAGCTTTCTTGCATAGCTATTGCCGTTCTTGGTGATGCTGCCCTGTCGCCGCTTCTCGCCGGACGAGTGTTCGGCGGGCGTCACACCGAGCCAGGCCATTAGTTGGCGCGGATGGATAAAGCGCGAGAGATCGCCTAACTCAGCGAGGATGCCTATCGCCGTGGTGAACTGCACGCCGCGCATGGCCTGCAAGCCGAGTACGGCCGGGTAGAAGCGCCAGTTGACCACGGCCTCGCGCAGGGCCGCTTCGAGACGGCTGCATTGCGCGAGCCGGTCCTCGATAGCACGGCGATACTCGTCAAAGGCAAGTTGCTGCCAGGCGCTATCGAACGCAAATTCGCTTATCCAGTGCCGGTGTGCTGGCCCCCAGTCAGCTCTGCCGGTGTAGCGGACACCGTGCGAAAGCAGAAAGGCCTTCAGCCGTTGGCGGGCCCGCTTTAGATCGTCCTTGGCGCTGACCCAGGCGCGTGACAGATCCCGGAATGCTTCGTCTTCGACGCTGGGCACGTACACGGCTGACAGGTCACCGGCGCGCAGCAATCGCACGAGCTTGACCGCATCGCGCCGATCGGTCTTGACACGCTCGCCGGGTTTCTTCGGGATCAGCGACGGCGCGCACACCATGCACTCGAATCCCTTCCCTGCAAGCTGCCGGTAAAGGCCATAGCCGCAAGGGCCTGCCTCGTAGACGATGCGGATCCGGCGCGCTTTAGACTGCAGGCGCTTGCACAGGCGATCGATATCGGCCTTCGAGGTACCGATCTTGCCAAGCAGTTCGACCTCGGCCATGGCGAGTGCATAAGCGACGGTGATCGAATCCTTATGGACGTCTAAACCGACATACAAAGTGCTATCGTGTTCCATGCTGGCCTCCGCGCTGGAAATCGCCGGGTGTGGCATTGTCCACACCATGCGGCTCTGGCAGATGCTAACCCGCGTTAGATTCCTCACGGCGGGCCAGCTTTTGCCCCAGGGGAGTCATACTGACTAAGGGGAACAGCCCGGACGGTCGCTTCATAATGCAATTAATCGCCAAGAAAATGCTCCAGCCGAAAATCGCTTAGCGTGATGAGGGCGGCGAGCCCGCAAAATCAGATCGGTCAGCAGAAACCTGAACTGTTGCCTAAATCGCGGGATCAAGGGACCGTCCAATTCCCGGCGTCGATCAACGCAAGGGCATGCTTAGCCGATCCCGCCAGATGCGCAATTCGGCTGCGCGGAAGGACTGGAACTTCCCGGCAAGCGCCAGGAGCAGATCCGATTGCGGGGTATCAAGCAGAGTGGCGGCTTCCGACAACCTCAGCCCGCTGACTCGGATGCGGTCGGTGATGTCTTTCACGATGTTCGCTTTCAGCGGGATCTCTTCGGCGTCCGCGAAGCCAAGCTGCGGAAGGAGTTCACATGTTTTGCTTCGAGTATGGAAAAGGTATCTCCGCCAGGCGGTCATAGGTGGTGTAGGGCAGGGCGGCGCCCTCGGCCCACAGCTCCACCCGGCCATCCGGATATTCGGCGACCTCGATGTAGCGGTGGATCAGGCGCCGGTGCTCGGCCTGGTCCTCGAGCAGGTACATCACCTTGTCATACTGCAGCGTGAGGCTCTGAGACACCTTGCGCCATTCGCGCTAGCTGAAGATTCGCGCCAGATCCTCATCGCCGCGCAGCCCGAACGCGCTTCAGGAAGGCGGTAAATCTCCATATTTATCAATGGGTTGTCGTTGAAAGACGAGGCCCTATCGACGCGATAGAAATGTTTTTCCTTGACTATCTACCTAGTAGTAGATAGTATTCGGGTCATGGAAGCGCTGCTCCACCGGCAAAGATAAGGAAGCCGGTTCTGCAACGGGCCCATCGCAATACCGTGAAAACGGTCTTTTTTTAGATCAGGCTATCTATCTACTAGTAGATGTAAGATCAAAAGAGAGACCCAGCAAAGAACCGATTCCGCGACGCCCAAGGGGAGGTCGCCAGCTAAGGAGCCCATCATGAATGCCAAGTTCGCCAAGACCGTGATCACCGCAGCCACCCTTGCCGCCGCGCTCGCCAGCGGCTTCGCCCAAGCCGGTGGTCCGCGCGACAGCGGTTCCGCCGGAGATACGTACGGCTACAACTACCGCGTCGGCAAGGTCGACGCGTTCACCGATGGCGAGAAGATCGGCAAGGTCGACCCGTACACCGATGGCGCACGTGTGGGAAGGCTGATCCGTACACCGACGGTGCCAAGATCGGCAAGTACGACCCGTACACCGACGGTGCCCGCACGGTAGCCGGTCTGAATACGGGTGGCGTCTCGGCATCGGCGGCCGCACCGTTGATCCGTACACCGACG
>LRMT01000140.1 GCA_001725945.1 Cupriavidus sp. UYMMa02A | reverse complement strand
AGTCACGACGACAACGACGAAGGAGGAGGAGCGACAACCATGACCCCATAACCACCGACAATCATCCCGGCCAACCGGCCAAGATGGTTGTCGCTGGACAGGCCGTCCTGCTTGACGCTATCTACCTGCGGACGGCGCGACGCATTGGAGCAGTTACAAGCTTGCCGAGGAACTGGGGGACGTGTCGGTCTCGATGGTGTAGCGCATCCGGCGCAAACATGGCGTGCGCCCGCACAGGTTGGAGCGGCATATGATCTCCAACGATCCCAACTTCGAGACCAAGGCCGCAGACGTGATCGGGCTGTATCTGAACCCGCCCGCACATGCGGCGGTGTTCTGGATGGACGAGAAGACGGCGATCCAAGCCCTGGATCGCAAGGACCGGATGTTGCCACTGTCGCCAGGACGTGCCGAGACTCACGGCTTTGAATACAAGCGCAACGGCACGCTCAGCCTGTTTGCTGCACTCAACACGGCAACCGGCAAGACCGCCCCACGCCATACCAGCGAGCAGTTCGTGGCGTTGTGGCCAGTCGGCGATCTGAGCAAGAAATCCACGTCATCTGCGACGACGTGAGCAGTCACAAGACAGAGCGCGTGCGCGACTTCCTTAGCGAACATCCCAATGTCCGCATGCACCACACACCGACCTACACGTCCTGGGATCGCACGAGGCGTCTTCACCTCGGTGAAGGACCTGGATCGAAAGCTGATGCGCTATATCCTTCAACACAACAAGAATCCCAAGCCAATCAAGTGGAAGTACGACGATCCATCGCGGCGATTCGCCCGGTGCCTATTCCATGACGCAATGGACTAGCTCGAAAAATGGGGCCGGAGTTAGATGCGTAAATGCGCGTCGGTAAGAACGCTTGCATGGGCTCCCACGGCCTTCTCTGCGTCACCGCAGGGCGATGGTTGCTCAACATAATGGAAGTACGGTACTTCTTGATGGAGCTAACTTCGGGCTAGAAACTGCCTCGGGCACAGGGCCGGTCGCCGTGTTGGTTGCAGGCAGCGGGCTCTAATCCGCCGGACGACCCCCACCCTGGGTTCGAATCCCACCCGACTCATCAGGCGCGATGATTCATAGCTCATTGCTACGATAGGCGATATCAGCCTGATTGGCCATCCTTTGCAAGTCATCACCATGCGCGCAAAGTCCTCGCAAGTGATCTCTTTCGTCGGGCGAACGACAAGCGGAAACTAACTGCCTTGGCGTTCATCTAAGGGCCTGCTTTTCCGGCGGGCAACCAAGAAAACAGGCATGGCATTTAAAGCGCGGACTCGTGGCACACACAGTAGGCTAACTGGCGGACCACGTCGGTGGGTCGGAACTGTCGTCACAATTTCGGTATGCGCCACGATGGAAGCATAGTGGTCTTCAGAAGACTCGTTTAAAGCCTAGTTACAGGTTGTCATGGCGTCAGCACGTGGCATAAGTTATGCTGTGCTAGGTCTCAACACGGGAGATGTGGCGGTGAAGCCCAGACATGTAACAACTTCGAGGATGAAATGGCGACTGGTACTGTAAAGTGGTTCAACAGTGAAAAAGGATATGGGTTCATCACGCCTGATGATGGTGGCAAGGACTTGTTCGCCCATTACAAGGAAATCCAAGGATCCGGCTTCAAGTTACTGGAGGAGGGCGCGAAAGTAGAATTTGAAATCACACAAGGTATGAAGGGGCCGCAGGCGTCCAAGATCCGAAAGCTATGAGAGCCTTTCACCTTGCTGGCGGCATGGCTAGCCTTGCTATTTTGTGCATGGATTTGACACCGCCGCCTCTACTTTTGTAGAGGAATTTTTTCCCGGAAATGGGACCTGCATCCCCTGCAGGATCGGGGTAATTTCAAGCTTATAACTTCATCTTCACCGAGACCTTCATAGCAGGGCATCTGACAGCTCCCAGCGATTCCGGTATTCGCGGCTGGCTCCAGCAAGGGGCGTCGTAGTGGCAGGCATACTGAATCGCCGGGCGGTGAGAGCACGGCCTTGCTACATCCCTTGCGCCTACATTTGAATGCTGCCAATCAGATTCGAGGCGATATATGTCCACGCAACTCTGCAGTGCGCCGATGGACCGAACCACCACCGTTTCGCCATGTTGCTCGGCGCAAGCACAACCGACGCGTTCATTCACCATTGGGACGTGGAAGAAGGATGACGAGCATCTCGGTTCCAAGAATTGACCACGATGCCGTCCTCGATGACCTCGAGCAGCCGTACTACAAACACCGTCTGGCCGCAAGCGTCGACCCCATCCCGTTTGATTTCGCATCTTGCGTTGCGGAGGTCCATTAATGCGCGTTGGTCGCCCAATTCCTGCGCTTCCCCAGCCCGTCTGCGACTACTGTGGCGCTAGGGCGCTCCTTGCAAGCGCGGGCGAGGAGGCGTATCCCTATCTCGATGACCACGGGCCTGTGTGGATTTGCGTCGCCTGTCAAGCCTGGATCGGCGTGCGGACACGGAGCAAGCACAACGTGCCACTGGGGCGGCTGGCCAACGCAGCGTTGCGGGAGCGAAAGATGCGGCTGCACGATGCGCTCGAACCATTGGTCGCGGCAAAGATAAGGCGCGACAGGGTCAATGCCTTCGAGGCCCGTGGCAAAGCCATGAAGTGGCTTATTGCATCGCTTGATCTGGATGTCGCAACACCGAGCATTCATGCATTGTCGCTGGAACAATGTGAACAGGCGATCCGATACACCGCGGAGTTTCAAGCTTCGCGCCGACCAGATCGTACGGCCTGAACCCAAATCTAGGCCGGCTCCGCGCCGCGACGACCGTATTGTGATCTGCTTAGTTGTCACAGCCCCACGGGTAGGTCGCCGCGCTTATAGAACGCAACCCATTGCTATCGCTGTCGCAATTCGCACCACGGAATGCTTCGTCTCTCTTTTGGGACTATCCAGCGGGAGGCGCGCGTGCGGCGTGGGTTCAGTAGTCGCCGTGCGGAGGGGGATTGTCTTTGGCATGCTCGTCAGCCGGAGTTCGGTCTCGGCCCCGTTACGGCCTCTTAGTCGCTGGCCAAATTGGCATACGCGGAAAGACTAGCCCGACAGCACACCAAACCGGCCCCCTAGGTGGCCGGACCGCCCGTACAAAAGACGCCCGCACCGGTTCGCCGGTGCGGGTGAAGTTTCCATTCTGGAAACGAGTTGAAGTCATGAAGAGCGCCCCCGCATCTCCATGACTTCTCAAACCTTACCAAGCTAGCCGCCGCGCGCCTTGACCTATATCAAGTTATGTGTCAATCCGATCAGCCGCCGGAATGCCGGCTCAACAGAAGATCACCTCGTCGGCGTGCGTGCTTCTCTTCCACGGCGGAGTGGTCAGTGTCGAAGTGGAGGAGTGCGCTTTGGTGTGTTGTCTTGATCGCCGAGCGTCTAGCTCAGCGAGCATAGCGCGCCAGTATTGCTGCCGTAGCGGTCCAGAAAAACAGGGCAACTATAGTTCCGCATGACTTGAGATCTCACCGATCTTCCCGGCACCGGTCGTGGGCATACAACTTTGTACAAGTCAGGCCTGGATGTTGCTTTGGCTGGAGCGAGCCGGGGACGGTGTAACAGGGTCGCACGCTGGCTGGTGTATTGCATGAACACAAGGTGGGCGAGGAACCTCTCGCCGCTGAGTCATCGGACGAAACTTCGTCTGGCTGCACAACTTTAAGCGATTTCATGTCGCCTTCGAGTAACTCGCCATCATCCACGAAGCCCTCTGTAGGCCAGCGCGGAGATATTTGATCTCGGTAAACCAAAGGCGAATAAGGATTCTGCCTGTGTATGACTACAAACTGTAGACTGGTTTGAATTACAACTTCGGATGCAAAGAGAAGGAAGAACAGATAAATTACTCTGCCTAGTCCAGTATGCTAGCCATTGAGAATTGATGCTCGCGCTCCCCGTTGAGATAAAAGAACTTGCGCATCGTGCATCTTCGCGGTGTTGCGCCGCCGCCTCGGAAAGCACGGCACTCGCGACGACGCAGCCTTCTCTAAGCCGAGCCCAATACTCCCATTCTATAGTGCGTTACTTGAGTAGTGCCCTTGGAACGATGACCAATTTGGCCTCAGGTCATGAATAGCTTATCCCAGATAGCAGGCATATATGAAGTGCAATTTGGCGAATTGGCGGAGGCGGACGAAGTACACGCGACCATAGCTCCACGAGTTTTTGCTTGATCATTTGACGTACTGGCACAGACCCTTGGCAGGGTGACAGGAAAGGCGGCGCTATGTGCCCATATCGAGGAGAATGGCTTGATCGAGCGTGACTGGGGCGAATTAAGAGCGGCTGCCGGAGACCCTGAGCGCTATGTTCGCGTGGCCCGGATTGACGGAGCTATATGCGGGCTGATCTATGCCCAGTCCCGTCCCGAATGGTATCTCTGTGAGAGGATTGGCGTGTTAAGCTGGATTTACGTATTGCCTGCCTGGCGAGGCTGGCCGCCGGCTTCAGGGCAAACATCTCGATGAGCCGTCGTGCCAATGCATGGGACAACGCCCCGATGGAGAGCTTCTTCAAGACGTTGAAAGTCGAGAGAAACTATCAGGTTCGCTACGAAACGCGCGCGCAAGCCCGCCTGGACATCGTCGACTGGATCGAGGGCTATTACAATCGACAACGCCTGCATACCTCGATCGACTTTCTTGCACCTGTCGAGTACGAGGCCGCGTTGATTGCTGCATGACTTGCTGTACGCGGAAACGAGGCAGGGTCACACTACGTGCGCTTCCAGGCCTAAGGCGCGCGTTCGCGGCTGAGATACTCGTGCCAAATCCACCGCAGCCTCCCTTGTCCATCGTGGCGAACCAGCGGAGAAATGTCGGCATAACTGTCCCGGCAGCGATGCAGCCGCTTCCGCTCCAGGTTTTGCGCGCCTTCGTGATCCATGGCCGCGCCGGCGGACCGGCCATGGCGGCAAGGCGCGATAATCTTCCGCCAAGAAACTCATACCGCACCGCTACATCATCGCGCATCTGTTCGATGACCCGTGCACCTCGCTGGCACCGTCGGACCTGCACGGTTGGATTCAACGGCGAAGCGAGGCTAGCGGGAACGGCGACGGCACAATTGGACCGGGCACCACGGATTACTGAGCGATGCGCTTCCTCGATGTCCATCGCTTGTTGCGCTGCAAGTTTAGCGCCTGTAGGTGGGCCGAACTAGGCTGTGTTTGATGCCGCTCGTCTTTGCGCGTCTCACTAGATCTTGATTTAGATCAAGCGAAGGAAAGTTGAAGCAGATGGACCTTGCCTTGGCATACCTGATAGATAAACTAGCCTTTACCACTCTAGGAGATGTTAGCAAGGGAATGAGGCATCATATCAGTATTGATAGATTACGTTATGCATTCGTACTGTATTGAATGAAGCCGTTCTGCTTTTCTCGGCTCGTATCGAAGTGTTAGAAAATTATTTTCTATTTATGGAGGTTGCCATGCGGAAGATTATTAAGAATGTGGTGTTTGTGGGTTTAATGTCCGCGACTGTTCTTGGGGGCGCTATGTCCGCATTCGCTATGGAAACGGAGGGGTGGTCTGACGACTGCTTGTTCCTTGAAATCAAAAAGGGTGATTTTAAGATTTGTTTGTAACAATGAGCGGCATAGGGTGCTGCAGCACTGACATTTCTCAAACGCTAGGGTCATCAAAGCGCAATGGCGTCGGCCAAATAGACCTTGCGCATACCGCCTTTCGGCTAATTGGGCAGCGATCGCAGCGCCGTCCCTTGGGCGCAGAGCGGCCAACTCGCTACCCTTAGTTGGCCCTCTCTCAGACCGTGCAGCGTTGGACCTCGGCAAGCAGCGTTTCCCGAGTTTCCTTCACGGTCATTCTGACCAGGCGCACCACGACGGAACCGGTGCGCAACTCGAAGCGCGGCAAGGGTCCATCGCAGGAGTGAGCCGAGGTCTTGCTCCTGCTCGGGCGGGTGGCGAATGTGAGTGCATATGCGCAGGTCGTGCTGACGTCGAAGTCATTGACGCATTTTCGGTATTCTACAGCGCGGCTCACCAAGTTGGTTTGAAGTGTGGCTTCTCTCAGCTCCCGGACCAGCCGGGGCCAATCCAGGCACAGACGATCGCCAGCGCTGCCTGGGTTGACGGTCTTTCCGGGCTGCTTAATTTGAATGATCCAAAGGTCGTACAAGCGGGGCCCATGGATCATGAGGAACCGATCCAGATATATACGCATCTCTTGCAGCATCCCACACAGGGACTCTTCACGATCGCCCCAGGAATTTCAAAGCGGTTTGTTGAAGATCCGAGGAGCCGGATGGGTCGTGAGAAACTTCGCGAAGACTGAGAAGAGGGAGGCCCGCACAAACGCTTCGTCGGCGCGCGAGTGCACTGTCGATCAAATAGTATGCTCACGTGACCGTGATCGCGCTGACTGGGTGACCTACAGTAATGTTGTGATCGCGCTTCACGCAGTCTTTCAATGATTTCTAGGAATGTTGGGGGTAGAACCAGCAATCCGAAATTAATATTAATGCCTTTGCGAATTATGAAGAGTTCGATTTATTACGCCATTGTTTGAAATATGACAAAGGTCGACTGTGAAGCCACTTGAAAACGTATGAGCGTTCAATCCAGAGTTCCCACCCCGCCTTTACATCAAACCAGGATAGCAAGTTGCACGCATCGTTTCGCATCGCGGGAGCTGCTTTGCACAGTGGCAGATCGGTACGCTGCATAGGCTCTGCAAAGTGCGGGGTTGCTTTTTGGCGTAACAAGGGCTGCATGGAACTAATAGATCTATCTGTCAGCAAGACCGAACGTAGATGAATGAAGTATGTGTCGAACGCCGGTCATGAAACTGCTGTAGTTTGGTGCTTAAGTCAAGTTCGTGACATCTAAAGGACTAGAGATGAGGTTCGAATACGGTTTGGTGGCAGTGCTGGTGAGCTGGTTGAGTACAGCGTGCGGCGGAGATACCGTGCTGGGCACCGACACGACACATACACAGAGACAACCAACACGCACCATCATCATGGTTTGGGACGGGCTGCGTCCCGATTCCGTTAACGCAACCGATACACCAAATTTGTATGCCTTGCGGCAAGCGGGGGTAAGCTTCAACGATAACCACTCGACCTACCCGAGCTTTACGATGATGAATGCGGCATCGTTGTCGACCGGGGCGTTCCCAAAAACTAGCGGGTTCTATGGCAACACGTTATGGACACCGCCGCAGGGTGCATCTAACAGCATCCCCTCAGGCAATCGCGCTGCCCCAAATGGCACCACGACAGCCGCCGCCGAGGCCGACTACGTCGACCCGATCGTCACCGAGGACTACCAGGTCCTGTCGACACTTAGTAATTACTACGACGGCCAGCTACTGCTGATCAAGAGCTTGTTTGCCACAGCACAGGCCGCAGGCCTCTCTACTGCCACTATCGGCAAGTCGGGAGCCGCCTACATCCAAGACCTTGGTCAAGGAGGCTATTTCCTGGACGAGAACACCGTGCAGCCGCGCAGCCTGGTGACGGAACTGCAGAACGCTGGCATTGCGCTGCCACTCAACACGCAGTTCGGCTATTCGACGGCGAACGCGGTGACGCTGACGGCTACCAATGGCGACCCAACAGCGCGCGCAGGCTATATCACGTTCAATACGACGGCCTATGACGATCCCAATGGCGTGATAGCCATTGCGGCGCACGACCGCGCAGACACGACTCAAGGTGCGCCGGAGGATGCGGCCAACAAGTACATGCTGTCGGTGTACACCAACTACATCCTGCCGAAGAAACAGCCTATGCTTTCGCTCATCTGGTTCCGCACACCGGACAATGTGGAACACGGCTATGGCCCGGGTTCGCACAATGCAATCGCGGGGCTACACTCGCAGGACCAACGGTTGGGAGAGCTGATCAGAGCGCTCAAGGCAAACGACCTGTACGCCAGCACAAACTTGGTCATCCTTTCTGACCATGGTCATACGAGCGTATCGGGCCCGTTGTCCTTGTATCCGCTGCGGGCGATTACACCATCCAGCAAAACTCCGGCTAGCACTCCTGTCAACGGTGCTACCAGCGGCACCGACATGGCTGCGATCGGCTCGATCTCAGACACCGGGTACTCGTTCTCGGGGGATGTGCGTTCGGCAGACCTATTGACCTATCGTGGCTTTAAGGCCTACGATGGTTCGGGCTGCAGGACCTCGGCCATGTATGGACTGCAGGCCAACGGCAGGCCGACCACGCCGGTAAAGATCGATACCAAAGGCACCCTTTGCGGCTCGCCAAATACGAAATACCAGGCAATCAGCGCAGGATTAGCCACGCCGGTGGCCAGCTTCAAGGTGCCGTCTCCCGGCAACCTACCCCCCAACGGCATTGTGGTGGCAGCAAACGGCGGATCCGACTACTTCTATGTGCCTAGCCATGATCCAAGCACCATTAAGAATCTGGTCAAATTCCTGCAGCAGCGGGAGGAGTACGGTGCCATCTTTGTCGACAGTCGCTACGGTTTGCTGCCGGGCACGCTGCCGATGTCGATGGTCAACCTTGAGAACGCACAGCGGCAAAATAACGGTCAACCTGACGTGGTGGTAAGCTTCAATTGGGATGATCAGGTCTCGGTTCAAGGCATGCCTGGCATCGAGTTCGAAAGTACCGGAGGCTACAGCGGCATACATGGTAGCTTCAGCACTACCGACGTGCACAACACGCTGATTGCCAGTGGGCCGTCGTTCCGCACTAGCGCTGTCGTCTCGAACCCGACTGGCAACGTCGACGTGGCACCGACGGTGGCTTATCTGTTGGGTGTGTCGATGTCGCAGGCCGACGGCCGCATCCTTAATGAAGCCCTACAGACACCGGCAAGCATGAGTAAGCCTGTGGTCAAGGCCGCAACCATTGCAACCACGGCGCGGCGACCGGCCTAAGTTTTGAGTTGCCGACGGACCTGACCGGTAGTACGAAGGACTTGACGCTTACGCAGGGTACCTACTCTATCAACCTGGCCGTCAAGGACTTGATCGTCGATGGCAAGACCTATCGGTACTTCGACTATGCCAAGGCTGTTCGTCGATAATTGCGGCGCGCTGTTAGTCAGAGTCATCAGCGCTGCACTCGTATGCTCTTTGCGGTCCAGGTTGTCGAGGCTGGACAGTTGACCCCAACCTTCGAATCGGTCTTTCGGGCTGGTGCTGAACCGGCAGCGCTGTTCTACAGTGCCACGCTCGAAAGCAAGGATGGCGCGCACACGCTGCAGGTATGGAGGGATGGTCAAACCCGATTGCGTCGTAAAACAGATCAGGCAATCGACACATACGTGGCCCGCATGGCAGCCGACTCGCTCGAATACCAAATGATAGTGGTCGATTACCGCAGGCGCATCACTACTCGTATCAACCGCAACAACTTGATTCGACTCGGCCACATCAGCGACTGGTTTGACTTGGCACATGGCTTGCGGCATCCGGTTGGACGCTATGAGCTTGCCCTTACTCGTGCCCCTGCAGGATCGCCGGCGCATTAACACCTTGCCGCTGGTACGCTCTCACGGAGGGTCAGGATACGCACCATATTTGTTGGAGCGTGCGGGCGAATCTACCGATGATGATTTGGTCCGACCGCACAGACTCGGTCGTGTGGCGTGTCTCCGAGGTTGACTATGGACCAATTGGCGACGATACCTTTGTACTCCATGATGCCGGTTTTGTGCGCAACGATGCCAACGCGGACGTCGATCGGGATTAACGTGGGTAGGATTAGCGTTGTGTACCAAGGAAGCATGAATCTATTAAGTATCGGCGTAACATCACGATCGATTATCGAGGTAAAATTATGATTTAGAAGTTTTGTCCCTGCGCGCACTATTCTTCGAAGCTGAACTGCAGGGCGGGATTTAATTTAGGTTTCGATCAACTTCTGTCGATTTAATGCCAACACAGAGAGATAGCCTATGTTCTTGGTACGAAGAACTCATCCAGTTCCTTACAGCATGGTCTAGTGCGGCGCGGGAGGTAATTGATTTCTATGCGAAATTTTTTCGCGGAGTGGTTGAGTTAATCAATACTCGCCGGCTGGCGTTTCCGTGGCACGAATATCGATATTGATATTCAAATAGGCAAAATTATTGACGCGCTCAGTGCGCTGTGCAAAACGAATTTAGATGGCACCGACCCGAAAGCGCTCGGGCCAAACAAAGAGTTTCTGGAGAAAGTGGAGGAAATTAAGCAGATAAGATATGGTGCGCTAGCGTGGTCGGCGCTTATTTCAAGTGCTCCGCTGCGATGCCGACCGCCTTGTGTTGGCGAGGCGCCGGGGATAACCGGCACCGGCTCACCTGTGACTGCCGTTCGGCCTTCTTTTTTAAATCCTTGGATGTTCGATGTCTTTTTTGACCGCGTCGGGCTGCATTTCTTTACCACCGATCTCGTCGCCCGCAATCCGAATGAGCAAAGGGCGCCCAAGGAGCAGAGCCGTCGGGCACGGGATTGGATGAACCCTCCCGAAATGCCATAGGGCTAGGAGGGCTTTATTCCTGGGAAGTCAGAAACCGTTCCGGCCGCTTACCTAGCCATGCCGGCGTGCGGCCACGCCCGGACCAGGTCTTGCCAGTCTTCGGATCCGTGTACTTCGGCGGCAGCGGCCTCCTTTCGGCCGAAGCGGAAGCCACAACGGTAGGCGCCCGCGACGGCGGCGGAGCGCGATGTCATCTTGAGACAATTCGTACCGCATCATCAATCCGCGAATCTGTTCGATAACACTTGCAAGCTCGCTGGCACGGGCCTCTTCGATTTGCGCTTCCAGCGCCTGTTTCTGAGCCAGCAATTCCTGATATGTTGCCATTTCGATCTCCAATTTTTCAGTTGCTCATGACCTAAACGCAATTTAAAGAAGATCTGCAAGGAGTCCATTCTCGATTACCTGGCCGGGGCAGGGACTTAATCGCGCAACCTACTTCCTGTCATGTGCCGCTTCCGTGAGTCGCGGCCATGGCCCTAGCTTTGTTTACCGAAGACCACATCCCGTGCATAGCCCGTCCGGAATGACGCGCCGATAGCGCAAGGGCGCATGCGCGCAGATCATAGTCGACACAAATCGAGGACTTCACGATAACGCCGCGCGACAAAAACACCACACGGATAGGCCTACCGTGAGTCGCTATGGACCCGTCGACCCCACGAGCGCCAACACATGACAAGGGTATCGTGCTGGACGACCTTTCAGCGGTTGCAATCACCCAGGAAGATGGCCCAATGGAACGGGGTCGGGATATCCCTACCGCTGGCATAGGTAGTGAGCCAGACATATGGATTCGCGGATACTTACCAGAGCGTTCTTATGCGGCCAAGACCAAACGGCAAGAGCATTCCTCACTCAGATGGGGTATCATCGGAAACACGGGGGGCGGAGCGGTTCCAATCATAGTAAAACACCCAAGTGGCAGCACGATTCCCCAAAAGGACAGCCTGTGTTTGACCCAACCGACCCGCGGCGAAGCTCGTGATTGCGCCGACTTACAAGAGCGAGCAGTGCATGCTCGCGATCGGTGCAGGCACGCCATAGCGCGCCACTTTGGCGCTAATCGGTGTCAATTGACAACTCCGTCGCGCTGCTATCGTTCAGTCTGAGAAGTCAAATCTGCAAGACCAGAGCCGTTTCCTGATTTCTTCGTCAACTTTTAACGGTCTCTCTATATCTGGTTAGAGCCATTTTTACTTGCGCGTTCTAATGATGTGACAGCCCAGTTAAAGCCCCTCGTTTGCCACTTGGATACTACGAAATGCCCAGCTTAAGCGATCGCTTGACCGGGCACCTGAACGCCTGTAGGCGAAGGCGAGCCTTCACTCCTGCGGAATCAGAAACGCTCGGGCCGTTTTCCTAACCAAGCAGGTGCTCGGCCTCGGCCGGACCAAGTCTTCCCGGTCTTAGCATCCATATACTTCGGCGGCAGTGGTGCCTTTTCGTGCGGCGTTGAAGCAGCACCGGATGGCCGACCCCGACGGCGCCTCGGCGCGACGTCTTCTGGCGACAGGTTGTATTGGGTCATCAGATCGCGAATCTGTTCGATGACACTGGCAACCTCGCTCGCCCGCGCCTCTTCGAGTTGGGCTTCGATCGCTTGCTTTTGCGCCATCAGTTCTCTATACGTTGCCATTTTAGCCTCCGGTTTTCGCTTGACTGCTGACTTATACGCATTTTAGAGTCAGCCCGCAAGGGTTTGTGTTAGTTTTCATACAAGGAATGTTGCAAAGCCTTCAAAGAAAGGGCTTGTGCTGCTTTGGAACTTGCACGCGATACAGGACCGCCAAGGACGGCGTCACCATGTCGAACCCAACCGGCACTCCTTAACGCACACCTTTCACAAATTGGTTGCGGAAACGGGTACGCCGCACTAGCCGGGAATCAAAGGAGGACGATGTCCTACTCCACGGGCGCACATTTCAAGTGTCTGTCTGGGCTTCAGGCTGCTCCGAGCATCGCCACCAACGGCCCAAGCGGTCATACAACGCGGTTCAGACTCGGTGGCGTGGATGTGAAGACAAATAATGGGGGGTAAGTCCATCACCAACGGAGTAGAAGAACCCCAGTTTGAGCCAGAGGCTTGATAAGGATAGAATTGAAAAAAACCTCACGGTTCTGGAGCGGCTTCATGCCATTGCCGCACGCCGCACGCGTCGGGAGCAGTCTCGCATTTCTGGCTCGGTGAAACTAAGCTCCGATCTTTGAAGGAGCGCTGCTGCGCCGCAGCACAGGGTAGCTTGTACCCACGAAGAAAGCGTTTACTTTAAGGTGGGCTTTCAATGCGTGCCCTCCCAACGATGCCTCCACTGCCATTCCCACCTAATCTTCGGCGTAATGGCGCCAGGGGATCACCGGCGTAATGGAGCCGGCGAATCTTCGGCATAAAGGCGCCAGCAGATCGCCGCCGTAATGGAGCCACTGCCTGGCTCGGGCTCGAACTTTCATCGACCGCTACGCTTCCGGCTTTTAGCCGGAAGGGAGCATGAACAGAAGGTTCGAGATGTTTCATTACCGACAGGTCCTGTTGCGGAGGCGCCAGGGCGATTCTGACCGGGACATCGCCCGATCCAAGACGATGGGGCGGCGTAAGCTGGCCCTAGTCCGAGAGACCGCGAGCAACCGGGGCTGGCTAGCTCCCGACACCCCGTTGCCCACCGACGCTGAACAGGCCGAGGTCTTCAGTCGCGACAGCATGGCGGCACTGTTGCCGCCCAGTTGTGTGTCGCCGCTGGAAGCCTGGCGCGAACAGATCGTGCAGTGGCACGCGGCCGGCATCCAGGGCACAACGATTCTCAGCGCCCTTGAGCGCAACCACGGCTACCGCGGCAGCACGTCGTCGATTTACCGTTTCCTCAAGCAGATCAAGGCGGGGGAAGTCCCGGACGTGCCCATGCGCCTGGAGTTTAAGCCCGGCGAGGCCGCCCAGATCGACTTCGGTGCTGGTCCGACGCTAACCGATGTGCACACGGGCGAGATTCACAAGACCTGGTACTTCGTCATGACGCTGTGCTGGTCCCGGCACCAGTATGTCGAGCTCGTCCGTGACCAGACCATTGCCACCTGGCTGCAATGTCACCGGCATGCCTTTGAATGGTTCAATGGCATCCCGGAGCGCCTGATCATCGACAACCCCAAGTGCGCCATCGTCAGGGCCTGCCTGTATGAGCCGGAAGTCCAGCGGGCCTACGCCCAATGTGCCGAGGGCTATGGCTTCCGCATTGATCCCTGTCCGCCACGGGATCCACAGAAGAAGGGCATCGTGGAATCCGGGAGTCAAGTACGTAAAGAACAGCTTCGGGCCGCTGCGCGACTTCCGCGACCTCGCCGACGCCAACCGCCAGGTACGCGCCTGGGTCATGGCCGAGGCCGGCGTTCGCATCCACGGCACTACGCGCCAGCAGCCTCTGGTCAGCTTCACCGGCACTGAACAAGACCTGTTGCTGTCGTTACCGGCAGTGGCGCCCGAGTTGGCGACTTGGGGCCGGGTGAAGGTACACCGGGATGGCCACGTTCAGTTCGAGCGGGCCTACTACTCGGCGCCGTTCCGGCTGGCCGGCAAGTCGCTGTGGCTCAAGGCCACGGCGACGATGGTGCATCTGTATGAGGAACACATCCTGGTTGCCACGCACTTGCGTCAGGGTGCGCCGGGCGCCGCAGTACCGTCACCGACCATCTGCCACCCGAGGCACAGGCTTGGCAATTGCACGATGTCCAATGGTGCTTGCGCGAGGCCAAGCGCATCGGTCCGTCCTGTTCCGCCCTGGTACGCGTGCTGTTCAGCGATCGAGTTCTGATCAAGCTGCGTGCTGTCCAAGGCCTGTTGCGGTTTGCAAAGCAATACAGCGATGAACTGCTGGAAGACGCCTGCCGGCGGGCCAACCACTTCGGCACGCCCAACTACGGCGCGGTCAAGCAGATCCTGGCCAAGGGGCTGGACCTCGAACCAGCGCCCACGATCAGCACGCTGGCCACTACCTACACCCAAGGTGGCCGCTTCTGCCGCGACACCCAGACACTGCTTCTTCATTGAATCCCATGAATCCGATCCCCGAACTCTCCTCCGCCCTCAAGCAACTGCGCCTGTCTGGCGTTCTCGATACGCTGGAAGTACGCAATCGCGAAGCCATCGAGCGCAAGTTGGCCCAACACCGACTTCCTCGCCTTGCTGGTCCACGACGAACTGGCTCGCCGGGACCAAAAATCAGCCACGCGTGCGTCGCGCCAGCTTCCGCGGGGAGAAGACCCTGGAGGGCTTCGACTTCGACCGCCTGCCCAACTTGAACCGGGCGACTGTCTATGACCTGGCCACCGGCCGCTACATTGAGGAGAAGGTCTGCATCTTGATCGCCGGCCCGTGCGGCACCGGCAAGAGCCACTTGGCCCAGGCTCTGGGGCATGCCGCCGTCCGCCAGGGGCACGACGTCCTGTTCTCCACCCAGATGCAGTTGCTTCGCACTCTGCGCCAAGCCGGGGCCGTCGGCACATACGAACGCCGCTTCCAGGCACTCGCCCGGCTACCACTCCTCATCATCGACGACTTCGGCCTCAAGCCGCTGCGCACGCCGGACGACGAACTGCTCCACGATCTCATCGCCGAGCGCTACGAGCGGGCCTCCACCATCTTGACCAGTAACCTGGACTTCGGCGAATGGGGAGACGCCTTCGCTAGCAACAAGATCTTGGGCGCTGCCACGCTCGACCGCTTGCGGCATGGCGCCTACCGCGTCGTCCTGGATGGCGAGAGCTATCGCGGGCCCAGGACCATGCCCGAACAGTCCAAATCAACCATTGAAAAGGGAGGAAAAACCGCCATTCTTGAGGCCCCGTTCGAGCCTGAACCAGGCGGCTCCGCCTGGCTTCATTACGCCGAAGATGCCCGGCTCCTTTATGCCGGCGATCGACACCAGTAGTAATCTGGTCCTTGATTGCCGCCGGCATCCAGGTAATGTCCCAGCTCCACACCTGATTGGGTCCGGTGGCGCAATGGCTGGTCACAACCCGGGCCGAGGGCTTGCGCGCACGACCGCGGTGATGCTGCTGCGACGCACTCCGCAAGACACGATAAAAGCTCGACTCCGAGGCCAGGTACTGGCCGCGGTCCGCCAGCGTCGGTACGATCTGGCTGGGCGGCAAACTGGCAATGACCCTGTCCCGGTTCCACGTACAGTAGAAGTTTGTTAGTTTTCTGACTGTATGGAGGAAGGAATGGCAGAGAGGTTGGTGCCGAAACGGCAATACACAGAGGATTCAAGACGGAGGCACGCCTCCAAGCGGGCGTCCTGTGAGCGATCTGGAGGCCGAGGTCAGTCGCCTGCGCAAGGAGCTGGCCAGCGCGAAGCTGGATATCGAGATCCTTCGAAAAGCGACGGCGTACTTTGCGAAGGGGTCGCGGTGAAGTACGCCTGGATCGACGCACACCGCGACCAGTTCAATGTGAGCCGGCTATGCCGGGTGTTGGCGGTGTCGCGCAGCGGCTATTGTCAGTGGCGCACCCGCCCGCCGAGTCCTCAGGCACAGGCCAATGCTGTCCTGGATGCCGAAGTGGCCGCGATTCACCGCGCCAGCCGTGGCAGCTATGGCCGTGCGCGGATTGTGCGGCAGTTGCGCGCCCAGGGCTTGTCGGTGGGCGCCGAACGCGTGCGGCGCAGCCTGCAACGCCAACGCTTGCGCCCGGTCTACAAGCGTCCGTATCGAGTCACCACAGATTCGGCGCATAACCTGCCGGTGGCGCCGAATCTGCTGGATCGACGCTTCGGTGGCTGGCAGCCCAATCAGGCCTGGGTCAGCGACATCGCGTTCGTCGTCACCGACGAAGGCTGGCTGTTCCTGGCGGCGATCCTGGACCTGTCCAGCCGGCGTATCGTCGGCTGGTCAATGTCCGAGCGGATGCGGGCTGACCTGGTCTGCCAGGCTTTGCGCAGCGCCTACTGGCAACGTAAGCCGCCCCCGGGCCTGATCCTGCATTCGGATAGGGGCAGCCAATATGCCAGTCGAGCCCACCGAACGCTGGCCGCGATCTCCCCATTTTTCGTGACCGTGTTGAAAATCCACACCCTGCGACCATACCAAGGGTGCCAGCGATACAGAACTTCTCTTGAGTCGGTAATGTGGTCGTTGTGTTGACGGCTTGTACAATCGGCAACGCCTGCACACTTCGATCAACTTCCTTACCCCGGTCGACTACGAAGCCCTGCGCATGGCTGCATGAGTTGCTGTACGTGGAACTGGGACAGGGTCATACCCGTATCACTGCGGCGTCGCATTTGCTGTATTGGTCGGACGGAGAGACATGCGATAAGGCGCCACAAGGTTGGGCGCCATGAGCTTGACCGTATGGCCGTGCTGCTGGAAAAGGCGTGCCCAGTGTGCGCACCGGAGCAGGCCTCCATGCCGATGACGCACGGCGGCAACTGCGCGATCGTAGATATAAGACGCCTCATGTCGTCCGCGTCCGGTAGCCGTGTCACCTCATGAGAACGCGCCGTTGCATTTGTTGTGATTGTCGAGTTCGCGACGCGAAATGTTCAACAAGACTCACGGGCCCTTGAGCTTATCATTCACTCGCATATGACTTTATATCGCTACCAGAGGCTGGCGCGGTCCTTGCATCTTTCGTAGGGAGCCGATAGAAGTGAACAAAAAAATGCGAGCGCGGATAATAAACTCCCCTTGTTCACTGTAGTTGTTAACTTTCGGAAAATCTCTAATTAGCATCCAGCGTTATGACAGACATTCCCCCGAAGATCGGTGACGTCGACTTTCCCATTAGTGCAGATGCCCAGTAGCCTCCAATGTCCTCTTCAAAAATACCTAGTATGCACGCGCGAAAGGAAAAGTGCTTGCCTATTCCCTCTGCAAAGATTCCCCCGCCCCGCGTACGACGCTTGCAGGCTCGAATGGCCGACTATGGTGTCGACGTGCTCTTATGCTTCAAACCAGAGCATAATCTTTATATCACCGGCTTCAGTCCGATCATTTATTCACAACCGATGGTTGCAATTCTAACCCCTAGTCATGAACCCATCATGCTTTTGCATGCGCTGCGAGATGAGCATGGCCGCGCCAGTTCATGGGTCAGCGATATTCAGTTGTTCGGCGTTTGGGGAGACAAGGAAACTGCAGGGGTAGATTGGCAAACTGCGCTCGCTTCGATTCTCAATGAGCTGGGCGTGACAGACAAGCGGATTGGAGTCGAAGAAGAGTTCATCTCTGTCGGATGCCACCGGCAACTGAAAAACATGTTACCGAGGGCGGAATTCTTGGATGTTAGCGAGTTGATAGACCGCTGCCGGCTAACGAAAGACCCGGACGAGGTTCTCCACGCACGGATTGCCTCCAAGATCGCCGATGTAGGCATGCATGGAAGCAGCGATCGCCGCACTTCGCCGAGGCGGTAGCGAGCGCGACATCTGCGTGGCTGCAATGCATGGGATGAACAAGTTCTGGGCGGAACGCTATCCGAATGTCGAGGTGTGCGACTTCGGCTCGTCCGAAGGCGGCGTACACAACGGTCTTTGGTTTTGGGCATTATCTGGCTCACGCACGTTTCTCAATTGTGACAATCCCACACAGCGGCGGGCCCTTCGAGGCGAAACGGTTTCGCTGTTGAGTTGGACTGTTGCCAACGGCATACACGCCGAGATAGAGCGTACTGTCGCCATTGGGCCGCTACCGGAAACCAGTAAGCGAGCGCTTGACGCCATTCTTGAAATACGTGAGGAGATCGACGACCTGATCAAACCCGGCACCCCTTGGAGGGACCTATTCGAAAGGGCTCGTAAATGGTTAGAGTCGCTCGGCTACGGCGCCCACACTCCGGGCAGAATCGGGCATAGTATTGGGCTCGGCGCTCACGAGCGAGCCTCAATCGATGCCAAGTCGCAATTGGTACTGGAACCGGGCATGATCATTACGCTCGAACCAAACATCCGAATACCTGGCATTTGCCAAACACAGATTTCCGATACCATACTCATAACTGATACCGACCGTGAGTATCTTACTCGTGCGACTGGTGGCTATCTACAAATGTGAATTATAGGCGCCACGAGGAGGTAAAGTATTGGCTCTTCTGAATGTGCGTTTCGAACTTCCCGGTTCGACAAGCTACACGTCTTGTTCCTCGCTTTAGTCATGCTGCATGTACGACGCCACATAAAAAAATTCCGTTGCCACGGGTATGAATTGTTTATTTGTTGTGCATAAATAAATGAAGTTTTATCCAACGGAGTATTCATGTTATCTGACCTGCTCGAATTTCATGCACCGGGCCCGGACATCAAGTTCCGCGTGCAGCTTCTGGCACAAGACAATCCCGATGTCGTCGCACAAGTCCTCAACCAACTGCCCCTTAACAGCGTGCTCGGTCACGTCGTCATTTCGGGCGTGGCAATCTGGATGCCGACGAAAATCGTGCACCGCGGCAAAACGAATATGGTGAAACGCTCGCCTGGAGCGGTCTACCTTTACGCGCCGGGCCAGACCATCTGCCTGACGTATGGCGCGATTACCGAAAGCGCACTGGTTAACAAGTTCGGCCAGGTGCTCGAGAGTGATCTGCCACAACTGGCCAAGCTCGGTGAGTATGTCTGGGAACAGACTGTTTCCGAGCCGCGAAAAATCTCGTTAACATTACGGTCCGGAGGGTCGCCTAAATGTCTGCAATCAAGAAATTCGAAGGACACTGGCGCGAGGGGAAGCGGGAGATCGACCTTCGATCGAACGAGTGTGGCTTTCGGAGCCGGACGAGATCCAGAAAATCCGCTGGGGCATCATCGATAGCGGTGCGGGTAGCGGTCAGCAGTCGTTTAGCGTGCTGGTGCATCTTGAGGCGTATCTCATGCTGGTCGGCGCCGACGTCGTGTACCGCTTCCTGAAAGTTTCACAGTATCCGGACATGGAACTTCCCACGCTGGTGAAGATGACGCGTGAGTTCCTCGCCGGTACGTTCAATGTCTTCGAATTCATGACTGACCTCGGGCTGATCAACATGCACGAGATTGGCCAGAAGTACAGCGACGCGATGGACACGCTCGAAAAGAACGAGGAGTACGTTCAACTCACCGGTGCCATGATGACCTACGTTGTCCGCATGCATCGCTGGATTCACTTCATCTTCCCGTGGAACCTTGGGGTCGCTTTCCCGCACCGCAAGCCTGAAGAAGTCGCCGCGATTTCTGCGGTGCTCGCCAAGGTCTAATCGTTCCAGCGTAGCCTGCTTGCCTTTGATAGGTTTGTCGGGGGCGTGTGCACGAACTCTCCGGCCGCAATGGTCGTCTGGCCGGAGAGTGCAAACACGTCTAGCATTACCCTTACCCTTCCAACCGCCAGCCAGGGTTTCAGCGCACAAACCATCAAGGCTTTCAGGTAATAAGAGGTGGCGCCGCTTGTTCGGACAGGGATCCAGAGTTTTTAAGTGGAAGCGCTGGGGCAGTCAGGCTGCCGATTTGATCGCTGGCAGCGTGGCGAAGTATGCCTCATCCGGGGTCTGGTCCGCCAGACTGGAATGGGGCCGTCCTTGGTTGTACCAAGTTAGGTAGTTAGCGATAGAGCGGCGCGCATGGGTGACCGACTCGTAGGCTTTCAGGTATACCTCCTCGTATTTGACGCTGCGCCAAAGGCGTTCGACGAACACGTTGTCGCGCCCACTGCCCTTGCCGTCCATCGACAGTTGGATGCCGCGGTCCAGCACGGCGTCTGTGAACTCCGTGGCGGTGAACTGGCTGCCCTGGTCGGTGTTAACGATCTCCGGCGCGCCGTACTTGGCAAAGGCTTCCTCGATTGCCTCGACGGCATGACAGCTCTCCAGCGTGATCGCCACCCGGTAGGCCAGCACCCGGCGGCTGGCCCAGTCCACCACCGCCGTCAGGTACACAAAGCCGCGCGCCATCGGGATGTAGGTCGTGTCCAGCGCCCACACCTGGTTCGCCCGGTCGATCTTCCGTTCGCGCAGCAGGTACGGCCAGATCTTGTGCGCCGCGTGCTTGCGGCTCGTGTTCGGCCGGCGATACAGCGCCTCGATGCCCATGCGCTTCATCAGCGTGCCCACGTGCCGGCGGCCGACCTGGACGCCTTCCCGGCGTAACAGGCGGGCCAGCATGCGTGCGCCTGCGAAGGGATGCTCCAGATGCAGTTCGTCGATCCGGCGCATCAGCTTCAAATCCGCGTCGCTGACCGGATGCGGCCGGTAGTAGGCGCTCGATCGAGCAATGTCTACCAGCTTGACCTGGCGACTCACCGGCAGCGGGTGCTCATGGTCAATCATCGCTTTCCGCTCAGCAATCCCGCCTTGCTGGGCGCGCCTTCTAAAAAATCATTCTCCAGCGTCAATTGGCCGATCTTTGCATGTAGCGCCTTCACCTCCACCGGCGGCTCGGCCGCAGTCTTGGTTTTGCCGCCGAACACGTCCGCGGCATGCTCCGCCAACTGCTGCTTCCACTCCGTGATCTGGCTACGGGTGCACGTCGTACTGCTGGGCCAGCTCCGCCAGCGTCTTGTCGCCCTTGAGTGCGGCCATGGCCACCTTGGCCTTGAAGGTCGCCGAATGGGTCCGTCTGCTTCGTTTCGTCATCTGGCAGGTTGTTGTAATTTGTCATGCGCCATGACAGACAGAGGTGGTGGCGGAAATTCGGACAGTCGGCTAAGTGGTAAGGGCGCGGCTATACCGGACCGACTGTCTACGGAGCCACTCACGGCCGTATCAGCCGCAAACACAAGGCCGGACAAGCGGTTCCACCGCACGTTGAAAGCTGAACTCCTGCAGCACCAGCCTCCGCCGACAATGCTCAAGCGTAGCTCTATTTATATTTCGAGCGCTCGGCATGTCTCCCCAAGCCAGCCCAAGTGACCGCGTGAGCAGCTTAAGGTATCCGAAAACCGCTCCCGCGGTTGGCGTATCAGGCCGTGAACCACGTTAACAAGCTAGGTGGCGCGTTGGCCGTCTTGTAGTTCAGCCAGGTTGAAATTGCTGCGGCCAAACTCCATCTGCTGACATCTAGATGTGTCCCTAACCAAGGATTCGGCTTGGTAGATCGTGCCGAAAGCACGAATGGCATATAGCTCATGGTAGCTACTGTGCAACAGTTTTCTGGATTGGTGAAATCAAGTGTTTGGATAACAGCCCTCCGTGTCAAACGTGTCTAGTAGGCCACGCGTCTATCGCACTGCCCTTGGTTGCTTTCCGGGATATGACGTCAACCGCACTACGCAGAGCGCCTCGGCGAGTGTTGCCAGTGTAACGAGTATGCACTGGTAACGCCGCGCGTAGAGTAGAGCATTCCTAATTCGGCCACGGCTGAGAATTTTGGGGTGGGCAAACCGTACTGGGTCACCCAGTGTGTCCAAGGTGATTCGTTTTCCCAGCCTATTGGAACTTTGCCCAACCATATCAATATGGCTTTTTCTATGCCGGCATGACTCACAGGCGTCCCAGAGCAGAATGGTGGAGCGCGCAATCACTATTGAAAGATGAACTGTGCTCGGCCGCTTCTTTCAGCACTTCTGCCTCCTGTGTCTTCTTGCCTAGCAGCCTTTGCAACTCTCCAATCTCGTTCATTGCGGCAGCTAATTGCGATGCAGGGACTAGAGCCTCGCCGGCACTGAGAGGGGCCAGAGTACCGTCTTGGTACTGCTTCCGCCATGCGGACACTTGGTTAGGATTGACCTCATGGCGCCTGGCCACCTCCAAGACCGTTACTCCTGGCTCCATGGTCTCCTGGACGATAGCAAGCTTTTCGTGCACGGAGCGCCGACGGCGACGTTTTGGCTCGCTCAAGGCTTCGGTTCCTCCTTCAGAATGGGTAGACTTCAAACTGGTCACAAGATCTCCACGAGTTTAAAAAAAGGTCTCAGGCGTCATACGAGCCAACTGAATTCCCTGGTGAAACACGCTAACTTATCTAATGCCCAGGTTCATTGACTCATCGGGCCGCATTCCTTGCGGTCTCTTAGTTTCCAGCCCAATTGCGTGAAGCAGGAAAAGAATATGCGAACCTATGCGTCACATGGCCTAAGGGTCTGAAACAGAATCGCATCGTAAGTTTGCGGCTGCCTGCGCATGTACCGCCTTCTGATACATGCCCACGTACAGGCGATTGGGATGAAGTGTCTTGTGGCTTGAAAAGCCGAGCGCAGCGTGTCGAGCCAATGCACAGAAAAAAAGTGTGCCATCAATGAATAGCTATTGGTTTTCTCTATCGGTTTGCGTTAGCAACATATGAACGTCGTCACCTATGGCGTCGCCATGGAAGGCTTGACTCCAGCCGGCTAAAGCTTATGTGCGAGATGGGATTCAACGAAAATCCACCCGGTGCAAGGCTCACGCCCTCTGGCGCGTCATGCGGCGGTGGTGCCCCGGCCACTCGCTTCCAATTGTCGCACGACGTCTCGACCTTGCAGTAACGCGCCTCGGCGATTTTTCGAGCACGCTTCGCGCCAATTCGTTGAAAGCCGAGGTTGTGAGTCATTTGACCAGGGCATCATCCGTTCACGGGAAGAGTCGGATTGTAGAAGGCGTACCCCTGCACGTAAAATGAACAGTATTCAAATAGTTATGAATTTTGCTCATGACGGTGCTTGAGAAACCTTCCTGCACGTAGGGGGTATTGTGGTACGAGTGCGCCATTGCAGCATGGTGAAGGAGCGTTGCGCCGATCAATTAGGATAAGTAAAACACTCAGATGCCCTGACGCGCTCCACAACTATCAGATATGTCCTGTGCCGGCATATGCTTTGACCATTGCGGGCACTTTGCTTGCCTCATAGGGTCGCATCATGTTCGACGAAACATTGGCTTGTGGATTTGATTTTACCGGTTCGAATGCCTGCATTACGGCAGAGTGCTGCGTAAAACCGGTAGTCGAGGGCTCAGGCACAGCGATATTGCCTAAGCAATGTCGCCCAAATTTACCTTCACACTGCGCCTGGGCTACGGCGCTCAGGCTACCGAGTGCTCCGAAGATATAGCCGTCGTCAGGCAAAATTGGCAAAATCACGTTATCAAAGTAGTTCGCCTCGACAAAAGATGAGCCTTTTCGCTTGCATCGAGCGCATGCCAAGATCCATTTTGAAAATAATTATTAACCACATGCACGATTGCTTCATCGCCAGAAACTTTCGGCGCGCGGCCGGAAAACTCATGAAACCAATTATTGGATAAAGTAATAGTTTGCTTTTGAGCGATTAGCAAAAGATTCCAGTAATGTCTTCCATTGCAACTAGGTGAGTAAACACTGCTACCGTCGAAATTATTCCAAGAAATAGTGACATTGGTTGCTGGACGAAAGTGATCGACAATCATCTGTCGGCCAATATTGTGGAAACTGTTATGATCTATCCAAACTTGATCCACCCCTTCTAGCGATATCGCGTCGCCACCAAAAACGATGCCATTATTAATATCACTTATTGTAAGATTTCTTATCTGGACGTTGCGCGAGTTCACTAGCCGCAGCCCCTTTCCCTTTAGCGTTGCGGATGAATTAACGCCAACCAAGGTCTTGTTTGAACCGACCGATAGTGGATTTTTTCCAGCCAAATCGTAGCTAATCAAAGTGACTTCCTTCCCGCTGCAGTGACTATCACTCGCATCCGTAAGGATCAAAGCTTCCGGCTTGTACGGCGTTGGACACTCAGCTTTTGTCTTGCCGGGATAACAGCCACGTCCCGAAGAGGTTTTTTCCGTCCCCGTGTAGTCAATCGTTGTTGCGATTCTGATAATTCGCGGAACAGCATCCGTGCATATTCCCTCGGCATTAAATGAACTGCACAAGGCATTCTTCAGTTGCTGCCTGCCGTCAATTGGATCGGTGATGTTCACAATTTCCCCACTAGCTCCGCCAATCGTGGCCGCGCCGAACCCTTTCGGCTTGCTAAAATCTAATTCACTTGTGGACGCCGCGGAGGATAAATTAAACAGCAAGACAGCCGATCCCAGCACAAGAGATGCTCGCTTGAACGCCATACGAAATAACATATAATGCATTATTGATGTTTCCTTAATATTATCAAACTCTTGAGAGAGGCGCACGGATAAAGTTTCCGACCAACCCCCGTTTGGCGATAGGCTGCCTTGCATAGGCCGGTGAGATCGAGGGCAACCTTACCAATCGCACGATATCACTCACTGTAGTGGACTTGGTGGGCTTTTACGAGTTCGCTGTGCGGGCAGAACGATGGCCTCAAGTAGGCCGCCAATGGATGCTGTTGCCCCTAGCGCTTTCTTACTTGCGCTCGCCTCACGCGCAAACACTCATCTCTTTGATCGGCTGCTCGTGCCTGCGCTCATCGTCGGGCGGTGCCAGGGCGCTAGGGCACAGATACGCAACTACAATTCTGGTGCTCTCCACGGCTCCAGATTAGCGTGGCTGCGAACTATCGAAATGAAGGAGCCTGACAGCCGCGCGCGCCACATTGTGTTGGAACACCCGCCTGCTTTACCTGGGCGCTGGAGCTTGGCCAGGCCGTCTGGCCGTGCTATTGTATTGATATCGTCCGCGCTATGCGGGCTCGACCTTGGTAAAGGTCGCTAATTCTTATCTGCCGGATTTCCTTGGCAAGCTTGAAGAACTCATTCAGTGGACCATGCCTGCTCCGGGTCCGGCCTTTTGGCTGTTGGCTAATCAGTATAGTAAGTGCGGAGAAATCCCGACTTGTACTAACGAAAGCAGGAGGCCAGGAGGCAATCCATCGCACCAAGGGCAGTCCGTTTTGCGACCATGACAGTCGGAGCAGTACTCTACACTGCTAGCTTCAAGTTCTGCCTGAGGACTCTCAGAGCATCATTTCCATTCCAACTTATATTCCAATTGATCCGCGCCTATCTCGATCGGCGACCGAAAATCACTGGGTGGTGCAATGGCACAGGCATGTTTGCTATCGAAGGAGGGACGTGCGCCCCCGTCGCTGCGCGGGTTAGGCAAAGATTTTGCGACCATCGGTCGGGCTCTGCGGGTCTGTCATTCTTTTTGAGTGTGCAGGGCAGGAAGGTTCACCGCGATTGAGCGGTGAGCAAGCGTTATCTCAACGATGGATTGAGGTGAAGCGCCTTTCGTAGAGAATGGCGAACTGGTTCATAGCCGCCTTCCAGTCATGAGTCGAACTTCCCCACTTTCCCGTGATGTTTCGTAGAGCCAGCCACAGCAACCTGGTCGCTGCCTCGTCACAGCGGAAGTAAGCGCGTGTCTCGATGATCTTGCGCAGCTGCGCTTCAATACTCTCGATGGCATTCATTGTGTATATGATTTTGCGGACCGCCGGCGGGAAGGTAAAGAACGGGATCACTTGGTCCTACGCGCGACGCCAGGACGCGGCGATCGGGGGTAGTCCTTACCCCATTTTCCTTGCTCGAGGCCGCCAGCTCGGCCAGTGCAGCCTCGGCACTGGTTGCCGTGTACACCGGCTTGAGCGCCGCCGCCACGGTGCGGCGCTCCTTCCAACTGGCGTATTCCAAACTGTTCCGGATCAGATACACGATGCAGGTCTGCAGCGTGGTGTCCGGGAACACTGCGGCCAAGGCCTGTTCCATGCCCTTGAGGCCGTCGGTGACCGCAATCAGGTGTCCTGCGTGCGACGGAACTTCAGGTCGTTGAACACCTTCATCCAGAACTTCGCGCCTTCGATGCTCTCGATCCACAGGCCCAGAATGTCGCGCTTGCCGTCCGGCAGCACGCCCAAGGCCAGGTAGACCACGCTATTGTCGTGCATCTTGACCCGCAGCGCGTCGAAGAACACCACCGGGTATATCACCTCAAGCGGACGGGCCTGCCAGGCGGTGACCTCGTCCATAACCGCATCGGTCACTGAGCTGATGAATTCGGGTGATACCTCGGTGCCGTACTGCTCGGCCAGGAACGCCAGGATCTCGCGCACGGCCATGCCACGGACATACATGGCGATGATCTCGTCGCCGAACCCGGTGAAGCGCCGCTCGTGCTTGGGAATCAGGATCGGATAGAAGATGCCGTCGCGGTCGCGCGGGATGTCTAACCGCAGCCGTCCATCGTCCGTCAGGAACGTCTTGTCGCTATTGCCATTGCGCTGGTTGGCGGCGCCCGATAGGTAGCCCAGATGATGGCCGAGTTCGGCGCCCAAAGCGCGTTCAATCAGATCCTCGGGGAGGGTCCGCAACTCACGGTCGGCGGCCTGGCTCGTCTTGGTTTTGCGCGCATCACATGCTCCTTGGAGACATGTGATGCCCTAAACTATTTTCGGCAGGCCTTGGTCTGCTAGTTCCGATATGCGAAATCAGTGCCACTTTTCTTGAGATTGGGAAGCATGATTTCTAATTTTTCTGAATCTTTCATATTACGACAGTCACACCATCCGTGATGAATTTTGGTTCTCTTTCTGAGTGAAACTGCTTTATCGCATGAAACAGCGCAAAGGAAGATGCTTAGGCCCCCCGACGAAGCTGGATGCGACCATCTCGAGCTCCCCAGCCGACTCCACGCCTTCTAGGCGCGGTATCATCTCCTCAAATAGGATGCGCATTTCCATCTTTGCCAAATGCTGGCCCAGGCAAACATGAGGCCCTGTTCCAAATGCCAGATGGCGGGCTTCTTTTCGATCAATGCTGAACTCGAATGGTTTATCGAAGATATCTTCATCTCGATTCGCCGAGCCGTAGCACAGCATTATCCAATCGCCCTTGCGAATAGCACGCCCTCGGATCTCCGTATCCGCCGCTGCCGTGCGCATGAAGTGACTCACCGGAGACGCAAAGCGCACCGCCTCGTCGACAAATTGCGGTATCAGCGCCGGATCGGCTTGAAGTCGAGGCAGCAGGTCAGGAAACTGGCTCAGTGCCCACATTGCGATCGCGGAGGACGACGATGTGGTATCGTGTCCCGCCGTGGCAATAATAATGTAGTAGCCCAAGCGGCTGGCATCGCTAATCGGCTCGCCATTTACGATAGCGTTGGCAAGCAATGTAGCGATATCGTTACGTGGATTCCTCCTTCTGTCAGAAGTCAGCTTTTCAAAATAGCGCCGAAAGTCCTCTACAACTGCCAACAAATTTTTTGTCAAAGCCTCATTATCGGAAGTGATCTCCTGCTTTTCCCGATTGAGTTCTGCATCTTCCCCACCAAACAACTCCTGCGTTAGGACTAGCATTTTTGCCTCGTCTTTAGACGGGACCCCTAGAATATCCATTATGACATGCAAAGGATAATACAGCGCAATATCCCTAGCAAAATCAATGGGGCGCCCTTCGTACTGCGCAAGTCTGTCAACACAGCGACGCGCCAGTCGTCGGATACGCTCATCCAGTTTGAGCAGGCTGTTTGGCATGAACCATGATTGTGCTAGCGCGCGTAACTCCTTGTGCTCGTCACCGTCGACGTGCACTAACGCCTTGACGATATGCGGAGAGCCGGTGACTGAAATTACATGGTTGATTGCCGCCTTCGACCGGCAAACAACCGAATAATCACCGTTGCGGAATAGGCTGCTGTCCCGCGAAATGGCACTTACATCGGCATGCTTTGTTGCAACCCAGAATGGGTCGAAGCCCTCGATGATGGCGCGCCCAAACGGGTTGGTCGCGCGCGCCCATGTATAGACTGCATGCAATAGCTCGCGGTTTGAACAAGTCTTGGGGTCAACCAAAAGCTTCGCGATGTCATCGGGAAGATCGAAATTGGAGGTGGTGGTGTCCAAGATATACATACTCCAAAGATGAATGGTGGCATGAATTTCAAAATAGCGCATAGCCATTCAATGCTGCCTAAGATGAATGGATAAATAACCCATATCTCTTTGTATCGAATCAGGGCGAAACATCCGAAAGCGAGTAAAACAGCAGCAAGAATAGCCCTATGCTCCTTATTCGATATCGGAAAGTGTTAGTGACCCCACCATCCCACGGCATCGAATGTCCTGTGACTTACCACGGCAAGTCAGTGAATGGAGACACTAAAAACAGAACTGGCATAAAGGTCATCATGGCACTTCCATTTGTGGAGAGCTCTCTACTCGCACTGAAGGCAACCACACACCCGGGGCCGGCGATCTGATTACGACGCAGCGCCGTTATCTGGCGACGACTTACCAACCGCGCCTCATTCAATGACACGCCTTCCAGTTCCCAGCCTTTATGGGCCGCTGTTTCGAGTATGACCTTTGGGAAGGGCTCATTGGCCTTGATGTGGATCTCACCAACCAGCGTCAGATGCTGGGCCTCCGTTGGTGCCGCGGCGAATGTAGCGACGCTAAGGGCAACTAGCGAAGTAAACACGTGAGGCATAGGTCTACAGAAGGTGAGTGACAGCAGCCATCCTTCGCATCATTGAATCACGACGGACAGTGAGGAGTTGGGCGGGTTCCTTCATCAGTGCGCCTGATGTCGCGGCAAGCCGCGAAGCTGCTGTTGAAAGCTGGAGGTCACTGCCGTGGCCAGAATTGAAGAGTCGAGAACCGTCATCGAATCTGTGCTGCTAAAGTTGTTAAGAAAATGTTTGTAGAAGCTCAGTCCGAGTTGGCGATTGAGAAATCCACCGAGCGAGCCCCAGATCGAATATCCGTTGCATGTACTGGTTGTGTTCCACTCAAGCAGGCTGCAATTGTGAATTCTGTCGTCCAAACGTACGTAGCTGGAGAAGGGGGCGTCCCTGATCGTATTGAAGTTCTCCACGACGGACTGGCTCGCAAAGTCCTCAAACATCATGGCTGTAGCTTCCTCCAGCCACGTCTCGAATTCGTAGGACGCATCCAAACCCTGGGAACGCCGCGGCGGTAGAAATTCTGCATATGCATAGCTTCATGGGCCATCGCAGAGCGCATGTAGTTCAAGCCGTCAGTGCCATGGAGATACGTTTCCTCAGAGTTCAGGTAAAGCGACACCGATTCGTTTGAGTATGGGGTCTGCAGATCACGCTTGAATGCGTTGCGCCCATAGAAGTATCCGGCCATCCCCGATCCCCTATTGAACTTAGCGATTACGATGTCAATCGGCTGTGCAGTGCCTGTTTGATTAGTGAAAACGAGCGTTACATCCCAGCCGTTCAGCCCTGAGATGCTGACGGGAGTCTCCATAGCCGAGGATGTGGTATTAACGCTTTCCCAGGCACCTATGCCGCTATCAGCATAGGTGTGCGCGTCCAACGCTCCGCAATTCGAACAGACCTTCTCGACGAGGACCGACGCGGTGGTGGTGGACATCGCCGCGGGATCGCCGCCGTCACCTTCCCCTCCACCGCAAGAGGCCAGCACTACAGATATCAGCGCTGCCTGAGAAAGCGTCCAAAAGAATGCAAGGTGCGCTGTTTGTACTTCATAGATCTTCGTCCTAATTATACTTCAATACGTGGCATCCCGACACAGATCCTTTTGCGATACGTTTTCTTGTAGCGTTGGCGTATACTTTTTTTTACGCTATGCCGCAAGTCAACATGGCAATCCTGCCAAATTCCTGAAGCGACTGTCATTCAAGTCTATAACTTGCGTAATGAAATAGTCATCCAACTTTAGTCAGCTACCACACGATTGAAGGGAGAGCGAAATCTATGCCAATCCGTTGTAGAGGTGCAAATATTGTTGCACCTTACAAGTATTGAAGGATTTTTTTCGAAATGCGGTGAGACGGGAATTCAAAACCGACAATGGCGCCAATATTTTGTCGATGTTGCGACAGACAATAACGGAGTTTCTTGCGGCATCGATTCGACTCTTTCGCACGGGCGACTCAGTCAGAAGCGGGACTTTTGACATAGGTCAATCTACGCCGTCGTTTTCAATGCCAGCATATGTTTTGGACCCAGCGAAAGGAGCGCTTCCGGTGACCGTACGAATTCCGTGTTCACCCCTACAACTCAGGGGAGTCCAGTGAGAGATATTACGCATCTGAAATGGATTTCTGATTGTTGCGATATAGACGCTAGGCTAATTGTCAAACTCGTCGACTTCACCGCTATAGGCGCCACACTGGACCGAGCTTGCTTTATTTCGGACGACGAGGCCGAAACGCTCGTTACCGAATTGCGCTATCAAATTTCCAGAGGAGGGCTCGCGTTGATTGGAGAAACAGATGGTGGCAACATAGTATTCTTTTGCATGATGATTCGTAGTGAGACGCCCACCTGTCATCATCGCGCGGAAGTAAGCAAGCTAGCGGTGCATCCCGCATATCGCGACCAGAACATCGTTTTGCGTGCGGTTCGGCAGATCGTGGTCAAAGCGGATGCACTTGGCATCGAGCAACTATTTCTTCATGTACGCGAGGGGAGCGCAACCCACTTGTTCTGGGAGCGCTTTGGATTCAAGTCATATGGTGTGCTCGACGACTATGCGCGCGTAGGCGCGAAGATATATCGTGGCCACTTTTTGCAGCAATCGGTCAGGGCGTTGCGAATTCGAGTCTTTAAGACCACTCAATGCGCCTCCCGAGCATGACGAATGAACCTTTTCCAGCCGAAATGCCATCTCATTCGCGAACGCCTGCAGGTACCGAAGGACGTAGCAGGTATCGACGGGGCGCAGTAACCAATGCAAAAGGACAAGTCTTACTCGCGCCGAATGCCTGGAGGCAATCGGCGCCACATTCGATGGAGCCAAGACCCGGGTAAAGAGCGGCGACGGGACTTTCGTGATGAAGACGAATCCGAACCGTCATATAGTTCTGACACAATCTTTCGTGTTCACAAAGATGGAGCGCAGGCTGCCCGCTGATAGCCCTTCGGTTTGTCGACCACGCAGGCACGTTGGGTGAAAGAAGCAGATGGCGGCTTACTCTCACACTAGAGACACAAATTCATACAACCGGGAAAAGGCGCAACATGACATCCAACCTGTTATCTCTACTGCCATCACTATTGCCTGCCGCGGTAGTCTGGGCCGAGAGTATGGCCGAACTAGTAATCCGGAACGGAAGCGCACTAACCGAACAAGGTCTATCGGACGCTAGTGCCGTTGGTGTTGCTATGCCCGAACGTATCCACATCGCAATTGTCGATACTCTCCCGATGCCCGAGGATGAGACACTGCGGAACGTCGCCTGTTCAATAGGATTGTTTGGTCCAGATACGGTTGGATTGACACTAGTCCACTGCGTCATTGAAATGGCACCGGACGAATTCGTCGCGATGGATCGTCGTACTTCCATTTGATTGGCTTGGGATCCTTGTTGTGTTGACGGATATAGCGCATGAGCTTGCGAGCCAGATC
>LRMT01000139.1 GCA_001725945.1 Cupriavidus sp. UYMMa02A | reverse complement strand
CGCCAGGGATCTGTGCCGCGGTCGGCACGACCACATGCGCGCCGGCTTCGGGCACGCCGCAGTGGTCAAGGAAATGCCAGGCGGCCACGGCCGCCTGGTCGAGGAATCCGGGCCGGGACGAAAGCGCAGTGGCGTCATGGGCGCTCCTGCCGCGGGTTACGCGGACTGCCTGGGGACAAGGGTGGAAGCAACGGCAATAACGGAAACAACGGAAAACAGCAAAGGCCGGTTGCCGCACGCGGCGGCAACGGCCGGCGGCGGGTTCACGATGGATATGCGCGAATCGCGCGGTGGGGTGCGCGCCCCGGCTCAGTGCGGGCCGCCCTCGATCCGTGCCCGGATCTCGCGCGCGGTTTCGAGCAGGCCTTCGTAGCCCGAACGCGCGTGCTCGGGCAGGTCGGGGTCGCCCACCAGCGTGCCGAGGGTCTCGATGATGCTGTACACCAGCCCCTTGGCCGCACCGCTTGCGATGCTGTTGGTCTCGACCGCGCTGCTGATGTGATCCAGCGCGTCGCTCAGGTGTTCCACATCCGGGGACGATTGTCCGGCGTCGGGCTCTGTGGGCTTGCGGGAATCGGGAGTCATGTCGATGGCCTTGTCGATGGCGCATGTCGCGCAGGAAATGCTGCCGTCTATTCTACGCGCGCGGCGGGCGCATCCGGCACACGCGTGGGCAAATCTGGCGCGCACTGCCACTGATGAATGTGCATGTTATTTCACATAAGCGATTGCCGAAAACTCTCGGCGCCATAGAAACAAGCATTCATGCAGATGGAAAATCCGAGGCAGAATATCTGCACCGCCGGCGATTTTCCTGACGGTTTGCAAGGCCTCTCGGCCCTCGTCTTGAAAATCGGCAAACTGGTAATATATCGGCGAAACCGGGGCGCGACAGCGGCCGCCACGGCGGAATCCTGCCAAGGGTACCGTCCGGCGAATCCGTGGATTCTCGTGTAAGGTAACGGTTCGGCCCTTCCCAGCCATTGACATAAACTGAGCGAAACCAGAGGTTTTCCGCCATGAGTGAACAAATCAAGTATGTGAGCGACGCCTCGTTCGATGCCGACGTCCTCCAGTCCGACAAGCCTGTCCTGCTCGACTTCTGGGCGGAATGGTGCGGCCCGTGCAAGATGATCGCCCCGATCCTGGACGAAGTGGCCAAGGACTATGGCGACAAGCTGCAGATCGCCAAGATCAACGTCGATGAAAACCAGCAAGTGCCGGCCAAGTTCGGCATCCGCGGCATCCCGACGCTGATCCTGTTCAAGAACGGCGCGGTCGCGGCCCAGAAGGTCGGCGCGCTGTCCAAATCGCAGCTCACGGCGTTCCTCGACGGCAACCTGTAAGGACTTGCTGGCCGGAGCCTGGCACGGGCTCCGGGTTTCCCACAATTCGATGTGCGTGCGCCACGCCCTGGCGCGCCGGTCGGATTGTGCTAAGATGCCACCAACAACTTCCCCGAGCGTTCGCTCATTTCTTCCCCCTTCCCTCTAGGTCTCGCCCGTCCGGGCTTCTGTACCCCTTGTCTATGCACCTGACAGAACTCAAATCGCTTCACGTGTCTGCGCTTCTCGAAATGGCGGCAACGCTCGAGATCGACAACGCACAACGGATGCGCAAACAGGAACTGATGTTTGCGATCCTGAAGAAGCGCGCCAAGATGGGCGAAACCATCTACGGAGACGGCACGCTGGAAGTTCTGCCCGACGTTTCGGTTTTCTGCGGTCACCGGAAACCTCGTACCTCGCCAGCACGGATGACATCTACATCAGCCCATCGCAGATCCGCCGCTTCAACCTTCATACCGGTGATTCGATCGAAGGCGAAGTGCGCACGCCCAAGGACGGCGAGCGCTACTTTGCACTGGTCAAGGTAGACAAGGTCAACGGCCAGGCGCCCGAAGCGGTGAAGAACCGCATCATGTTCGAGAACCTGACGCCGCTGCACCCGAACCGGCCGCTCACGCTCGAACGCGATATCAGGGCCGAAGAGAACATCACCGGCCGCATCATCGACATGATCGCGCCGATCGGCCGCGGCCAGCGCGCGCTGTTGGTGGCTTCGCCCAAGTCGGGCAAGACCGTGATGCTGCAGCACATCGCCCATGCGATTGCCAACAACCATCCGGAAGCCGACCTGTTCGTGCTGCTGATCGACGACGCCCGGAAGAAGTGACCGAGATGATGCGCTCGGTGCGCGGCGAAGTGGTTGCCTCCACCTTTGACGAACCGGCCATCCGCCACGTCCAGGTGGCCGAAATGGTGATCGAGAAGGCCAAGCGCCTGGTCGAACTGAAGCGCGACGTGGTGATCCTGCTCGACTCCATCACCCGCCTGCGCGCGCCTACAACACTGTGGTGCCGGCTTCGGGCAAGGTGCTGACCGGTGGTGTGGATGCCAACGCGCTGCAACGTCCAAAGCGCTTCTTCGGCGCCGCACGTAACCTGGAAGAAGGCGGTTCGCTGACCATCATCGCCACCGCGCTGATCGAAACCGGCAGCCGGATGGACGACGTGATCTACGAAGAATTCAAGGGCACCGGCAACATGGAAGTGCACCTGGAGCGCCGCCTGGCCGAAAAGCGCGTCTATCCGTCGATCAACCTGAACAAGTCGGGCACGCGTCGCGAGGAACTGCTGATCAAGCCGGACATCCTCCAGAAGATCTGGATCCTGCGCAAGTTCATCTCCGACATGGACGAAGTACAGGCCATGGAATTCATCATGGACAAGATGAAGGCGACGAAGAACAACGCGGAGTTTTTCGATATGATGCGCAGAGGCGGCTAAGCCTCGCGGCATCTTTGCCCAGCGAACGAAAGGCGTGCCGCGGCACGCCTTTTTTGTTTTGTCGTTTTGCCGGGGCTGTCCTCGCCCCCCAAACGCACCATGCTCGGCAGACTGACCCAATTCCTGCGCACGCGCTCGAAAACCCGCAAGCTGGAGCACTACGCGATCCCCGACGCGCTGTGGGAACGCACCGTGTCGGCACTGCCGTTCGTGCAGCGCTACACGGACGACGACCAGCGCACGCTGCGCGAACTGGCCACGCTGTTCATCGCCGAGAAGGAATACTCCACCGCCCATGAGCTGCCGCTGACGGATGACATGGTGGTCAGCGTCGCGGTGCAGGCGTGCGTGCCCATCCTGAAGCTGGGCATCGAATGGTACCGTGGCTGGCGTGGCATCGTGCTGTACCCGGGCGAATTCATCATCCGGCGTGCGGTGCAGGACGAGATCGGGCTGGTGCATGGCATCGTCGAGGAGGCCAGCGGCGAAGCCTGGGAGCATGGCCCGGTCATCCTGTCCTGGCCCGATGTCGAGACGCCGGGCGGCGGCCTGGACACCGATCATGATGCGCCCGCCGACACCTATAACGTGGTGATCCACGAGTTCGCCCACAAGCTCGACATGCTCGACGGCGAGCCGGACGGCGTGCCGCCGTTCTCGCGGGTGTTGCACCCTGGCGTCGACGGCGAAGCGTGGGCCGAGACCTTCCTGACTGAATACGACCGGTTCGCCGAAAGCTGGGACCAGCATCCGGTCGAAGCCTGGGAACATCCCGAGCGGCTCCCGCCAGCGTTGCGCCTGATCGATCCCTATGGTTGCGAGGCGCCCAGCGAGTTCTTTGCCGTGACGGCTGAAGCATTTTTTGTGGATCCCGTCGGCCTGAAACGCCAATGGCCGGTCGTATACCAATGCCTGGCAACATTCTTCCGGCAGGATCCCGCTGGCGCAGTGACGTAGGCGCCCCAAGGGCGGCATGGCACGCTCGCCGTCAATTGCGGTCACACTTCCCCAATCGCCCATTTGTTTTTTCTGCCATAATTCTGGATTGCCCGTAATCGGCAAGTGGTTCGTTCGCCGCCGCGGCGTTGTGCCCGCAGCAGGCAACGGGCTGGCTACCCAACCAGTAAGGAATCATCATGAAAGAAGGCATCCACCCGAATTACCGCGAAGTCGTGTTCCAGGACATGTCCAGCGACTTCAGCTTCATCACCCGCTCGACCATCCAGACCAAGGACAAGATCGTGAAGGACGGCAAGGAATACCCGCTGGCCAAGATCGAAGTCTCGTCGGAATCGCACCCGTTCTACACCGGCACCCAGAAGATCATGGACACGGCCGGCCGCGTCGAGAAGTTCCGCCAGAAGTTCGGCAGCAAGCTGGGCAAGGCTGCGAAGTAATCGCTAAGGCGAACTTCCGTTTGCGTGGTGCCAGCGGACAGATGTTCCGGTGCCATGCGAGCCCGCAAAAGAGGCAGCCGCGGCTGCCTCTTTGCATTAGTGCCCTCATCATGACAATCGCGCCGACGCTTCGCTTGCGGCAGCGTCCCGCCCCGCACTGCTGACCCGATCCGCCGATGCGTGAAGCCAAGACTTCCCCCGTTCAGTTGACCGCCGCCGCAACGGGCGCGCTGCCGCGCGCCCTGCTGCTGGCAATCTGCATCATCTACGGGCTGACCGGCCTGTTCCACCGCGACCCGTGGAAGAACGAGGATGCGGCCGGTTTCGGCGTGATGTGGCAACTGGCCACCGGCGGCACGCACGACTGGCTGATGCCGAACATCGCCGGTCGCCCGTTCACCGAAGACGGACCGCTCGTGTTCTGGATCGGGGCGGCCATGATCCGCCTGTTCGGCGGCTGGCTCGGCGCTCCCGATGCGTCCCGCGTGGCCACGGCGCTTTGCTTCTTCGCGACCTGCGCGTTCATCTGGTACACCACCTACCTGCTAGGGCGCCGCGACGAGGTCCAGCCTTTCGCCTATGCCTTCGGCGGGCAACCCAGCGCGCGCGATTATGGCCGCACGCTGGCCGACGGCGCGCTGCTCGTGTTCCTCGCCTGCGTGGGGCTGGCAATCCGCGGCCATGAAACGACCGCGCAGGTCGGCCAGGTCGCGCTGATCGCCATGATCCTGTACGGGCTGGTGCGAAGCCTGGACAAGCCGGTGCAGGGTAGCCTGGTGACAGGGCTTGGCGTCGGCGCGCTGACCTTGGCCAGCGGGCCGATCCTGCCGCTGGCCTTGCTGCTTGCGGCGGTGATTTGCGCAGTGGTCTGCGCCCCGCTGCCCGGGCGGCGCTGGCTGCCATTGGCATACCGCTCGCGCTGCTAGTCGTGGCGGCGTGGCTGGCGGCAGCTATCTCAGTGCACCGGACAAGACCGAAGCCGTGACCTTTGTTCGCGAGTGGGCTCGCTATGACCGTCGCAGCTACGGCGCGCCGAACATGCAGAACTTCGGCTTCAACATGCGCAACCTGTTCCTGTATGCGTGGCCGCTCTGGCCGATCGCAGGCTGGGCCTGGGTTGCCTGGGCCGGCATGCGCCGCGCCCCGCATGTGGCGCTGCCGCTCGCGCTGCTGCTGCCGACGCTGGTGCTGCTGTTCCTGCAGACCAACGCCAGCGACGTGCAGTTCATCCTGCTGTTGCCGCCCATGGCGATCCTCGGCGCGTTTGCGCTGCCGACGCTGGCCCGGGGCGTGATCAACGCGATCGACTGGTTCGCGCTGCTGTTCTTCACCATTTTCGGCGGCACGGTGTGGTTCCTCTGGATCGCCAAGACCACAGGATGGCCGCCGCGGATCGCCCGCAACGTGTTCCGGCAATTGCCCGGCTTCCAGCATCACTTCACGCTTTCCGCCGTCATCTTCGCGCTCATGGTGACGGTGGCGTGGGTACTGATCGTACGCTGGCGGCTGTCGCGCGCGCCCAAGCAGATCTGGCGCCCGGTAGTGATCTCCGCCGCGGGCACCACGCTCATGTGGGTCATGGCCATGACGCTGTGGCTGCCGTCGATCAACTACGGCAAGACCTACCGCGACGTGGTCGAGGCAGCCGCCATGGCATTGCCGTCCACGTACCAGTGCGTGCAGCCGATCCGCATGGGCAATGCCCAGCTCGCGTCGTTTGCCTACTTCGGCCATTTCCGCTTCGGCGGCCCCGATGACGGCTGCGACATCCTGCTGCGGCACGACGGTGTCGACTACGGTGAGCCAAGCAATATCTCCCATTTCGCGTGGCGGCTGATCTGGGAAGGCCGCCGCCCCGCCGACCGGGACGAGCGCTTCCGTATGTATCGCCTGGTCGATACCTCGCGCGCCACGCACGCAAAGCCCGATCTGCCGCGACGCCGCTTGCCCCAGTAACCTTGAATCCTCTTGCCGGCGGCAAGGCTGGCGGCCGCGCCACCGCTGCCGGCTGACTCTCTGGCGCGTTTGTGCGCTTGTGCGAATCCGGCATGAACCTGCTTCACGATCTGCGGCGCATCGCCCATCTTGCCGCGCCAGTCCTGGTTGGCCAGCTCGCGGTCATCGCATTCGGCGTCATGGACACCGTCATGGCCGGGCGTGCGTCGGCCAGCGACCTGGCAGCGGTCGGCCTGGGCGGCTCGATCTATGTGACGATCTATATCAGCCTGATGGGCGTGCTGCAGGCGCTCGCGCCGATCGCAGGACAACTTTATGGCGCGGGCCACAGCGAACAGATCGGCAGCGAGGTCAGGCAAGCCGCATGGCTTGGGCTGGCGCTTTCCATTCCCGGCGTGCTGTTGCTCGCCTTCCCCGAGCCGCTTCTGGCCTTCGCCAAGGCGCCGCCTGAACTGGTTGGCAAGGCCAGCCAGTATCTGCATATCGGCGCGTTCGGCCTGCCCGCGGCACTCGGCTTTCGCATCTATTCGGCGCTCAATAACGCGCTGTCGCGCCCGGTCATGGTGACGGTGCTGCAGATCGTCGGCCTGGGGCTGAAAGTGCCGCTCAATGCGTGGTTCATCAACGGCGGCCTCGGGCTGCCCGCCATGGGCGGCCCCGGCTGCGCGCTCGCTTCGACGCTGATCAGCTGGACCTGGTGTATCGCCGGGCTGCTGATTCTGCGCCATAGCGCCGTCTATCGGCCCCTGAAGATCTTTTCGGCCTGGAGCTGGCCGGTTCCGGCCCAGTTGCAGGCGCTGCTGCGGCTGGGTGTACCGATGGGCCTGACCTACCTGATCGAGATCACCTCGTTCACGCTGATGTCGATCTTCATCACGCGCATGGGTACCATCACGCTGGCCGGACACCAGATCATCGCGAATCTGGGCGCCGTGGCATATATGCTGCCGCTTTCACTGGCCATCGCCACCTCGACGCTCGTGGCCCAGACCATCGGCGCACGCGACATGGCCGCCGCAAGGCGGCTTGCCTGGCTCGGCATCTGCCTGGCCGCATCCCTCTCCATGCTGACCGGCGGCCTGCTGTGGCTACTGCGCGAGCCGGTACTGCATGCCTATACGAAGGATGCCGCCGTCGTGGCCGCCGCCCTGCCGCTCGTGCTGTTTATCGCGTTCTACCAGGGCTTCGACGCCGTGCAGGTGATGACTGCCTTTATTCTGCGCGCTTACAAAATTGCGCTGATCCCGACGCTGATCTACGCCGGTTCGCTATGGGGCATCGGCATTGGTGGTGGTTATGTGCTGGGCTTCGGCCTGATCGACACTCTGCCAGCATTCACGCGCGGCGCCGCCGGCTTCTGGATCGCCAACAGCGTGAGCCTGGCGGTGGCGGGTTTTCTGCTGGTGCGGTATTTCATGCGCATCAGTGCAGCGCAACGCCATTAAGCGCTAACCGGTTGGTTATCCGCTCCCGTTGTTTGGACCGGGAGCGGACGGCATGCAAAGAGCCGGCATTTCCGATTCGGCATTTGAGGATTAATCCCCAATGCAAAAGAAAAAACCCACATGGCATTAACCATGTGGGTTTAGTTTTGGCGGAGTGGACGGGGCTCGAACCCGCGACCCCCGGCGTGACAGGCCGGTATTCTAACCAACTGAACTACCACTCCATACTCTTTAGCCGCTTCAAGCTTCGCTCTGGGCAGCATATTCAGGCATTTGATTACGCCCGATGTTTTGGCGTCCCCTAGGGGATTCGAACCCCTGTACTCACCGTGAAAGGGTGATGTCCTAGGCCTCTAGACGAAGGGGACAGAAAATTGTCTCTCAACACGTTCCGTCTCGCGCTGAACAGTCCGTTATTCTAACAAACTTTTCGACGCTTTGGAAGCATCTTTTTACTGCGATACTTCCCGAATCCTGGTGGAGCTAAGCGGGATCGAACCGCTGACCTCTTGCATGCCATGCAAGCGCTCTCCCAGCTGAGCTATAGCCCCGTATTACTGCATTTACGGCGATACTACTTTTTTTACTGCTTTCCGCATTACTGCGTTGATTCAGTAAAAACAGGATTATATACAGCACCGATATGAACTGCAACAGTTATTTACCGCCGCGATCATTATCAGATAATCCTCTCACTTATAAGAAAAAACCCACATGATATTAACCATGCGGGTTTAGTTTTGGCGGAGTGGACGGGACTCGAACCCGCGACCCCCGGCGTGACAGGCCGGTATTCTAACCAACTGAACTACCACTCCATACTCAGCAACCACTTCGAGCTTCGCTCTCCGCAGCATATTCAAGCATTTGGCTACGCCTGATGTTTTGGCGTCCCCTAGGGGATTCGAACCCCTGTACTCACCGTGAAAGGGTGATGTCCTAGGCCTCTAGACGAAGGGGACAGAAACTTGTCTTTCAACATGTTCCGTCTGGAAACATCCCGAACTGCGGATAATTCCGTTATTTTGGTGGAGCTAAGCGGGATCGAACCGCTGACCTCTTGCATGCCATGCAAGCGCTCTCCCAGCTGAGCTATAGCCCCATGGTACTGCTCTTTACTGCCACTTGCTTATTCGCTTTATCGGAACAACCACCGTTTCAAGCGAAGCCGAGATTATATATCAACCCCGATTTTTTGCAAGCTCCCTTCTGACTTTCGCTGCTCTGCTTTCGCAGATTTGGCTGTCCGCCACAGGATACTTTCCAGACCGCCCGCTTGGTCACCGACCGCGCTGCAGGGAGAACGAGATTATGGCGAACTCCCGGCCGGAGCGCAAGCCCCTGCCGGGGACTTTCCGCAGCTTTTTACGCGTCCAGGCCAGCCGCAACGCGGCGCAGCACAGTCTCGCGGCCGAACAGCTCCAGCACGGCATCGATGGCGGGCGTCTGCAGCTGGCCGGCGACCAGCAGGCGCACCGGCATGGCAAGCTTTGGCATCTTCAGGCCGAACTCGGCGAGCACCGCCTTGAACGTGGCGCCGATGGCTTCGCGTTTCCACTCCGGCAAGGCGCCGAGTTGCGCCGCCAGTGCTTTCAACGCAGGCTGGATTTCCGGCGTCAGGTGCTCGGCCTTCAGCGCCGCATCGGCTTGCGGCTCACCGCGGTAGAAGAGCAGCGCCGCCTGCGCGACTTCCTTGAGCGTGTTGGCCCTGTCCTTGACCAGGGCGATCACCTGGACCAGGTCCGCGCCATCCACCTTGCCGCCAAGCGCCTCGATAAACGGCCGCGTCAGTTCGGCCAGGCGGGCGTTGTCGCCCACCTTGATGTAGTGGTTGTTCAGCCAGGCCAGCTTTTCGCCGTTGTACTGCGCCGGGGACTTGCCCAGGTGCTCGAGGTCGAACCACTCGACAAACTGCTCGCGGCTGAAAATTTCCGCGTCGCCATGCGCCCAGCCGAGCCGGGCCAGGTAGTTCACCACCGCCTCGGGCAAATAGCCTTCGTCGCGATAGCCGGTCACGCTCATGGCGCCATGGCGCTTGCTCATCTTCTCGCCGCTCTCGTTGAGCACCGTGGGCAAGTGCGCGTAGACCGGCTGCGTGCCGCCCAGCGCGCGGATGATATTGATCTGACGCGGCGTATTGTTGACGTGGTCGTCGCCACGGATCACGTGCGTGATCCTCATGTCGAGATCGTCGACCACCACGCAGAAGTTGTAGGTGGGCGTGCCGTCCGGCCGCGCGATGACGAGGTCGTCCAGCTCCTCGTTCGAGATCTCGATGCGGCCCTTGACCGCGTCGTCCCAGACCACGCTGCCGTCAAGCGGATTGCGGAAACGCAGCACGGGCTTCACGCCGGCCGGCGGTTCGGGCAGGACCTTGCCTGGCTCCGGGCGCCAGAAGCCGTTGTAGCGTGGCTTCTCGCCGCGCTCGCGCTGGGCTTCGCGCAGGGCGTCCAGCTCTTCGGTGCTCATGTAGCACGGATAGGCCAGCCCGCTATCGACCATCTGGCCCAGCACTTCGCGGTACCGGTCCATGCGCTGCATCTGGTAGAACGGACCTTCGTCGATATCGAGGCCCAGCCACTCCATGCCCTCCAGGATCACGTCGACCGCTTCCTGCGAGGAACGCTCGACATCGGTGTCTTCGATGCGCAGCACGAAATCGCCCTTCATGCGGCGGGCAAACGCCCACGGATAAAGCGCGGATCGGATATTGCCGAGATGGATGAAGCCGGTCGGGCTCGGCGCAAAGCGGGTGCGGACGCGTTGGGTCATGGTGGTCGGGAACAAACAAAAAGCCCGCGCGGACGCGCGCAGGCTGGAATATGTCGGTGCTGCATTATAGCAAGCGAAGCCGTTGGACCAGCCCGCAAGGACGTTCCTGAGCGGTGTCACCACTGTCCGGGGCGGAATCATTTATGCTTCCGGCGGTCACAGGAACGGTCCGGGCGGAAAAGAATTGGTTCCTGCGCCGCCCCAGTCACATTTCCCATTCTCCCGCGCCGCTGCTTATCCACTGGCATCCCGATTCATGCAAAGACGTCTTTTCCTCGGCGCATCCGCGGCCGCGCTGCTTTCCGCCTGCTCGTTCGGCCCGCGCCCTGCCGCGCCAACGCAGCCGGCAAATCCGGTAGCCGCGCAACCGGCAACACGGCCGATCAGGATCGGCCTGGCGCTTGGCGGCGGCGCTGCGCGCGGCTTTGCCCATATCGGGGTGATCAAGGCTCTCGAAGCGCAGGGCATCCACCCGGATCTGGTGACCGGCACCAGCGCCGGAGCCGTGGTCGCTGCGCTTTACGCCACCGGCATGAGCGGCTTCGAACTCAACAAACTCGCCCTGACAATGGACGAGGCCGCCATCGCCGATTGGGCCCTGCCCTTCGGCACGCGCTTCGGCGGCTGGCTCAAGGGCGAGGCGCTGCAGAATTATGTGAACCGTCTGGTTTCGAATCGTCCGATCGAGGCCATGAAGCTGCCCCTGGGCATCGTCGCTACCGACCTCAAGACCGGTGAGCGCATCCTGTTTCGGCGCGGCAATACGGGACAGGCCGTGCGGGCTTCCAGCAGCGTGCCGGGCGTGTTCCAGCCGGTTTCCATCCAGGGCCGAGACTATGTGGACGGCGGGCTGGTCGAACCGGTGCCCGTGGATTCGGCACGCAGCATGGGCGCCGACTTCGTCATCGCCGTCAATATCTCGGCGGACCCGTCCAGCCAGAAGAATGGCGGCCAGAGCGGCGTGCTGCTGCAGACCACGGCAATCATGGGCCAGTCGATCAACAAGATGGCGCTCGCGCGCGCCGATGTGGTGATCCGCCCGGAACTGCCCGACATGGGCGGCAGCGACTTCAACTCCCGCAACCGCGCCGTGCTTGCCGGGGAGCAAGCGACCGCCGCGATCATGGCTACGTTGCGCCAGCGGCTGGAGCAGGCCCGGCTGCGGCCGACTGGGACCGTGGCGGCGCAATAGGCGCCTGACGCGTCAAACAAAAAAGGACTGCCGCGGCAGTCCTTTCCTTTGGCGTAGCGGCGAATATCAGCGCCGTACAGCGTGCGCGTGCTGGCGTTCGGGTCGAATCGCTTGAGCGTCTCGACCATGTTGCCAAGGCCATCGCTACGGTTCGAAGACTGGTTGTCCTCGATGCGGCGAGCGCCGTTGTAGCGGGTCACCCAATAGGCGGCGCGCATGTCGTCGACACGAATCTTGCTGCCCGTGGAAGGGGCATGCACGAACTTGTTGTCACCGATATAGATGCCGACGTGCGAGAAGGTCTGGCGCATGGTGTTGAAGAACACCAGATCGCCCGGGCGCAGATCATTGGCAGCCACGGTCGTGCCGACCTGGCTGATTTCAACGGAACGGCGCGGCAGCATGAAGCCGAAGGTGTCATTGAACACGTAGCGGACAAAGCCGCTGCAGTCCAGGCCGGATTCGGGGCTGTTGCCGCCGAAGCGGTAACGCACGCCGATCAGGCCAAGCGCATTCATGACCAGGTCGCCAGCCTTGCTGGCAACGTTGCTGGTGGAATTCATGACCGACGACAGCAAGCCACGCTTGCCTTCCGCATGCGTGTCCGCGCCCAGTTGGGCCGAAGCGTCGATGCGGGCATCGGGATCCTTGAAGACCGTATCCGCCAGCACTCCATTCGACACAGTCGCACCGCAGGCAATGGCAATCCCGACGCAACGCGTGCCAGGGAATGAAGTACCGATCGCTGCATTGGTTCTCCTGATGAATCGTTCGAATCATCCCCATCACGCCCGGAGAATGCCGCGGCGCGGATGGTGATGCCTGAATCATTGCGGGGATGACGTTACGCAAGAAGCGCGCCCGCCATATAGGCACAAAAACCGTGCAGGCCTCGTCGCAAAGCGGACGAGCGGCCACCCTCAAAAATAGTCCTCGCGGGATGGTATAGGCTTGTCATCCGTCTGTCAAAGTTCGTTACAAATTCGGCGGAAACAGCTTTCCAATCAAAGACCTACCTCAAATTTCGAATCTGGATTATCGGTTTTTGCATGACAAACGCATGACGCCGCCTGCAGGCGGCGTCATGCGGCATGGCAACCGGCGTCAGGCTGCACCAAGTTGGGCAGCCGCCATCAGCTTGCGCGTATAAGGATGCTGCGGTGCACCGAGGACGGCTTCGGTTTCCCCGGACTCCACCACCTCACCGGCCTTCATGACGATGACCCGATGAGCCATCGCGCGGATCACCGCAAGATCGTGGCTGATGAACAGGTAGCTGAGGTTGTACTTGTGCTGCAGTTGGGAAAGGAGGCCCAGCACCTGCTGCTGGATCGAGACATCGAGCGCCGAAGTGGGCTCGTCGAGCACCAGGATCTGCGGCTTGAGGATCAGCACGCGCGCAATGGCAATGCGCTGGCGTTGCCCGCCCGAGAACTCGTGCGGATAGCGGCCCAGCGCGGTGCGGTCGAGCCCGACCTCGCGCAGCGCTTCGATGACCTGCTGGCGCATGCCGTTGCGTGACAGGCCCGGCTGGTGCAGCGCCAGCCCTTCCCCGACGATCTGCTCGATCGTCATGCGCGGCGACAGCGAGCCGAACGGGTCCTGGAACACCACCTGCATGCGCGAGCGCATCTGGCAACGGTCCTTGCCCGTCGCGTCGTCGAAGCTGCGGCCGAGGAAATGGATCGTGCCGGCGCTCTTGCGCTGCAGTGCCAGCACGGCATGGGCCAGCGTAGTCTTGCCCGAGCCGGATTCCCCGACAATGCCGACGGTCTCACCCTCGCGCAACTGGAAGTCGACGTCCTTCACCGCGGCGAACTGGTCCTTGCCGAACCAGCCGGCCATGCCCTTGCGCTTGCGCGAGTAGTTGACGCAGAGCCCGCGCGCCTCCAGCAGCGCCGGCGCCAGCGGCACGAGCGGCAGCACTTCGCGGCGCGGGCGGCTGTCGATGAGCTTGCGCGTATAGGGATGCTGCGGCGAGGCAAAGAGCTGCGCGGTCTCGCCGGTCTCGACCAGCACGCCCTTCTCCATGACGCCAACGCGCTGGGCAAAGGCACGCACCAGATTCAGGTCATGGGTGATCAGCATGACTGCCATGCCGAACTCGGCCTGAAGGTCGCGCAACAGGTCGAGAATCTGCGCACGGATGGTGACATCGAGCGCGGTGGTCGGTTCGTCCGCCAGCAGCAGCTTCGGGCGGCAGGCCAGCGCCATGGCAATCATCGCGCGCTGGCGCTGCCCGCGAAAGCTGGTGCGGGAAGCTGTCGAAACGATGCGCGGCATCGCTGATGCCGGTGCGCTCCAGCAGCGCGATCGCGCGTTCACGCGCCGCGCGGCGGTCGAGCCCTTCATGCAGCGCCAGCGTTTCGACGATCTGGTTGCCGATCGTGTAAAGCGGGTTGAGCGCGGTCATCGGCTCCTGGAAGATCATGGCGATCTCCGCGCCGCGGATGGCCCGCATGTCCCGGTTCGACACGTCGAGCAGGTTCCGGCCCTCGAAACGGATGGCTCCATGGTAATGGGCATCCTCGACGAGCCGGAGCATCGCCAACGCGGTCACGGTCTTGCCGGAGCCTGACTCCCCAACCAGCGCATACCGCTCGCCGGCGCGCAGGTCGAAGCTGACCTCACGCACGGCGCGCGTGGCGTCGTCGCCATGGCCGAACGTGACCGAGAGCTTGTCGACGCAGATCAGCGTGCTCCCCGGCGCCGCGGACGGCGTCGGCTGGGCCAGCATGGCCTCGGATTCGCGCAGCTTCGGCACCACGTTCATGGCGTCACCCCCGCGGGCGCGCCGGCCGGCACCTTCGGCGCTACGCGGCCGCGCAGCGCAGCCAGGCCCAGACGCGTGTCGAACGCATCGCGCAGCGCGTCGCCCATGAACGTCAGCAACAGCAAGGTGACCACTAGCACGGTAAAGGTCGACAGTGAGATCCACCACGCATCGAGGTTGCCCTTGCCCTGCGCGAGCAACTCGCCAAGGCTCGGCGTGGTCGGCGGCACGCCCAGCCCCAGAAAGTCCAGGCTCGTCAGCGCGAGGATTGACGCGCTCATGCGGAACGGCAGGAAGGTGATCACCGGAGTCACGCTGTTGGGCAGGATATGGCGCCACATGATCTGCACGTTGGACAAGCCCAGCGCGCGCGCCGCCTTGACGTAGTCGAGCGAGCGATTGCGGTAGAACTCCGCGCGCACGTAGTCCGACAGCCCCATCCAGCCGAACAGCGACAGCAGGATAATCAGCAACGCAAGGCTCGGCTCGAAGATCGACGCAAAGATGATCAGCAGGTACAACTCAGGCATCGAGCTCCAGATTTCGATGGCCCGCTGCGAAAACAGGTCGAAGCGCCCGCCGAAGAAGCCCATCAGCGCCCCCGTCAGCGTACCGATGAGTACCCCGAGCACCGTCAGCGCCATTCCGAACAGTACCGACACGCGGAAGCCATAGAGCAGGCGCGCCAGGATGTCGCGGCCGCGGTCGTCGGTGCCGAGCCAGTTCTCGGCCGACGGCGGCGCGGGTTCGGTTCCTTGGCGAAGTAGTTGAGCGAATCGTACGAATAGCGGTTCAGCGGAAACACCGCGAAATTGCCATTGGTGGTGATGCGGTCGCGGATATACGGGTCGAGGTAATCAGCCGGCGTGGCGAAGTCGCCATCGAACGCGGTTTCGGGATAGACCTTGACGATCGGGAAATACCACGCGTCCTTGTATCGCACCACCAGCGGTCGATTGCTCGACAGGACCTCCGCGCACAGGCTGAGCACGAAGATCGCGACGAACAGGATCAGGCTCCAGTAACCCAGGCGGTTGCGCCGGAAGCGCTGCCACGCGCGCTGGCGCGGGGACGGCGAATGCGGCAGGCCATTCGGCACTGCTTGCGAGAGTACTTTCATTGTGCAGGGCCTCGAAGTGGATGCGCGGGTCGACCAGCACGTAGCACACGTCGGAAATCAGCCGGGTCACCAGGCCGATCAGCGTGAACAGGTAGAGCGTGCCGAGCACCACCGGATAGTCGCGCCGCAGCACGGCTTCATACGACAGCAGGCCAAGGCCGTCGAGCGAGAACAGCGTCTCGATCAGCAGCGAGCCGGTAAAGAATGCCCCGATGAACGCCGCCGGGAAACCCGTCACAAGCGGAATCAGTGCATTGCGGAACACATGCTTCCAGAGCACGCGGCGCTCGGACAAGCCCTTGGACCGGGCGGTCAGCACATACTGCCTGCGGATTTCGTCGAGGAACGCATTCTTGGTCAGCATGGTCACCACGGCAAAGCTGCCCACCACCGATGCGGTGATCGGCAACACCAGGTGCCACAGGTAATCCATGACCTTGCCCATCAGCGAGAGCTGGTCCCAGTTGTCGGAAGTCAGGCCCCGCAGCGGGAACCACTGCACAAAGGTGCCGCCACCGAACAGCACCAGCAGCAGCACCCCCAGCACGAAGCCCGGAATGGCGTAGCCGACCAGCACGATCATGCTGGTCACCACGTCGAAGCGGCTGCCGGCCCGTATGGCCTTGGAAATGCCAAGCGGCACCGATATCAGGTACGTCAAGAAAAACGTCCACAGCCCGAGGCTCACCGAAACCGGCAGCTTGGACTTGACCAGCTCCCACACGCTGCGGTGCTGGAAGTAGCTCTGGCCAAGGTCGAACTGCGCGAAGCGCTTGAGCATCAGGAAGTAGCGCTCGACCGGCGGCTTGTCAAAGCCGTACAGGGCCTGGATCTCCTTGATCTTCTCGGGATCGACGCCGCGACGCCCGCGGTACTCGGCGCCGCCGCCGCTCGCTTCGCCGCTGCCGCCGCCACGGCCCTTGAGCTCCAGCATCATCTGCTCGACGGGCCCGCCCGGCACGAACTGGATGACGACAAAGGTCAGCGTGATGACCCCGATCAGCGTCGGGATCATCAGCAGCATGCGCTTCAACAGGTAGGCAAGCATCGGCTGTTCCCTTATTTCAGCGAGCCTTCGGTTGCGCGGCAATGTCCGTGCGCCACCAGTTGCTCAGAATCCAGCCTTCGGCCGTGTAGTAGTAAGGCAGCCGGTTCTTGGGGTAGCTCAGTTCCTTGCGGTACGCCACCCGATGCGAGGCACTGTACCAGTTTGGCACGATGTAGTACCCATGCATCAGCACCCGGTCCAGCGCCCGCCCGGCAGTGATGAGTTCTTCTCGCGTATTGGCGCGCAGGACATTGTCCACGAGCTGGTCCACCTGCGGCGACTTGAGCCCGAACAGGTTGTCGGAACCGGGCGTGTCGGCGGCCTCGCTGGAGAACCGGTCGCGCAGTTCATTGCCGGGGCTCTGTGAATCGGGGAAGCGGATCGACACCATGTCGAAGTCGAAATCCTCGAGGCGCTTCTGGTACAGCGCGTAGTCGGTCGTGCGCTGGTTGATCTGGATGCCAAGCTTTTCCAGATTGCGGACATAGGTCGTGATCACCCGGCTCATGGCGCCGCCGTCATCGAGGAACTCGAACACCATTGGCTCGCCCTTGGCATTGCGCAGCGCATCGTCGGTGTAGGTCCAGCCGGCCTGCGCCAGCAGGCGGCGCGCGGCGCGCAGGTTGTCACGCAGCGAGCGCGGCGGGTTGGTCGACGGCTGCGTGACATCGGGGCCGAAAACCTCGGGCGCCAGCTTCGCGCGCATCGGGTCGAGCAGCGCCAGTTCTCCCGGGCCGGGCTTGCCGTCAAAGGTGGCGCTGGCGGCAAGCTCGCTGTTCGAGAACCAGCTATCCAGGCGCTTGTAGGCACCATAGAAAAGCTGCCGGTTGAGCCATTCGAAATCCAGCGCGAGGATCAGCGCCTGCCTGACCCGCACGTCCTTGAAGATCGGCTTGCGCATATTCATGACGAAGCCCTGCATGCCCCGCGCCGTTACGGTGCGGGAACTCCGTCTTGATCAGCTCACCCTTGTTGAACCGAGTACCCTGGTAGCTTTTGGCCCAGTTCTTGGCGCGGTACTCCACGATCGCGTCGAATTCGCCGGCCTTGAATGCTTCCAGCTTGGCGGTTTCATCCTTGTAGAGCCGGTATACGACCCGCTCGAAATTGAAGGTGCCGCGACGCACCGCGAGCTTGCTGCCCCAGTATTTCGAGTCGCGCCTGAAGATAATGCCGCGGCCCGCATCATAGCGATCGATGATGTACGGCCCGCTGGTCACCGGTTCCTCGAACGTCAGCTTCTCGAATGGCACGGTCTGGGTCCACTTCTTCGAGAACACCGGCAGCGAGCCGACGATCAGCGGCAGTTCGCGGTTGCGCTGCTTGAACTCGAAGCGCACGCTGCGCTCGCCGGTGACGACGACCGATTTCACGTCCGTGCACATGCTGCGGTAGCCCGGGCTGGACGCCTTGCTCATCAGCATGTCGTAGGAATACTTCACGTCCGATGCCAGCACCGGATCACCGTTCGAGAACCGCGCCTCGGGCCGGATATGGAAGACGACCGAGAGTTCATCCGGGGCCACCGTGACGTCGTCGGCGAGCAGCCCGTAGGAGCTGGCGGTCTCGTCGGCGCTGCTGATCAGCAGCGACTCGAACATCAGCGCATTCAGCCCCGGCGCGGCGGTGCCCTTCAGCGTGAACGGATTGAACTTGTCGAAACTCGTGCGGCGGTCGGGGTTGGCGAGCGTCAGGGTGCCACCGATGGGGGCATCGGGATTGACGTAATCGAAATGAGTGAAATCGGCCGGGTATTTCAGGTCCCCGTGCAAGGCAAAGCCATGAGCCGCATAGACCGTTGCGGGAGTCCCCGCCGCCAGCGCCAGCGCCAGCCCAACCCGCAGTACCGCGTCCCGACGGAAGCACTGCCATGCCGCCTGAAGCGGCCAACGTGCTTGAATAGGCATCCTGCTGGATTCCTCCAATATAACCTCTGCGGTCCGGCGTTCTGCGGCCGGGCCAAGTTGTGCGACAATTTTACATGCGTCCGGGTAGGCTCCAGCCATCCGGACATTCCCTCTACGCGGCGCAATAAATGGCCGCCGGATACCCTGGGGCATGCCCGCGGCCGAACGGCCAACGCAGGATGCGTGCCTGATACAACACCTTGGAGAACTTATGGGATTTCTGGCAGGTAAGCGGATCCTCATCACCGGCTTGCTCTCGAACCGCTCGATCGCGTATGGCATCGCATCGGCCTGCAAGCGCGAAGGCGCCGAACTCGCCTTCACTTATGTCGGCGAACGGTTCAAGGACCGGATCAGCGACTTTGCCAAGGAATTCGGCACCGACCTCGTGTTCGAATGCGACGTCGGCAGCGACGAGCAGATCGCCGCGACCTTCGCCGGCCTGGGCCAGCGCTGGGAAAAGCTCGACGGCCTGGTGCACTCGATCGGTTTCGCCCGCGTGAAGCCATCGCCGGCGATTTCCTCGAAGGCCTGTCGCGCGAAGGCTTCCGCATCGCGCATGACATCTCGGCGTACAGCTTCCCGGCGCTCGCCAAGGCCGCGCTGCCGATGCTGTCCGACAAGGCCTCGCTGCTGACGCTGACCTACCTCGGCGAGCGCGTGGTCCCGAACTACAACACCATGGGCCTGGCCAAGGCCGCGCTCGAAGCCAGCGTGCGCTATCTGGCAGCGTCGGTCGGTCCGCGCGGCATCCGTGCCAACGGCATTTCTGCGGGCCCGATCAAGACGCTGGCCGCGTCCGGCATCAAGGACTTCGGCAAGCTGCTCAGCGCCTTCGAGAGCGCGGCCCCGCTGCGTCGCAACGTGACCATCGAGGAAGTGGGCAATGTCGCGGCGTTCCTGCTATCGGACCTCGCTAGCGGCGTAACCGGTGAAATCACTTATGTCGATGCCGGCTTCAATGTCGTCGGCGCGATGCCGGCCGACGCGTAAGCGGTTGCCCGCCTATCGGCCCTGAAGGGGTGCCAGCGCTTGCGCTGGCGCCCCTTTTTCATTGGCAGCGGCTCCGGGCGCGCGCAACGGACTCACCGGCCCATGCGCTGGTCGTAGCGGCTGGAGATACGTCCCAGCAGGCCCGGATCGCGCGAGTCGCTGGAATCGAACTGCACGCGCACCGAGCCGTCGGCCTGCCGCACCACGCTGGCGCGGATCACGGTGTTGCCGGCATTGCCGGCGATGGAGCCGCTTGCGCGGTCCTGCACGCTGACCGCGACGCCCTCGTCCCGCATGGCACCCGCCGCGGCATCGAAGGAACGGTCGAAGTTCGCCGGCACGGCCGTGGCCGGCACCCCATAGTAGGTGCATCCGGCCTGCAAGGCCATCAGGACGGCCGCGAGCACGGCCAGCAGGATACGGCTCATGGCGCCACCTTGGTCCAGCCCGGCCCCGGATCGAACGAAGTTGTCGCCGCAGCCTTCTTGGCGGTATCGCTGCCAAGGTCGCGCTCGAAGACTTCGCCCGCATGGCTGACCATGAAGGTCTTCACACCGGTCTGGCCATAGCGGACCGGCCATGCGATCACGGCGAATCCGCCGAACAGCTTGCCGCGCACCTGATAATCGAGGCCCCGCCCGGGCGCTCGCCCCTTGCTTCGTGAGCAGCTTGTAGTAGTAGCCGTAGTAGCCTTCGGCCCCGGCGCTGCGCTTGCCGGCGGTCAGGAATGCCTCGCCGAGTGGACTGGGCATTTCTCCCGGCCGGGTTGGCCAGTACAAGCCGTCCTGCTTGCCGGGTGAACTGGCCAGCTTTGCGGCATATGCCAGCACACCACTGCCGTCGTGATCGACCTGCGCATACTCGGCCTGGGCATCGTGGATGGCCAGCAAGGTCTGCATGACGGCCAGTTCGTTGCGCCCGATCTGGCGCGCGCGCATTTCGTCCAGGCCGGCGACCGTGTCGAAGTGCCAGCCCTGCGCGGTCTTGACCAATGGGACGGGCAGCGTCCATCCATCCGTGCCGACGGCAATGCGCGCGTGCTGGTCATCGACGGCCTGCACCGCGTGGGACGCACCCCAGGCGGTCAGAAACCGGGTACGGATGTCGGCACCGGGGGGGGAATCAGCTTCTGAAACTTGTCGCCGAAGATCCTCTTCATGGCTGCGTCGTCGCTGCTTTGGACCGCGGCCCCAAATGCAGCCATTGCTTCGTCGGCCGTCTGGAAGTTCTGCTGCGCGTGCGCGAACCCTGCGCCGGCAGCGACCAGGGCCAGCGCGACGGCAACCTGGCGGCACCTGGCCGCAAACGGTTCGCCGGAAAAAACAAGTGGCTTGATCATGGCCTTTCTCCCCGTTCAGCGCCTGCCGCCACCGCCGCGACCGCCGCCACCACCGCCGCGACCGCCACCGCCACTAAATCCGCCCCCGCGTCCACCGCCGCCACCGCCACCGCCACTGAATCCCCGCCCCCGCGGTTAGCTGGCGAGGATTGCAGGCTGCTGCGGCCCCGATCGAAATCACGCTGCGACGTACC
>LRMT01000138.1 GCA_001725945.1 Cupriavidus sp. UYMMa02A | reverse complement strand
AGCATCCGGTCACGAGATGATCACCGGGCAGGACCTGGTCGAATGGCAACTGCGCGTGGCGGCCGGCGAAGCGCTGCCGCTGAAACAGGATCAGTTGCGCATCGACGGCCACGCGCTCGAAGCGCGCATCTACGCCGAGAACCCCGACAAGCAGTTCCTGCCGTCCACCGGCACGCTGCGCTTCCTGCGCACGCCGCCCGCCGTGCAGTTCATGCGCGGCGGCGACGCCCATGGCCCGGCCGGCATCCGCATCGATGCTGGCGTGCGCGAGGGCGACACGATCAGCCCATATTACGACCCGATGATCGCCAAGCTGATCGTCTGGGGCAAGGACCGCGACGAGGCGCTTGCGCGCATGCGCCAGGCGCTGGCGGCGTACCACGTGGTGGGGCTGTCGACCAACGTGGCGTTCCTGCAGCGCCTGGTGAAGTCCGAAGCGTTCCGCACGGCCGATCTCGACACTGGCCTGATCGAGCGCAACGAGGCCACGCTGTTCCCGCCGCCCGCGCCGGTCGGCATGGAGATCATCGCGCTCGCGGTAGCTGCGTTGCTCGACCGCGAAACACGCGAGCGCCGTGTCGATGCGGCCGACCAGCATTCGCCGTGGACGCATGGCGGCGCATGGCGGCTCAACGGCGCAGGCCGGACCACGTATCGCCTGCAGACACCCGATGGCGATCTCGATGTCAGCGTGCAAAGCGAAGCCGGCCGCCAGTCGCTCACTGCCCATGGCAAGACCTGGCCGTTCCGCGCCTCGCTGCGTGATGAAGTCCATACCGTCGACCTTGGCGAGCGTACCGCCAAAGGCCATTGCCATATCGAGGGCGACACGCTGCACGTCTTCAGCGGCGAAGGCCAGTGCTCGCTGGTACGCGTCGACCCTCTGCTGCACGCCGGCGAGGCCGAAGGCGAAGGCGGCAAGCTCGCCGCGCCGATGCCGGGCCGCATCATTGCCGTGATGGTCGAGGCGGGTTCGAGCATCAACAAGGGCGATGCGCTGATCGTCATGGAAGCCATGAAGATGGAACACACGCTGACGGCGCCTGCAGGCGGCAAGGTACAGGAAGTGCTCTATGCCGTCGCGACCAGGTCCAGGAAGGCGCGCAGCTCGTGACGCTGGACCAGGAGGCCGCCTGACATGGAACGCAACACCCCTTCCCTGCTCCAGGCGCTGCCGCTGCCTGACGCCGTCAAGATCGTCGAGGTGGGACCGCGCGACGGCCTGCAGAACGAAGCGCGCCATGTGCCCGCCGCGGTCAAGGTCGAACTGGTCAATCGCCTGAGCGAGGCCGGCTTCGCCAATATTGAGGCGGCGTCGTTTGTCTCGCCCAAGTGGGTGCCGCAGATGGCCGATGGTGCTGAAGTCATGGGCACCATCGCGCGCCGGGCCGGCACAGTGTATTCGGCACTGACGCCCAATATGAAGGGCTTCGAGGCTGCACTCGCCGCGGGGGCAGATGAAGCCGTCATCTTCGGCGCTGCGAGCGAGGCGTTTTCCCAGCGCAATATCAATTGCTCGGTGGCGGAATCGATTGCGCGCTTTGAGCCGGTGGCCGCGGCGGCCAAGGCGGCGGGCCTGCGCCTGCGTGCGAGCATTTCGTGCGCGCTCGGTTGTCCGTACGAGGGCGAGATCGCACTCGACAAGGTGGCCGAGGTAGTCGGCCGCATGCGAGATCTCGGCTGCGACGAGATCGACATTGCCGACACCATCGCGTCGGCACGCCGCTGCGCACGCAGGCAGTCATGGAAGCCGCCGCACGCGTGTTCCCGCGCGAGAGGCTGGCTGGGCATTTCCACGACACCTATGGCCAGGCGCTGCCCAATATCCTGGCCAGCCTGCAAGTGGGCATCCGCATCTTCCACGCTTCGGTCGCGGGCCTTGGCGGCTGCCCCTACGCCAAGGGTGCCTCGGGCAACGTGGCCACGGAAGACCTGCTTTACATGCTGCACGGCATGGGCATCCGCACCGGTATCGACCTTGACCAGGTGATCCAGGCCGGCGCCTTCATCTCGGAGGCGATCGGGCGGCCATATGGGTCGCGGGTCGGCAAGGCGCTGCTCAAACATGACTGCCAGGCCAGCTGAGGCCGCTTGCTCAGGAGTGCTGCGGAATGCATACGCCGGGGCAAGCCCCGCGGCGCAGTGCACTGGAACTTCGCGAGCCGGGAGACTACGCTAACACTCTGGCGCATCCGGCAAGCCTTGCCGCACCGCCGGAACCCCGATGGATCCATCGTGATCCCGATCGTACGGAGGCATCTATGAAAGCCATCGCAGCACTGGCCATCGCCGCACTTGTCCCGATTGCCGCTCATGCCGCAGGGCCCGCAAATCCGGCGGACCGCTACGACTACAACATGCGCAGCACCAACAAGGACGGCTATGTCCCCGATACGCAGCGTGCCGGTGACAAGTTCGACCCGTACACGCAGGGCGCGAAGCAGGATACGTCCTCGTCGCTGACGGATGACAAGACCTCGCAGCCGAAGACTTCCAAAAAGTCGCACAGCCACAAGAAGGCGCCGGCCAAATTGGACAATCCATAGGAAAAAGCTGTGCGGCCAGAATCGCCGATTTACCGACTGCATCGGACCGAACTTGATCCCGCGCAAACCCTCGACGGCTCTGCGCCGCCAAACTGGCGCGCATGAAATCGACCCCTTCCCCTGCTGACGCCGGCAGCGCCATCGCTGCCGTCAAGCCGGCGCGACACCAGGATAACGCCGGCCATTCCCGCCAGCGCACATCGCGCCCGCCGCTGCATAGCTGGCCGCTTGGCGCCGCCAGCCTGTTCGTGCTTGTGTTCAATACGCTGTTCTGGTGCCTGCTGCTTTCCCCGCTCGCCCTGCTCAAGCTGATCCTGCCGATGCCGAGCGTAAGGCGACGCCTGGATCCGGTACTCAACGGCGTCGCGCGCGCATGGATCACATGCAACGGCGCGTGGTTCGGCACGATCCAGCGCCACCGTTGGGACATAGGCGGCCTTGCGGGCCTGAACCGCTCCGATTGGTATCTGGTCAACTGCAACCACCAGTCGTGGGTGGACATTTTTGTGCTGCAGCGGGCACTCAACGGGCGGATTCCGCTGCTGAAGTTCTTTCTCAAGCAGCAACTGCTGTATGTGCCGTTCATCGGCCTGGCGTGGTGGGCGCTGGACTTTCCGTTCATGAAGCGCCACACGCGCGCGCAGTTGCGCCGCAAGCCGGATCTGCGGCGCGAGGACCAGGAAACCGCCCGCCGCGCGTGCGAGAAGTTCTCGCTGTCGCCGACCAGCGTGATGGTGTTCACCGAAGGCACCCGGTTCACGAAGGCCAAGCGCGAGTCGCAGGCGTCGCCGTATCGTCACTTGCTCAAGCCCAGGGCCGGCGGGCTGGCCGTTACGATCAACAGCATGGGGAACCGGTTCCGCGCGATGCTCGATGCCACCATCGTCTATCCGCACGGCGCGCGAGCTTCTGGCAATTTGCCTGCGGGCGTACCGGACCGGTCATCGTGCGGGTACGGCAACTCCCCATACCGCCGGCGTTCTGCAATGCGGACTACGGCACCGATCCCGCATTCCGCCGCGCGTTTCATCGCTGGCTGGCCCAGCAATGGCAGCAGAAGGATGAGGAGATCGAGCAACTGCTGGCGCTGTCCGGCAACCGCTGAGCTCGTTCAACGCAGTCGAACGAGTTGCTCTGGAAAATCGTAGGGAAAGCAGGCCGAAAGCGCTCACCATGGCGGCATAGGCGCGTGGCGTGACACGCACGGCGCGCGCAACCGTCAAGGAGCAGCAAATGGGACTTCTGGTCAACGGCCAGTGGCAGGACAAGTGGTATGACACCGCCGCCACCGGCGGGCGCTTCGTACGCAAGGACGCCGCATTCCGCAACTGGGTCACGGCCAATGGCGCAGCCGGGCCGTCGGGTACGGGCGGTTTCGCCGCGCAGGCCGGGCGCTACCACCTGTACGTCAGCCTGGCATGCCCGTGGGCGCACCGCACGCTGATCATGCGCCGCCTCAAGGGGCTGGAGGACATGATCAGCGTCTCGGTAGTGCACTGGCTGATGCGCGAGGAAGGCTGGACCTTTGCCGATGGGCCGGGCGTGGTGCCGGACCCGGTCAACCATGCGCGCGTGCTGCACCAGGTCTATACCGCCGCCAGCCCGCAATACACCGGTCGCGTCACGGTGCCCGTGCTATGGGACCGGCAGCAGGCCACCATCGTGAGCAACGAGTCGTCGGAAATCCTGCGCATGATGAACAGCGCCTTCGACGGCGTCGGCGCTGTAGCAGGCGACTACTATCCGGCTGAACTACGTACCGAAATCGACACGGTCAACGCACGCGTCTACGACACCGTCAACAACGGCGTGTACAAGGCCGCTTCGCCACCACGCAGGATGCCTATGAAGAAGCCGTGTGGCCGCTGTTCGAGACGCTCGACTGGCTCGAGGAACGCCTTTCGACGCAACGCTACCTGGTCGGCAACCGTCTGACCGAAGCAGACATCCGCCTCTTCACGACGCTGATCCGCTTCGACGCGGTCTATGTCGGGCACTTCAAATGCAATCTGCGCCGGATCGCCGACTATCCGGCACTGTCCGCGTTTGTGCGCGATCTCTATCAGCACCGCGGCATTGCGGACACCGTGAACTTCGCGCACATCAAGTGCCACTACTACGAAAGCCACCGCACGCTGAACCCGGCCGGCATTGTGCCCGCCGGGCCAGTGCTGGATCTGGCCGCGCCGCACGGCCGCGAGCGGCTCGGCTGAACTCAGCCCGGCAGCCGGTCCACGGCGCGCCGGCCTTGTGCAATCGCGGCGGTCAGTGACGGGCTGCCTGCGCTATCGCTGCCGGCAAGGCTCACATTGCCGACGCCAGCGGGCGATGTCCATGCGGCCGAGTCTTCCCCTGCCAGGGTGTCCGGCCGGTAGCTGTAGCCGTGTGCCCAGCGATTGACGGTGATCGCGCGGATCACGTCCTTCGCGGCAAAGCCCCCCTGCCCGAGCATGCGGTCGAGCTGCGTACGGATGCCTCGCTCCAGCTCGCTGAACGGCGTGCCCAGCAGCAAGGCGCGCCCGGCGCGAAAGCGCTCGCGCGCGCTCATGCCGCTGTCTGGCACCGTCGGCACGTACAGCATGTGCAGCACGGCAGGATCGCCCGGCGTGCTGCCGGCCGGCGGCTCCAGCCAGAGATCGGTATAGGCCATGGCCGGCGCGTGAATACGCCGCGTCTTGAGCGCGGCAAATGCGCGCCAGTGGTCCAGCGCCACCTTGGTATAGATCAGCGGCGCCTTCACCTCGGCGCGCAGCGTGTCGCGCTGCGCGGCCGGCAGCGAAGGCATCAGGTACGGCACCATCATGTTCCAGCCGGCCAGTACGACATGGCGCGCTTCGATGCGGTGCAGGTTGCCGCGCCAGCCGTAGGTCACGCGCGTGATCGGCCCATCGGGGTCCACGGCAATCGCGGTGGCTTCGAGGCGCAGCCGCACCGCAGCGCCATCCTGGTCCAGACGCCCGTAGTCGAACGGCGCATTGATGATGTCCGTCGGGCGCGCCAGCTTCGCCACACCCGGTATCAGCTTCTGGACGAGCAGCCGTGCGAGCGAGGCATTGCCGTCCGGGAACCACAGCCGCGAAGCGGGTGACTTGCCCAGGCGCGGATCGGGCACTGGCGCCGGCATGCCCGCCCCGGCAGGCAGGCCGATGCCGATGGCGTCAGCCACGCTGATGCCATCGGCATCGAGCGCAAAGGCATCGTTGCTGCGGCTGCGCAGGAAGCGCTGCCCGGCCAGGCCAATGCCAGCCTTGTCGCGCAGGAAGGATGCATAGCGCGTGCTGCGCAGGTAGGCGGCGCGCTCGGCGGCCGGCATGCCCGCGAGGTAGTCGGTGCTGCCATCGGCCAGGCGCGCCAGGGCCGTCCGATCCTGCGGCGGCAACGGCGCGGCATCGAGAAAGCGCCGCAGCGCCGCAGCGTCGGGCGCAGCGTCTCCCTGCCGACCGGTGCGCGCATCGACGAGCTCACCGAACGGATCGCCCGCGAGCCACTGGTCGCGGCCGAAATGGTCGGCATCGAAGAACACTGCCCGGCCCATGCCGAGCGCGGCATAAGGGTCTGCGGGCTCCGCCAGCGGCGCGCGGCCGGCATCGAGGCCAAGACCGGCGAACAGATCCCGCACCGCGGCGTCGCGGCAGCCGTGGGCGGCATTTCCGCGCTGCCGCCATAGGTCACCAGCCGCTTGCCGCGTACCGTGAATTCGTTGCGCTTGGCGTGGCCGCCGAAATCGTCGTGGTTGTCGAGGATCAGGATGCGTTTGCCGGGGCCGAAGCGCCGCTGGTAGAACCACGCGGCGGCCAGCCCGCTCAGGCCACCGCCGACCACCACAAGGTCGAAGGCTCATGGGCCATCACGGTCGGATACTTTGCACCCTCGCGCGCGAGGCTGTGGGCCAGCGTGAACGTGCCGGCATGGTTGCCGCGCAGGCCTGTCAGCGCAGGCGGATAGGCATTGCCCGGCTGACCCTGCGCGGCGAGCAGTTGCGCGGGCGCCATGCCGGCGGCGATGGCGAGCGCGGTGCCGTTAAGGAAATCTCTGCGCGATATCGTCATGGGGTTGTCGTGGCGGAATCAGCGGGTCGCTTCCAGCTCGCGCCGGCGTACGGCGACAGCAGCTTCGCTGACGGGCGCGGCGCGGTTGCCCCAGTTGCCGCGGATGAAGGTGAGCAAGTTGGCGAGCTCCTGGTTGTCCAGGGTCCAGCCATAGCCGGGCATGTGGTAGTCGGTCGGCGCCGTATTGACGCGCGCGGTCACCGCACCATTCAGCAGCAGGTTGACGAGCGAGGCCGGGTCCGGGTCGGCGACCGTGGGGTTGCCGGCCAGCGGCGGAAACACGCGTGCGAACCCCTTGCCGTCGGCGCCATGGCAAGGCATGCAGAACTGGGAATACTGGCGCGAGCCGGGGCTGTCGTAGCGTCCCTGCAGCAGGCGCGGCGCGGTGGACGCGTCATGCCGGAACGGCTGGGTCTCGCCGCGCGCCCCGGGCAGCGATTTCAGGTAGGCGGCCACGGCATCGAGATCGCGGGGCGTCATGTATTGTGTCGCCGTGGAGATAACCGTGGACATCGGCCCGAACGAGGTCGCATGCGCATTGCGCCCGGTGTGCAGGAACTCGGCGATTTCCGCACGCGTCCATGCGCCCAGCCCGGTGATCTGGTCGCCGGTGAGATTGGTGGCCGACCACCCTTCCACGCTGGCGCCGGACAGGAAACGCTTGCTGCGTTCATCCAGCCCCTTCTCGCCATACAGCCAGCCTCGCGGCGTATGGCAGGCGCCGCAGTGGGCGACGCCCTGCACGAGGTAGGCGCCACGGTTCCATTCCGCGCCCTTCGCGGCATCGGTGCGGACAGGTGATCCACTCAGGTACAGCGCGTTCCACACCACCAGCAGCGAGCGCATGCTGTACGGCCAGCGCATCTGCGCCTCGGGGTTGCGCTGGCTGACGGGCGCTACGCCGGCGCGCATGTAGGCATAGAGCGCGGCGACATCCTCGGCCCGCATGCGCGCGTACGAGGGATAAGGCATGGCCGGATACAGCCGCCTGCCGTCGCGCGCCACGCCCTGCCGCACCGCGCGGTCGAACTCCGCGAGCGTGTAGCTGCCGATGCCCGTCGCGGCATCCGGCGTGATATTGGTCGAATGGAGGGTGCCCGCGGCGGTGCGGATCGGCAGGCCGCCGGCGAAGGGCTTGCCGCCTTCGCTCGTATGGCAGGCGACGCAGTTCGCGATACGCGCCAGATAGCGGCCGCGCTCCACATCGGCCGCGGCCGGATCTGCCGCGGCGGCGGGGGCAATGCCGCCCAGCAGGCCAGCGAGCAGCGTGGCGGCGGCCAGCAGCCGCCTTGCGGGGAAAAGCATGGGTCCGTCCAGGTCTTGTTGTTCTATCGTTTCGCGGCAGCCGGCCGCAGGGGCGACCAGTCTGTCAGGCGCTGGCTACCACGAACTTTGCCACCATCAGCAGGCAAAACACCAGCCCCGCCGCCAGCGTCACGCCGGTCAGGATCAGCGGCACCGGCCGCATGTTCTCCAGGTCGCGCTCATGCTCCCGGCCCTTGCGCAGGCCAAGGAATCCCCACAGCACGGTGCGCACCAGCCTCAACGGGTTCATTGCCACTCCTTGTCAGCATGGCAGCCGCAGGCGCTGCCTGTCCTCGCGCCGATTATCGGCGCCAGTCGTGGAACATGACAGCAGCAGATATTGCGGAATTTTGCATATCAGATCAGATTGGCGAATCACCACGGCGGCGCCGGCGCAGCGCCCATTCCACCGTCTCGAAACCTCCCTGCACCGCAAGCGCCAGCACGGCGGCAGGAATCGCCCCGGCCAGCAGCAGCACCGTGTCGTTGAGCGCGAGCCCCGTGGCAATGCGCTCGCCATAGCCGCCGGCACCGACAAATGCCGCGATGGTCGCCGTCCCGACGCTGATGATGGCTGCGGTCTTCACCCCGGCCAGCACCACGGGCAAGGCCAGCGGCAGTTCCACGTAGCGCAGCACTTGCCCATCGCGCAGGCCCAGCGCGCGCGCCGCGTCGCGCATCCCTATGGGCACCTGCTGCAGCCCCGTGCAGGTATTGCGCACGATCGGCAGCAAGGCGTAGAGAAACAGCGCCACCATCGCCGGCCAGACGCCGATGCGGCCGAGCAGCGGGATCAGCATGGCCAGCAGCGCCAGCGAAGGCACGGTCTGCAGCACACTGACGACGGCCAGCACGCCCTGCCCCAGCCGGCGCCGCCGCGCGGCCACGATGCCAAGCGGCACGCCCGTTAACGTGGCCGCACCCACGGCGCGGCCACCAGCGCGACGTGGCGGCGCGTCAGGCGCAGCGTGTCACGGTCGAGCAGCGCTTGCGCCAGTCCGCCGCGCCCCGTCGCCTGCGCCGCATGGCCGGACAGGAAGTCGCGGGCAATCGTCGCGAAAGAGCGTCCGTCGATCTCGGCCGCCGCGTTCATCGCCACCATGTCGGCCGCCGTGATGCGGCCGGCCAATGCCTGCAGCGTTTTCCACGCAGCCGGGAAGCGCCGCGGCACGTCGAGCCTGTAGACGACCACGGCGTCATAGCGCGGGAAGAAATGCAGATCGTCCTCGAGCACGCGCAGGTGGTATTTGCGGATCTTGGCGTCGGTGGAATAGATGTCGATCATATCGATCTGCCCTGCTGCGAGCGCTTCGTAGGCCACGCCGTGGTCCAGCCCCACCGGGTGTTGCGGCAGGCCATAGCGCCGGGCCAGCCCCGGCCAGCCATCGGCCCGCCCCAGGAACTCGTGCGACAGCCCGAGCCGCAGTCGCGGCTGCCGCGCCAGATCGCTCAGGCGCTGCAACGTGCCGGCACGCGCCTCCGGTATCGCCAGCGCATAGGTGTTCTCGAAGCCCAGCGCGATGCCCGCGCCCAGCCCCATTGGCGCGAGCGCATCGTTGATCTGCGCCAGCGTCGCGCCCGGCGGCAACTTCAGGATCTCGCTCGCCAGCGTGCCGGTGTAGTCGGGATAGAGATCGATGCTGCCGGTGCGGAGCGCCTCGAACACGATCGCCGTATTGCCCAGCCCCGCCTGGTGGCGCGCATTGCCGGCCGCCTGCGTCAGCACTTCACCGAGGATGTAGGACTCGGTAAAGCGCTTGGAGCCGACGCGCAGGATGTTGGCGCCCTGCGCCTGGCACATGCCGGCAAGCCCGAGCGCCAGCAGCAGGCCGGCCAGCCATCCCGACGCGGTCCGGAGAACACCACTGCGGCTGAAGTAGGACAAAACGCGGGCTCCGGCTTGGGTTGGCCGATGTGCGTCCGGTATCTCTACATCATAGGCGCGCGCGTGCGCATGACGTCATAGCGAAATAGTATTTGCTATACGCATGATGAAAGGTGCAGAATCCGTAAATCGCATACAAGCCGATCAACGGCCGAGCCACCGTCTCATTCGCCCCATGGAAATCCGGCAACTGGAAGCCTTTGCAGCGGTCGTCACGACTGGCAGCGTCACCGCGGCCGGCCGTCTGCTTGGCCGCTCGCAGCCGGCCATCACCCGGCTTATCCAGGAACTCGAAGGCGAGCTGGGCTTTGCGCTGTTCACGCGCAGCGGCCCGCGCGTCAGCCCCACCGAGCAAGCCTTCCTGCTCTACGACGAAGTGGAGCAGACGCTGGCCGGGCTGCAGCAGATCCGCAACCGGGCACAGGCCTTGGCGCGCGGCGACGGCCGTCCGCTGCGCATTGCCGCCACGCCGGCGCTGTCCGCCGGCTTGTTACCGGCAGCGCTGGCACTGGCCTTCGGACGCGGGCTGTGTTCGCCAGATCGGGTGGAGGTACAGAGCGTGTCGCCCGAGCAGGTCGTGCATGCGGTGCTGACCGGTGCCGCCGAGATCGGCGTGAACAGCCTGCCGCTCGAACACCGCGGCGTGAATGTCCACTGGATCGGCCAGGCCGCCTGCGTGGCAGCGATGCGCACCGACGACCCGCTTGCTGGCTGCGAGACCGTGCGTCTTGCCGACTGCCGCGAACGCCGCATCATCACGATGCAGAACCCGTACCGCCTGCGCCGGCGCACTGATGCCGCGTTTGCCAGCGCGGGCATCGGCCCCGCAGGCGTGATCGATACCAATACCTCGATCAACGCGCTCACGCTCGTGCGTGCCGGGCTTGGTATTGCCGTGCTGGAGCCCGTGACCGCGCGCGGCTGCCGCTGGCCGACATCGCCGTACGCCCGGTCGACGCGGACATCCCGTTCTATTTCGGCGTGATCACGCCGCAGGCCCGCCCGGCCAGTGCTGTTGTGCTGGGACTGGTCGACCTGCTGGCCGAAGCCTCCGCCGCGCTGCTGCCCGACTTCGCCCGCCGCGATCCCGCCGAGCATGGCGCCCTGCTGCAATCGCTGTATGGCGATGGCGCCGCCCCAACCGAAGAGATGGAATCCCCCGAGCCATGACTGATACCGACACCCCGCGCGGCCACGCCGGCCTCGCCGCGCTCGAAGCGCGCCTGCGCCAGGACCTGGCCTGGCTGGAACTGCCCGCCAAGGCCTGGACCATGCCGCTCACCCATGCGGGGCAGACCGTGCTCGACGTCGCCGTGATCGGCGGCGGCATGGCCGGACTGGCCGCAAGCGCCACGCTCAAGCACCTTGGCATCCAGGCGTGCACGTTCGACCAGTCTCCCGCCGGCTTTGAAGGGCCCTGGGCCACGACGGCCCGCATGGAGACCCTGCGCTCGCCGAAGCAGCTCACGGGCCCGGCGCTTGGCCTTCCGGCGCTGACCTTCCGCGCCTGGTTTGAAGCCCAGTACGGCGACGAGGCCTGGGAAGCCCTCGACAAGATCCCGCGTCTGCAGTGGATGGACTACCTGCGCTGGTACCGGCAGGTGCTCGACCTCGATATCCGCAACGGACACCGCGTCGAGCAGATACTGCCGCGCGCCGACGCGTCGTCGTTGCGCTTGTCGATGGCGACGCCGGACGGGCCGCACACCGTGCTGGCCCGTCGCGTCGTACTCGCGACCGGCCGTGACGGCCTTGGCGGCGCCTACGTGCCGCCGCTCGCCGACGGCCTGCCGCGCAAGCTGTGGGCGCATTCGTCCGACGCCATGGACTACACGAGCCTGCGCGGCAAGCGCGTGGGCGTGGTCGGCGCCGGTGCCTCGGCCATGGACAGCGCCGCCACCGCGCTGGAGGCTGGCGCCGCAAGCGTCGACATGCTGATCCGCCGCGCGGACATTCCGCGTGTCAACAAGAGCAAGGGCGCCGGCAATCCGGGCCTGACCTACGGACACCATGGCCTGACGGACGAGTGGAAATGGCGCCTGCGCCATTACATCAACAGCCAGCAGGTGCCGCCGCCGCGCGGCAGCACGCTGCGCGTATCGCGCCACGACAATGCGCGTTTCAACCTCGGCTGCGCGATCGAGGCCATCGACATGGACGGCGATCTGCTGCGCGTGCGCACGTCGAAGGGCGTGTTCGAACTCGATTTCCTGATCTTCTCGACGGGCTTTCGCATCGCACTGGAAACCCGCCCCGAATTTGCCGCGTTCGCGCCGCATGCCCGCTTCTGGCGCGACCGCTACGCGCCGCGGCCCGGACAGGAAGACCTCGAACTGTCCGACTCGCCCGACCTCGGCCCTGCCTTCGAATTCCAGGAAAAGGCGCCGGGCGCATGCCCCGGGCTGTCGCGCATCCATGCGTTCTGCTACCCCGCGGCGTTGTCGCATGGCACGGTGTCCGGCGATATCCCGGCCATCAGCGAGGGCGCGAAGCGCCTTGGCCAGGGCATCGCCGCGCTGCTCTACCAGGAAGACGTTGAACTGCACTACGCCGCGCTGCAGGCCTATGCCGAGCCTGAAGTGTTTGGCGACGAATGGGTGCCGGCGCCGCCGCCCGCACTGAAATCCTGAACCCAACCGCAACCTGACAAGCACCATGAGCCAAGCCCCCAAGCCAGAAGGCGGCGCCACGCCGCCGGACCTGATCGATGCGATCACCAGCCTGCAACCCGGCAGTGCCACGCACGCGCTGCGCCACCAGCGTGAGAAGGTGGTGGCAGCTACGCAAGGCAGCTATGACGCTCTTTTCGACCCGGCCCTGCCCGGCCTGACGCTGGTGGAACGCCTGCTGGTCGCGCTGTACGCCGCGCGGCTGACGCCGTCGCCGAAGCTGGCTGACCACTACCGTGCGCGCCTGGCCGCAGCCGGCGCCGATGCCGCGGCCATTGCCATCGCCGAACAAGGCACTCCCGCGGACGCAGCCGACCCGCGCCTTGGCGCCATGCTGACGTTCACGCGCACGCTGATCGAAAAGCCCATCGAGGGCGACAAGGGTGCGCTCGAAGCGCTGCCGGCCGCCGGCCTCAGCACGCCTGCCGTGGTCACGCTGGCACAGCTGATTGCCTTCCTGTCGTATCAGGTACGGCTCGTCGCCGGCCTCGCTGCACTCAAGGCACTGAATGACAATGCAGGAGCACAGGCATGAGCGAAATCATCAAGTCCCACGGTTTTACCAACGAAGTGCTGGACTGGAAGGCCTGGCTCGATGTCGTCGAACTGGACCAGGCTACGCCAGAACAGGTCGCGGTGCTCGACGAGAGCCATCCCAGGCCCGGGTGCAGGACTACTACCGGTTTCTGGTGCATCAGCCGGAGATCCTGCGGCAGCGGTCGACTGCATTCAACGCGATCATGTATGCGCCGGGCGGCATGCCGCGTGCGGAGCGCGAGCTGGCCACCACGGTGGTGTCTCGCTTGAACGGCTGCGTCTATTGCGCGTCGGTGCATGCACAGCGTTTTGAACAGCTTGCCAAGCGCAATGATGTCATCAAGGAGGTGTTTGAGGATCCGCGGACGGCTGGCACGACTGAACGGGAAAAGGCGATTGCCAGGTTTTCGATCGAGTTGACTGAGAATCCTGCTGGAGTATCGGGGCAGAGTCTGGTGTCACTGCGGGACGCCGGGATCAGTGATGCCGAGATCCTGGACTTGATTCACTCCGTGGCGATTTTCGCCTGGGCGAATCGGTTGATGTTGAATTTGGGGGAGCCGGTGTTTCCGGATGGGATGGGGGATGTTGGCTAGCGGGTCGCGCTTGGCATGCGCCGCTGTTTCGCTGGCGTAGCCGGCGACCTACTTGCTATCCGACGGGCCTCTCGATTGGGGTTCGAGTGCTAGACTGTCTCGCCATCCGTTTTATTCCACCGTAAGCACCGCACTGCGTCGGCCGTGCAGCAGGATGCGCACGCAGGTCCGTCATGAAGCCGCGCAGTTCAGCTTCGCCGGCCTCGTCATCGCCCGGTAGCGTATTCCTGCGCCTGGAGAGTCGAGCATGTCGCGCTTTCCCTATCTTCAACGACTGCGGCCGGCGGGTGTGCGAACGGTCCGGCTGGCCACCGGGCTGGTGTTGTTCACCTACGTAGGCACGCACCTCCTGAATCACTCGCTGGGGAATATCTCGCTCGCATGGCTGGAGCGTGATCTGCTTGTGCAGAAGTTCATCTGGCAGGGATGGCTCGGAACGGCCGTGCTGTATAGCGCGCTGGTGACGCATTTCTTCCTGGGCCTGTGGGCTCTGTACGAACGGCGCTCGCTGAACTGGACGCCAGCTGAGGTGGCGCAGCTCGCCCTCGGCTTGTGCATACCGCCACTGCTGGCCAACCACGTCGTCAATACACGGGTTGCGTTTGCCGCGTTCGGCCTGGACAAGGGTTACGCACAGTTGCTGTACTCGTTCTGGATCGCCTCACCGTTTTCGGTCGTGTGCAACTGACGCTGTTGGTGGTCGCCTGGCTGCACGGGTGTTACGGCATCTGGTTCTGGTTGCGGTTGAAACCATGGTTTGCGGCGTGGCGGAGCGTGCTGCTGAGCGTCGCCGTGCTGCTCCCGGTGCTCGCGCTGCTAGGCTTCCTGCAGGGCGGACGGGAAGTGGTCGCGCTTGCACAGGATCCCGTCTGGCGCGCCGCCGCGACGCGGCCGACGATCATCGGAACGGATCTGCAAAACCTCTGGCTCATCGAGCTGCGCAATGACTTCTTGCTCTTCGATGGCGGTGCGCTGCTGCTGGTGCTCGCGGCGCGGCTGGCGCGCACGGTGACGGGAGCGCCGGGGCGGGCGGCTCTGCGTTCTGTATCCGGACGGCCGCAAGGTTTTCGCGCGCGCGGCTTTCGGTTCTCGAGGCCAGCCGCATGGCCGGCGTTCCCCATGCCAGCACCTGCGGCGGCCGCGCCGATGCACGTTGTGCCGGGTACGCGTGCTCAGCGATGTGCCGCTGCCCGCGCCGGCCGAAGCAGAGCGGCGCGTTCTGGAGCGGCTGGGAGCGGATTCGCAGACAGTGCGCCTCGCCTGCCAGTTGCGGCCGACCCATGACCTCTCGGTGTGGCCACTGGTGCCACCGGCAGCATCCACGGCCTTCCTGCAACGGCGCCAGCACGACGTCATGCCGCAAGAGCGATTCGCGGCGTTCATGTTCGTGGATATGCGGGATTCCACAAAGCTTGCGGCGGCACAACTACCGTTCGACAGCCTGTTCGTGGTCAGCCGCTTCCTGAGTGCGGTCTGCTCCGCGGTAGTTGAGGCGGGCGGCGTGCCAAACCAGTTCCTGGGGGACGCAGTGCTCGCGATCTTTGGCTTGAGCGGCGAGCCCTCCGCCGCTTGTCGTCAGGCGCTAAGTGCGGTGCCGCTGGTGGCAGCCAGCATTGACGAACTCAACGATGCGCTCGCGCAGCAGCTGCAGACCAGGATCCGGTTTGGCATTGGATTGCACTGCGGCCGGGCCGTCATGGGACAGATTGGTTTTCGCGAGCATGTCGCGTTCACGGCGATTGGTGACCCGTTGAACGTAGCCTCGAGACTTGAGCAGTTGACAAAAGAGCTCGCTTGCGAGGCCATCGTCTCGGAACAGGTCTTCCAGCATGCCGGCGTTCTGCCCGCCGGCCTGCCGCAGCTTTCCGCACGCCTGCGAGGCCGTGATGAGCCGGTGACGGTCCGCGTGCTGTCCAAGGCGGCGCGGATGCCTCGGGCCTGATTACGCCCTCTGCCGCACGGCAACCCACGAGCGCGGTTACCGTGCGGCGGCGGCACAAGCGCAGCATTTCAGGCGTGGCCGCCGTCGGTGAACGGATCGCGCCGGTCCGTGACCTTCTCACCGTCCGCGAAGACATCGAACTTGTCTGTCTTCGCACCATCGGTGAACGGATCACGGGGTCCGGCAACGTGGGTATTGCAGTCGGCGCAGGTACTGTCGCTGCGACCAGCGAAAGCATAGGATTGGGCGGCGAAGGATGCCAGCGCGGCGGCAGTCAGCGGAATCAGGAATTTCATGACAATCTCCAGATGTGGTAAGTCCAGGGTTCGGGGCACAGAGCGTGTCGCCACGCAAGCTGTGCCCTGGTGCTGCACGACGTGCTGTCTCCATGGCGATCCAGCATTCCCGCAGAATCGGTGCACCGTGCACCAGTAAAACGCTGGCGGCGCGCGTTTATTCCAGATTGCCTTGGGTGGCGCGCAGCGCTTGCACAAAAGCATGCAGGTGCGCGGGCTCCGCATCGGTGATGGCCCAGAAGTTCATGCCGTCCTGGTGCCAGCGGGCAATCGCGTATCCGTCAGTGGAGTAGCTTGCCGGCGTCGGTGCGCCGTTCGTCGCCGGCAGAATGTACAGATCGATCGGATGCTTCTGGTAGCGGTAGATCAGTACGCCAACAGTGCGGCGGTCGACATAGTCCACCCGGCCGCCTGCGAGCGGAAAGCCCTGCGCCGCGAGGTCGGTGACCGGGGGCGCATAGTCGAGCCGGCCGTTGAACCACGGCTTGACCGTGTGCTGGTCGGTCGATACCACATCGATCGGGTGATGCGACAACAGCGCGCGCACATGGCTGGACACGATCGCCTGCCCCAGTGCATCCGCCTGCGGCGGCCGCACCAGGATGAGCGCGCCGAACACCAGCGCCGAGGCCGCCACCCCGGCAAGACCGCCGCCTGCCCACGCCAGCGTGCCGCTGGAGGAAAGCGTGGGCCAGGTGAAGCGAGCCATGCGGCGCCGCGGTTCGCGCGGGAGTCCGGCCAGCACACGCGCAGGCAGATGCGCCGGCGCGCGGTGATAGAGCGATCCGTCGTGCAGCATGCTGTGCAGCGATTTTTCCATTGCATCATCACTCATGATTCGCTCCCATCGAATGACCCCGCACCGGCACCTGGCAAATCGCGTTGCCGTCGATGCCGCCGCGCGCCTGGCCTGCTCGGCGCGCACCGCCGCACAGAGCAGATGGCGTGCGCGCGCCAGGCGCGACATCACGGTGCCGATCGGAATGTCGGCAACCAGGGCGATATCGCGATAGCTCATGTCTTCGAGCTCGCGCAGGACAAGCACTTCGCGATAGACGACCGGCAACCGTTCGAGCGCGCGGTGAACCAGTTGCACTTCGTCGTGGCGCACCGCAAGCGTTTCGGGATTGCTGCCGATATCGTCGATCCACCCCGGCAATCGTTCGTCGCCATGCAGCGTTTCGTCGTAGGTCGTGCCATCGGCTGCATTGCGCCGCCTGCGCCATTCGCTGAACCACGTGTTCCTGACAATGGCCAGGAGCCATGCGCGCGCACTATCGCCGTTGAAGCTGTCAAAGAACCGGTATGCGCGCAGGTAGGCATCCTGCACGATATCGTCCGCATCGCTTGCGCTGCCACTCAGCCAGCGCGCCAGGTTGTAGGCGGCATCCAGATGCGGCAACGCCACTTCCGCGAAGCGGCTGGACTTATCGGTTGCAATCACGGTGCTCTCCTGTTCCTGGCCTGTGTAGAATCGCCTGACACCGGGATTTATTCCCGGCGCCGCGAATTTTTTCGGCGTTCAAACCGGGAATAGAACACCGCGCCAGGCGGTATACGGAGCGACCGAGTACCGCGCTATGACGAGCCCATGACGCACGTGGGCATCGTCTATGACACCGTCAGGAAATCCGGAATCACCTGGGTGAGGCGCAGGACGCCGGCAGGATCAAAGTAGAAGTTCATCGTCGCGTACTCCATGCCGTCTTGCGCGAACCGGTAGCCCCAGACTTCGCGGTGCATGCGCGCAAAGCGACTGATCTCAGCAGGCTTCCCGAAGCGAGTCAGGACATCACGCGTGGTCCATTCGCCGATCCTGGCCCGGCCGAACTCCTCCGCGCTCAGCATCTGCCGGACGCTGACGACCTGCCCGTTGGGACCGATGTCGGCGGCCCATCTGGTCTCGCCCGGCGCGGGGTAGAGCCAGCGCCGCGAGCCATCGGGAAATTGATAGATCTCGTGCGGCGCACCCAGCCGGGCCTGAAGCTCGGCTTCGCTGGCACCTGGCACCACGGATTGCCATTTCGGGCTCGCGCAGCCGGCGGCCAAGCAACTGCAACCAGCATGAGAAGCCGGCTTGCAAAGTGCGGGCGTGGCAGCCGGGTGGGCTTTGTTGGAAGATGGGGCATCATGATGAGTCTCCGTCAGGAATCATGGAGTGAGCTGCCCGCCGGGATGCGCAAGGGCAGCACCGGGACGTGATGGGCGTCCGCCACCGGGTGCCGGCACCTGTATAACGGAAACTCGAGGGAAGTTATTCGAGCGAACTCGGCCTGCATCGCAACCTGGTGCGGGCCAATCAACGGGTATCGCAACCTCAACCGCAACTGGTCGCTCACGCCGTGGCATTGTCACGTTGGCGTTGCGGTGTCGTACGATGCGTGGATGAAAAAGAGTGTCGCGGCATCCGGCGCTGCTTCGACCACTAGGTCGGTCCTGCAGGTCGCGGTAGGTACGCTACGCAGCGTCGCAATGCACCGCCAGCCAGACGGTCGGCTCGCCGGCATCGGTCCAGGCGACGCGGTGGCGGCAGTGCGCCGGCAGGTGCAGCCAGTCGCCGGGCCGAATGATGCGGGGCGCGGCATCGCCCTCGCATTCGAGTCCGGCGCTGCCGCTGAGCAGCAACACCCATTCGTCCTGCGGGCTGTCGTACCAGAAGCCCGGCGGGCTGGCCTGGCCGTTGGAGATGATCCGCTCGATCTTCAGGCCGGACCGTTCCAGCAGGGGCTGGAAGATTTCGTCCGGCGCGCCTGCAGGCACGTCGGCAAGCAGGTTGCCTTGCTTCGGGTCCATATCGGCTCCCGGTGTCAGTCGCCCGGTCCGGCGCAAGCACGTCGCGCGCGCCGTTGCGGCCCATCTGCGAGACCAGGCCCGCGGCTTCCATCTGCTCGATCAGGCGTGCCGCACGGTTGTAGCCGATGCGAAGCTGGCGCTGCACGGCCGAGATCGACGCGCGGCGCGTGTTGAGCACGAAGGCCGCGGCTTCGTCATAGAGCGGATCGGCTTCGCCATCGCCGCCGCCGTCGCCGAACAGGTCGGTGCCGCCTGCCTCGGGAGCATCGCCGGCGAGGATGGCCTCCTCGTAGTCCGGCTCGCCGAACTGCTTCCAATGCTCGACCACGCGGTGCACTTCATCGTCGGCGACAAAGGCGCCATGCACGCGCTGCGGATAGCCGGTGCCCGGCGGCAGGAACAGCATGTCGCCCTGCCCCAGCAGGCTTTCGGCACCCATCTGGTCGAGGATGGTGCGCGAGTCGATCTTCGACGACACCTGGAATGCCACGCGCGTCGGGATATTCGCCTTGATCAGGCCCGTGATGACGTCCACCGACGGACGCTGCGTGGCCAGGATCAGGTGGATGCCCGCGGCGCGCGCCTTCTGCGCGAGACGCGCGATCAGTTCCTCGATCTTCTTGCCGGCGACCATCATCAGGTCGGCCAGTTCGTCGATCACGACCACGATCAGTGGCAGCGTGGACAGCGGCTCCGGCGCGTCCGGCGTCAGCGAGAACGGGTTCGGCACTTTCTGCTCCGCCGCCTCGGCGCGCGGATCTCTGGTTGTAGCCGGCCAGGTTGCGCACGCCAAGTGCCGACATTAGCCGGTAGCGCTTCTCCATTTCACCGACGCACCAGTGAGCGCGTGCGCGGCCTGCTTCATGTCGGTGACCACCGGCGCGAGCAGATGCGGAATGCCTTCATAGACCGACAGTTCGAGCATCTTGGGGTCGATCATGATCATGCGCACGTCTTCCGGCGTGGCCTTGTACAGCATCGACAGGATCATCGCGTTGACCGCCACCGACTTGCCCGAGCCGGTCGTGCCCGCTACCAGCAGGTGCGGCGCGCGGGCCAGGTCGGTCACGACCGGGTTGCCGGTGATGTCCTTGCCCATCGCCAGCACGAGGCGCGAGCTGTGCGCCTGGAACGACGAAGCCTGGACGATCTCGGACAACCGGATCATCTGCCGGCGCGCATTGGGCAGCTCCAGACCCATGCAGGTCTTGCCGGGAATGGTTTCGACCACGCGAATCGAGGTCACGCCGAGCGCGCGCGCCAGGTCCTTCATGAGCCCGACCACCTGCGCGCCGCGTACGCCCATGGCGGGGTCGACCTCGAAGCGCGTGATCACCGGCCCGGCGCTGGCGCCGACTACGGCGACGGGCACCTTGAATTCCTGCAGGCGCTGCTCGATCAGTTCGCCGGTCTCGCGCAGCCGTTCCTCGGATACCTGTTCGGCGTTGCCGTCAGCGGCTTCCAGCAAACCGGCCGAAGGCAGCCGGTAGTCGACCACGATACGTGGCGCGGGAGGCGGCGCAACGGCTGGCTGTTGAATCTGCTGGGGCTGCTCGATTGGCTGGGCCAGTTGAGCGTTCAGCGCGACGGTCTTGCCGACCACGGCAGGCAGCACGATGCGCGGCTTCGCGGCAGGCACCACGGGTACCGGATCGGGTTCAGGCACCGGCGCGGTTCAGCCTCGGAGGCTCCCAGCAGTGCATTGGCATCGACAAGCGTTTCCGCATCGGAAGCGTCCTCGTCCACCGGCTCGAAATTCGGACCGTCTTCCATGACGAATGCCGGCGTTGCTTCCGGCAAGGGTTCCGTCACGACGCCAGTCTCTGCTTCGATTGGGGCTTCGGCTTCGGCTTCGGCTTCGGCTTCAACGGCGAGGTCAACCGGAGACGAAGGTTCCGCGGGATGCGTCAAATCGGGGACGGGTTCTTCAATCGCAGGAACGGCAGGCGCCTGCGCTTCGGCGTCGGGCTGCAGGCTCACCGCCTTGCGTGACAGCACCTGCAGCTCGGCCAGCAGTTGCAGGGCTTCCCGGCGGATGGCTTCGACCGTGGCCTCGTCCGCGTCAAACCCGTCCGCCTCGACGGATTCCGCAGCCGCTTCGGCGGCCTGGCTGAGCGCCACATCCACCGGGGGCGCCATTTCAGCCACAGTGGGCTCGACTACTGCTACAGCGTCGTCGGATGCCGTCTCGGTCGGCGCGGTGGCCGACACAGTGAGCGGTGCCGCCACTGGCGCGGCTTCAGCAACCGCCACAGCGGCCTGGACCGCCGGAGCCCGCACTGGCGATGCTTCGGGCAAGGTGGTGATGGCCGAGCGCATGACGGGCTGCGGCTGGCGGCGCGGCGTGTTGATCACCGTGGCACGCGCCGGCGCGCCGGCGGCGCGATGCCGCCGCGCGTCCGATC
>LRMT01000137.1 GCA_001725945.1 Cupriavidus sp. UYMMa02A | reverse complement strand
CCGGCGCAACGCGGCCATGCGTGCCAGCAGCACGCGCATGCTCTGTGGACCGCACAGGTAGTCGTCGGCCCCGGCGTCGAGTGCCTCGACCAGGGCTTCCTCGTCGCCATTGCCACCGAGCATCATGATTGGCAGATCGCGCGAGCGCGCGCACCGCACCGTGCGGATCACGTCGACGGCGCCGTGTCCGGCAGCTCGTCATGGATCAGCAGCATGTCGTACGAAGCCAGGCTGACGCCCTGGATAAGGGCGCGCGACGAGTTGAATACGTTGCACTGGAAGCCAGCGCGAGCCAGCAGCTCGGGAACGGCCTTGAGGTGCGCTGACTGACCGCTCAGCAGCGCGATATTCATGAGGTCAGGCATACGGTGGCGGCGGAAATCAGACAAATCGGGTTTACCGGAGGGGGCTCATTCAGGAGCGTATAAAGGCAAACGCGGCAGAACAATCGGACAAATCCGATTCCGGCCGGAAAATTGCGCTAGCGCAGAGATGTGCCGGGCCTGCAAGGAACCCAAGTTTCGCCAAGGGGGCACGCAATCGGCGCGGCACACGGCCAGGGAGCCGCGGGCGGCACATTGCTGTGCCAAAATAGGACGCATCTCGACCCGGTTCCGCATGACGGAGCCCTCGGAAGCCTGCACATGCTAAGCGCGAGCGTTGTCGCGACGATCGTCCTGATCTTCCACGTTATCGGCGTGCTGGCCGCATTGCACGCCGTCATAACGGTGCGCACGGCGCCCGGTGCGATCGCCTGGGCGGGTTCGCTGGTGATGATGCCGTACTTCACACTGGTGCCTTACCTGATCTTCGGCAGGAGCCGGTTTGCCGGCTATGTCAACGCACGCCGTTTCAATGACGACCGGTTGCGGGAAATCCGCCATGGCATGACCCCCGAAGACCGCCAGGCGCGCAGCGCCTGCGTCGTGCACGCGCCTGAGCCGGCCTGCATGCGCGCGTTGCCGCGGCTGACCGGCATGCCTTGCCTGGCCAACAACGACGTGCGCCTGCTGGTCAACGGCACGGCTACGTTCGATGCGATTTTTGAGGCAATCGCTGCCGCCACGCAGGTAGTGATCGTGCAGTTCTTCATCGTCCATGACGACGTGCTCGGCCGGCGCCTCCAGGCGCTGCTGTGTGAGCGGGCGCAGGCCGGCATCAAGGTCTATTTTCTCTACGACAGTATCGGCTGCCATGCCTTGCCGCGCGGTTATGTGAAGACGCTGCTGGCGGCCGGCGTCGAGGCGCGTGCATTCTCGACGCACCGCGGCTTCGTCAATCGATTCCAGCTCAACTTCCGCAACCATCGCAAGCTCGTCATCGTCGACGGCGCGCACGCCTTCGTGGGCGGGCACAACGTCGGCGTCGAGTATCTTGGCGAGCGACGGCCGCTGGCGCCGTGGCGCGATACGCATATCAGTCTGCGCGGCAGCGCCGTGCTGGACCTGCAGATGGCTTTTGCCGAAGACTGGTACTGGGCCGCGCGCGAAGTGCCGTACCTGCTGATGCCGCCGCCTGACGCGTGCGGGAGCATGATCTGCCAGGTCGTGCCCACGGGCCCGGCTGACGCCCAGGAAACCTGTTCGCTATTCTTTGTCGAGGCGATCCAGTCAGCGCGGCACCGGATCTGGATCACGTCGCCTTACTTCGTCCCCGACGAGGCCGTCTTTGCCGTGCTGCGCCTGGCGGTACTGCGCGGGGTGGACGTCCGCATCCTGATCCCGGCGCGGCCGGACCATCTCGTAGTCTTTGCCGCTTCCACGCTCTATGCGCATCAGGCAGTGACGGCGGGCATCAAGCTGTACCGCTACCAGCCAGGCTTCCTTCATCAGAAAGTCCTGCTGATCGACGACGATGCCGCGGCGGTCGGCACGGCGAACCTCGACAACCGCTCGTTCCGGCTGAACTTCGAGCTGATGGTCATGACAGCTGACCGCAAATTTGCCGGACAAGTCGCTGAAATGCTGGAGTCCGATTTTGCGCAGGCGCGGCGCATCGGTGTCGACGAGTTCCTGCGGGCTCCGGCGCCGCTGCGCGTGGCCATGCATGTGGCGAAGCTGTTTGCGCCGATCCTGTAGGCGAAGCGCCGGACAACATAGTTACCCTCTATTGTGTACACTGTTCACTATTGGCTGGACAAGACAAGAACAGTTCGTACACGGGGAAAAACATGAGCCGGACGGCCTCACCAACGCCGGCCCGCGCGACGTATCGGCATGGCGACTTGCGCCGTGCGCTGCTGGAGGCAGGCATCGACCTGGCCCGCGAAGGGGGGCCCGATGCGATCGTTCTGCGCGAAGCCACGAGACGTGCCGGCGTGGTGCCAAACGCAGCCTATCGACATTTTTCCAGCCGGCAAGACCTGCTGCAGGCCGTGCGCGCGGCGGCCTTGTCCGCGCTGGCGGTGTCCATGGAAGGCGAACTGGGTGGCCTGCGCCCGGGCAACAGTGGGGCGGCGCTGGCACGCGCGAGCCTGCGCGCGGTGGGGACTGGCTACCTGCGTTTTGCACTCTCCGAACCGGGCCTGTTCCGCACCGCCTTTGCCGTTCCGGATCAGGTGGAGAACGATCCCGACCCCGCAAAGGCGGGCCACAGCGGGTTCAATCCTTTTCAATTGTTATCGGCGGCGCTGGACAGGATGGTCGAAGCAGGGATTCTGCCGGCCGAGCGCCGCCCGGGCGCGGAATACCTCGCCTGGTCTGCCGTGCACGGCCTGGCCATGCTGGTGCTCGACGGTCCCTTGCGCGGAAGGGAGCCTGAGCAGGTGGAGATGCTGGGGCAGCGTTTGCTCGACATGGTGGAGCAGGGACTTCACGGGGCTGGCTGAGACAGCCTCCAAAAAAAGATGCCACGACGGCGGGGACCGTCGTGGCAGCGTAAGGAACCAGGAGGGGGTCACCTGGTCCGTCGGGGCACCCGCGGGATGGGTGCACGGGCAAATCTATTCCGTTAGTTCTCATAAGAAAATCGGATAAGTCCTAAATCTGTCCACGAATTGTGTCTTGGGGCACAAAGTCGTCAGGTCTGCACCTGAAAATCGGAGGGATCGGCTGGATAAGTGGCCGGTCTAACAAATGCAGTCGGGCATTTCAGCCCCTCGGCAGGCGATGAGCGGATCATGCGATACACGATCGGTGGCCTCTTCACGACAGCGGCATTACTGGCAGGGTGCGCGGTGTACCCTGACTACTATTACGGTGCCGACTATCTTTCCTATCCCGCTTACCCCGTCGGCTCCCCGTACTACAGCGGCTATCCCGTAAGCCCCGGCTATCCCTACTACGGGCCTGGCTATGGCGGCTACTATGGCAGTTTTGCGTACATCTACGGCGGCGGAGGATGCTGCTGGTACGGCTGGCACGGAGGCGGACATGGCCATGGTGGCTGGCACGGCGGCGGCCACGGAGGCTGGGGTGGCGGCGGTTCCCACGGCGGACATGGGGGACATGGGCGGTGATGGGGCTGCCGGACGGCAGCCTGTGCGACCGGTCACGGCCACCGTGTCCGTATCCGCTACCAGCAAAGGAGATTTGCCATGCGCAAACCAGTACCCGAACACGCACCAAAGCCTGGTCGGGAGCAGCACAAGCCTGCGCCGACCCATGGCGATGAGCAGAAAGACCGCGAACTGGACGAGGCTCTCAGGGAAACTTTCCCTGCCAGTGATCCGATTGCCGTCGATACGGACGTGCGGCGGCCGTCGAAGACATAGCCGAGGGGCGGCAGGGCGCTACGGCAACTGCCGCAATTGCCCGATGACGGACATCAGCCGCCCGTGCGCGACGATGACGCCGGACTCATCCTGCAGCGCTTCCTGGTAGCGCTTGCGGAACGTGCCGTCACCCATGTCGCTGAACAATTTCTCGGTAGCACGCGCGACGGCGCGGCAAGTTTCATCGTGGTGTTCCGGGGACTCCAGTTCCTCATCGATCTCGATAATGAGCCGCGACAAGGGATCGAGCCAGCGGAAGAAATTGTCTTCCGTCACCAATTGCACGAACAAGCCTGCGGGGATAGGGCCATTCAGGCGCTCATACTGGCTGCGGTCATAGCCGATAACTTCCTTGTGAACCTGCAGCAGCGCGGCGCGCAGGGCCTGCAGGCCCGAGCGGCGCGTTCCTGGGTGGCTTGGAATTGTTCGTTGGGCATGCCCCTCTCCATATTCATGGCCCGTGAGCAGGCAAGCGGAAGTGCTTCCACGGGCGGGCCGCCAATACCTGCTCGAAATTCAGGACGCAACCGGTCGTTTCCTGTCGTTTCCCGGCGCGCTGCCAGTATAGGCAGGCCGCCCTGCGCGCCGCGCTAGCGATATACCCGTATTGGCCGTGGAGGGTCAGGCGCTCTCACTCGGCGCGGATTTTGAGCGGTCGAGGAAATGATCGATTCCTTCGAGACTGTGCGTCGAAGCGGTGTCTTGGGGGTGGCGCGCCGAACGGCTTGGGGGCAAGTTCATAGACATAAGCGTAATTATGTCTAAAGACTGTGGCTGAAAATTGAAGTCGTTACGTAATACGTAATATTATTTAAGGTGGGTTCGCAGGGGAAACATGAAAATGCTCTTGTCACGTTGCGGGGCAGGTAAAATCCCTGCCGACCTTTTGCGCCGGCATCGAGAATGCACACCCATTACGACAATCTGAAGATTTCTCGTAACGCCCCGCCGGAGGTCATTCGTGCGGCATACAAGGCATTAAGTCAGAAGCACCATCCGGACCGGAACAACGACTCGCCCGACTCTCACCGGGTCATGACCCTCATCAACACGGCTTACGAGGTCCTGATGGATCCGGTAAAGCGTGCGCAGCATGATGCGTGGATCGTGGCGCAGGAAAAGGCGAAAGCGGTCGCGCCCGCAATGGCCGGACAGCGTGCGCGGCCGGCTTCGGCCGCCACTGGCGCGTCCGCAGGCACGCCGTCCCGCCCGGCGCGTCAGGGAACGCCCGGTGGCTCGGCGGGATCCCGGACGCCGAAGGATTCCAGCCGCACGGCAAACCCGGCGGGGACCAGCACGGCCTCCAAGGCACTGTTCGTGCTGGTTGCCGCAGGGGCCGCGATATACCTCATCATCCCGACGCATCGCGAATCCACGGACGCTTCCGTGCAGGGATCGGCGTGGCTCCCTTCGGTCTCGGCCGTGCCGTCAATGACTGGCGAGTCGCAGGCCGCTCCGGGGCCGCAGTCGAAGCCGCCTGCGGCGCTGACTCAGTACATGCGCAAGCCCACGGCGCCGAACGGCCAGCCCTGGCCGGCGTGGAGCAGCTACATTCCGGGCTATCCGATCCGCAAGACCGGAGGACGGTCGTCGTTGACCGTCGACAACTCGCGCAATCCCTCGGATGTGTTCCTGAAAGTGTTTTCCCTCGATGATGGCGACACGATCCCCGTGCGGTTTGCCTTGATCAAGCTGGCACGTCGTTCGAGTTTTCCAATCTTGCGCCCGGCAGTCTCGACGTTCGCTATATGGACCTGGATACGGGGACGTTTGCGAGGTCGGGGCCATTCGAACTCGAGGAAGTGACGGAAGGAAACCGTACGCGATACAGCCGGATGTCACTGAGCCTGCAGCCGGCACGCCATGGCAATACGCAGGCACAGGAAATCAGCGAAAGCGAGTTCTAGTGTCCTGTTCCGCGGCAAGGGAACCTTCGACTCCACGAACGCGGACTGAATGACCTTCACCGCGCGGCCATCAGGGTGGCCAGCAAGGGGCGAGGCCCTTGCTGGCCCGAACGGCATCCCGCCGCCGTCTTCGGAGGCCGGCGAACGGCCTCTCCGGTTTGCTCAGGCGAGCGCCGGGTAATCCGTGTACCCTTCGCGCCCGGGTGATAGAACGTCTCCGGCCGCGGCGCATTGAGCGATGCGTCGAGCTGCAGGCGGCGCGGCAGGTCCGGATTGGCAATGAAAAGCTGACCGAACGCAACGGCGTCCGCGTCGCCCGCAGCCAGTACATGCTCGGCGGTCTGCTTGGTCATCTTTTCGTTGGCGATATAGACGCCGCCGAATGCCGCCTTCAGTGCCGGCCCGAAGCGATTGTCGCCGAGTGCCTCGCGTGCGCAGATGAACGCGATGCCGCGCTTGCCCAATTCACGTGCCACGTAGCCGAACGTCGCTGCCGGGTCGGAGTCACCCATCGAATGCACGTCCCCGCGCGGCGACAGGTGCACGCCGACGCGGCCGGGTCCCCATACGTCAATGCACGCGTCAGTGACTTCCAGCAACAGCCGCGCACGGTTCTCGATCGGGCCGCCATAAGCATCGGTGCGCTTGTTGGTGGAATCCTGCAGGAACTGGTCCAGCAGGTAGCCGTTGGCGCCGTGGATTTCGACGCCGTCAAAACCTGCTTTCTTGGCATTTTCGGCACCGTGCCGGTACGCGGCGACCACACCGGCAATTTCCTCGGTTTCCAGCGCGCGCGGCGCGACGTAGGCCCGCTTGGGGCGCACCAGGCTTACTTGGCCTTCCGCCGCGATGCGCTCGGCGCCACGGGCAGCTCCCCGTCCAGGAAGACCGGATCCGAGATCCGGCCGACGTGCCAGAGCTGCATGAAGATACGGCCGCCGGCAGCATGGACGGCGTCGGTCACCTGCTTCCAGCCCGCGACCTGTTCGTCAGTCCAGATGCCCGGCGTGTCGGCATAGCCGACGCCCTGCGGCGTCACTGCGGTGGCTTCCGAAATGATCAGGCCGGCCGAGGCGCGCTGCACGTAGTACTCGGCCATCAGCGCGTTCGGAACGCGCCCGCCGCCGACGGCACGGGATCGTGTCAGCGGCGCCATGATGACGCGGTTAGGAAGTTCGAGGTTGCCGATGCGGATGGGATCGAAGAGGGTAGGCATGAGATCTGGTCTTTCGTATGGGTGGGAGAAACGCACGACAGTGCGGTGGCACGACGTAGCAGGCGCCATGCCGGTACGAACTCAAAGGTCTTGGTGAATATGGTCGAGGAATGCCTGGATGGTCTCTTCGTCGCGCTTGAAGAAGACCCACTGCCCGATGCGCCTGGCGCGGATCAGCCCGGCGCGCTGGAGCGTGGCAAGGTGTGCCGAAACCGTTGATTGCGACAGCCCGCAATGCGTGTCGATGAGCCCGGCGCACACCCCCATTTCGAGCGGGTGTTCCTGTGCAGAGAAATGTGCTTCCGGCGTGCGCAGCCAGGCCAGGATCTTCCGCCGCACGGGATTGGCCAGCGCCTTGTGGATCGCATCGATGTCGAGCTCGGGCTTCGCGATGGCGGCGTCCGGGGCACGTTGTTTCGGTGATTCACGAATCATATATCGGTAGACATCAAAATGTATATCGTGACTATACGATATACACGCAAAGCCTGCATGACCCCGCGAAGCGTGCGGGTTTTCATCCGATCAAGATCGAGGCCCAGCTATGTTCGGGACGAGTTGTGGCTGCGGCAGCGAATCTGCCCGTTTTCATTCGTCGTCGGTATCGTCCGCGTCATCGAGAACATCGCGGACAGCGGCTTCGATCACCTCGAAGCTGGCTTCCGGCACGCGGCCCGCATAGCGCTTGCGCTTCTTCTGCGAGATGGTGCCGCCGCTGGCGAGGCTAAGGGTGACCAGGGTCGCCAGGTCATTGCTCCGGATATCGACCCGGTCGTTGACGCGGCGCATCACCTGATCGTAGCGATGCAGGAATGTGGTTTCCTGTCGCAGTTCCACGTCGAGCGCCTGCGCTGCCATGCGGAAGCCGAACTCCGCGCACGCGGTGGCATCCCAGAATCGGAAGATCGCGTCGTCCGTGCGGAACTCGAAGCGGTAGTCGCCTTCGTCGATCCAGGTCACCTTGACGCGTTCACGCGCCGGCTTCGAATATGTCTGCAGCGTGGCGAGATAGTCCGCCTCGTTGCGCTTCATGGCCACCGATACCGGCAGCAACAGGCCTTTCGCGAGCTGCCCGGACGCGCACAGGGCCTTGTGGAAGAGGAACCGCGACAGGCGGCCATTGCCATCCATGAACGGGTGGATGAAGACAAAGCCGAACGACGCCGCGCTGGCGGCCACGATCGGGTCCGTCTGGCGTGGCACGTCATTGGCAAACGCCATCCACGCTTGCATCAGGGGTTCGACCAGTTCCGGCCATGGCGGCACATAGGTGACCCCGCTTGCGCCGCGCCCGGGGCCGCGCAGCCAGTTCTGCTCGTTGCGGAATTGGCTTGCCTGGTCGAACGGGTTTGTGACAGTCGAGGATTGCAGTTCGGCCAGATAGTCCTCGGTCAGCAAGCGTCCTTCGTGCGCCTGATGGAGCAATTGCACGAACGCACGCGCTTTTTCCTCGCTCGGGGTTTCGTGCTCGATCGCGTAGGAATCCTCGGTTTCATGGAGGTAGGCCCAGGCCAGCGCGCGATCAAGCATGGTCGATCCGAGGCTTCCCAGGAACGCGTCGCACGTCCGAGGATATCGGATGCCATGCCCGCTTCGATCGCCGGCGTGCGCCGGACCGTCGGGCAATACGCCAGCGAGCCTAGCCCATTGAAATTGACGCGCCACCTCGGGTCCCGGTTGGCCCGTCCGGTGAGATAGCGCGCCGGGTCGAAGACATCGACATACCCGACCGCAATCTCGGGGCGCTCGGGCAGGCGCTCGTCATTGAAGTGTTCCCAGAGAAAGGCCGCGACACGGATGTACTGGCCATTCGGCGTCTGGCGCACCGCCGCGAGCATTCGGTCTGCCGGTAGCTTGCGAAGAGCCTGCGCCAGGATCTGCAAGTTCACGCCTTCATGCTTGAGGGCGAAGAGGACGTGATCGAGTGCGTCGTCCGATCCCGGCGCGACGTGCGCGGGGATGGCCAGCAGCCCGTTGGCCGGCATGACCTTCGTAACCGGTCTTATTTCGGCAGGCATCTCGGGGGAAAACGCACTGAGGCCGAGTTTGCGACGCAGGAATTCGTATCCGACCACGCTCATTTTTTCTCAGCAGAACATGTTTTTTCTCATTCTGGCATAGACCGGGGCGTTTCTCATTTGTGGCCCATAGTTCGCGTCTGGCCGCGATAGTTCGGTCATGGTGCTAGCGGCTTTTTTCCTCATTGGCCAATGAATATTCCCATTTTTTAGCCGTCCCAGTATTTTTTTCTCAGCGGTCAAGAGGAACGTACTGCCACAAGATGAGCACCAACATGCGGCCGCTTCGACGGGCTCGCACGGCTGCGGCGGATCGGCTGGCTCGCCGCTGTCGCCCAATCAGGAGCGCGCATCGGGGCCCACGGTTTCATGGCGTAGACGGCGTGCAACGCTGGCCCGAAGGTAGGTGCCATGGCAAACTCCGCGACCGGTACGGTTGTTGCGTGGCAGCAGGGCAACCGGCCTCATACAGAGCAAGACATAACCCCCCAACGTGGGAGGAGACGCTGCGATGCCAATGAAGGACCATTATCTTTCCGACGCGCCCCAGCGGGCGGAAATCGACGCTCTGCAAGGTCCCGCGCTGCTCGAGTTCGGCACAGACTGGTGCGGCCATTGCCAGCGTGCACAGCCTGCACTGGCCCAGGCTTTCGCCAGGTATCCGGACCTGCGGCATATCAAGGTGGAAGACGGCAGCGGCCGTCCGCTGGGCCGTTCGTTCCGGGTCAAGCTGTGGCCTACGCTGATTTTCCTTCGCGATGGCCGGGAGGTGTCGCGCCTGGTCCGACCAACCGATGCCGCCCCCATTCTGGAGGCCATGGCAGCCATTGCCTGAGCGCAACTGGCACGCCAGGCGTCGCCGCCGCGATGATGAGCATGCTGGCAATCCCCGCTTCAGGAGGGGACAGGTTTTGCCCATTTGGACCGATTCTCCGAATGGCGATACCCAGTGTGTTGCAGCCCCCCCCCGGGTCGCCTGGATCGTGAATCCGGTGTGCCGGTCTGCCTTGCGCGCAAGCGGGCAGCCGGCCAACCCTACGCATTGAAAATGAGCGCCGACAGCCCAGAGCAGCGACCAACCGTCCTCGTCGTCGACGACATTCCGGAAAACATTGCCGCCATGGTGGCAATGCTGAAGGACCAGTACCGCGTGCGCGTGGCCAACCGCGGCGCCAAGGCGCTGCAACTGGCCGCGTCCTCGGTACCGGACCTGATTCTGCTGGATGTATCGATGCCGGACATGGATGGCTATGAAACTTGCCGCCATCTCAAGGCCAATCCGGCAACAGCCCACGTGCCGGTCATCTTCCTCACCGCCCGCACGGACGAGCTCGACGAGGCGCGCGGATTCGAGGTAGGCGCCGTCGACTACATCATGAAGCCGGTGAGCCCGCCGGTGGCGCGCGCGCGCATTGCCAGCCAGCTAACGCTCAAGCAGGCGCACGATTTCCTGCGCGACCGTTCGGCCTATCTGGAGGCCGAGGTGCAGCGGCGCACGCGCGAGATCACCCAGATCGAGGACGCGACCATCATCGCGCTGGCCGCGCTGGCCGAAACCCGCGACAACGAGACCGGCAACCACATCCGCCGCACCCAGCACTATGTGAGGGCACTGGCCCGCGCGCTGCGTCATGACCCGCGATTCAGCGCGCAACTGGACGAACGCACGATCGACCTGCTGTTCAAGTCCGCGCCGCTGCACGATATCGGCAAGGTCGGCATTCCGGACCGCATCCTGCTCAAGCCGGGCAAGCTGACCGCGGAAGAATTCGAGACCATGAAGTCCCACGCCATGCTCGGCCGCGATGCCATTGCCGATGCCGAGGCCCAGTGCGGTACGCGCAATTCTTTCCTGCGCTACGCGCGCGAGATCGCCCACTATCACCATGAGAAGTGGGACGGAAGCGGGTATCCGGAAGGTCTTGCCGGCGACGCCATCCCCGTTTCCGCGCGTCTGATGGCGCTGGCGGACGTCTACGACGCGCTGATTTCAAGACGCGTCTACAAGCCGGCCTTCTCGCATGAGGAGTCCGTGCGCATCATCGTCGAGGCGCGGCCGGCATTTCGATCCCGGCATGGTCGATGCGTTCCAGCGCATCGCCAACGAATTCCACGCCATTGCGCTGCGCTTTGCCGACCCCGACCCCGACCCCGAACACGAGCCGCAGCGCCATTTGTTGTCCGCAAATTCGTTGTCCGCAACCTGAATGTTTTCCAGGCCTACCCAACCCGCAGGCTTCTGGCTGCGCAGCTCGCTGCTGGCCTATGGCGCACTGCTGATCCTGGCGGTCTGGCTGGTGGCGCTTGCCGCCATGTCGATGGTGCGCCAGAACGAACAGGCCAGCGTCGGCGCGCGCTCGGTGCGACCGTCAACACCACCGCGCGACAGCTCGAAACCTGGGCGAGCGAGCAGCGTCGCCGCGCGGTCTCCATGAGCACGCTCGAGGAGACGATCCATCTTGCCCGGCCATTGCTGGCCAAGGGTGCCGACCCCAGTCCCGAACGGATTCGCGAATTCGTCAACTGGATCACGCCGCTGTACCGCTCCAACGGTTACATCGGCTACGGGCTGATCTCGATGGACAACCGCATCGTCATCTCGGATCTGGCTGAACGCAACGGACAGCCGCTGCAGCCCGAAGCCGCAGCGACGGCCACGCGGGCGCGCGAGAACGGCGCATCGCTGTCCGCGCCATACCCGGGGCCGATCCTGGCGGACGGATCGGTCGGCCCGGCGGGCCGCAGCCCGTTCCAGATCGTGTGCTCGCGCCTGTGGGACAACGACCGCGTCGTCGGCGCGCTGTGCCTGCGCATCGACCCGTATGCGGTGATGCTGCAGATCCTCAAAGCCGCGCGCTTCGGCAACACAGGCGAGCTCTACGTGATCGATCGCGACGGCCGGCTCAATTCGCCGAGCCGCTTCGACAAGACGCTGGTCGGGCAAGGGCTGCTCCAGCCCGGTGACGCGTCGATGTTCAATCTGCGCGTGCGCGTGCCGCAAGACATCGGCAACGGCCGCTGGCGCGCTGGCGATGACGCGCCCCTTACCCGCATGGCACAACAGGTCTTGCAGTCCGAAACCCTGCAGTTTTCGTTCGGCTACCGGGATTACCGCGGCCAGCGCGCGGCAGGCGCCGGACTCTGGATACCTGCACTGGGCACTGGCCTGATCCTCGAGCAGGACATGCAAGAGGCGTTCAGCTCGTACCTGTCCACGCGCACCGTAGTCGCGAGCATGGCGGCCGCGATCATGCTGCTGATCGGCGTTGCCGCCTGGGCGCTGCGCAAGAGCCAGCACCGGCTCGCGCAGAGCGAGGAGCGGATACGCGCCTTGTTCGACCATTCGCCGATGATCATGCACCTGAAGGACCGCAACCACGCGTTCCTGCAGCTCAACCCGTCGATGGAGGCCCTGCTGGGCCTGAAGCGCGAACACGTGCTCGGCAAGACCGACCACGAACTCGCGGTCATGCCGGACGGCACCCAGGAACGCTGGGAGATCGAAGCACGCGTGATGGCCACGGGCCGCGCCGAAGAGCAGATCTACGCCATCGATTCGCCGGACGGCACGCGCGACCTGCGGGTCATCCGGTTCCCGGTCCATGACCCGGCCAGTCATGCCGTGGCGGGTGTGGGCGCGGTGGGCATCGACATCACGGACCAGGAGCGTGCCAACCGCGCACTCAAGGAGATGTCGCAGACGCTGGAGCAGAAGGTGTGGGAGCGCACCCGCGAACTGGCCGTGGCCAACGCGGAACTGGCCAAGGCCAAGCATGCGGCCGAGTCGGCCGCCCAGGCGAAGGACAGCTTCCTCGCCAATATGAGCCATGAGATCCGCACCCCGATGAATGCGGTGATCGGCATGGCACACCTGGCGCTGAGTACACGGCTCGATCCGCAGCAGCGCGACTGCATCGAGAAGATCCAGCGCTCGGGCCAGCATCTGCTCGGCATCCTGAACGACATCCTCGACCTTTCCAAGATCGGGGCGGGCAAGCTGGAAATCGAACAAATCGACTTCTCGCTGGAGCGCCTGCTGCGCACGGTGGGCGACCTCGTCAGCGAACGCGCCGCCGCCAAGCAGCTCGAACTCGTGGTCGACGTGTATCCCGACGTGCCGGATTCGCTGCGCGGCGATCCGCTGCGCATCCGCCAGGTGCTGATCAACTTCACGACCAACGCGGTCAAGTTCACCGAACGCGGCGAGATCGTCATTCGCGTGGCGCGCTGCGCCGGCGAGCACGCCGAGTCGCGGGTGCGGCTGCATTTCGAGGTGCGCGACACGGGCATCGGCATCGATGCCGATGCCATTCCACGTCTGTTCCGCAGCTTCGAACAGGCCGACAGCTCCACCACGCGGCGCTATGGCGGCAGCGGGCTGGGACTGGCCATCAGCCATCGTCTGGTGACGCTTATGGGCGGCATGATCGGCGTGCAGAGCGAGATCGGGAAGGGTAGTACATTCTGGTTCGAACTGGCGCTGCTGCCCGGCACCAGGCGTGCGCCGGCATTGCTGGTGCAGCCGGAACTCGCCGGGCGCCGGCTGCTGGTGGTGGATGACCACGCCTACGCGCGCCAGGTGATCGGGTCCATGCTGCGCGGCTTCGGGTTCCGCGCGGACGAGGTCGAGTCGGGCGAGAAGGCGCTGTCCGCCATCCAGCATGCAGATGCCGTATCCGATCCCTACCATGCCGTCTTTATCGACTGGCGCATGCCCGGGCTGGACGGCATCCAGACCGTGCGCAGGCTGGCCGCGATGCCATTGCAGAGCCAGCGCCCGCGCCCGCTGATGATTACCGCCAACGGACGCGAGGAGATCGTGCGCGAGGGCGAGCGCCATGGTTTCGAAACCACGCTGCACAAGCCCGTCAGCCCTTCGGTACTGTTCGATGCCACCATGCGCGTGCTGGCTTCGGAGCCGGGGCGCATGGCGGACAAGGGCGCCCCCCGCTCGGTGACCGGTCCAGGCTGGAGCCTCCCGCACGCACGCGTGCTGCTGGTCGAAGACAACGAAATCAACCGCGAGGTGGCCACGCACCTGCTGCAGCAGGCCGGCATCATGCCCGATGCGGCCGAGAACGGTGCGATCGCGCTCGAACTGCTGGCTGGCCAGGACTATGACCTGGTGTTGATGGACATGCAGATGCCAGTCATGGACGGCTTCGAGGCGACGCGCCACATCCGAGCCAACCCGCGCCTCGCTTCGCTGCCGGTGGTCGCGATGACGGCCAATGCCTTGCCCGAGGACCGCAACCGCTGCCTGGCCGCCGGCATGGACGACCACATTGCCAAGCCGATCAGCCCCGCCACGTTCTTCACGACACTGCACCGGTGGCTGACCGGTGCGCCGACACGGACAGGGGCCGAAACGACCGGGGCGGCCGACGCTGAAACTGAAACGGGAGCAGCGGTTCCGGACTGGTTGCAGGTGCTGGCTGCTACGGGCCTGTTCGATGTTGATGGCGCCGTCGCCCGTGTCGCGGGCGGGTCGACACCTTCCGCCAGTTGCTGGGACGGATGCTTTCCGGCTACGCGCACACGCCGCAGCAGATCGGCGCACTGCTGCAGGGTGGCGAGCGCGCCGAGGCCGCGCGCTCGCGCATGCGCTGGCGGGCCTGGCGGCAAATCTCGGAGCCAGCCGGGTGGCGGGTGCCGCTGCGTCGCTCGAATGCGCGCTGATGGGAATCGCGGCGGAGACCCGGCGGCCTTGCTACAGGCGCTGGAACAGGCTCATGCCAGCCTGTGCGAGGCGCTGCGCCTGCACCTGCCGGTGGAACGCCCGAACCAGCCGCGCCAGTTGCCGCGCAGGCGGCCAGCACAGCCGATGTGCTCGACCGTCTGCGCCATCAACTGGCGGAAGGCGCCAGCGAAGCCAGCCTGACATTTGCCGCCAACCGCCAGCGACTGGCCGATGCCCTGGACGTGGATCGTTTCCGGCGCCTGTGCGAGGCGGTGGAAAGCTACGACTACGAAAGCGCCCTCGAGGCGTTGGCGGATAGCGCCGGATAGCGCGAGCTAGCCGGGCGACGCAGCCTTCCCCTGACCGGCAAATGCGCGGCGACTAGCCGGATCGGGTCGTGCGGGCGGTACTGCCGGCCTCCGAAGGCTCAGTCTGCCGGCGCACCGGACCGCGCGCAGCCCGGCTCTCTTTCGGGCTGCAACCGAATTGCGCCTGGTACCAGCGCGAGAATGCGCTTGGCGCGGAAAAGCCGAGCAATGTGGCCACCTCGGTCAACGGCCGATCGCTCTCGATCACGTGGCGCGTCGCGAGTTCCGTGCGGACACCGGCAACGATCGACGAGAAGCTCTGTCCCTCGTCCGCCAGCCGGCGCTGCACCGTCCGGCACACCACGCCCAGTTGCTCGGCCACCTGTTCGATACTGCAGCGCCCGCTTGGCAACAGCAGCAGGACGGTGCGCCGCACGTCCTCAGACATGGTCGCGTGCTGCGACACGGCCGACGCGTCTATCAACTGCTGTGCGTAGCGCGCCATGGCCGGATCGGCGGAGGGATTGCGCGCGTCGAGATCTGCCTTCGCGCAGATGATGCAGTTGAAGTCGTAGTCGAACTCGATGTGCGGGCCGAAAAAACGCTCGTGCGTACTCAGGTCGCGCGGCGCCGGGTGTTCGAAGCACACGCGCCGGGGCGCCCAGTCGGGTTTCAGGAGCTGGCGTATCACCCTCACCATGACCCCCAGCGCCAGCTCCACCCTTTGCGCGTCGCTGGTGCGCCGTGCCCGCGGTCAGGGCCTCGCGAATAATGACCAGTCCGCCGCATTCCTCCACCGCCAGCGACAAAGCGCCGTTCAGCATTCCCTGGTAGCGCATCAACATGGCAAGCGAGTCGCGCAGCGTCGCCTGGTCGCGGATCAGCAATCCTACCGCCCCCAGATTGGACAGCAGCCGCGACTCGGCCATGCACAGGCCGAAACTCTCGTTGCCGGAAAGGGTTGCGGACGCCTGGAGCAAGCGTCCGACACGCTCGACCGGGATCATGAGGTCCGGGTCGCGCAGTGCGCTGGGACTCAGCCCGGCGTCATAGAGCATCCGCACCGGGTCCAATCCGGCAGCACGGGCAACCTCGCTATAGTTGGTGAGGGCCGCAGCGCGGACAAGTGACGACATCGGGGGGGGGGCTGAGGTAGAAGGTTGACAGAAAATGATAAATGTCTGTCATGTATTGTCAAGCAGGACAAGCTCACGTCCCCCAGACTCGCCTTCAACGAACCAAGAGCGGGGAGACACGATGCCAAGATTGAAGAAACTTCTGGCGGCCACGTTGTGCGCGGAGACAATCCTCGCCTTGTGCGCACCGGGCCTTGCCCAGGCGCAGGAGCCATGGCCCACGCGTCCAATCCAGATGATCGTGCCGTCATCGCCGGGCTCCGGAACCGATGTGCTGGCCAGGGTCATGGCGCAGCGCCTTTCCCAATCGCTGAAGCAGGCTGTGGTCGTGGAGAACAAGCCGGGCGGCAGCGGCGTGATCGGCACGAACGCAGTCCTGAAGGCAGCGCCGGACGGATACACGATTCTCTACACGACGGCGTCCAGCATGGTGGTTGCGCCGGCCGTCAACAAGTCCGTTTCCCAGCAGGCAAGCCAGAGCATGGTGCCGATCGCGCAGACGGCGGTGGGCGGGGTGTTGCTGCTGGTGAGCCCGGACCTGCCCGTGCATGACTTGCCCGGACTCATCGCGTTGCTGAAGGCGAATCCGGGCAAGTACAGCTATGGCAGCTGGGCCACCGGCTCCTCCGCGCACCTGACGATGGAATGGCTGAAGAAACAGACCGGCGTCAAGACCGAACACGTCGCCTATCGGACATCCAGCCAATTGCTTACCGAGCTTTCCTCGGGCGTGCTGAAGATCGGCTGGACCGATCCCAGCGTGGCGGTTCCGTTCCTGCGTTCAGGAAAGGTGCGCGGCATCGCGATCGTAGGCAACGTACGGTCTCCCCAGCTTGCCGACGTCAAGACGATGGCAGAGCAGGGCTACAAGTTCAATACGGTCGGATGGTTTGGCATGTTCGCGCCGGCTGGAACCAGTTCGGCGATCACGCAGCGGCTGACCGATGCGGTCAACAAGGTGCAGGCGTCACCGGAAATCGCGGCGCTGATGACGAAGCTGAATTTCGAACCGCCTCCGGTGAAGACCTCCGCGCAGTTTGGCGAGATCGTCCGTAACGACCTGCAGGCCTGGACGAAGATTGCCAACGACGCAGCGATCAGGATCGAAGAATGAAATGCTTGAGGGGCGTCGCACAGCAGAGGCGCCGCACAGGATAGCCGAGTTCGGTGGAAGCAGCGGCGGCGCAGAGCGGCCGCCGCCGCCCTCAGCCGTGATGGTGCGCGCCGGGCGTGCTTGCCGGTGCCGCCTGGGCGGAACTCTGATGGGTGTCTGCACAGGGGTGCGCCGCGCGGGCGGCAGCGCGGCCGCGTTCGATGACGGCCCAGTCGGGGCCAGCCATGGCGGGCCATGCCGCCATCACTGCCGCGGAGCCAAAAAGCGCCAGCAGGATGTTCTTCATTGCGATTTCGGGATCAAGGAGTTTGCGCAGGCATCGTGGCGCACGAAGCCTGCGGCTGTGCGCTTAGGCGTTGGCGCCGGCGTGCGAGGTGCTGTGTGCAGGCGGGGTCGACACGCCGCTGTGGTCCATGCCGGCGAGGTTCAGCTCCGTCGCGGGGCGGTTGGCGCCATCGGTGAATGGGTCACGCTTGCCGAGGGCATTTGCGCCGTCGGTGTAGGGGTCGCGCTTGCCGAGGACGTTGGCGCCGTCCGTGTACGGATCGGGCTTGCCCTGGCGCATGACGTAGCCGTAGCGGTCGCCGGAGATGCCGCGGTCTGCATGCCTTGGGCGGCGCTGGCCGGCCAGGCCACTGGCACCGATGGTTGCGACGGTAAGGAGGAGGGCTTTGAGAATCTTGTTGTGCATGTCTGCTGCTTCTTCTGACTGATTTCAGGCGGCATTCCCCTTGGGGATCATGGGGACGCCGGGCGGCGGATCTGCCGCCCGGCATGCCGTCCGGGTCGCCTTTTGAGCGGTGCCGTAGGGTTTGTTGTGCGGCACGAGAGCAAGTGTAGTCACGCGGTGATATTCCGTTGATGATTTAAACGTCGCTCTTCAAGTCGTTTTTTTCATCCTGACATCACGCCCACGGCCGTGACTCAGGGTTGACCCGCTTCATTGCCGGCGGCGCGCTTCGTTACACTGAGGCGCTTCACCCGTGCGGAACAAGGTTGGCCAGACCCGCTGCGCGCGGGTACCGCGTTCCAGGCCGCGCCCCCATGAATCCTGTCTCCACGCCTTCTTCCCAGTCATCGTCGGAAAGCGCTTGCGCACGCATGTTGCGGCACATCGTCGCTGATGAACCGCAGGCGGCCGCCGCGGAACTGGACGGCTGGCAGCAGCGTTACCAGCAGCTCACGCCCGGGGTGTTCCGCGCCGAGGTATCCCAGGTGACCTACGGCGATGTCCACGTCTTCCGCGAGCTGACGTCGCAGAGCCTGCTTGAGGAAGGCGAAGCGGCACGCGGCTATGTCTCGCTGGGCTTGCCTGACCTGCAATGCCAGGGCGGCTGGTTTTCGGGGTACGCCATGGACGGCCAGACGCTTCTGTGCGCGGGCAACGGCCGGTCGCTGGCCATGCGCACCCCACTGCAGCTGGATCTGGCCGGACTGACCGTGCCGTTGCCGGCCCTGCAGCGCGCTGTGGCGCTTGCGGGTGGGGAGCCCGTGCGGTTGGAACGGATGGCACCCGTGCGGCAGGTGACGAAAGGCGCCAGCCTCGAATTCCGGGCTGCGCTGTTGTCGGTACTGGCTACGGCGGCCATCGATGCGGAGTTGTTCAGCAACCGCTTTGTCGAGAGCGCAATGCGCGATGCGTTGCTGCTGGCGGCTGCCACCGTGCTGGTTGGCGAAGGCAATGCCGGCAACGAGCCGCTGCCGACCATTCCCGCACGGCGCAGGCTGGTGGCGAACGCCTACCAGATGATTCGCAGCGCACCCGACCAGCCGTGGAGCATCCTGTCTTTGTGCGAACGCCTGGGCGTGTCGCGCCGTACGCTGCAATACAGCTTCAACGAGGTGACCGGCCTGTCGCCGCTCGACTTCGTGCGCGCGGTGCGCATGAACGGCGTCCGCCAGGTGCTTCGCGCTGGTGCGGCGGACTCGGTCGGCGCGGCCGCGTCGAGCTTTGGTTTCCAGCATCTGCCGCGATTTGCCGCGCAGTACCGCGCCTTCTTCGGCGAACTGCCGTCAGCGACGCTCGCGCGCCGCTGACCCGCACAACCTTCGTCAGGCCATTACCGCGCGCGGCAGGTGGCGGCCTACCCAGTCGCGTTCCTGCTCGTAGGCCCGCGCCAGGCGCAGCACGCTGAGGTCGTCGCGCGGGCGGCCAATAAGCTGCATGCCCATCGGCAGGCCATTCTTGCCAAAGCCGACCGGCACGCTGATGGCCGGGCAGCCCGACAGCGTCCAGGGGAACACGACCTCCATCCAGCGGTGATAGGTGTCCATCTGCCGCCCCGCGATCTCCTTGGGCCAGGGCTCGCGCACGTCGAATGGAAATACCTGCGCAGTCGGCACGGCGATGTAGTCGAAGGTGGCAAAGACCTTTTCCAGCGCCTGGTACCAGGCGCTGCGGTCGGCACTGGCAGCATAGATCTCCGCGCCGCTGAGCTTCAACGCGCCTTCGATCTCCCAGATGGCTTCGGGCTTGAGCAATGCGCGCTTCGCCGCGTCGCGATAGAACGGCAGCATGCCGTTGCCGACCAGGAAATGCCGGTGCACAAGCCAGGTCCTCCACAGGCGTTCCGGCGCAAACGGCGGTTTGATCTTTTCCACGCCGACGCCAAAGGCCGGAAATGCCTGCAGCGCCTGCTCGCACAGTTGCAGGATGCCATCCTCCATCGGCAGGTAGCCGTCCCAGTCGCCGAGCCAGGCTACGCGCTTGCCTTTCAGGTTCGTCGACAACGCCGCCATGACGTTGTCCGGCGTCAGCGTGGCGAGCACCGGGTCCGGCGCGAGTGCCTGCGGCGTGCGCGGATCGGGGCCGGCCTGGGTAGCCAGCAGCAGCGCCACGTCGGCCACGGTGCGACCCATCGGGCCTTCATAGCCGAGCTGCTGGATAAAGACTTCCGGTGTCGGACCGTAGGGCACGCGGCCCGCCGAGGGGCGGAACCCGTAAACATTGCAGAACCCGGCGGGGTTGCGCAGCGAGCCGCCGAAATCGCTGCCGTCCGCCACAGGGAGCAGGCGCATGGCCAGTGCCGCCGCGGCGCCGCCGCTGCTGCCGCCAGCCGTGCGCGTGCTGTCGTACGGATTGCGCGTGGCGCCATAGACAGGGTTGAAGGTCTGCGAACCCAGGCCGAACTCGGGTGTATTGGTCTTGCCCAGCAGGATCGCTCCCGACTTGCGCACACGCTCGACGATGATGGCGTCCGATGTCGGCACATTGTCCTTGAAGATTGGCGAGCCGAACGTGGTGCGGATGCCGCGCGTAAGCGCCAGGTCCTTGGGCGCCTGGGGCATGCCATGCATCCAACCGGCCACCTTGCGGGCCGCCAGCGCTTCGTCGGCGCGCGGCCGCCTGCAGCATCAGCGCGTCGAGCTTCACGCAGTGCCACGATGGCGTTGGTCAGCGGGTTGACGCGGTCGATATGGGCCAGGTAGGCCGCTCATGACCTGCCGGCAATACAGTCGACCACCGCGGATCTCACGCGAAAGCTGCCACGCCGGCATCAGCACGATGGGGTCTGGCGCGCCGCCGCCGGTGGCGGGCCCGGACGTGGCAGGGGCCGCC
>LRMT01000136.1 GCA_001725945.1 Cupriavidus sp. UYMMa02A | reverse complement strand
TCCAGGCCGACGCGGCGCGCGAAGCCGGCATCTTCCACCACCTGATCACGCTGCCGACGTACCACACCGCCGCGCTGTCGACCGACAACCTGGCCAAGGAATACTTCGGCGACCAGGGCATGCTCGGTTACGTGGCTGGCGTGCAGCGCAAGGAAATCCGTCAGGGCATCGCCTGCGTCAAGCACCAGAACATGTCGGGCTCGGACATCGGCGACGACCACAAGGAGTATTTCAGCGGCGAAGCGGCACTGAAGGCGGCGGGTAAGGACAACACCATGAACCAGTTCTGATACCGGTTTATACCCCAGGCAAAACGCTAACCCATATTGAACTGTCCCCCCGAAGTTGGACAGTTAAGAAGGTAGGCTAAGCCATCGAGGGCTGAGTCCTGTATTGCACAGGACTCAGCCCTTTTAGCTTGTCATGACTCGGTCGATGGCCTTGAACTTGCTACCCCTCGACGAGGGGTGTCGCGCCGGCGCTATGGCATGAGGACAATGACCTTACGGTTTCTGTGCGTCATAACTTCGAGATTGCATTAATTCCATATTTCGACTACATTCGAAAAATGGAAACTGATAACGCACTCGAAGCGCTGGCCGCGCTTGCCCATGCCGTCCGCCTGGCCGTGTTCCGCCTGCTCGTCCAGGCCGGACCCGAAGGCCTGCCTGCTGGCCGCATTGCCGAACTGATGGAAATGCCGGCCTCGTCACTGTCCTTCCATCTGAAGGAACTGCATCGGGCCGGCCTGCTGGCCAGCCGCCAGGAAGGGCGCTCGATCCTCTATATGGCTCGCTTCGAAACCATGAATGCCTTGCTCGGCTATCTCACGGAGAACTGCTGCGGTGGCAATCCGTGCTCGCCGGTGTCCCGCTGTTCCGTCACCTCGGAGTCCTGACCATGAAGCGTTTCCACGTCCACGTCAGCGTGGCCGACCTGTCCGCCAGCATCCGCTATTACACGGCACTGTTCGCCGCGGAACCGACCGTCGTCAAGGACGACTACGCGAAGTGGGCACTGGAAGATCCCCGCGTGAACTTCGCCATCTCCAGCCGCACGGAGAAGCTCGGCGTCGACCATCTCGGCATTCAGGTCGAGACTGATGCGGAACTTGCCGAGATGCAGGCCAGGCTGGACAGCGCCGACCTGCCCCTGCAATCGCAGACCGGCACGAACTGCTGCTACGCGACCTCGAACAAGTATTGGTCGGTCGATCCGCAGGGCATCGCATGGGAATCGTTCCACACGCTCGGCAGCGCGCCCGTCTATGGCGAATCGCGCGATCGGCGTGCCGAAGCCTCTGCATGCTGCGTGCCGTCGCAATTGAACGCGGCACCGAAGCAAGCTGCCAAGACCGCCTGCTGCACGCCTGGATCGGGCTGCTGCTGAGCATTTCCTGACACGCCTCCCATACCGATTCCTCGGACGAGGAGGCCATCGCCCCGCCCCAACGACCACTATGACCGACAAGACCTTCAACGTGCTGGTGCTATGCACTGGCAACTCCGCCCGCAGCGTCATGGCCGAAGCACTGTTCAACGTGCTCGGCAAGGGTCGCTTTCACGCCTACAGTGCCGGCAGCCATCCGTCCGGTACCGTGAACCCGTTTGCCATCGAGCGATGCCAGTCGATCGGCTACGACACTTCTGACCTGCGCAGCAAGGGCTGGGACGAGTTCGCAGTGGTGGGTGCCCCGAAAATGGACTTCGTCATCACCGTCTGCGACCAGGCCGCCGGCGAAGTGTGCCCGATCTGGCCGGGCGCACCGATGACGGCGCACTGGGGATTCATCGATCCTGCAGCCATCGAAGGCACCGATGACGAGAAGCGCAAGGTGTTCGATCAGGTATTCCGCCAGATCCTGAATCGCGTGAGCCAGTTCGTGAACCTGCCGCTGCACGTGCTCGATCGCAATGCGATCCATCAGGAAATGCATGCGATCGGCAAGCAGCCCGTGGAGCCGGCGCAATGACGACCGCGCAGCAGGCAGCGCCCGCAGCCCAAGCCGGCGGCATCGGCGTCTTCGAACGTTACCTGACCGTCTGGGTCGCGCTTTGCATCGTCGCCGGCATCCTGCTGGGCCAGTGGTTGCCACAGGCGTTTCGCGCCATCGGTGCCATGGAAGTCGCTCAGGTGAATTTGCCCGTAGGCGTGCTGATCTGGGTCATGATCATCCCGATGCTGATCAAGATCGACTTTGGCGCCATGGGCCAGGTCGCGGACCACTGGCGCGGCATCGGCGTAACGCTCTTTGTGAACTGGCTCGTCAAGCCTTTCTCGATGGCGCTGCTCGGGTGGATGTTTGTGCGGCATCTGTTTGCCGAATGGTTGCCGGCCGATCAGCTCGACAGCTACATTGCCGGCCTGATCCTGCTGGCTGCGGCGCCCTGCACCGCGATGGTCTTCGTCTGGTCGCAGCTCTGCAAGGGCGATCCCTATTTCACGCTGTCGCAGGTCGCGCTCAACGATGCCATCATGGTCGTGGCCTTCGCCCCCGTCGTGGCGCTGCTGCTGGGCCTGTCGTCGATCACCGTGCCGTGGGACACGCTCATCACTTCGGTCGCGCTCTACATTGTGGTGCCGGTGCTGATCGCGCAGGTCATCCGCAAGGCATTGCTGGCGCGCGGCGAAGCCACCTACAGGCGCGTGGTCGGCGCCCTAGGCCCCTACTCGATCACCGCCCTGCTCGCGACGCTGGTGCTGCTGTTCGGCTTCCAGGGCAATGCCATCGTCGAACAGCCGCTCATCATTTTGCTGCTGGCCGTGCCGATCCTGATCCAGGTCTTGCTGAACTCCGGCCTGGCCTACCTGCTCAACCGCAAGCTCGGCGTGGCCCACTGCGTGGCCGGGCCGTCGGCACTGATTGGCGCGAGCAACTTCTTCGAGCTGGCCGTGGCCACCGCCATCAGCCTGTTCGGCTTCCAGTCCGGCGCGGCGCTCGCTACCGTCGTCGGCGTGCTGATCGAAGTGCCCGTGATGCTGTTCGTCGTTGGCGTGGTCAACCGTTCACAGCACTGGTACGAATCGCACTGAGGCATCCCCATGACCGTCACCATCTATCACAACCCCGCGTGCGGCACGTCGCGCAATACGCTCGCCATGATCCGCAATGCGGGCATCGAGCCAACCGTCATCGAGTACCTGACCTCGCCGCCAGACCGGCAGACCTTGCTGGCAATGATCCGCGATGCCGGACTCACCGTGCGCGAAGCCATCCGGGAGAAGGGCACGCCCTTTGCCGAGCTTGGCCTCGGCGATCCGGCACTGACCGATGACCAGTTGCTGGACGCGATGCTGGCCCACCCGATCCTGATCAACCGCCCCTTCGTCGTCACCGAGCTTGGCGTGCGATTGTGCAGGCCGTCCGAAGTCGTGCTGGATATCCTGCCGGCGCCGCAGCAAGGCGCCTTCACCAAGGAGGACGGCGAGGCCGTGATCGACGCGCAGGGCCGGAGGATTCGATGAACGTGGATCTGCCCAATATCGTCCCGGCGGTGCTCGATACGCCTGACCTCTATAAGCTGGAACCGGCACGCGTCAGCACCCACCCGCCGCGCATCCTGCTGCTCTACGGCTCGCTGCGCGAGACATCCTATAGCCGGCTGCTGGTGCAGGAAGCCGAACAGATACTCCAGCACTTCGGGGCGCAGACCCGTGTCTTCGATCCGCGCGACCTGCCGATGGCGGACAGCGTCCCCGCCGATCATCCGAAGGTTGTCGAGTTGCGCAAGCTCTCCGAGTGGTCGGAAGGCCAGGTCTGGTGCAGTCCCGAGCGTCATGGCACGCTGACGGCCGTCTTCAGAACCAGATCGACTGGCTGCCACTGGAGTTCGGCGGCATTCGCCCGACGCAGGGCCGCACGCTGGCCGTGATGCAGGTGTGCGGCGGCTCGCAATCGTTCAACGCCGTCAACGCGCTGCGCGTGCTGGGGCGATGGATGCGCATGGTGACCATTCCGAACCAGTCTTCGGTTGCCAAGGCGTACCAGGAATTCGACGCCAACGGCCGCATGAAGCCGTCGTCTTACTACGACCGCGTGGTCGACGTCATGGAGGAACTCTACAAGTTCACGCTGCTGGTGCGTGACCGCAGCGACTACCTGACCGACCGCTACAGCGAGCGCAAGGAAGCCGCACCCGCCAACGCCACGGCGCTGGCCGCCGCAGCCATGCTTCACGAACGTGAAGCCGAGACCGGCGACAGCGATAGCGGCGAAGTGGAATAACCAGGACCAGAACGGCCATGGAGAGTGGAGAGAACGTACTATCGCGCCGCGGTCGATTCCCGCTGGAACTCGCGGATCACCGGGTTGCCAAGGATGGCATCCTTTCCCGCTTCAATCAGGCGATCGACGTCCCTCTCGGGCAGACGAAGTCTGGTCGGCACATCGTTCAGACTTGCAGCACGCTCCTTGTCGAGGGCATCAAACGAGATCCGTGTGACGAAGAATTCGACGTCTTCGCATCGCCAGCCTGGGTGTAGTGCAGCGATCTCCTGCTGCCGGGAATGCGGTATCCCACACCGATACGCCACGAGGTCGTCGCGCCACTGCTGCATCATGGGAACGAAGGCGTCATAGCTCATTCGAACGTTGGTCGCCATTGCCGCGTCGATGGCCGCGCTTGCGACTTCGATTCCCGATGGGCCAGCTTGGCTTTGGTTCCAATCGCCGCGCGGGCCCTGACCCGCGTCAACAACGATAAAAAGGAGCCGCCGCACATTGATCGCATCTTTTTCGCTCATGGGACCGTAAGCCGTGCCCAGTAGCAGTCGCGATTGGAAAATCGTAGCCAGGCCGTAGTTGTCTGTCACCCCGCCATCGACCAGCTTGATGTACTTTCCCTTCGAAGTATCCCGGTGATCGCGAACGGCGTTTGCCAACGCGCCATACAGCAGCGATCGCCAGGCGCCTGGGCGTGGTCAAGGTTCGGCAGCGGTGCACGACAAGCCTCGGGATGCTTTTGAAGGACGATCGGTGCAAAAAAGAGCGGGACCGCCATGGATGCCGCGACAGCCTCGGAAACGGGAAAGCTCGCGAGATCACTGCATAGCGCATCGAATGCCAACTGGCTGAACGGAAACGCGACCCGGTAGTAAACGTTGGTGGCGTTGATCCAAACGATTGGCTTGCCGCGCCGGAACATGTCGGCGTACGTCGCGCCCTTGAACACGTCTTCGTCGAGCCATGTCCGGAGATCTTCCCGATCGTTGAGCCCGCCGGCGAAGAGGCGCGCAAGGTTAAACGGATTCAGGAGACTGAAGCGAAGTCCCGCTTCTCCGTCCTTCAAGAGCACTGATCGAAAGGTCGCCAGGGTGGCCTTGCCGTGCAGACCGTAGTACGCAGCGGTGATGGAGCCTCCGGACACGCTGCTAATCAATGCGACGTCGTCGAGCAGTGACGCGCCGCCAGGACCTCTCACGGCGTCGAGCCCCTGCAGCGCTCCGAAGGCGAAGGCTGCGGCTCGCGTGCCGCCGCCAGAGAACGACATGGCCACGGTCGTCTGGCCGGCGACATCGGTAGGTTCGCGCAGGACCGTGGAAGCGCTACCAGTAGCCGCGGCCTGAGGCAGGTTGCGCGGAGCATTGTGAGAGAGCGACCCGCAGGCACTAAGTCCCGTAAGTAGAAGCAGCATCAGAGTGAGGAATGCCCTGCCCCAGACCATACGCCAACGCAGGCTACTCTTGCGAATGATCATGTCGAAACTTCCACATTTGGACTAGGTCAGGAACGTGTCGGCGTGGTGGCGGCCCACAGGAAGAAAAGTTCGGGTTTTGCTGCCGCGGAAACGCACAATTGCTCCGGGGATTCCCACGTGACGTGGAACAACGGCAAGCTGACCGGGCAAAAGCCGCCATTGAAACTCCAGGAAATCTCGGCAATTCTAACCAAGCTACAGATATCTGCGAACACCCGTGAACTGGCAATGTGCTTGGGACTGATAGCAAACTTCGTTATGTGACCTGACTCAGTTGCTGGTGCATTTGCACAAGGCAGTCATGCCTAAATGTGACCCTAGGCAGATAAATGAAGCCCGTCATAGATAGGCATCCACGTGGCAAAATTCCGTCGTTTGGTCCCCTTCACCGGATCACCCGTACGGCAATTTATCTGATCCACCCGGCGCCCCGAAACATCAAATGCAGTTATCGACTTGAGAGCGGAACACAGCAGATGAACCCATTGTTTTGCTTCGGTCATGAGAGCGGTGTCAGCTTCCCGGTCGTATGGGAAGATGGCGATCGCGTTGTCGGTAGAGGTTGGCTCCCCGGCCGAGATGGCGTGCCAAAGGCTGTACTAGCTGTGTGGCACGCGGCCGATCACCCGCGCCCCACTAGCCTCGCGCGCCTCGCGCACGAATACGACTTGAAGGACGAACTGGACGGCAGTTGGGCAGTAAGACCGCTGGAGCTTGTGCGGGAGCATGGCCGGACTGTTTTACTGCTTGACGACCCTGGTGGCGAGCCGCTTGCCAGGCTGCTGGGCACCCCCATGGAGGTCGGCCGTTTCTTGCGCCTGGCCATCAGCATCACCGCGGCCTTGGACCAGTTCCACCAGCGGGGTCTCATACACAAGGACATCAAACCGGTCCATATCCTGGTGAACGATGCCCCAATCGAGGCCCGGCTCACGGGCTTCGGCATTGCCTCGCGCCAGTCGCGCGAGCGACAGGCACTGGCGCCACCGGAAGAGATCGCCGGCACGCTGGCCTACATGGCCCCCGAGCAGACTGGACGCATGAACCGGTCAATCGACGCGCGAAGCGACCTCTATTCGCTCGGCGTCACGCTCTATCAAATGCTCACGGGCGTGCTGCCGTTCGCCACCGACGACCCGATGGACCTGTTGCACAGCCATCTCGCCCGACAGCCAGTGCCGCCGGCGGAACGGGTACCGTCGATCCCGGCCCTGCTTTCCGCCATGGTGATGAAGCTGCTCTCCAAGACAGCGGAGGAGCGCTACCAGACCGCAGCGGGGCTGGAGGCCGATCTACGGCGCAGTTCGGTCGAATGGGAAAGCCGGGGAAGCATTGACACCTTCCCGCTCGGCGAGCACGACCTGCCTGATCGCCCATTGATTTCCGAGCGGCTCTATGGGCGGGAGCGCGAGATTGAAACCTTGCTCGCTGCCTTCGATAGGGTGGTGACCCAGGGCACGCCGGAGATTGTGCTGGTCTCCGGCTACGCTGGTATAGGGAAGACCTCGGCCGTGCTTGCGTTGCGCAGCGCACTGGCTCTCAGGAATGGCCTCTTTGCCTCGGGCAAGTTCGATCAGTATAAGCGAGACGTCCCATATGCGACGTTGGCTCAGGCTTTCCAGAATCTGGTCCGCCCGCTACTGGGCAAGAGCGAGGCCGACATGGCACCCTGGCGCGCCGCACTGGCGGAGGCGCTGGGCCCGAATGGCGGCCTCATGGTGCCGCTCATACCCGAACTCGGGCTGATTCTGGGGCCGCAGGCGCCGGTGCCGGAGCTGCCGCCGCGCGACGAGCAGCACCGATTCCAGATGGTTTTCCAGCGCCTGCTTGCCGTCTTTGCCCAACCCGCGCATCCGCTGGCACTCTTTCTCGACGACCTGCAGTGGCTCGACGCGGCAACACTCGATCTGCTCGAGTATCTGGCGACCCAGCCGGAGGTACGCCACGTGCTGCTTATCGGAGCCTATCGGAATGACGACGTCAAGCCCGGACATCCGTTGCTACTGCGATTGCCGGCAATCCGCCGGGCCGGGGGGCGGGTAAATGACATCGCACTTTCCCCCCTTGGGTTCGACGATGTAAGCAGACTCATCGTCGATGCCTTGCATTGCGCACCTGGGGACGCCGCACCTCTGGCCCGACTGGTGCAGGAGAAGACTGGCGGTAACCCATTTTTCGCCCACCAGTTTCTCACCGCCCTGACCGATGAGGGGTTGCTCGTTTTCGATCATCGTGGCGCGCGCTGGTCTTGGGACCTTGAGCAGATTCGGGCCAAGGGCTTCACCGACAATGTGGTCGATCTCATGCTCGCCAAGCTGAGGCGCCTTCCCGCGGCGACCCGTAACGCCCTGAAGCAGTTGGCGTGTCTCGGCAATGATGCGGCGATCGCTACCCTGGCCATGGTCCAGGATGCCAGCGAGGCGGAGCTGGACGCGGCGCTGTGGTCGGCGGTACGCGCCGGACTTGTGTTGCGTTTGGGAAATACCTACCGATTCCTGCACGATCGTATCCAGGAGGCGGCCTACGCGCTGATTCCTGAAGGCGCGCGGCCGGCGGCGCACCTCGCGATTGGCAGACGGCTCGCTGCGGGCACGCCGCCTGAGTCAATAGCGGAGCGTGTCTTCGAGATCGTCGGCCAGCTCAACCGTGGCGCCGACCGCATCACCGCGGCCGAGGAGCGGGAGCAAGTGGCCGAGCTGAATCTGCTCGCCGGCCAGCGCGCCAAGGCGTCCACGGCCTACGCCTCGGCGCTGACCTATCTCGCCGCCGGCGCTGCGCTTATGCCAGGGGACGCCTGGAAGCGCCGGCCCAAGTTTGCTTTCGCGCTCGAGTTCCACCTCGCCGAATGCGAATTTCTAACCGGCGCGCCGGCCGCGGCGGACGCGCGCCTGGTCCAACTTGCCTGCCGTGCCGCCAGCCTCCCCGATCTGGCCTCCGTCACCCAGCTGCGGCTGGAGCTGTTTCTGGCCCTCGGCCAGCGCGAGCGCGCCGTCGAGGTGGGCCTCGACTACCTGTACCGCGCCGGCGTCCAGTGTTCGGCACACCCGACAGATGAGGAGGTTCTGCAGGAATACGACCGGATGTGGCGGCAACTTGGCGACCGCCCGATCGAGGCGCTGCTCGACCTGCCGATGATGACCGATGCGGTCGCGTGCGAAACCATGGATGTCCTGACCGCGCTGATGCTGCCGGCCTGGTACACCGACGTGAACCTGGGCTCCCTCATCATCGGGCGGATGGCAAACCTCAGCCTCGAGCATGGCAACAGCGACGCGTCATGCCTGGCCTATACCTGGCTCGGCATGCTCCTGGGGCCTCGGTCCGGCGACTACAAGGCGGCATTCCGCTTCGGCCAGCTCGGCCTGAACCTGGTCGAGCAGCGCGGGCTGGACCGCTTCAGGGCCCGCGTCTACCAGGCTTTCGGCGGCCACGTGATGCAATGGACGCAACCCATCCGTGCCGCACGCAGCCTGGTGCGGCGCGCGTTCGACGTGGCCAGCAAGCTTGGTGACCTTACCTACGCGTCCTTCGCGCGCAACAACCTCATTACGCAGTTGCTCGCCTGCGGCGACCCGCTTGCCGAGGTGCAGAATGAAGCTGAGGCCACGATCGTCTTCGCGCGCCGGGCGAGCTTCGGTCTCGCCGTCGACCGGGTCACCCCCCAGCTCCAGCTAGCGCGAACTCTGCGCGGACTGACCCCGGTGTTCGGTGTCTTCGATGATGATGAATTCAACGAGGAGCAGTTTGAGCGGTATCTGGATGAGGCTCCGGGCCCCGCCCTCGCCGCCTGCTGGTACTGGATCCGAAAACTGCAGGCACGCTTCCTCGCCGACGACCACGCAACCGCCATAACGGCGGCGAACAGGGCAGAAGGTCTCCTCTGGACGTCTCCATCGTTCTTCGAGCAGGCGGAATACCACTTCTACGCAGCGTTGGCGCGGGCCGCATGCTGCGGCACGGCCGCCGCGCCAGAACGGACCCGGCACTTGGCGGCATTGGCCGCACATCATCGCCAGCTCCTTGTCTGGTCCGAGCATTGTCCGGGGAATTTCGAGAACAGAGCCGCGTTGGTTGGCGCCGAAATCGCCCGCCTCGATGGGCGCGAAGTTGATGCAATGGGCCTCTACGAGCAGGCCATCCGCTCCGCGCAGGACAATGATTTCATCCATAACCAGGCACTCGCCAACGAGTTGGCCGCGCGATTCTATGCTGCGCGTGGCTTTGAAAAGGTTGCCCGCGTGTATTTGCAGGATGCCCGCCATGGCTATCTCCGCTGGGGCGCCGGCGGCAAGGTGCGGCAACTCGATGCGTTGTATCCGCCCCTCTGGGGGGAAGAGCGAGCACCTGCACCAACGACGACGATCGGGGCGCCGGTCGAGCACCTGGACCTCGCCACCGTGATTGCCGTGTCGCAAGCTGTGTCCGGCGAGATCGTCCTGGACAAATTACTCGACACACTCATGCGCACAGCGA
>LRMT01000135.1 GCA_001725945.1 Cupriavidus sp. UYMMa02A | reverse complement strand
ACCAGGGTCGGGCCCGGCGTCTCTTCCGGCGCTGCTTCCGGAGTGGGCAGTTTCGGTGAGCGCTTTCGGCTGCCGGCCGCGCTTCGGGGCCCGCGTCTCTTCCGGCGCAGCTTCCGGAGCTGGGGCGTAAAGCGGTGCTACCGGGGCGGCCGTTTCGGTCAGTTCGTCCTGGGCGGCAGCTTCCGTCGGTTCGTCCGTGGCCAGGACTTCCACCGGAGCGTCGGCCACGGCTTCCGTGGTCGCTGCCGAGGGCATGGCTTCAATGGGCGCTTCCGGCGCGTCAGATTCCCTCAACGCTTCCGAGGCGGCGGCTTCCCTCGATGCTTCCGGTGCCACGTTTTCCGTTGAGGCGTCCGGGGCTGCGTAAGGCCGCCGGCGCCGATAGGACACGGTTGCCGTCGGGCCGCTATCCCGGCTTGTCGACCAGAAGTCCATGCGTCGGGCCTGAGTGTCAACGCGGCCACGACCGACGCCTGCCTCACTGGCTTCACCACTGACGGGATCCGCGTCGCGCATCGCCTCAGCGATGGGAAGCTCCATCTGGCCAGGTGCGTCCGTCGCCTTGCTCGCGACCAGGGGGCCAACCACTTGCTTTGGGGCCAATTCGTTCTCCTTCATTGCAGTCACTGCACGTGCAGACGCTGCCTTATCCCATGGACGGTGAGACCTTGTCTCTTGCGTGTCGTTCGCTTCTCGCCTACGCCCCTCTGCGCCTGGATCCAGCGGAATCGCGTCCGCCCGTTCAGTCTTTGCTGTCATCGCTGCCGTCACTGCTGTCGTTGCCTTCGTCCTGATGGTCGGGGAGCGCCGCCCCCGGCTCGTCGCCCGGGTCTGCGCCCAGCGCATCCTGCTGAGCTTCCCCCTGCCCGTCGCCCTGCGCTTCCGGTGCACTCCCCGCCGAACGGCCGCCCTTGCGCCGCCTTCCACCAACGCCACCGCCGTCCCGTTCGCGCGGCAGGCGCAATTCTGCCAGCAGTTGGCGCGCGATCACGGCTTCCGCCTCGGCGCGCTCGGCCCGGCGCTGGCTGCCGCCAGTTCCGTCTGCACCGCGTCCCGCTCGCCGGTGGCCTGGCGCTGCGCCGCCTCGGCGGCCGCGAGCCGCTCGGTGAGCGCCGCGGCTTGGGCTTCCAGCTTGGCGCGGCTCTCCGCCTGCGCCACCG
>LRMT01000134.1 GCA_001725945.1 Cupriavidus sp. UYMMa02A | reverse complement strand
CCACGTCGTGCCCTCCTTGGCAAGATGCGCAAGCGCCTGACTGGTCGGCTGGCTGGAGCGCGGTTTCTTCGCCCACGATCCCCTCTAGCGCAAATGCTTACAACGTACTCGTCGGTGTGGGCGTTGGCTCAGACAGACGACAACCTTCGGGCGCAGAGGCACAGATCTTGCGAGAAACCGGAAGCGTTCGCCATGCCGACACAGGTCCAGGTAGCGCGACTAGGGATAAGTTCGGGCTGAGCGCGGAACGCTTTGGACCAAGTCGTTCGCCCATCGAATTGGGTCGACAGGGGAAACAGGCTGAGCCTGAACTCGGCACCATCAGGCGCGTAAAGATGTCGCCAGTAGTATTGTTCCCAGTCGTTGTCCGCGAGCCGGACTCGCAGCGCTTCTGCCCGCGCAGCGGCCATAATGCGGGCAACGTACTGATGGCCGAGCCACTTGCCCATGCTTTCCCGATGCCGGTGGCGAAACACGGCGTCCCAGGCGGGCGCGGTCGCACGCGGCCGCAGCGGTGCTACGAGGGGCTCCAACGATGCATGCGGGCTTCTGTCGCAAATCCAGACGGGGGCCCTTGGGTTGCCTCCTTCCATTCCCACATACGAGGCAAATAACGATCCAGTTCCTGGCGCGTGAATACCCCTGAATGCTCCATAAATTCTAATCCCCTACTGCTTGGCGGGACCCCAATACAATCCAATGCCGCAGCATGCCGCCG
>LRMT01000133.1 GCA_001725945.1 Cupriavidus sp. UYMMa02A | reverse complement strand
TGGCCCAGCGCCTGTCGGGCACGCTCGGCCAGCAGGTCGTGGTCGACAACCGCGCAGGCGCCGCTGGCAATATCGGCGCGGACCTGGTCGCCAAGTCGGCGCCGGACGGCTACACGCTGCTGATGGGCGCGCTGACCAGCCATGCGATCAACGCCGCGCTGTACAAGAGCCGCGTGCCGTATGACGTCGAGAAGAGCTTTGCGCCCGTGGCCATCGTGGGCACCGTGCCGCTGGTCTTCGTGGTCAATCCCTCCGTCAACGCCAGCACGCTGCCGCAACTGGTGTCGCTGGCCAAGTCGAAGCCGGGCACCATCACTTACGGCTCTGCCGGCAACGGCTCGCCGCAACACCTGGCCGGCGAGATGTTCAAGCGCATGGCCGGCGTGGACATGCTGCACGTGCCATACAAGGGCAGCGGCCCGGCCATGACCGACCTGATCGGTGGTCAGGTACTGAGCATGGTGGAAACCGTGCCAGCCGCGCAGGCCTACGTGAAGAGCGGCAAGATCCGCGCGCTGGCAGTCACCTCGGCGCAGCGCGTCAGTGCCCTGCCCGACGTGCCGACGGCGGCCGAAGCGGGCCTGAAGGATTTCGAGGTGAGCTCCATGTTCGGCATCGTCGCGCCGGCCGGCACGCCGACTCCGGTGATCGACCGGCTTAGCGCTGACCTGAAGAAGATCCTGGCCGAACCGGAGGTCAAGGACGCGCTGCTCAAGCAAGGCGCCATTGCCACGTGGACCACGCCGGCGCAGACGGGCGCCAGGATCAAGGCCGAGCTGGCGCGGTGGAATACGGTGATTCGTGAGGCGGGCGTGAAGCCTGAATAACGGCGGGCAAATGGCCTGTGCGCGCGGCAGGCAGTCAGGCCAGACTGACATCACGTCCTAGAGCGGCGTCATACGGTAGCGTCCGCCCGCCAGCAAACGGAGGTATTTCGTAAATACCCATGTCATCGCTATTTTTAAGATAACCATGACATGGGTAAGAAAATGCAGATTACCGCTCACGGGGATCAACGTGCCCGGAGCAGTCCCAGGACTCTGAATTGAGCGAACAAGCATTGCTGCGCCGCGCCGTGGAGGCAGCGCAGCACCTGGCGCCGCTGTCGCCTCGCACTGGCGCAAGCGGCAAGCGCGACAGGGAGCGCGAGGGTGGCCGCAGGCCGTATACTCTGCGGCTGAGGCCACGCCTCCCCGCGCAGCGCGCGCCCATGCGAAGACCAGGTGCCTGCACCGTGAGCCGCCGCGCGTCACCGAAGATCCAACAATATCCAATCAGTTACGGAGTCGCAGCATGCGTGTCGCATTCCTCGGGCTTGGCGTCATGGGTTTCCATATGGCCGGCCACCTTGCCGCCAAGGGCCATGAAGTGACCGTCTACAACCGAACCGCAGCCAAGGCGCAGGCCTGGGTCGCGAAATTTGGCGGCAAGGCGGCGAATACGCCGGCGCTGGCCGTCAGGCAGGCGGACGTGGTGTGCTCCTGCGTGGGCAATGACGATGACCTGCGTTCGGTGCTGACCGGCCCGGACGGCGCCTTCTTCGCCGCGCCGACCGGCTGCATCTTCGTCGACCACACCACCGCCAGCGCCAACGTCGCGCGCGAACTCTACGCGGCCGCACGCGAACGCGGGCTGCATTTCATCGACGGTCCGGTATCGGGCGGCGAAGTCGGCGCCGAGAAAGGCATCCTGACCATCATGTGCGGCGGCGACGCCGACGCCTACGCGCGCGCCGAGCCTGTGATCGGCGCCTATGCACGCGCCGTGACGCGCGTTGGCGACGCGGGCGCCGGGCAGCTCGCGAAGATGGTGAACCAGATCAGCATCGCCGGCCTGATCCAGGGCCTGTCCGAAGCCATCGCGTTTGGCGAACGCGCAGGCCTCGACATGAAGCTGGTGCTGGACGTCATCAGCAAGGGCGCGGCCGGCTCGTGGCAGCTCGAAAACCGCGGCCCGACCATGATCGACGACAAGTTCGACTTCGGCTTCGCCGTGGACTGGATGCGCAAGGACCTGGGCCTGTGCCTCGACGAGGCACGCCGCAACGGCGCCAGCCTGCCCGTCACCGCGACGGTCGACCAGTTCTATGCCGACCTGCAGCAGATGGGTTGCGGCCGCGCGGACACATCATCGCTGATCAAGCGCCTGCGCCGGTTTTCGAAGGACTGAGCGATCCGGACGGCACCTGGGCGTCCGACAAGTCCTACAAGGCAATCGGCCTGCGCCCGAGAGGCCCCACGTACCGGCCTGCGTAAGCTGAAGGCAGGAGCACGGATGGCCGTGGTCATCCGTGCACGGTACAGGAGATGACCATGTGGAAAATCGCAGTCGCACTGCTGATCAGCGCTGGCATGGGCCTGGCCGGCTGTACCGCGACGGGTGCAGTGGCCGGCGGCGTGGCGGGGCACGAACTCACGCACGGCAGCACCGCGGGCACGGTTGGCGGTGCCGTGGTAGGCGGCGTGGTCGGCCACGAACTGGGCAAGTAACCCTGATTGACGCCCCGCGTCCCTCTTGCCGACGCCCGCTGCGCTTGCGCAGCGGGCGTTTTCATATGTGCCCGCAGCGCCAAACCAGCCGGCTTCAGCGGTTGGGTGCGCGAGTTGAAGATATTGTTCCGCGGCAGCTAGCGCCCGGAAGCGCGCATTCTTCGGCTACGATAGGCGGGCGAGCCAAGCCCATTCCATCCCTATGACAACAACCGCCACTACGCCTGATACGCGCCAGTCCGCCACCTCCGCACGCCATGCGCGCCACTGCCGCCACTGGGTCAGCGGCACGCTGGCCGCCTGGCTGCTCGCGTGCGCCGCCGGCGCCGCTGCGCAACCGCTCTGGTTTGCGAGCGGGCGCCCCACGCCCGACGCGCAGCAGGCCATCACCGCGCTGGCCGGCGCACAGGCCGACGGCCTGGTGCCACAGGACTACGATGCCGAGGGCCTGAAGCACGCACTGGCGCAAGCCGCCACGGGACCGCAGCCCGCGCCCGATGCCGTGGACAAGCTCGACGCCGCGCTCAGCGACGCCATGCGGCGCTACCTCTCGGACCTGCACAGCGGCCGCGTGGACCCGCGCAAGGTGCACGCCAATTTCACGCCGCCGCCGTCGGCGGTATTCGAGCCCGACAGTTACCTGCGCGCCGCAGTCGCCGGCCACCGGCTGCCGGATGCCATCCGCGAAGCCGCACCGTCGTTCCCGCTCTACGGCACCTTGCGCGATGCGCTCGCACGCTACCGTACCCTGGCCGCGCAACCAGGCTGGGACCGACCCTTGCCCGCCCTGCCCGGCGGCAAGCTGACGAATGGCCAGGCCTACAGCGGGCTTGCCGAATTGGCACGGCGCCTGCAGGTGCTCGGCGACATGCCCGCCGATGCAACCGTGCCCAAGCGCTATTCCGGCGCGGTCCTGGGCGGCGTCAAGGCCTTCCAGGCACGCCACGGGCTGGAGGCGGACGGCGTGATCGGCGCCGGTACGCTGGCGCAGCTCAATACGACGCCCGCGGCGCGCGTACGGCAGATCGAGCTAACCATGGAACGCCTGCGCTGGACCCCGCTGACCGACGGACCGCGCGTGATCGTCGTGAACATCCCCGAGTTCATGCTGCGCGCTTATGAGTACAACGCCGGCAAGCTCGACATCAAGCTCGAGATGAAGGTCATCGTCGGCAAGGCCCTCGATACGCGCACGCCGCTGTTCAAGGAGGACATGCGCTACATCGAGTTCAGCCCGTACTGGAACGTGCCGCCGTCGATCGCGCGCTCGGAAACCATACCCAGGCTGCGGAGCGATCCGGGCTACTTCACGCGTCAGGGCTTCGAGTTCGTTTCCACTGGCAAGGCCGTGACGACGCTGTCCGAAGCCAACCTCGACGCGGTGCTGAACGGCAGCATGCGCATCCGCCAGCGCCCCGGTCCGATGAACGCGCTCGGTGACATCAAGTTCGTGTTTCCCAACAACCAGAACATCTACCTGCACCACACGGCGACGCCGCAACTGTTCAAGCGCGACCGGCGCGACTTCAGCCATGGTTGCATCCGCGTCGAAGAGCCCGTAGCGCTCGCGCAGTTCGTGCTGAAGGACATGCCCGACTGGACCGAGGCACGCATCCGCCAGGCGATGACCAAGGGCCAGTCCAACACCGTGGCGCTGCAGCAGCCGCTGCCCGTGGTGCTGGCCTATGGCACCGCGATTGCCCGCGCCGACGGGCGGGTATACTTCCTGCCTGACATTTATGGCCAGGACAAGCTGCTGGACCAGGCACTGCGGCAAAAGACCGCGCGCCGGCCCGCCAGCGTGCCGGCCTCGGCACCGCCCGCACCGGACGCCTTCGCGCGTCCCGCGCCAACGCAGAACCCGACATGAAGCACATTCGCACTCCTTCCCGCCGCCGTTTCTCCAACACACCGGCGGCTGGCGATTGGCGCCGGCCTGGCCGCGCTGTCGCCGCAACTGGCGCTGGCCAAAGTGTCCGGCGCGCGCAGCCTCTCTTTCGACCACACCCACACCGGCGAACACCTGTCGCTTGTGTACGCGCTGGGCGATCAGGTGCTGCCGCAGGCACAGACCACGCTCAACCACTTCCTGCGCGATCACTACACCGGCCTGGTCGGCGTGATCGATCCGGAGCTTTTCGGGCTGCTGTTCGCGCTGCGCCGCACCTTGGGCACCGAATCGCCGTTCCAGGTGATCTCCGGCTACCGCAGCCCGGTCACCACGCGCGCCTGCGCCGCACGGGCGGCGGCGGCGTGGCCAAGCACAGCCTACATATGGACGGCAAGGCCATCGACATCCGCCTGCCCGGCGTGGCACTCGCGGACCTGCGCGATGCCGCGATGTCGCTCGGTGCCGGCGGCGTCGGGTTCTATGCGAGCGAGGACTTCGTGCACGTGGATACCGGCCGCGTGCGCCACTGGGGTTGATGGCGCGCTGACCGGGCCGCGCTGCTACGGCAGAAATCGCGCCCAACTGCTGCTGTCCGCGCGCCGGGGCGATCGCTAGTCTTGAGTCTGCGCCACGCTTGGAACAGGTGGCCGGCCCCAGAGCTATGCGAGACCAGCCCCCATGTACCTTTATGACTCCACCGACCAGCAACTGGTCGACGAGCGCGTTGCGCAGTTCACCGACCAGACCACGCGCTTCCTGAGCGGCCAGCTCACGGAAGACGAATTCCGTGTCCTGCGGCTGCAAAACGGGCTCTACATCCAGCGCCACGCGCCGATGCTGCGTGTCGCCATCCCCTACGGCATGCTGGTCTCGCGGCAACTGCGCAAGCTTGCCGAAATCTCCCGCCGCTGGGACCGCGGCTACGGCCACTTCAGCACGCGCCAGAACATGCAGTTCAACTGGCCGCGCCTGGAAGACGCGCCTGCTATCCTGGCCGAGCTGGCCATGGTGCAGATGCACGCGATCCAGACCAGCGGCAACTGCATCCGCAACACCACCACCGACCACTTCGCCGGCATCGCGCCCGATGAGGTGGTGAACCCGCTGGTGTGGTGCGAGATCATCCGGCAATGGTCGATGCTGCATCCCGAGTTCGCCTTCCTGCCGCGCAAGTTCAAGATCGCCGTCAGCGGCGCAAGCACCGACCGAGCCGCGGTGGGCGTGCACGACATCGGCCTGCAGGCCGTCGAGCGCGACGGCGAAACCGGCTTTCGCGTGTGGGTAGGCGGCGGCATGGGCCGCACGCCGATGGTCGGCAAGGTGATCGGCGAGTTCGTGCACTGGTCCGACCTGCTCACCTACCTGCAGGCCATCCTGCGGGTCTACAACCTGCACGGCCGGCGCGACAACAAGTACAAGGCGCGCATCAAGATTCTCGTCAAGGACCTGACGGCGGAGGTCTTTGCGCAACAGGTCGACGAACACTGGCAGCGCATCCGCGGCGGCCCCGACACCGTCGATGCGGAATTCGTGCGCGCCATCGCCACGCGCTTCACCACGCCTGACTACGACGCTGCCGCGGCGCATGACGACGACCCGAACGCCGCGCTTGCTGCCGCCAACCCGCGCTATGCGCGCTGGCTGCGCAGCAACGTGCATGCGCATCGCGTGCCCGGCTACGCCGCCGTCACGGTATCGCTGAAGGCAACCGGCACGCCGCCCGGCGACATCACTGCCGACCAGATGGAAGCCGTGGCCGACCTCGCGGACCGTTACGGCTGCGGCGAGCTGCGCGTCTCGCACGAGCAGAACCTGATCATCGCCGACGTGCGCCGCGCGCGACTGCACGAACTGTGGCAGCAACTGCAGACGTGGAACCTGGCCACGCCCAACATCGGGCTGCTGACCAATATCATCGCCTGCCCGGGCGGGGACTTTTGCTCGCTGGCCAATGCCGTGTCGATTCCGCTGGCCGAGTCCATCCAGCAACGCTTCGACGACCTCGACTATCTCTACGAGATTGGCGAACTGGACCTGAACATCTCGGGCTGCATCAACTCGTGCGGGCATCACCATGTCGGTCATATCGGCATCCTCGGCGTCGACAAGGCTGGGGAGGAGTGGTATCAGGTCACTGTCGGCGGACGCCAGGGCGGACCCTCGGGCGCGGCGATCGGCCGCATCATCGGGCCATCGTTTGCGCGCGACGAGGTGCCGGATGTGATCGAACAACTGATCAAGAGCTACCTTGCAATGCGCGACAGCGAGGCGGAACGCTTCATCGACGTGGTCGAACGTACCGGCATCGAACCGTTCAAGGCCGCGGTCTACCAGAACCCGGTGATCGCCGCGCGCCGTCAGCAAGCGGAGGCCGCCCGTGTCTGAAGCCCTGCATTCCCCGCTTCGAAACAACGTCATTCGCAACGGCGCACTGGAACCCGACACATGGCAGGCCCATCTCGCCGCAGACGACACGGCCGCGGCGCTGCCGCCCGACAGTCCCGGCTGGCTGGTCACGCTGCAGACCTGGCAGACGCATCGCCAGCAGTTGCGGATGCGGCAGCATGCCGTGGCCGTCTATCTGCCGTCCGATGCCGATCCCGAAGTGCTGCTCGAACCGGGCGCACAAGCGATCGACCCTGTCGGCATCGCGCATATCGCGATCGATTTCCCGGTCTACACCGACGGGCGCGGCTATTCGCTCGCGCAACTGCTGCGCACGCAATACGGCTGGCACGGCGAGCTGCGCGCGGTGGGCGACGTGATGATCGACACCGTGCACTATCTCGCGCGCTGCGGCTTCGACAGCTTCGCGGTCAAACCCGGACATGATCCCGAGGCGGCGCTTGCAGCGCTGAAGTCGTTCACGGTGCATTACCAGCGCGCATACCGAAAGCCGCTGGCGCCCGTGACCGGCGCGTGACCTTCAGATCCGCAGGCGCGCCTCGTCGCGGGCCAGCTTGCGCATCAGCGTAGCCATCCAGGCCGCCAGCCCGGCCACCGCAAAGATGACCAGTGCGCGTCCGGCCGCGCCCTGCTGGTCCGCCAGGTATACGCTGCAAAGCTGTTGCGGCGCGTCCTGGTAGAGGAGCCCCGCCACGAGCGTCATCGCGCACCAGTTGATGGTGAAGAACGCCTGCAGCACGACGCCCGCTCGCGGCCACGACACGCCCCACGCGACACCGGCCACGATCATGCTCGCGACCTTGGCGACGGACCAGCGCGGATCAAGCACCGCAAGATCCAGCGCGACCGGCAGCATCCAGTAGCCGGTGATGGCCGTAGCGGCCAACAGTCCCGGCAAGCCGCGCCGGTTCCAGCCGCGGAATGCTTGTGTATCCCTGCGTGCAAGCGCAGCGGCAGCAATGCCGAGCACCAGCAGCAGAGGCAGTTCGACCGCCATGTGCCGGGCCATCGATGCTTCCAGCCAGCCCCGGATCAGGCCAGCGCCATGAGTCCCGTGCCGGGCAACCACACGAGGAAAGTCCGCTCAGCGTTGCGCATGGACGATGTCGGCGAGCACCGCGTCGGGCCGGTCGATGTCGTAGGCGCGGGCCAGCCTGCCCTGCCCGTCGATCAGGAAATGCGCGGCATTGTGGACATAGTCGCCGCGGCCATCGGGCAGCACGACGATGCCGAAGGTCTTCAGCAGGGCGGGCAGATCCGCGGCATTCGCCACCGTCGCCATGCGCCAGATGGCAGGATCCGTCCCTTGCTTGCGAGCGTACGCGCGAAGCACATCGGGCGTATCGCGGTCTGGATCAAAGCTGATGGCAAGCAACTGGTAGCGATCCGCAAGCCCGCGCGCAACGAGCTGGGCCTGCAGATAGGCCTGCCCGGAGGCGCTGCTGCGGCAGACCGTGAGGCAGTGCGTGTAGACGAACGTGACCAGCGTCTGGCGCTGAACAGGGCCGGGCTCCCGCAAGCGGAAGCTGCGTCCGGAAGCATCGACCAGTTCCGTGTCCGGCAGCGCGACCGGCGCCCGCGCCAGGTCGAATTGCCTGGCGCCATCCGACGTCACCACGCGGAAGCCGCGTGTCGCGTGGCCAAACGCAAGTACCGCCAGCGCGCTGACAAGGGCAGTCACAACCATGGTGCCCCGCCAGCCGCTGGCCATCACTGCGCTCCGGCCAGCTTGTGCAGATCGTCGCTATGCCATGGGTCCTTGCGCGACGCGCTCCACTTGCGGGCTGCAGCCACCGCCCCGGCGTCGACCGCAGGCGCCTGGTTGCCCCAACTGCTGCGGATATGCGCGAGCACCGCAGCCAGCTCGGCATCGCTCAGTTGCTCGCCGAATGCAGGCATTGCGCCGTTGTAGGTCGTGCCGAGGATATCGATGGGGCCGGTCAGCCCGTGCAGCACGATCTGCGACAGCACGACAGGGTCGCCCGTCACCAGCGGCGATCCGGCCAGTGGCGGGAAAACGCCGGGCAAGCCCTGCCCCGTCGCCTGGTGGCACGCCTGGCAGTTGGCCGCGAACAGCTGCTTGCCATCCGCCACGCGAGCGCCACCGGCCGCATTCTGGGCGACGAGTGCCTGCGCGTCGCGACGGTCTCCGAGCTGTGCGAGGCCATCGGCGCGTTCGGTCCAGATGTAGCTGGCGGCCCAGACCACCAGCCGGCGACCAGCCGAGCACGATCTTCGGCACCGGGTTGTGCTGCTCGTGCGGATCGGCGTGTTCAGTCTTGTGGCTGGGCTCGGGCGCATCTGGGGCATGGCTCTTGGTGGTGCTGGCGGCAAGCGCGAGGCCGTTGGCCAGGCTCGCCTCGGTCGGGGTCAGGACGGGATAGGTGTGGCGCAGGCCGGTCAGGTAGGCAACCAGATCCAGCGCCTGCGGCGTGGCGATCACGGTCTTGCCGGCCGGGGCGACGCCGGGCGGCAGCGACACCACGCGGTCGTCCTTGCCGACGGTGTCACTGTCCCGGGTTTCGAACAGGAACGGATAGGCCGGCATGATGCTGCCCGGCACATACGCGCGCGGCTGGTAGAGGTGGCCCAGGTGCCAGTCGGCGCTGGGCTGGCGCACGCCGATATTGAACAGGTCCGGGCCCGTGCGCATGGTGCCCAGCAGCGGCGGATCATCGTAGTGATAGTCCGCGGCGACCGAAGGCCGGCCCCAGCCGCGCTGCGCATCGGCAACGCCGGCGCCGTGGAGCTGGGCTGCTGCGTATGGCAAGCGATGCAGCCATTGGCCATGTAGACCTGCCGGCCGCGCAACTGCGCGCTGGTATAGGGGGCGAGCTCCTTCGGCGCCGGCACGTCCTTCAGTTGCAGGAACGGCACCACGATCATGGCGCAGGTCGCCAGCGACAGCGTCACCATGGCGCCGCCTACGAGCTTGAGTTCGTTTTCCATCGTCGTCGTTCGTTCAGGCCAGGGATTCGGAAACCACGCGATCGCCTTGCCGCAGCGTGGCCGGGCGAAACGCCATCAGCGTGAAGTGGCACGCGAACACGAGGTGGCCCAGCGTCATCAGCGCGCCGCCGACAGAACGCCCCTGCAGCCAGGGCAAGGTCACTGCCACCGACTCCATGAACGGCCGCGCCGGGTCCAGCAGCGCCAGGCCCTGCAGCACGCCACCGATGGTCAGCGTGACCAGGTAGATCGCAAACCCGCCCGCCACCAGCCAGAAGTGCGCGGAGATCAGCGCCGGCTTCGGCCACGGCGCATCGACGATGCGCGGCATGACGAAGTAGATGCCGCCGAAGATGACCATCGACACGAAGCCATACATGCCAAGGTGCGCGTGCGCCACTGTGAAATGCGTGAAGTGCGTGACGGCATTGAGCGAGCGCAGCGCCTCGAACGAGCCCTGGACCGAGGCCAGCGTGTACATGATGGCGCCCAGCACGATGAAGCGCAGCGTGGGCGAGCGCTTCAGCACGCCGAAATGGCCCTTGAGCGTCAGGTGCTGGTTCACCGAAAACGCGACCACCGGGATGATCATCATCACGCTCTGCACGATGGAAAGCGTGATCAGCCAGCCGGGAATCGGCCCCCCAATCAGGTGGTGCGCGCCAACCTGCCCGTAGAAGAAGGCCAGCGTCCAGAAGCCGAGCAGCGACAGGTTGTACGACTGCACCGGCTTGCCGATGACCTTGGGCAGGAAGTAGTACACCGCGGCAATCGACAGTGGCGTGTAGAACAGCCCCAGCACGTTATGGCCGAACCACCAGTTCATGGTCGCCTGCTCAACGCCGAAATGCACGCCGGGCACCTTGGCCACGATATAGAGCACCGGGAACCAGAACAGCGCAGCGCCCATGTACCACACCGACACGTACAGGTGATGCACCTGGCGCCGCTGCAGCATCAGCACCAGCGGCACGCCGATCAGCATGCCCCCCACCGCGAACAGCAGCCCGATCTGCCAGGGGATCTCCAGCCATTCCATGCCGGCGTTGATGCCGCTCGCAATGCGCCCAGCCGGCCACGAGCCCAGCGTTCCAGATCAGCGTGCCGACCAGCGCAAACCGTCCGCCGCTCAGCGGCGTGCGCAAGAGGCGCGGCATCATCCAGATCGCCAGGCCAAGCAGGCCCATCGGCGCCCAGCCGTAGGCCACCGCGTTCAGGTGCAGCACGCGCATGCGGCCAAACGTCTGCCACGCTTCGGTCGTCAGCAAGTCCGGCAGGTGCAGCTTGAGCGAACTGACCAGCCCGGCAAGGGATGCCACCACGAGCCAGACCACGGCGCAGCTCAGCAGCATCAGGGCCGGCAAGGCGCTGGAGCGGTCGGCCTGGGCGCGCGCCGCGAGTTCCTGGGCCAGGTCGGCGTCGGCGTCCATCGTGGTAGCCGATCCCGACGGGTCTTCGGGCCGGCCGACCTCGCCGCTGGCGAAGATGGTCCGGGCACCGCTCGACTCAAGGTCGAACAAGCCCTTTCTCAGCGACCAGATAAAGGCGAACAGGCCGCCGATCGATAGCAGGAAGGTAAGCAGCAGCAGGCTGGTGGGGTCCATGGCTTTTGGGGGCGATACAGGCGCGGTCCATGACGGACCGCGTCCCGGGAATTGTCTGGACCGATGCTAGAGGCGCCATCCCCAGTGCAACAGAAGCAAAATTGATGGAATTGACCGCAGCAGAGGCCGGTGGGGTGCTACCTTTTGTCGCAGTTCGCGTTGAATTCCCCCTCAACGGCACCCAAGTCGCAAGCTGCCTGGTGCTCGCCGTCCGCATCCATTACAGTTGATGAAACAGTGAAAAGGACGAGATCAGATGACAGGCGCCCCCCGCCAGATGACACGCTATGAAGAACTGGCGGAGGACATCGCCCAGTCCATCCATGCGGGCGTGCTGCGCTTGGGCGACCGCCTGCCCTCGGTGCGCCAGGCCAGCGCGGGCCGGGGCGTGAGCCAGTCGACCGTCTTCCAGGCCTACTACCTGCTCGAGGCGCGCGGCTGATCCGTGCGCGCGAGCGTTCCGGCTATTACGTCGCCACGGGCTCGCGCCAGCTCGCGCCGGAGGCGGAAACACCGTCTGCGCCGGCGCAGGAATCCGGCCCGATCGATGTCAGCGAGCTGGTCTTCAAGGTGCTGGAATCCACGACGCGGCGCGACGTGGTGCCGTTCGGCTCGGCCTTCCCGAGTCCGCTGCTGTTCCCGCTGCAGCGGCTGGCCAAGACCATGGCTGCGACGGTGCAGAAGCTCGACCCGTGGAACAGCGTCGATGACCTCACGCCGGGCAATGCCAGCCTGCGCCGGCAGATCGCGCTGCGCTACCTGGCCGACGGCCTGACCGTGCAGGCCGACGAGATCGTCGTGACCAACGGCGCGCTGGAGGCGCTGAACCTGTGCCTGATGGCTGTCACGCGCCCCGGCGACGCGGTGGTAATCGAAAGCCCCACGTTCTACGCGGCGCTGCAGGCGCTGGAGCGCTGCGGCCTGTCAGCGATCGAGGTTCCGACGCACCCGCGCGAAGGCATCGAGCTCGGCGCGCTGGAACAGGCGCTGCAGCGCCATCGCCCGAAGGCGTGCTGGCTGATGACCAACTTCCAGAACCCGCTCGGCTCGCTGATGCTGATGCCAAGAAGCAGGCGCTGGTGGAACTGCTCGCGCGGTACGAGGTGCCGCTGATCGAAGACGACGTCTACGGCGAGCTCTACTTCGGCACGCGCCGCCCCACACCGGCCAAGGCTTTCGACACGCGCGGACTGGTCATGCACTGCGCGTCATTCTCCAAGTGCCTGGCGCCCGGCTATCGCGTGGGCTGGGCCGCGCCGGGCCGCTTCACGCGCGATGTCGCGCGGCTCAAGCTGACCACCACGCTGGCGGCCTCCGCGCCCGCGCAGCGGCCATCGCCGCCTACCTCGAGAAAGGCGGCTATGACCGCCACCTGCGCCAGTTGCGGCATGCGCTGATGCTGCGGCAGGACGCGGTGGCGCAGGCCGTGGCGCGCCACTTCCCGCCCGGCACGCGCGCCACGCGCCCGGCGGGCGGCTATTTCCTGTGGATCGAACTGCCCGAGGGAACCGACACGCTGGCACTTCAGCAGCTCGCGCTGTCGCACGGCATCAGCATTGCGCCGGGGCCGATCTTCTCGGCCCGGCCCGGCTTTGCCAACTGCCTGCGGCTGAACTACGGACACGAATGGGACAAGCGTGCCGAGACCGCACTCGCAACCCTGGGCCGGCTTGCCGCGCTGTCGCCAGCGCGCGGCCGTAGCCGCCGGCCCGATCAGCCCTTGGCGCGCGAGGCCGCATAGGCCTTCGGCGCCGCCGCAGCCGGCTCCGGCGTGGCCACGCGCCCGCCAGCGCCGCACGCCGGTGATCGATGCCGCCCACCGCCAGCACGGCTACTACGGCGGGCACGGCGATGGCCAGGAAGTTCTGCTTCAGCGGCAACGCCATGCCGACCAGCACGCCGATCACGATCGGCGCAAGAATGGCACCGGCACGTCCTACGCCCGATGCCCAGCCAATGCCCGTCGACCGCGCCGCCACCGGGTAGAACTGCCCTGCGTAGGCATAGGTGACGATCTGCGTGCCGATCGTCGAGGCACCGGCCAGCCCCACCAGCACGAACAGCACCGGCGTAGGCACTTTGTAGCCGAGCAGCGCAATCGACACCGCAGCCAGCGCATACATGCCCATCAGCACGTACTTGATGCTGAAGCGGTCGGCCAGCCAGCCGCCGCCGATGGCGCCCACCATGCCGCCGACGTTCAGCACCAGCACGAAGGTCAGCGCGGAGCCCAGGCTATAGCCGGCCGACGCCATCAGCTTGGTCAGCCACGAGCTGAGCGCGTAGACCATGAACAGGCACATGAAGAAGGCGAGCCAGAACATCAGCGTGCTGAAGCGCCGCCCTTCGCGGAACAGCTCGCCCACGGCAGCCTTGCCGCCCGAGCTGGCTTCCGGCAGAACGAGGCGGTCGTCGTCTCGGCAGGGACGCGCGGGATCGATGGCCCGCAAAATCTTGCGCACGGCGTCGTGCTGGCCGGTGCGCAGCAGGAACGGCATGGAGTCGGGCAGTCTGCTCAGGATCAGCGGGACGAGCAAGGCCGGCGCACCGGCTGCCAGGAACACGGACTGCCAGCCGTATTGCTCCAGCAGTTGCTTGCCGAGCAGCGCGGCCAGCATGCCGCCGACGGAGTAGCCGCTGAACATCAGCGTCACCAGCGTGGCGCGGATGCGGCGCGGCGAGTACTCAGTCATCTGCGCCACCACGTTCGGCATGACACCGCCGATGCCCAAGCCCGCCAGGAAGCGGCTAGCGGCGAACAGCATCGGGTCGCTGCTCATGCCCGCCGCCGCGGTGAACACGCTGAATAGCAGGATGCAGATGGCAATGGCCTTGCGCCGGCCGATGCGGTCGGCAATCGTGCCGAGGAAGATGGCGCCGAACATCATGCCGAACAGTGCCGAGCTGACCATGAAACCGGCATGCGTCGCCGATACCCCCATGTCCTTCATGATGGCGGGCAGCGCAATGCCGGCCACGGCCAGGTCATAGCCGTCGAAAATGATGATCAGCGCGCACCAGAACAGCACGCCGGCATGAAAGCGGTTGAAAGTGGCGCCGTCCGCCACCGCGTACACATCGATCTGTCTCACTACCTGTCTCCTGTCGTCGAAAGGTCCCGCTTCTGGCGTCGGGATCGCGACGTTGCCGGCGGCACGTCTTCTGGCGTGGAGAATAGGAGTGGCGCGGACAGGCAGTCCAACACCGAATGGGTATTTCCGGAATACCCTGCAGGTATCGGCCGCAAAGGCGCGTCAGTATTGACGCGGGCTGCCCGCCGATTCCGCCGAACTGCCTTCAATCAGGGTATACATGGAACCAAGGCCGGCGACGAATGGCGGCGGCCGGGCAGCCCTTATTTGCCGGACGGGTCGTCCTTCGGGTTCAGATAGTTGATATCCAGCGGTCCGCTCCCGTGGATCTGCACGACCGTCTCGGTCTTGCTGAACGCGTAGTGATGTGCCTTGGCGGGCAGGTAGTGGAAACCGCCGGCCTTCAAACCATGGGCGTGGCCCATATCCATCTTGTCGCCGGCACCGAGGTAAAGCGTTCCCGAAATGACCGTCAGGTTCTCAGCCTGGGTATGCCAGTGGGGGGCAACCTTGTATCCAGCCGGTGTCTTGAGCCGGATAACGAATGGCCCATCCTTGCCCGGGTCGCCATAGAGCACGGCCAGCTTCGCCCCCTTGGGCAGCGAAGGCGGCGCGTCGCCCCACTTCACCTCGGCGGGATTGATCATCTCCATGCCAGCCGCGGCAGCCTCCTGGGAACTGGCCGGAGCAGCCGCTAACGATGACAGGAGGGTCGCTGCCGCTAGCCATGCAAGCCGCGTCCGATGGCCTGAAAAATACGTATTCATGGTCTTCTCCTTATTGCGTCGGCCCACTCGGACGCCATGACAAGCGCGCTGCCTCGTGAGTGTGCGTGAGACCATCGTAGTGCACCGTGAGGCCAAGATGAGACGTCTTCTGCGCGCACTTCTGGAATCCGACCCGAATGCGAGAACATGAATCCTGGCTTAAAGCACCGGAACGCGATGAGGATCTTCCTGGAGTTGCGGGAGGGGGCACCGACCCCTTCCCCCGAAAACCCGGCAGCTCGGCCAGTACCGGTTCGTCAGACGTCGATCGCAGAGTCCGACTTGACCTTGCGGCGCAGTTCGAACTTCTGGATCTTGCCGGTCGAGGTCTTGGGCAGCGGGCCGAAATATACCGCCTTGGGCACCTTGAAGGCCGCCAGCAGCGTGCGGCAATGCGCCATCAATTCTTCGGCGGTCGCGCTGGCGCCGTCCTTGAGCTCAACGAATGCGCACGGCGTCTCGCCCCACTTCGCGTCGGGCTGCGCCACCACTGCCGCGGCCAGCACCGCCGGATGGCGATAGAGCGCATCTTCCACCTCCACGCTGGAGATGTTCTCGCCGCCCGAAATGATGATGTCCTTGCTGCGGTCCTTGATCTTGATGTAGCCGTCCGGCATGCACACGCCCAGGTCGCCGGTGTGGAACCAGCCGCCCGCGAACGCCTCGCGCGTGGCCTTCTCGTTCTTCAGGTAGCCCTTCATGCAGATGTTGCCGCGGAACATGATCTCGCCGATGGTCTCGCCATCGGCCGGCGCCGGCTGCATCGAATCGGGATCAAGCACGGCCACGCCCGACTGCAGGTGATAGCGCACGCCTTGCCGCGCCTTCTTCACCGCGCGGTCTTCCTGCGACAGGCTGCTCCAGCCGTTCTGCTCCGCGCACACCGCTGCCGGGCCGTACACCTCGGTCAGGCCGTACACATGGGTCAGTTCGAAGCCCATGGCCTCCATCTGCGCCAGCACCGCCGCGGGCGGCGGTGCGCCGGCCACCATGCCGCGCACGGGTCCGCGCAGGCCCTCGCGCCATGACGGCGGCGCGTTGACCAGCGCGGTATGCACGATCGGCGCCGCGCAGTAGTGGGTCACGCCTTCGTCGCGCATCAGGTCGAACACGAGCCGCGGCTCGAACTTGCGCAGGCACACGTTGACGCCCGCGCGCGCGGCGACGGTCCACGGGAAGCACCAGCCGTTGCAGTGGAACATCGGCAGCGTCCACAGGTAGACGGGGTGTTTCTGCAGGTCCCATTCGAGGATGTTCGAGATCGCGTTCATGGCCGCGCCGCGGTGGTGGTACACCACGCCCTTCGGGTCGCCGGTGGTACCCGAGGTGTAGTTCAGCGCAATCGCGTCCCACTCGTCGTCGGGCATCTTCCACGCGTACTCCGGATCGCCCGATGCCAGGAACGACTCATAGTCGGTATCGCCAAAACGCTCGGCCTGCGGGCCCAGCGCGTCTTCCACTGCAATGACCTTGAGGCCCGGGATCTCCAGCGACATCTGCCGCGCGAGGTCGGCGAACTCGGTATCGGCCAGCAGCACGCGCGCCTCGCCATGGCGCAGCATGAATACCAGGTTGGCGGCATCCAGTCGGATATTGAGCGCGTTGAGCACGGCACCTGCCATCGGCACGCCAAAGTGCGCCTCCACCATGGCTGGCGTATTGGGCAGCAGCGCCGCCACGGTATCGCCCTTGCCGACCCCGGCGCGCGCCAGGCGCTGGCCAGGCGGCGCGCACGCGCATAGGTGTCCCGCCAGTTCTGGCGCACCGGGCCGTGCACGATGGCAAGCCGGTCGCCATACACTTCAGCAGCGCGGACCAGGAAATCAATCGGGGTGATCGGCACGAAATTGGCCGCATTGCGGCCCAGGCCGCTGTCGAAATCTGTGGGCATTGCTTGTGTCTCCGCTGAACTCTCGTGTGCCGGGGCGCTGTTACTTTTTCTGCTGCAAGGCTATCATCGCACACGCCCGCGCTCTGTCGTCCGGATGACAAACTGCCCGGAAACCCGCGCCAGGCAAGGCTTACAGGATTCTTACACAGCCCGCGCCGAAGTCTGGCAAGTCCGGTTCGCCTGACCGCCCTACCCGTCCCGCCATGACCGCGCCCGACCTTCCGCAGCCCGATTTGCCGCCCGATTCCGCGCCGGATTCCCCACTGGCCGGCCATGCCTGGTTCGATGCCCTCGCGCCGGAACACCAGGTGCTGGCCGCGCGCGCGACGGTGCTGCAGGAATTCCCCGCCGGGGCGTTCATCGCCCGGCGCGGCGAACCGTCGCGCGACTGGATCGGCGTCGACAGCGGCCTGATCAAGCTTGCTGTCTATACCCCGGACGGGCGCGGCTGCACATTCTCGGGCGTGCCCGCGGGCGGCTGGTGCGGCGAAGGCAGCGTGATCAAGCGCGAGCTGCGCCGCTATGACGTGATCGCCATCCGCGATTCGCGCGTGCTGCTCGTGCCGGAGCCCGTATTCAATACCTTGCTCGCGCAGAGCCTGCCGTTCGCCAGCTTTGTCGTCACGCAGCTCAACGAGCGCATGGGGCAGTTCATCGCCACCGTGCAGAACGATCGGCTGCTGAGCGCCGACGCCGCGTGGCCCAGGCCATAGCGCAGCTTTTCCACCCGTCGCTGTATCCGCGCACCAGCCCGGTGCTGGAGCTGTCGCAGGAGGAAATCGGGCTGCTGACCGGCCTGTCGCGCCAGCGGGTCAACCAGGCCTTGCGACGGCTCGCCGATGAAGGCCTGGTCCACCTGGCATACCAGACCATCCGCGTGACCGATCTGCCACGGTTGCATCACTTCGGGCTATCGGAGCTATAGAAGCCAGCCAAATGTCATTGGCGCGACAGCGCCCGCAGTTGCGTCGACCGTAGAATGCTGCGACAGTAGCCAGCCGCACGCCAGCGCCCTAGCCACCGTCCGCATGCCTCTTGTCAGCCGCACCCCCGTCCGCATCACCCGCCTGCGCTTCCCGTTCGCCGTGCGCGTGGAAGCCCAGCAGGGCGCGGCGCGGCTGCGCGATGCCAATGCGCGGCGCGACGTGCGGCCCGGTGATCCGTTCGTGGTACCGGCCTTCGCGCACTTTGACTGCGAGCTATCGGCCGCGCCCGGGCAAGGGTGCGCCATCACGTTCGAGGCCGTGCCTGACGCGGTCTGCCCGCGCATGAACGCGATCCATCATGACAAGCACTGGTCGCGCTCGCTCGCGCGCCTGGCTTTCGAGCACCCGACCGTGGACTGGAATGCCGCGCGCCTTGGCGAACAGTGGCAGGTTGCCCCGCGCCTGGTCCGTGCACGCCTGTTTGCCGAAGGCGAAGCGCTGCATCCGCTCGTGCGCGAACAGCGCGCGGCGCGGGCGTTCTATATGCTGGCGCTGCCCGACGCGCCGCCTGACATGACACCGGCCCGGCTGGACCTGCTCGCCACGCAGTCGGGCCTGCGTTCAGCCGCGGCATTCGCCAGCGCGTGTGCCAATCTGTTCGGCATAGAGCCGGCCCAGTTGATGCCGGGCGGGCAGGATGCCCGGCGCCCTCACGCACCGGCGTGGGCCGGATGGCCCCTTCCCGCTACGGCCTGGCTCCGTACACCAGGTTGAACGGCGTCTGCGCGGCAGCGGACTGGAGGCGCATGGTGTGCGAATACGAAGCGCCCGACGCCGAGACGGTTCGCAAGATCCAGCGTGAGGCCGCGGCGAGCTTTGACCGCGTGTGGGTGGGGGATGTCGTGGAGTGAGGCCGCCGCGCGCCGCTACCGCCGCAGGCTCAGCACGATCACGCCCGCCGCGACCAGCCCGATTCCGAGCCATTCGCGCGGGGCCGGCCGTTCGCCGAGAAACAGCACGGCGAAGAGCGCCACCAGCACCAGGCTGAACTTGTCGACCGGCGCGACCTTCGAGGCATCGCCGATCTTCAGCGCGCGGAAGTAGCATACCCAGGAGGCCCCCGTTGCCAGCCCGGACAACGTGAGGAAGATCCAGTTCCGTGCCGAGAAGGTCGAAGGGTCCATCCACTTGCCCGTGACCATGACGAAGGCGGCGAGCACGGCGAAGATGATGACCACGCGGACCAGCGTGGCCATGTCGGAATCGATGCCGGCCAGGCCGACCTTGGCAAAGATGGCGGTGAGGGCCGCGAACACTGCGGACAGTACGGCCCAGGCGAACCAGCTCGAGGAAGCGGCAGGCATCATCGTGAACGCTCCGTGGAATTCCGGACCTGGCAGCCCGGCGGAGCATGCAGTATATCGGCGGCGCGCGCAGACGCGCCGCGTTGGCGTCAGGCGTGGGCAGCCGCGCGGCCGAGCCCGCTGCCGCGGGTTCCTGCAGCCTGGCCAACCGCTGCTTCGAGCGCGGGGTTGATCATGGCGGCGCCACCGAGGCCACCAATGATCATCAGCACGCCGCAGACCGCGAAGCCTGACTCATAACCATGCGCGCCGGTGGCGTTCTGCACCAGGTAGCCCGTCACCAGCGGGGCCAGGATGCCGGCGATCGACGAAATCGAGGCATCGATCGACAGCAGCGCGCCGCGTTGGGCCGGCGGGCAGACCTCGGCCAGCATTGCCGGTCCGAGCGAGTAGATCGACGGCGCCAGCGCGCAGCTTGCCGCGAGCAGCGCCACGCGCTGCCAGTTGGCGAGGCCTGGCGCCACCAGAGCGGCCAGGCAAACGCCGGCACCCACCAGCATCAGCGCGGCCAGGCGGCCCCGGGCGATCCGCGACGGCGTGCCCCGGCGCAGCATGCGCTGCGACCACCACGCCACGGCCAGCGTGACCGGCATGTTCACCGCGATGATGGCCGCGAACAGCCTGCCCGAGGTAGCGTGATCAAAGCCAAGCCCGCGCTGCAGGTAAGCCGCGAACCACGTCAGCGACAATGCCAGGCTCCAGTAGGCGACAAAGCGCAACAGGAAGCAGCCCAGCACGGTGGCATCGCCAAGCAGCGCGCGATAGGGAACGCGCGGCTGGCCGCGGTCTCGGCCGATGCCTGATCAACCTTGCCCTCGCCGCCGAAGAACAGCCACAGCACGGTCCAGGCCGCGCCCAGTGCGGCCAGCACGTAGAAGTTGGCGCGCCAGCCCCAATGCGAGGTGATGTAAGGAATGGTGATGCCGGCCAGGATCAGGCCCGTGGCACCGCCCTGGGTGAAGAAGGCCACGGGCAGCGTGCGGCGATCATCGGGAAACCATTTGTAGGCTGCGTGGATGGCAATGGCCGTGGATGGGCCCTCGGCAATGCCCAGCAGCACGCGCGCCGCGATCAGCACCGCCAGGCTCGACGACCAGGCCAGCGGCAACTGGAACAGAGACCACGCAATGGCCATCAGCAACAGCAGCAACGCGCACGACACGCGATTGGCAATAAAGCCGCCCGCCACGCCGGCCACGGCAAACAGCCAGAAGAAGCTGCTGCCGACCAGCCCGAACTGCGCCGGGGTGAGGCCCAGTTCGTCCATCATCGGACCGGCAAGCAGTCCCACGCTGATCTTGTCGAGGAAATTGACCACCACGAACAGGAACAGCAGCACGGTCACCACCCATGCGCGGCCCCGTTGATAGGTTGCACTCATTGTTCCTTGTCTCCATTTTCTTGTCTTGGGAAAAATTCTGGACAGGGTGTGGTGAGGGTTATTCGTCGTATCCGACGATTTGCCGTGCGGGTTGGGGAATGCCTGAAGGCGCGCTCAGCGATTCGCGAGCGCTTGATTGCGGGTTTCGATTTCAGGTCGCGAATTGTTGCGGATCTTGGGTGGGGGCTTTGGAACGGGCGTTGTTACGGCTGGGGGGAAATGTTGTCGTTCTTGGCTGGCGCTGCTGTTTCGCCGGCGCAGCCGGCGACTGC
>LRMT01000132.1 GCA_001725945.1 Cupriavidus sp. UYMMa02A | reverse complement strand
TTTGCGCCGATCAACCCCGTAGCACCCGCCGGGGCCCGCTTCTACTCCGCCGGCGACGCTGGAGCGCGGGCGGCTGGTCGCCGCGGCCGGCGATTGCGCCGTCTGCCACACGACGCCGGGCGGCGCGAAGAACGCTGGCGGCCTGGCGCTGGAGACACCGTTCGGCACGGTCTACAGCACCAACATCACGCCCGATGTCGAAACCGGCATCGGCAGCTGGTCGTTCGCCGCATTCGAGCGCGCGATGCGCGAAGGCGTGCACCGCGATGGCCGCCGCCTTTATCCTGCCTTCCCCTATACCGCCTTCGCAAAGATCAGCGATGCCGACATGCAGTCGCTGTACGCCTACCTGATGTCTGCCGAGCCGGTGAAGGCTGACGTGCCGCGCACCGAACTGGCGTTCCCGTTCAATATGCGCCCGCTGCTGGCAGGCTGGAACCTGCTGTTCCATCGCAACCAGCCGTTCCAGCCGGATGCCAACCGGTCAGCACAATGGAACCGGGGCGCTACCTGGCCGAAGGCCTGGGCCATTGCAGCGCCTGCCATTCGCCGCGCAATGCCCTGGGCGGCGAGAAAGGCGGCCGCCACTACCTGACAGGCGGCAGTGCCGAAGGCTGGGAAGCACCCGCGCTGACCGCGCTGTCGCGCGCGCCGGTGCCCTGGACCGAGGATGCCCTGTTCACTTACCTGCGCGGCGGCTATGCCGTGCACCACGGCGCCGCCGCGGGACCGATGGCACCCGTCGTGGAAGAGCTGGCGCTGCTGCCCGAAACCGATGTGCGCTCCATTGCGCACTACGTCGCGTCGTTCAACGCCGCGCCGCCTGCGCCTGCGCAGATCACCACGGAGGCTGCCCAATATGAACGGCGCAGCGCCCAGGCGGCCGGTACGCTTGGCGGCCCTGCGGCGCGCCTCTACCAAAGCGCGTGCGCGGTGTGCCATCAATCCGACCAGGGCATGCGGCAGTTCGGGGTGAAGCCTTCGCTGGCACTCAACACGAACCTTCACGGCGACCGCCCCGACAATGTGATCCAGGTGCTGCTGCAAGGCATGCCCGCGCCGCCGAACAGCTCGCTCGGCGCCATGCCGTCCTACGCCGACAGCCTGGACGACCAGCAGATCGTGGCGCTCACGCAATACCTGCGCGCGCGCTTTGCTCCCGACAAACCCGCGTGGCAGGACGTGCAAGCCACTGTCGCGCGCCTGCGCGCGGCCCCTGCGCACTGAGTTGGCCTAGACCTTCCCGCGCGCGCCATGTCGCGCGGGAAAACCCCAAGGAGAAAACCGCAGATCGGCCTTGCCGGCCCTTTTCATGTAGCTTACGCTGAACGATCATGTAGTGCGCACTACATGAGTGCGACAGCAGCGTGCAGCGGTGCATTCCGGCACAAGGACGGCGCACCGCAACCCGCACGCCACGACGATGACAAGACCAGAAAACCACCAAGGGTAGACAAACAGGAGCGACGATGACGTATCCGCACCAAGCACGCAGCGCGAGGACTCCCGGCATAGTTCTCGCTTCGCCAGATTGAAGTAGCCCCCCACGCTTCGTAGCAACCCGGCGCGACTGCATCACACAGTCAATGCATCATGCATGAGTTGGCCCCGGCCCGGACCTGCTTCGACAGACGTGCGCTTCCGAGTTCAGGAAACAGCCTTTACAGACAGGTAGACAAACATGTCGTCATCCATTTCATCCATGCCATCCACGCCCCTCGCAGAAGCTGCGATAAGCTCTGCCCCACAGCCAGCCACGAGGGCAGCGATGTCTCCGACCATCACGATCGAGCAGGGTATTCGCGCCGCCGGTGTCGGCAGGTTCCAGTACCGGCTGTTCGTCATTTTCGGCCTGGTCTGGCTCGCCGACGCGATGCAGGTGCTGTCGATCGGTTTCACCGCGCCGTCGATTGCCGCGACGTTCGGCATTCCCGTGCCGACCGCACTGCAAACCGGCACGATGTTCTTTGTCGGAATGCTGATCGGCGCGTTCATGTTCGGCCGCCTGGCCGACCGGATCGGCCGCCGCCCCGTGCTGATGATGGCTGTCGTCATCGACGCCATCTGCGGCGTCGCATCGTCGTTCGCCCCGGATTTCCAGTGGCTGCTGGTGCTGCGCTTCCTGACCGGCATCGGCGTCGGCGGCACGCTGCCCGTCGACTACACCATGATGGCCGAGTTCCTGCCGTCCGACCGGCGCGGCCGCTGGCTGGTCCTGCTGGAATCGTTCTGGGCCGTCGGCACGATCCTGCTCGCGGTGCTGGCGCTGATCGCCGTTTCGCACGGCGATGCAGCCTGGCGCCTGATCTTCCTCGTCACCGGCATCCCCGCGCTGGTCGGCGTGGTCTTCCGGTTCTTCGTGCCCGAGTCTCCGCTCTACCTGAACAAGTCGGGACGTTCAGCCGAGGCACGCGCGGTGCTGCAGCGTGTGGCAACCGCCAATCGCCTTTCGGTTGAAATCGGCGCGCTCGAACCCCAGCAGATGGAGCGCAAGTCCGTGCTGGCGCTGTTCGCGACCGGCTTCCGCCGCCGCAGCATCAGTCTGCTGGTGGCCTGGGCGCTGATCTCGATCGCCTACTACGGTGTCTTCGTCTACCTGCCGGTGAAGCTGGCGGGACAAGGCTTCGGCTTCATGCGCGGCCAGGTCTTCCTGATCCTGCTCGCGCTGGTACAGCTGCCGGGTTTCGCACTCGCCGCGCACGGCGTCGAGCGCTGGGGCCGCAAGCCCACGCTGATCGGTTTCCTGCTGCTCAGCGCCGCGGGTTGCATGCTCTACAGCCTGGGCCAGTCCCCCGTGCTGGTGGTCGGCTCCACGCTGCTGATGAGCTTCTCGCTGCTCGGCACCTGGGGCGCGCTCTATGCCTTCACGCCGGAGGTGTATCCGACCGACCTGCGCGCAAGCGGGATGGGTACGGCGGGCGCCATGGCTCGCTTCGGCGGCCTGTTCGCGCCGGCCATCGTTGCCCCCGTCATGGCCACGCACTTCACGCTGGCCTGGTGCTGCTTTCTTCGTTCCTCGCCGTAGCGGCGCTCGCGATCTACATGGTCGATATCGAGTCGAAGGATCGCGCGCTCGACTGACGCAGGCGCGGCAGCCCGCTTCCATTACAATCCGGCTACAACGGCGCGGCGCCGGTCCACAAGACCGGGGCCGCCCGCTTCCCCCTCTGCCGCCGAGCCTTCGCCGCCGCCATGAAACAAGATCCGCGTTTCCCCAGCCTGTACATCCTCGACCACCCGCTGATCCAGCACAAGCTCTCGCATATGCGCGACCGGGACACGTCCACGCGTACCTTCCGCGAGCTGCTGCGCGAGATCACGCTGCTGATGGGCTACGAGATCACGCGCCACCTGCCGCTCACCACGCGGCACATCGAAACGCCGCTGGTGCCACTGGAAGCGCCCGTGATTGCTGGCAAGAAGCTGACCATCGTGCCGGTGCTGCGTGCCGGCGTAGGCATGAGCGATGGCCTGGTCGAGTTGATTCCGTCGGCGCGCATCGGCCATATCGGCGTGTACCGCGACGAGCAGCACCGCCCTGTGGAATACCTGGTGCGCCTGCCCGACGTGGAAGACCGCAGCTTCATCCTGTGCGATCCGATGGTGGCTACGGGATATTCGGCCGCGCATGCCGTGGATGTACTGAAGCGCCGCGGCGTGAAGGACGAGGCCATCACTTTCGTCGCGCTGGTGGCGGCGCCCGAAGGCGTGGAGGTGTTCCACAAGGCGCACCCCAACGTGAAGCTGTTCGTAGCATCGCTGGACAGCCACCTGGACGATCACGCGTATATCGTGCCCGGCCTCGGCGACGCCGGCGACCGCCTGTTCGGCACCAAGAACTGACACCGCCGCGGGCCGGCAAGGCCCGCTTCCCATCTGCTTTGCCGGCCGGGCTTGATCCTACTCAATAGTCCGTCCGGCGCGGCTCCCTACACTCGACGTCGTGCGCCTACGCCGCAATCAGTTCGTCATCTCACAGGGAGATCCGCATGGAAGCAGTCAAGATCCTGTTCACGACCAGCACCGGGCTGATGAGCCTGGGCGTCATCGTCTTCATCATCGGCATGGGGTGGTTCTTCGCGCGGATGTTCAGCCGCAAGATGCGTGAAGATGCGGCAGCTGCCAAGTCGCGGGAGGCTGCGCAGCGGCGTTGAGGGGGAATGCCCTTGATGGGTGCAGTGCTCCCCCCGCCTTCCCCGCCTTACTTCTTCTTGCCGCCGCCCAACAGGTGCCCAGCACGCCGCGAATCAGTTCACGGCCGACCTGAGACCCGACGGTGCGCGCGGCCGACTTGGCCATGGATTCCAGAATGGAATCTCCACGGCCGGTCTTGCCCGTGCCCTTGGTCAGCGAGCCGAAGATCTCGCCGGCGGTACCGAGCCAGCCGCCCTCCGCGGCCGGCGCGCCGCCCGTCGCTTCTGCGCCGTTGTGCCGCCGCCACCACCGTTTCCAACCGGTGCCGCGCTGCCGCGCAGCTTCTCGTAGGCCGATTCGCGATCGATCGTCTTCTCGTACGTGCCAGCCACCAGCGACGTCGCGATCAACTGTTTGCGCTCGTCATCCGTGACCGGACCGATGCGGCTGCCCGGCGCCAGCACCCAGGCGCGCTCGGTCACGCCGGGCGTGCCCTTGGCGTCCAGCAGCGACACCAGCGCCTCGCCCACCCCCAACTCGCCGATGACCGTTTCCAGATTGAGCTTCGGATTGGCACGCATGGTCGTGGCCGCCACCTTGACCGCCTTCTGGTCGCGCGGCGTGAACGCGCGCAACGCATGCTGCACGCGATTGCCGAGCTGGCCCAGCACGGTGTCGGGAATGTCCACGGGGTTCTGCGTGACGAAGTACACGCCGACGCCCTTGGAACGGATCAGCCGCACGACCTGCTCGATCTTGTCGAGCAGCGCCTTGGGCGCATCGTTGAACAGCAGGTGCGCCTCGTCGAAGAAGAAAACCAGCTTGGGCTTGTCGAGATCGCCGGCTTCGGGCAGCTTCTCGAACAGCTCGGACAGCAGCCACAACAGAAAGGTGGCGTAGAGCTTGGGCGAGTTCATCAACTGGTCCGCCGCCAGGATATTGACCACGCCCTGGCCCTTCTCGGTCTGGATGAAGTCTTCCAGGTTGAGCATGGGCTCGCCGAAGAACACGTCCGCGCCCTGCGACTCCAGTGCGACCAGGCCACGCTGGATCGCGCCGACAGATGCCGCCGAGATGTTCCCGTATTCGGTCGTGAACTGCGCCGCGTTGTCGCCCACGTACTGAAGCATCGCGCGCAGATCCTTGGCGTCGAGCAGCAGCAGGCCATTGGCGTCGGCAATGCGGAACACCAGGTTCAGCACGCCCTGCTGGGTATCGTTGAGCTCCAGCATGCGCGACAGCAGCAGCGGGCCCATATGGGAGACGGTGGCTCGTACCGGGTGGCCCTTCTGGCCGAATACATCCCAAAGCGTGGTCGGGCAGCCGCCCCAGGCCGGCTCGGGCAGGTTCAGCTCGGTCAGGCGCGCCTTGAGCTTGTCGGTCGGCTGCCCCGGCTGGGAAATGCCGGTCAAGTCACCTTTGACGTCCGCCATGAAGACCGGCACGCCGAGCCGGGAGAATCCCTGCGCAAGCGTCTGCAGTGTCACGGTCTTCCCGGTGCCGGTGGCGCCGGTGATCAGTCCGTGGCGGTTGCCATTTGCGGCAGCAGTGCCAGTTCGAGCTCGGTGTTCTTGGCGATCAGGATAGGTTCGGCCATGGTGTCTCGGATCGGGAAGCGTGGCAGGTGGCCACAGGCGCGGCGCAGACAGGGCCGCGTGATAAAATCATGGGCTGATTATAGCCAGCAGCCGGGCTATCCGTCACCCGGCGCGCCCGTTCGTTGCTGTGTACACCCGGCGCGCGCAAGCTGCAGCCTTCCCGCACAACTTCACGTTTTCCGCTTCGGAGAGAATCATGGCCGGTCACTCGAAATGGGCCAATATCAAACACAAAAAAGCCGCCGCTGACGCCAAGCGCGGCAAGATCTGGACCCGCCTGATCAAGGAAATCACCGTGGCCGCCAAGCTCGGCGGCGGCGACCCCGACTCCAACCCGCGCCTGCGCCTGTCCATGGACAGGGCGATGGACGCGAACATGCCCAAGGACAACATCCAGCGCGCGATCCAGCGCGGCGTGGGTGGCCTGGAAGGCGGTGAACTACGAGGAAATCCGCTACGAGGCTATGGCTTGAGCGGCGCCGCGATCATCGTCGACTGCCTGACCGACAACCGCACCCGCACCGTCGCCGAAGTGCGCCACGCGTTTCCAAGCATGGCGGCAACATGGGCACCGAGGGCTCGGTGGCGTTCATGTTCACCCACTGCGGCCAGTTCCTGTTCGCGCGGGCACGCCGGAAGACAAGCTGATGGACGCCGCGCTGGAAGCGGGCGCCGACGACGTGGTCACCAATGAAGACGGTTCGATCGAAGTCACCTGCCCGCCGAACGACTTTTCGGCGGTCAAGGCGGCACTGGAAGCCGCCGGCTTCAAGGCCGAAGTCGCCGACGTGGTGATGAAGCCGCAGAACGAAGTCGAATTCGTGGGCGACGACGCGGTGAAGATGCAGAAACTGCTGGACGCGCTCGAAAACCTCGATGACGTGCAGGAAGTCTTCACCAACGCGGTCGTCGAAGAGTAAGTAGACTGAATCAGCCCCGGCGGCAGCACACAGAGGCTGCCGCCTTTTTGCATGCGTTTCTTTTCTGGCAGTGGATCATGAAAGTATTGGTTGTCGGCTCGGGTGGACGTGAACACGCGCTGTCCTGGAAATTGGCCCAATCCCCCAAGGTACAGGTGGTGTATGTGGCACCAGGCAATGGCGGCACCGCGCTCGACAAGCGGCTGCAGAATATTCCGCTGACGGACCCCGAGGTGCTCGCCGCGTTTGCCGAGCGCGAAGGCGTGGCCTTCACCGTGGTCGGCCCCGAGGCGCCGCTGGCCGCCGGCATCGTGGACGTGTTCCGCGGCAAGGGCCTGCGCATCTTCGGCCCGACCAAGGCAGCCGCGCAGCTCGAATCATCGAAGGACTTCGCCAAGGCCTTCATGCACCGCCACGGCATTCCTACGGCGGCCTACCAGACCTTCGCCGACGCCGCCCAGGCCCACGCCTATATCGATGCGCAGGGTGCGCCGATCGTGATCAAGGCTGACGGCCTGGCTGCCGGCAAGGGCGTGGTCGTCGCCATGAGCCTGGAAGAAGCGCATGCTGCGGTCGACATGATGCTGGCCGACAACAAGCTCGGCGATGCCGGCGCGCGTGTGGTGGTCGAGGAGTTCCTGGAGGGCGAGGAAGCCAGCTTCATCGTGCTGGTCGACGGCAAGAACGTGCTCGCGCTGGCCACCAGCCAGGACCACAAGCGCCTGCTTGACGCCGATGCCGGCCCCAACACTGGCGGCATGGGCGCCTACTCGCCCGCGCCGGTGGTGACGCCCGCGCTGCATGCGCGCGCGCTGCGCGAGATCATCATGCCGACCGTGCGCGGCATGGAAAAGGACGGCATTCCATACACCGGCTTCCTGTATGCCGGCCTGATGATCGACAAGGACGGCAACCTGAAGACGCTGGAATTCAACTGCCGCATGGGCGACCCGGAAACCCAGCCGATCATGGCGCGCCTGAAGACCGACCTGGTCGACGTGATGGACGCCGCGGTATCGGGCAAGCTCGACGCAGTCGAGCTGGACTGGGACCGCCGCACCGCGCTGGGCGTGGTGATGGCCGCGTACGGCTACCCGGATTCGCCGCGCAAGGGCGACGCCATCACCGGCATTCCGGCCGAAACCGACGACAGCGTGACCTTCCACGCCGGCACCACGCTCAAGGACGGCACGCTGCTGACCACGGGCGGGCGCGTACTCTGCGTGGTGGGCCTGGCCGATACCGTCAAGGCTGCGCAACGCGCCGCTTACGCCGCCGTGGAGCAGATCCGCTTCGATGGCATGCAATACCGCACCGACATCGGCTACCGCGCGATCAAGCGCTGATGGCCGGCATTGGGGCGCAACAGGGCCGGACCGGCCCCGTGCGCCCGGTCACGCTGTGGCGGTGCCCGCAGGCAAGCGGCGCGCCAGCCGTTACAATCGTGGCACTCCCATGACGGCGGGGCCGGCCAATTGCCTGCTCCGCCGCCTTTGCATCCGAGGCCCGCGCCTCTACACGCCATGATCGATTCCCAGGCAGTCCGAGCCTATCTTCTCGGTCTGCAAGACCGCATCACCGACGCCGTCGCCGCCATCGACGGACAGCCGTTCCTGACCGACGCCTGGGAAAAGCCGCCCACCGAGCGCCTGCGCGGCAGTGGCCGCACCCGCATCCTGGAAGGCGGCGCCGTGATGGAACGTGCCGGCGTGGGCTTTTCGCACGTCACCGGCGATACCCTGCCACCATCGGCCAGCGCCAGCCGCCCCGAACTGGCCGGGCGCAGCTTCGAAGCCATGGGCGTGTCGCTAGTGTTCCATCCGCGCAACCCGTACGTGCCCACGGTGCACATGAACGTGCGCTGCTTCATCGCGGTCAAGCCCGATGCCGATCCGGTCTGGTGGTTCGGCGGCGGCATGGACCTCACGCCCTACTATGGCAATGCCGACGACTGCGTGCATTTCCACCGCACCTGCAAGCAGTCGCTCGCACCGTTCGGCGATGACCTCTATCCGCGCTTCAAGCAGTGGTGCGACGAGTATTTCTTTCTCAAGCACCGCGGCGAGGCGCGCGGCGTAGGCGGCATCTTCTTTGACGATTTCTCGGCGCTCGGCTTCGACCGCAGCTTCGAGATGATGCGCAGCGTGGGCGACGCTTTCCTGGACGCCTACCAGCCGATCCTGGAGCGCCGCAAGGACACGCCCTACGGTGAACGCGAACGCGATTTCCAGGCCTACCGCCGCGGCCGCTACGTTGAGTTCAACCTCGTTTTCGACCGCGGCACGCTGTTCGGACTGCAGTCCGGCGGCCGCGCCGAATCGATCCTGATGTCGATGCCGCCGCAGGTGACATGGCGCTACGACTGGCAGCCGGAAGCGGGCAGCGCGGAAAGCGCCCTGTACACCGACTTCCTGCCGGCGCGCGACTGGGCCTGACGGCGACCATATGGCACATTCCGATCAAGACGCCATGCCGGCCAATGCTGGCAAAGACGCCCGTCCCTACCGCTTGGGTATCCTGGGCGGCACTTTCGACCCTCCTCATCTCGGCCATGTGGCGCTGGCACAGCTGTGCATCGACCACCTGGCGCTGGACGAACTGGTATGGATCCCGACCGGCCAGTCCTGGCAGAAAAGCGCCGAGGTGACGCCCGCGCGGGACCGGTTCGCCATGACGGAACTTGCAGCCTCCGCGCTGACCGGCACCGGGGCGAAGGTGCGCGTGAGCCGCATGGAAGTGGATCGCGCAGGGCCCAGCTACACCATCGACACCGTGCGCCAGCTACGTGCCGAATACGGCCCCGAAGCCTCGCTGTGCTGGCTGATGGGCGCCGACCAGCTCCTGCGCCTGCACACCTGGCACGGCTGGCAGGAATTGTTCGCACACGTGCACTTGTGCACCGCCACGCGCCCCGGGTTCGACCTGACGGAACTCGAAGGCCCGGTGCGCGAGGCACTGGCCGCGCGCCAGGCGGACACACACCTGATACAATGCACGCCCTCCGGCCGGATGTGGATTGACCAGACCCTCGCTGTCGACCTGTCTTCCACCGGCCTGCGCCAGCGCCTGGCATCCGGCCTTCCGCCGGCGGGTGACCAACTGCCTGCCGGCGTGGCACACTACATCGCAAGCCAGGGGCTATACCGCCCCGCCTCAGCCAGTCCTGAACTGGCCCCCCCAATGATTTCAGCTGAACAAGAACGCACCATGGATATTCGCAAACTGCAACGCGCCATCGTCGACGGCCTCGAGGATGTCAAAGCGCAGGACATCAAGGTGTACGACACCACCCACCTGACCGAACTGTTCGACCGGGTGGTGATTGCCAGCGGGACATCCAACCGCCAGACCAAGGCGCTGGCGGCGTCGGTGCGCGACACGGTGAAGGAAGCCGGCGGCCATATCGTTGCGGTGGAAGGCCTGGAAACGGGCGAATGGGTGCTGGTCGACTGCGGCGACGCGGTGGTGCATATCCTGCAGCCGCAGTTGCGCCTGTACTACAACCTTGAAGAGATCTGGGGCGACAAGCCGGTGCGCATGAAGCTGGCCGCCGCCCGGGGCTTGGCCAAGGCCAGCGAGCCGATGGATGACGACGAGGACGAAGCGCCGGCGCCCGCGCCCGCCGCGCCAGCAACCTGCGCCCCGGCCCTGGCCCGCCTGCCCGAAGGCATGAAGGAACCGTCGCCCGCCGATGGGCCGCGAGGACACCGATCCGGACG
>LRMT01000131.1 GCA_001725945.1 Cupriavidus sp. UYMMa02A | reverse complement strand
CGCGGGGCCGATGGTGCAGGGGCGGGCGCAGCGGCTGGAGCGGCTGCGTCGGGGCCGGTGCCGGGGCGGGCGGCGTATTGCGGTGGCCTTCCATGTTGCCCATAAGTACAGCGAGAACGGATCAGGCGTGGTGAAGCTGTCGGTGGGCAACGGGTAGTTGTTGGTCGCCATCGGCTTGACCAGGCGCGGCGTGATGATGAACACCAGTTCGGTCAGGTCCTGCTGGTACTGCGTGCTGCGGAACAGCGTGCCCAGCACGGGCACTTCGCCAGCGCCAGGGAGCGCCTTGAGCGAACCGCGCGCGCTGTCCTGCAGCAGGCCCCCGATGGCGAAACTTTCGCCATCACGCATCTGCACGGTGGTGGAGGCGCGGCGGGTGGTGATGAGCGGAAGCACGGTCTGTCCCGCCAGGCTGCTGCCGCTGACGGTCGCGCCCGTGGGCGATAGCTCGGACACTTCCGGCGCCACCTTCAGGTGGATGCGGCCGTTGGCGAGCACCGTCGGCGTGAACTTCAGTCCCACACCAAACTCTTCTTCCTGTAGCGTGACCGTGCCGGCACCGTTTAGCACATTGGCCTGCGCCACCGGGATGTAGATCTTGCCGCCGGCGAGGAAGCTGGCTTCTTGTCCGCTGATGGTGACAAGGTTCGGCTCGGCCAGGATCTTGACCAGGCTGTCGTTCTTCTGCGCGTCAATGGCAAACTGGAATGGCTTGTTGTTGGCCTTGCTGCCGAAGATCGCCGCCGAGGCGCCGGTCAGCAGCGACGTCACCAGTCCGCCGGTCCAGGAGCCGAAGCCGCCCTGCAGGTTCACCGTCGAGCCGAGCTGGTTCAGCAGCGTCTTCGAGACCTCCGCCACCTTCACTTCCAGCATCACCTGTTGCGGGGTGTCGACCGACAGCATGTTCAGCACGGTGCCCTTCTTATTGCCGTCGCCACCATGCGCCGCATTGGCATAGGCCTGCGCGATGTCCATGGCCTGCAGGGCCGATTGTGAATTGGTGACGCTACCGGTCAGCACCAGGTTGTCCGCGGCGGTCATTACGCGAATGCCGGGCTCGCCGGGCAGAAGCTGGCCGAGCGATGTCTGCAACCCGCCGGCGTCGGCGTTGACCACCACGTTGATGATGCTGCAGCTGCCGCTGCGGCCCTGCACGATCATGTTGGTGGTTCCCACTGCGCGCCCCAGTACATAGAGCGTCTGTGCCGATACCATCGTGGCCTGCACCACGTTCGGGTTGCCCACCGTACGATTCTTTACCGGCTCCTGCAGCGTGATCAGCTGCGACTTGCCGACCGGGACAATCACAGTCGATTCCTGGCGGACCGAGCCGGTGCAATTCGGACCGCGGGCATCGGCGGCAGGGACCGGCGCGGCGGAGCCGACAGGTGCGGCACCGGCGGGGGCCATGCTGATGGTCATCTGCATCGGCCCTTGGGACGCCTTGGCGGTAGCGGGCGCCGTGGCCTTGGTCAGGTTGCCGGCCTCGATGGCGGCTTGCGCCGCGGCGGCCAGCGGTGTGCAGAGAATGGCAGCCAGCACCAGGATGCGGGTGCCGCCGGCGGCTTCGGATCGTTTCTGGTTCATTTTGAATCTCCCCCCGGAGAAGCTGTGTTACAGCTCAAAATTCGTCGATGCGGTGCGGTACGAGATCAGAAGCACTCGATGCCGCCCTGGATGCCTGCCAGCACGCCGACGCAGTTGCCCGCGTGCGGCTGTGCCGCGACCGTGCGGGTCTTGACCACAGTGCGCGTTTGCGTCTGCGTGACCACCTTGACCGCCGGCGCTTCCGGCACCTTGCCCAGCAGCGTGCCCTTGGTCGCCCCGCCGGTATTGATGTCGGCAACGTCCATCTGGTTGCGCAGCACCAGCGACAGGGTCCCTACGCTGCGCGCCACGTCCAGCTTCTCGGCCTGGTCAGGCGTGACTTCCAGCGTCACCGCATTGACCACCTTGGGCTGGGTGTCGTCGCGGCTGACCTGCTGTGCCACCGCCAGCACCAGGATCTTCTCGAGCACGATCTTCGAGATGCTGCCGTTTTGCGTGGTCTTGGCTTCTTCGTTGGTATTGACGATCACGTCGACGAAGTTGCCCGGCAGCGCGAAGCCGGCGACGCCCACCACATCGTTGACGCGCACCGTGATGGCACGCTTGCCGTCGTTGATGACCGCGGACAGTCCGCCCTTGGTACCTACGGGCGCGAGCTTGGCATCGAGAACAGGCTCGCCGCGCTGCAGGCTGGTCCGGACCACGCGGCCTTCCAGCAGCTTCAAGTCTTCGAATGCACCTGGCGGCACACTGGCCGTGGGCCAGTTGACCAGGCGCAGCTGGCTGCCGTTCAGAGGCTGCCCCAGGTTCAGGTCATTGGCGGCGACCACCACCTGCTTGACGGAACTGGACGATTGCTCCATCAGCCATCGCGACGCCGATACCACGGCCGCCACACCGGCGAGCAGGGCAATCAGCAGCATCAGGATTGCGCGTGTGTTCTTCATGATGACTCTCCCCTAGAAGTTCCGTGTGGGCTGGTGCAGTTCAGCTTGCCGCGCGCTGGTCGATGGACCAGTGATGAATAGTGCTGGCCGATGCGATGCCTTCGGCCGAGGTTCGCAGTCCGTAATAGGCTTGCCACGCAGCCAGCAGTCCCTCCTGGGTGACTTGCGGCGGATGGCCGTGATAGCGCACGCCCGACGCAACCAGGCGCAGCAGGTCGCGCGGCAGGCAGGCCAGCAGCGGCGTGTCGCTTTCGTAATGCAGGCTGTCGACCAGGAAGTTGAACACCGCTTCCGCGCTGGTCAGTCCGAAGTCGGCGACCGTGCGCGCGTACACCTCGCGATAGTCATCGACCGAAAGCGGTCCTACATACAGCTTGCTGCCGAGACGACGCAGGAAGGCGTCGTCGCCGAGCGCCGATGGCTCGAGGTTGGTCGAGAACACTGGCCAGACGTCGAAGGGCACGGAGAAGCGCACGCCGGTCTGCAGCGTGAACATGTCTACGGCGCGGTCCAGCGGCACGATCCAGCGGTTGAGCAGGTCGTCGACGCCGACCAACTGCCGGCCCAGGTCATCGACGATGTAGATGCCGTTGTTGGCTTTCATGTGCGGCGGAGCCTGGTAGAAGCCGGCGGTGCGGTCGTAGCGCAGGTCCAGCATTGCCAGCGTAAGTTCTCCGCCCGTCAGCACCACCGGTCGGTGGCACAGGATCCAGCGACGGTCCAGTGTGCGGCGCGCCAGCGACGCCTCGCTGTCACTGAAGGGCACATGCACCAAGGGGTCGAATACCTGGATGATTTCGCCTGCCACGGTGACCGCATGCGGCACCGGCACCGCGCCGGCAGGAGCATGCCAAGGCGCTGCGCCAGATAAGTCTTGCCGCTGCCGGGGGGGCCGTAGATCATCAGCGCCCGGCAGGTGTTCAGGGCCATGCCGATCGCGTCCAGCAGGTGGACCGGGATCACGAGGTCATGGAAGGCCGCTGTGACGTCCGCCTTGGTGACAGAGCCGTGACCGACCGAGTGGTGCTTCACGGCATCGACGTAGGCATCCAGGGTGACGGGTGCCGGACCGTTGTAGCTGCAGCGCGCCGATGCCTCGGCGGCACGCGTGTAGCCTGCATCGGTGAGGCGGAAGCGCACGTCCAGGTCGCTGGCGCCACGGTGCGCAATTTCCAGCAGGCGCTCGCGTACCGCGACAGTTGCGATTTCGTTGACCACGACAGCGGGGAGCTTCAGCGTGTCGGTCAGTACCGCGAGGGTAACGGTGCGGTGCAGGTGGGCGGCCTTCATCAGGAGGCCAAGCAGTTGCGCCGGCTCAAGCCCGGTATCCGCGATGCTGCGCGGCAGCACGTGCCAGGGTGGGAGCGTGCCATGGTCGACGCCGCCGATCCTGCCGCCCGCGACGGATTCCAGGTGCCGCTGTGCGTGCCCGGTGTCGTGTTGCTCGTTCATTGCCGTGCCCCCTGAAAGCTTGATGTCGTTATCGCCAACGCGCACACATGGCGCAGGAGAAGTCTTCTTTTGGCATCAGGTACTCATGAAAAGCGTGATTACTGTGCCAGCGGCGATGGCGACGCCATAAGGCAGCGTGCCTACGGAGCCTGTGTGGTTGCCTGTCCTGCCGAGGCTGATCACGTTATGAAGCAGCTGGGCGCCTCGCCCGGACCGAATTGCGACCGCCACGCCCCAAAGGCTCCCAGTACGAACGTCGCCAGCGCAATGCGCAAGGCCATGCCAGAGCCTAGCCAGGCGCCGACGGCTGCCATCAGCTTGACGTCACCGGCAGCCATGCCACGCAGCATGTAGAACGGCAGAAAGAGGAGGAGGCCAGTCAGCCAACCAAGCGCCCATACCACTAACCCTGCACCGAGTCCATGGACGTAGATGTTGGCCGCGCAGGCAAGCATCCATGTACCGACGTCAGCCAGTTGGGAATGCGGCGCCGCTGGATATCCGATGCAGCCGCCGTCAGCACAATGGCAATCAGACATGGGCCAACAAACGGTGCTTGAGGTGCAAGTTCAACTGGCATGATTCGTCGTCCAGGTGGTTCCGTCGCTCACGGCATTGACGCAGCAACGCGGTCGAATAAGTCGCGGACCGTTTGCCCAAGTGTTGTAACTGAGGCGATGATTGCCAGTGCAATTAGCATGGCAATCAAGGCGTATTCGATAGCCGTAACACCGTCTTCGGCGCGAGTGAAAGCCAGCACGCCTTCAAACTTACTGAACATGGCGGTTCCCCCAGTGGAGCGCACGTCGCGGTGATCTGCAAGGAGGTCCATGTATCGCCTGGCCGTGCCGTCGCAGATTCAGGTGGGTCCAGCAAACGGACCCGGGTCGACGCGCGCGACCGGCAGCCCATGGCTCTTGGCGCCGGTCGCGCACCCTGCACTCTCTTACGCCGTGACCAGAGCGCTCTGGATCTTGTCAAAGACCGTGCTCAGGTTTTGACCGACGAGCTTTGCACCGGCAATGATCAGGAGCGCAATCAGTGCGGCGATGAGGCCGTACTCGATCGCGGTGACGCCATCTTCTTCAACGAAGAAACGCTTGGTGTTGTCGATGAGTTTTTGCATGACAATCTCCTTCGGTTAAGGGCACTTCTGCTACGGGTGGACAAGCTGGTTTGACTGCAGAAAAAGGGCGGGCCGCAGTTGGCGCAATCATGAAACGGCCACTGACCGCCCCGAGCTCGCTGCGGCATTTGCCGAGCTGGGCCTAGTACATCAGAGGAGCAGTTGGCTGTTCGTCGTTGCGCAAGATTCCTGGCATCGCGGATGTAGAAGCATGCTGAGGATGCAAAGGCCATTTCAGCCCGCGATGCTATGGCTTCGCTGGGTCGAATGCGCCGGGCTCTTTGATCGGCTTCCATCATTTGCGAATACCTCAGTTCCCCGTTTCTGATTGGCCTTTTTCTCCCCGTTGCCGGGCAGCGCGCCTTTCTTGATGCATCCCTGCTGGATGGCGCAGCTCCACGCTGGGCACCAAGTCCAACGCAAAAGCCGGGCCACCTCTGCTGAAAGCTTGATCCATAAGGGAATTCGATCGCTTCGGGATTGGGGTGGTGTCTTGATTGCTGTTGCAGCCAGGCCCGCGTTTCTGGGAAGAATCGTGCTTATTTCCCCGAGCGCGGAGGTGGTGTAAGTCACCATGATGGGACCGGGTCCGGCCGGGCGCCAAAAGTATGAGTCCGCACACTACTTTTGGATGGCCCCCGTCTGCACCGCGTCGCCTTCTACGTGCCCAAAGGCGTAGAGCCCGACTGCCGGTGCACCTATCGCCAGCGTTTCAGTCTGGAAACGGTCGGCCTCGGAGACAGAGCTTGCTGGCTGGCAGTCTTGTGCGGTTCGACGAGAAAGCCAGAGAACTGCTGGCGTGCGGGTATGCGTTCACGATTGAAACGTGCGTAGATCGATGACACGAAGGCGTCTGCCCAGTCGTTCTTCGCTGCTTGTCTATTTGCCACTGGCTGACAAAAATATAACGACGTGGGGCGAGGCCGCTCCGCTTTGCGGGCCGCAAGCACGATGTAAGTCAGCCACTACACATTTAAAAAGAGAGAAGCCAGGGGAAGGGGGAGCGATGAGCAACATGGAACATGGCTCGACGACAGCACTGGATCGGCCGATGTCCAAGCATTGGCTGGACCTGGAGCGCGTGCGCTTCTACAGCATTTCCATGCTTCTCCTTTATTTGGTGTTTATGGTCTTGTGGGCTTGGGAAAGCAAGGGTTTCACATCGGACAGAGTCGTGCGACCTGGCGGGGACTATTCCGTCTTTTGGAGTGCGTCGTACCTGGCACTGAAGGACGGTGCGGCGCAAGTGTATGACTATGCATCGCTTAAGCCCGTGATCATGGCTTTCGGAGCGGTCAAGGGCGATGGAAATTTTTATCTGCCTTGGCTATATCCTCCGACCTTCTTGTTGATGGTCTTGCCCCTGTCGCTATTGCCGTTCGCCTTGAGCTACGTGCTTTTCATTTTCGGCACGGCAACGATCTATGTCACTGCGTTGCTCAGGATCCTCGATCTTCGCGCCGTGCCGGGCCACCGGTTGTGGCTGCCCGTGATCGCATTTCCTGGTTTGCTGGAAGCGGCAATGATCGGTCAAAATGCATTGCTAACGGCGGGAATTGCGGCATGGTCACTTATCCAGCTGAGACGTCGGCCTGCGCTGGCCGGCATATTGATCGGTTTGCTAAGCGTAAAACCGCAACTGGCAATCGTGTTTCCAATTGCCCTGATTGCTGCCGGTGAATGGAAGGCATTCTTCGTTGCTGCAACGACAGCTTTGGCGATGGCCGCCCTAAGCATCGTCCTGTTTGGCTGGGTAACTTTTTCAGGATTCCTTGCGAACGGCAGTTCTGTCGCGGCACATGTGCTGGAGCAAGGGGAGCGCGGGTGGTACTCAAGCCCAACTGTATTTGCAACGATGCGCACGTTCGGCGTTTCGGTACAAGGCGCATACTGGGCGCAGTTTGTGTCAGCCGCTTTCGGGATCGTTGCGTTGGTCAAAGTCTGGCGAGGTCAGACTTCGATGGAGTTGCGCTTCGCGGCGGTGGCAGCGGCCACTGTTCTGATCACACCATACCTGTGGTTTTATGAGTTGACCTGGCTGGGCATTGCGATTGCCGGCATGACGGTGGATTGCGTCCGGCGTGGGTGGCTGACAGGGGAACGAGAGCTACTGTCGGCAGCGTGGCTTCTGCCATTTTTCCTGGGGATAAATCGACTGGCTGAAGTTCCTCAGGTCGGGCCGATCGTGACGTTGCTGATGATGGCAGCAATCCTTCGCAGGGCCCGGCAAAGTATTTCTGATCCAGGCGCAAGATAAGTCGTGGAAAAACGATAAGGCGCACAGGAGCGCATTCATTGACGGAGTTGCTGTGAACAACGCCGCCTCGGGGAGAGAGTCATGTCGGTTCCATACGATTTGAGAATGCTTTCACTGGTTGTGCCTTGCTACAACGAGTCCGCGAGCATTGCTGGGTTCTTCGATTGCATTGTGCCTATCCTGGAATCCATCGAGCGTATCCGCTTCGAGATCGTCCTGGTGAACGACGGCAGCTCGGACGATACGCTGGATCAGATGCTTGCCTACGCCCGCCGGGACGAACGCGTGCGCGTGGTGGACCTGACGCGCAATTTCGGCAAGGAAGCCGCATTGACTGCCGGGCTCGATGAAGCCCTGGGCGATGCCGTGATCCCCATGGATGTGGACCTGCAGGATCCGCCCTCGCTGATTCCCGAGCTTGTCGCGCGCTGGCGCGAGGCGCGGAAGTCGTGCTGGCGCAACGGAGCAGCCGCCAGTGCGATTCCTGGCTCAAGCGCGTGACGGCGGCCAGCTACTACCGCATCCACAACCGGCTGTCCGACCTGAAGCTGCCCGTGAACGTCGGCGATTTCCGCCTGATGGACCGCGTGGTGATCAATGCGCTCAAGCAACTGCCGGAGCGGCATCGCTTCATGAAAGGCCTGTTTGCCTGGGTGGGCTACAAGACGGCCATCGTTCGCTACGAACGCGAGCCGCGCAGCGCGGGTCGCTCGAAGTTCTCGGGTTGGCGTCTGTGGAACCTTGCGCTCGAGGGCATTACCAGCTTCAGCACGCTCCCGCTGCGCAGCTGGACCTATATCGGGCTGCTGATTGCTGTCAGCGCCTTTATTTACGGCACCTTCATCGTGGCGCGGACGCTGATCTTCGGGGTGGATGTTCCCGGCTACGCATCGCTGCTTTCCGTGGTGCTGTTCCTCGGCGGTATCCAGTTGATCGGACTTGGCGTGGTTGGCGAGTATATCGGCCGGATCTACGATGAAGCCAAGGGGCGGCCGATCTACCTGATTCGGCGCCGCTATCAGGAGCTTGGCCAAGATCGGCAACTCGCTTCCGGCCGGCGGGTGATCCGGCTCGAACGCGGGCATGCCGGCAACGGTCGTTGATGTCTGACTCGGTCCCAGTGCCGCGGCTGACCTATTTCCGATAGGTCCAGCTCCGGTGCGCTACGTAAGTGAAGGCGGGCACCATCAGCACGACGCAGGCAAGTCCTGTCCAATAGCTGGCGCCCAGGGTCTGTGCGCTCCACGAAATGCCCATGGTCAAGCCAAGCCCGAGCAGCGACACGCCGGCGAAGCGGCCCAGGGTCCTGTGGTGCAGCCGCGATGAGAAGCTCCACAGCGTGTTGAGCAGATAGGAACAGACGGTCGCGCACAGGAAGGCTACGCCGTTTGCCATGACCGGTGAAGTTCCCATTACGCTGATCAGTGTCGCAGCAACGGCGACATGGACGCCGGTCGAGCTTGCACCGGCTACCAGGAACCGCGCTACCTGCCGGAGCTCGCCCGCGCTGACTGCTGCGCTCACGATGCCCGGACGATCGCCATCAGCGAGATGCCGAATGGCAGTGACCGGCTTGAAAGCCAGTGGCGCTCCGCGCTGAACAGTGCGTGCAGTGCGTTGTTGATTGACCGGGCCGGAACGCCGGCACCGGTAGCCTTTTCGCTGCCGCGCAGCTGGTCGCTGAGGCGAGCAGTGATCGCCAGCGGCGACAGAAGGGTGTTGAAGTAGCTGATCCGCTCCAGACGCAAGCCGCAACAGCTGACCAGTGCCTGCAGCGATCCCTTGCTGTAGCGCCGCTGGTGATGCAGGAAGACGTCGTGGCGGCTCCATAGCCACTGGTATGCCGGCACCGTGACCAGCACCGCTCCGCCAGGCTTCAGCATTCTCGCCGCGCAGTCGAGGGCGCCGTCATCGTCGGCAATGTGTTCCAGGCAATCCAGCAGGCAGACGAGGTCAAAGCTGCCTTCCGCAAACGGCATGTCGTCCGGGCAGCGGCCGCTGCGGATGTCGTAAGCGCCGCCGGTCTTTTCGCGTGCCAGTTGCAGTGCCGTGCCATCCATTTCCACGGCACTGACTGCGCCGAATTGCGAGAGCATGTCCAGGTTGCCGCCGGTCCCCGCCCCGATTTCCAGGATGGACGCGTCTGGCGGCAACGCCAGGCCGGACAGGACGGTGGCGAGGATGTCGCGCCGCCCACGGAACCACCAGTGGCCGGCTTCGGTGTCGGCCATTTCGAGATAAGCGTCAGGGGACATGGGACGATTCCTTGGAAGTCGGTAGGGTCAGCCCTGCACGCATACCAGGCCGAGATCGCCCTTTTTCACCTGCAGCTTGTAATCGCGCATCAACCGGAACAGCGTCACGCGCGAAATCCCCAACTCTGCCGCGACATCGATTAGGCGCTCATGGTTGCGCTGAAGCGCCTCCACGATCGCGCCCTGCTCGGCGGCCTCGCGGATTGCGGCCAGCGTCAGCGGCCGTTCCTCTGCCGGTGCGGCCAGCTCCAGGTCTTCCGGCTGGATCACCCCGTCTTCACACATGGCCGCCGCGTGGCGAATCCGGTTGATCAGCTCGCGCACATTGCCAGGCCAGTCATGTTGCTGGATGGCGCGCAGTGCGGTCGGCGAAAAGCCGCGGATGCGATTTGGCGACTCCTTGCGCACGCCGGCGAGCATATGCTCGGCGAGCAGCATGAGGTCGCCGCCGCGTTCGCGCAACGGTGGCTGGCGCACGCGCAGCACGCACAGGCGGTGGTATAGATCGCTGCGGAACCGTTCGGCCGCGATGGCCGCTTCCAGGTCGACGTGGGTGGCCGAGATGATGCGTACGTCCACCTCGATCGATTCGGTGCCGCCCAGGCGTTCGATCCGGCCGGTTTCCAGGAAGCGCAGCAGGCTCGTCTGGCTTTCCAGAGGCATGTCGCCGATTTCGTCCAGGAACAGCGTGCCACCCTGGGCCATTTCGATGCGGCCGAGCTTGCGCTTGGCTGCGCCCGTGAACGCGCCCCGCTCATAGCCGAACAGTTCCGACATCAGCAGCGTGGGCGGGATGGCGGCGCAGTTGACTGCGACAAATGGCTTCTGCGCGCGTTCGCTGGCGCGGTGAATCGCCTGCGCGGCCAGTTCCTTGCCGGTGCCCGATTCGCCAGAGATCAGCACGGGCGTGTCCCAGAGCGAGACCTTCTCGATGCCACGAAACAGTGCCTGCATGGCCGTGCAACTGCCGATCATGCCGTCCGGACGCACGCTTTGCGCCGCGCCGCGTTGCGCCGCGGGCCGCATCTGCGCGATGCCTTGTGCGTGGCCGAGCGAGTGTGCCAGATGCGCCAGCTCGAATGGAGCTGTGTAGTAGTCGACAAGTAAAGGCCGAGCAGGCGGCGAGCCGCATCGCTCAGCCCGTCGCGGCTCGCGATGATGCCAATCCAGCTCAGCAGCGGATGGGACAGCCAGGGCTCGAAGGACTCCAACTCGGTGTCGCTGAACCCGCTGTGGACATCGAGCAGCGCGGCACAGGCCTGTGGATTGTGCGAAAGCGCGTCGAGGTCATGCAGGCTCGACGCAAAGCTGATTTTCCAGCCGCGTTGCGAAAGAGCCCTGCACAGCGTGGCGTCATGATGCTGCGACAGATAGAGCAGCGGACGATTGGCGTAAGCGCTCATACGATTTCCCCGGACTTTTTATTGACGAAACCGGTGCCAGCGATTGCCGTACACCGGATTCGGTGGCCCTCCGGCCCGCACAGGCCGCGCGTGAAATCGCTACGGCCAGGCGTGTTTCCCGAATTCTGTTTTTGCCAAGCCTGCCGCGCAGGCTTGGCTTCACCCCTTGCTGATGCCGGCGCACCGACATCCCGCAGTGTTTGCGGTCCCCATCGCCGCCATGTTTATCCATGGCTGGCTTTGACTTTCAGGTTGCACGGGCCGTCCGTGCTGGCACGGCCCGTGATCTCCTGAAAGACCTCCACCTATACTTCCCGGCCCACACCGCAACGGTATGCGTCGGTGCGAGCCAATCCCTGCCGCGCGGCCGCTACGCTTACAGCGCCAGCCCGAAACCCGCCCTGGGATGCGGGGTCGTTCTGAAACTGACCCTCCGACGAACGTTTGCCATCGTGTGGTTTGGTCTCACATTTCCTCATCTCGGGCTTTGTGTTCGTGCGAGCATAAACGCGACGAATGTGCCAGAGCCGGATAACACTTTGAAAGTAAAGGGAAAGTTGGAAGTTCGGCGCGACGCATGCCTGTCAGGGCACGCAAAAGCGTTCCATTCTTGTTACTGCCACCGGCGCGAGCCCATGTTCGTAACGATCGGTTAGCGGTGCAAACGACACGCATCCTCATCTACTGGTGACCGCGGTGGCACTTTCTGTCCGGAGTCCATCCGGAAGAGAGGAAGCGCTACTACAAACACGCAGGCGTCACGACTCCGGTTCCGAGCGCGATATGGCTTCAAAATCGTTTCACTTTCGTTACAAGCATGGAAGTGGTTACAAGGCGGGGTCCGATCGGTTGCGGCGCCGCCTCTGCTCGCTACAGACGCCAGTTCTCCCGCACTGGCTGGCGCTGCCCGATTAGGCGGTGCGTTGACACGCCTTTGCATGAGATACGGCATGAGTACCTCATCCGGTTCTCATCTCTATGGATGGGAGAAGCAGAAATTACATGGAATCTTGTCTTGGGCGCAAAAAGGTTGCGCTCATGAAACTTTGGCGGGGACCGGGCAGGAGTAGCCTGGAGATGGGCGCAAAGGCGTGGGTCTGCGCAGGGCACCAATCCGTTGATTTTATTGAGCAGACGAAAATGATTCGTATTGCCGACTTCGGGCATTAAAACGATTTCAACGGTGATACGCCTTGGTGTCATTTGTCGTCGCCGAATCCGCCGACAGCGCTTCCTGGCGAACCTGATCCTGAAGCCACGCATGGAACTGCTGAATGGCTTTCTCACGCGGATTGCCTTCGCGCCACGTCACCCAGTAATGCAGGCTCGACGGAATGCGGGTGGGGCCAACCTGCACGAGTTGTCCACTGGCCAGGTAGTCATGCGCGAGCTGCAGCCGCGCCGTTGCAACGCCCAACCCGGCCACAGCGGACTGCAGCAGCAGGCCCGCATCCTGGAAGATCGGGCCGCGCTCCGGTTCAGTGCCCGGCAGGCCGGCGGCCTCCAGCCAGTCGCGCCATGGCCGCAGCGCAAAGCGCAGCATCGGCATGCGCGGAAGATCGGCAAGCGTGAAACCCGGATACCGGTCCAGCAAGGCCGGGCTGGCCACGGCGATGACATGGTCTTCAATCAGGTTGTGGCACGCAAAGCCGGGCAGGTCGATGCGCTGGTGCCAAATCCCGACGTCCACCGCGTACGGATCGGGTGGATGGATGTCGGCATGCAGCCGCAGGTGAAGGTCCAGTTGTGGCGCCAGCGCATGAAGGCTGGGCAGCCGGCGGATCAGCCAGGCATTGGCCAGGTCGGCCATGACGCTGACTTGCAGGCGCACCACCGGCGGCCCGGCAGCGCTGCTCGCTTCGCGCAGCGCGCCTTCGATATCATCCAGCGCGGCGCGGATCTGCTCGGCCAGTCTTGCCCCGGAGCTGGTCGGCATCATCTGGCTGCCGGTGCGCTGGAACAGCTTGGTGCCGAGACTGCCTCGAGCGCCCGCATGTGATGGCTGATGGCGCTGTGAGTCAGGGCCAGCTCCTGCGCGGCACGCGAGAAACTGCGATGGCGCGCGGCAGCTTCCAGCGCGCGCAGCGCTTGCAGCGGTGGGATATGAACGGGTCGATCAGCGAGTTTGCGGGCCATGGCCGTCAAATTCTACTCACAATCCCCGCCCGTATCTTTCATTGGCGTTGCACCATGCTGGTGATGACAATGTCGGCATGACGACCTCTGCGACTACCCGATCTTCGATGGCCCACCCGGAACACGGTTCTTCTACCACGCCCGGTGGCGGGTTCTGGCCGTTTTTCGATTGGTTTTCTGGTTTCCTATGTATTCCGTGGCGTGAACCTCGGCTTCGCGCCGCACCTGACCCGTGAACTGGGATTGAGCGCTGGCGACCTTGGCCTGCTCACCAGCTTCTATTTCCTCGGCTTTGCCGCCGCACAGCTGCCGGCCGGCATCCTGCTGGACCGCTATGGTCCCCGCAAGACCGAGGCGGCGATGCTGCTGGCCGCGGTGGCCGGTTCCCTGGTCTTTGCACTGGCGCCGGGCATGGCGGGGCTTGCCGCCGGGCGGCTATTGATTGGCGTCGGCGTTTCAGTCTGCCTGGGTGCAGCAATCCAGGCGCTGTCAATGTGGTTCCCGCTGTCGCGCATGCCCTTGCTCAATGGCCTGGTGATGGCCATCGGCGGGCTCGGCGCCGTGGTGGTCGGTTCGCCGCTGGCCTGGCTGCTGTCCTGGACGGACTGGCGTTCGGTCAGTGCCGGGCTGGCCGTGGTGTCGCTGGCGATGGCCGTGTTGCTCTGGTTCGGCGTGCCGGACAAGGCCAGGCCCGGGCGGGAAAGCCTGGCGGAGCAATTGCGCGGCACGCGCCAGATCCTGGGCAGCGAGCGCTTCTGGCGCGTGGTGCCGCTGACGCTGCTAAACCAAGGCGTGTTCCTGGCAGTGCAGACGCTATGGGTGGGCGCCTTCATGCGCGATGTGTCGGGCTTCGCGCCGGACCAGAGTGCGCGCCTGGTGTCGGTGATCGGCCTGGCCATGATGGCGGGCTGCGTGGGCTCGGGCTGGGCTGCAAGGCATCTGGAGCGGCTTGGCATGAGCCTGAAGGCCTTTGCCGGTGCCGGCATGATGAGTTTTATCGTGGTCCAGGCGCTGATCATGGCTCAGGTACCGCTGCCGCCTGCGCTGCTGTGGGCTGCCTATGGCGTGTTCGGCTCGAGCGGCATCCTGACCTATGCCGTTCTGGCGCGCAGTTTCCCGGATGCGCTGATCGGCCGCGCGACCACGGCGTTGACGCTAACGGTGTTTCTGGCGACTTTTGCGTGCCAGGTCGGGGCTGGCTTCGTATTGGATCTCTGGCCGGTCAGCGACGGCCACTATCCAAGAGAGGCACATCTCGCAGTGTGGAGCGGGTTGGTGGCGCTGCAGGCGCTTGCAGCGGTGTGGTACGCGATGGGGCGCGGCGGCCCGCGCAAGGTTCAGTAAATTCCCGGCAGCACGCGAAACCGTACTTTCTCGCGATACCGACAATATTCCGGGTCGTCGGACAACAATGCTTCTTCGCGGCGGATCCGCATGACCTGAAGCGTATAAAGTCCCGCATATACCAGAAGGTTTTGCAGTCCGAAGTTCGTGAGCAGAAATCCGATGTCGGCGATCAGGTAGCTCAGGTAGATCGGATGACGCATGAAGCGGTAGGCACCGCTCGAAACGATGCCCCGATTCGCCGGCAGGATGCCAAATGAGAAACGCAGCGAAAGCTTTGCGTAGATCTGCCAGGCGATCCCCGCGACCTGCAAGCCCGCGCCGACTATTTCGGGCGCGAGGTGCGCGCCAGGCGCCAGATCGATGGCAAGGAAATAGTAGGTGCCACCCAGCGAGCAGAGCACCGTGACCGGATTCCAGTCGCGCTTCTTGGGAACACGGGCAAACAAGGTCAGGCCGAGTGTCAGGCAGCTCGCCACGACGAGCAGCAAAAGGGTGATTCGCGAGGGAGTAGCCAGCCATCGCTGGATCGCTCCATATGCAAAGCCGGCAAGCAGTGCTGCGGTAGCCGATCTTAACGTCAACTCCAGCAGCAGTTCACGCAGGTCTATCTTGGACGCGGCGTTCGCTTGCCCGCTGTGCACTAGGCTCTCTGACATAGTTACCCCGCTCCGGCGAAGTTGAGGCTTCGCTTTTTTCTGACTGCAATGTCGTTGATGTCGTTGATGTCGTTGTGCAATCAGCTTAGTCGGGGCAAGTTCGGCGCCATATCGGGCAAAGGGATGTTTCGCGCGTGAACAGTTATCGCGCTACACGGATGAATCATTCAGCGCCAAGCGTGGAGGCACTCTTTTTTCGAGTTTTGCGAGGCGAAATGAAACCGGGGCGAGAGGGCAAGGCCCGGTCTAGAGAACCAACGGCCGGTCGTCCAGTTCGTTCGGGTTGCGGCCGCCGTTGGACGGGAAATGTGTCGCGAGCAGGTCATGAATGCTCGCCACCGCCGCCAGAACCGGACGCACCGACAAGTCCTGCGCCAGCCCGCGCGCCAGTTCATCGCAGACAACCCGCCAGGTCTTCGCTCCCACCCGCGCATCAATCCCGCGGTCCGCCAGGAGTTCCACCGCATGGTCAGCCAGGTTGATATACAGCAACACCCCGGTATGGTCTTCGGTATTCCACACCTCCAGCGCGCCAAACACGCCCGCGCCCGCGCGCGCGCCGTGGTGCCGCCCCAGGCATGGCCCAGTGGCAGGCTCGCTTCGATAACCACGCGGATTTCACCGAGGTGGCGAGCTTCGCCGGCATGGACGGCATCGTGTAGCTGCTGTTGTGCCTCGGCCGGGAAATAGCGCCGGGCGGTGCTGGTAGTGGTGCCGAGGTGGCACGAAGCGCGCGCAGCGATGGCATGGCCGGATCTCCTTACCAGTTGCCGGAGGCGCCGCCGCCGTCGAAGCCGCCGCCGCCTCCGCCGCTGAAGCCGCCCGAGTCGCCGCCACCGAAATCACCGCCGCCGCCGAAGCCGCCGCGTCGGCCCCAGTCGCTGCCCATGCCGTAGCCGCCTAGTCCACCCAGCCGCCGGCGAGCACATCGCGGCGCGAGGCGAGGTGACGATCTGCAGGGCCGCGGCGGCGCGTGGCGGCAGTCAGGAAGAAGAACAGGATGATGGCAAGCGGGAACAGCACCGGCAGCCAGTCCGACCAGAACGATGGCTGTGGCTTGCGCGGCTGCGGGCCGGCCAGCCCTTCCTTGTCGATGGTGGCCTGGATCGCGGAGACGCCGGCCGCCAGCCCGCCGTAGAAGTCGTTCTGGCGGAAGTGCGGCGCCATCACGTCCTGCAGGATGCGCTTGGACATGGCGTCCGTGAGCGATCCCTGCACGCCGCGCCCGACTTCGAGCCGCATCTTGCGCAGGCCGGGCGGATTGTCCTTCGCGATCAGGACGATCACGCCGTCGTCGATGCCCTTGCGGCCCGCGCGCCAGGCATCAGCCACGCGGATGCTGTAGGCGTCGATGGTTTCGGGCTCGGTGGTCGGCAGCATCAGCACGAAGATCTGGCTGCCGCGCTGCTGCTCGTACTCGGCCAGCACGTTTTCCAGCGCGGTGCGCTGGCTGGAGGAGAGAGTGCCGGTCAGGTCGGTGACGCGCTGGGTCAGCGCGGGCACCGGCACGAAGCCGTCATTGGCCGCCTGCGCCGTCATCGCTGGTATCGCCAGCAGGCCGGCCAGCCAGAGCAGGACGCGAGCCACCGGCGCCAGGAGCGGAAGGCGGGCAAGTCCATCAGGGTGCCCATGATGCGTGCCTTGGCTATCGGAACTAGAACTTCACGGCGGGCGGGGTGGAGATCGCCTTCTCGTTTTCCACGGCGAACGAGGGTTTGACCTGGTACTTGAACACCATGGCCGTGAGATTGGTCGGGAAGCTGCGCGCGAGCACGTTGTAGTCGCGCACGGCGGCAATGTAGCGCTGGCGCGCCACGGTGATGCGGTTCTCGGTGCCTTCCAGCTGCGATTGCAGGTCACGGAACGAGGCATCGGCCTTGAGTTGCGGATAGTTCTCCGACACCGCCAGCAGGCGCGACAGCGCCCCGGACAGCTCGCCCTGCGCCTGCTGGAAGCGCTTGAAGGCTTCCGGGTCGTTCAGGGTCTCGGGCGATACCTGGATGCTGGTCGCGGCAGCGCGCGCCTTGGTCACGGCCTCGAGCGTTTCGCGCTCGTGCGAGGCATAGCCCTTGACCGTGTTGACGAGATTCGGGATCAGGTCGGCGCGCCGCTGGTACTGGTTGACGACCTCGCCCCATGCCGCCTTGGTCGCTTCGTCCTTGGCCTGGAAGTCGTTATAGCCGCAGGCCGACAGCAGGCTGGCCATGCAGGCCAGCAGCAGCCAGCGGAACCAGCCGGCGGAACGGGTCAAGGTTGAGGACAGGGGCAGTGAGGCGCGCATCGTGGGCTCCCGGTTTAAGACGAATCTCAAGTGTAGCGCACGGCGCGTTGCGGTCCTCGGCTGCCCTGCTTTTTGCGCCCGTCAGGCCGCAAAGGCCTTGCGCGCGGCGTCCAGCGTGGCCTGCAGGATGGCGTCGTCGTGGCAGGCCGAGACAAAACCCGCTTCGAAGGCCGACGGCGCCAGGTACACGCCGTTGTCGAGCATGGCGTGAAAGAAGCGGTTGAAGCGCGCGGTATCGCTCTTTGTGACTTCGGCAAAGCTGCCCGGCACGCCTTCGCGGAAGTAGATGCCGAACATGCCGCCAATCGCGTCGGCGGCAAACGGCACGCCGGCGGCGCGCGCGGCCTCGCTCAGGCCGTCGGCCAGCTTGCGGGTTTGCGCGGCGAGCTTGTCGTAGAAGCCCGGCGACTGGATCAGTCGCAGCGTGGTCAGGCCGGCTGCCACGGCCAGCGGGTTGCCGGACAGCGTGCCGGCCTGGTACACGCCGCCCAACGGTGCCAGCTTGGCCATGATGTCGCGCCGGCCGCCAAACGCCGCAGCCGGCATGCCGCCGCCGATGATCTTGCCCAGGCAGGTCATGTCGGTTTGATGCCGTAGTGGGCCTGGGCGCCGCCCAGCGCCACGCGGAACCCGGTCATGACTTCGTCGAAAATCAGCACGGCGCTGTCGCGTGTGCACAGCTCGCGCATGGCCTCAGGAAGGCGTCGCTCGCGCGCACCAGGTTCATGTTGCCGGCGACCGGCTCGACGATCACCGCGGCGATCTCGCCCGCGTGTGTCGCGAACGCCTGTTCGAGCTGCTCGACATTGTTGTACTCGAGCACCATGGTGTGGCGCGTCACGTCGGCGGGCACGCCGGCCGACGATGGTGCATTCTGCGTGGTGTCGGCAAAAGTCAGCAGGCCCGAGCCGGCCTTGACCAGCAGGCTGTCCGCATGGCCGTGGTAGCAGCCTTCGAACTTGATGATGAGGTCGCGGCCGGTGAAGCCGCGCGCGAGGCGCAGCGCGCTCATGGTCGCTTCGGTGCCGGACGAAACCAGGCGCACCTGTTCGATCGATGGCACCAGCTTGCAGATTTCCTCGGCCATGTCGATCTCGGCCTCGGTCGGTGCGCCGAACGAGAAGCTGTGCCCGGCGGTCTGCTGCACCGCGCGGACGACGTCCGGGTGTGCGTGGCCGACGATCATCGGGCCCCACGAGCCGATGTAGTCGATGTAGCGCTGGCCGTCGGCATCCCACATATAGGCTCCCTCGGCGCGCGTGATAAAGCGCGGCGTGCCGCCTACCGAACGGAATGCACGCACGGGCGAATTGACGCCCCCGGGAATGGTTTGCTGGGCACGGTCGAAGAGCTGCTGGTTGCGGGACATGGTTTGCCTGGGGTCAAAAACTTGGAAAAACGCGTTCAAGCTGGCGCGAACTGGCGTCAAAAGGACGGGCAAGCGGTGCCAGCGACGAATAGCGCCGCTTTTGTCCCGTATTTGTACGCTAACGTGCGCGAACACGGCGGATTTGGTGCGAACCTGGCATGCGACGGCTGGCGCCGTCGGCGCCGATTCGGTACCATCTGCGCTGAATTTTAATGGAGAGCGGCCAGAGCCTGTTATGGAATACAAGACTTGGATGTGCCTGATCTGCGGCTGGATTTATGACGAAGCCGCCGGCGCGCCGGAAGACGGCATTGCGCCTGGCACCAAATGGGAAGACGTGCCCATCAACTGGACTTGTCCGGAATGCGGGGCTCGCAAGGAAGATTTCGAGATGGTGGCGATCTGACGCCGCCGTCCATCGGCGCCGTCAGCGCGGCCTTGCCGCGTCGCGCCGATGCGACAACTCGCCGGACCTTGCCGGGCAATCCGGATTGACGGCCCTCCGGCGTCTTGTCACACTCTGTTGCAAAATGAATTTCTGTCCATCCCGCCATCAGGGGGTGGAGCAGGGCAGAAAGGCAGGTGCGGGTTTCACGTGCCGCCGTTTGCCGGTCATATGACCGGTCTTTGCAGGGAAGGTTAATTCGGGGTTCCGTCGGGGCAGCCAGGTCAGGCCGCTTCGCGCGGGTGTTCTCAAGAGATTGCCGGTGCTCCGCAAGGAGACGCTGGTCGCGGGAACAACATGCGGGTCGCTCAACTACAAGAAAACCATCGGGTCAATGCCGGCGCCAGCGCGCAGCCGGAACCGCCGGCGTGCGCGCCGGCATCGTCGCGCAAAGTGCTGGTGATCGACGATTCCAGCACCATCCGCCGGACGGCGGAAATCTTCCTGTCGCAGGCCGGCTACCAGGTCGTGCTTGCCGAGGACGGTTTCGAGGCGCTCGCCAAGGTTGGCGACGTGCGCCCGGACCTCATCTTCTGCGACATCCTGATGCCGCGCCTCGACGGCTACCAGACCTGCTCGCTGATCAAGAAAAGCCCGCGTTTCCACGCTATTCCCGTGGTCATGCTGTCTTCGCGCGACGGCGTGTTCGACCGTTCGCGCGGGCGTCTCGTGGGCGCGCAGGACCACCTGGCCAAGCCGTTCACGCGGGAAGCGCTGCTGCAGGCGGTGCAGGCGAGCGTTGCCGACATGACCCGGACTCAAGGAACTGACTCATGACAACCATCAACAAGATTCTCATCGTCGACGACTCTCCGACGGAAGCCCTGTTCATGTCCGACTTGCTCGGCAAGCAGGGCTTCAAGGTCTCGGTCGCCGGCAACAGCGACCAGGCCTTTGCGCGGCTGGAGGCCGAGGCCTTCGACCTGATCCTGATGGACGTGGTGATGCCTGGCCAGAACGGCTACCAGGCCACGCGCGCCATCAAGCGCGACGACCGCTTCAAGGACATCCCCGTGATCATGTGCACCAGCAAGGGCCTGGACACGGACCGCATCTGGGGCATGCGCCAAGGCGCTTCGGACTATATCGTCAAGCCGGTCGACAGCAAGGAATTGCTGAGCAAGATCGTGGCGCTGTCGCACTGAGCGCAGCAGCGCTGAGCGCACCACTTTTCGCCAGCCTCGCCGGGGACGCCACATGAACGCGCCACGCCAAGACCTCCGTACCCGCCAGACCCGCCTGCAGGACTACCAGGCCATGCTGGCCAGGCGCCTGCGCGAGGCACGCAACGTGCCTGCGGCTGACAGCTACCTGGCGCTTCAGGTCGGCCAGCGCGGCTGGCTGTTGCCGCTCGCGCAGACCGGCGAGGTCCTCGACATGCGCCAGCCCAGCCGCGTGCCACTGACGCAGCGCTGGTACGCCGGCCTGGTCAATGCGCGCGGCAGCCTGCTCGGCGTGATCGATTTCGGACTGTTCTGCGACGAGGGGCCGACTCCGCTGCAGCCAGGCAGCAAGATCGTCGTGCTGTCGCGCCAGGTCGAGCGCGCCTGCGGCATCCTGGCCACGCGCGTGGTCGGCTTGCGCCATGCGGCGGATCTGCGCGAACCGTCCCATGCCACGGCAGCTGCCGAAGCCTGGGAAGGCAGGCGGCTTGACGACGGTGACGGCCGCGCCTGGCAGGTGCTGGACGTTGGCGCGTTGCTTGATGCGCCGGCCTTTCTCCAGGCAGGGCGCGTGGCGGTGTAGCGTTCGGCGAATTTCCGGCCCCGTTGGTCGCGGCGCCCGGTGCAGCAGAAACAATACGCGGCGGCCCGTGTCGAGGCGCCCCATGCAACGATTCAACGGACAGAGGGTGCTATGGGGTTCAAGAAGATCAGCCTGGGACGCCGGACGCCGGCAGCGACGCGGCGGCCGGCTGGTGGGTGGGCGAGCAGGCGGATGCGCCCGGCAGGCGGCTGCAGTAGCGCCAGGCGTTATCGAGCAGGTTGCCCAGCACCTGCTGCAATTGCGAGGTATCGAAGACCACCGGCTGCGGCACCTCGACCGTGA
>LRMT01000130.1 GCA_001725945.1 Cupriavidus sp. UYMMa02A | reverse complement strand
GTGCGGCAGACTGGCGAGCCTGCGACCGCCCGCGGCGATGGTGGCGCCACTGGAGTCGTTGCTGCTGCCACCGGCCTCGATGGCCGGCAGGGCCATAACCGCGGGCGGGCCGGCAGCGAGCAGCGCATCGCCGCCCAGACCCGACCTGATGGCGATCCACGCCTGGCTCGGTGTGCATCCGCCGGTCGGCGGCCATACCTGGCGCGCGTATCGCACCCAGGCCGAACGCTTCCTGCTGTGGGCGGTCTTCGCCCGCGGCAAGGCGCTGTCCGACCTGACCATCGAGGACTGCAGCGCGTACCTGGCCTTCCTGGCCGATCCGCAGCCCGCCGCGCAGTGGGTCGGGGCGCGCAGCACGCCGCGCTACCGCTTCGACTGGCGCCCGTTCGAGGGGCCGCTGTCCCCGGGCAGCGTGCGGCAGGCCTTCACCATCGTGAAAAGCCTGTGCGCGTGGCTCGTCAGTGCCCAGTACCTGCGCTACAACCCCTTCGCGCTGCTGCCCAAGCCCAAGGCCGCCGGGCAGGGTCGCATCAAGGTCGCGCGCAGCTTTACCGAGGCGCAGTGGCAATTCCTGCGAAGCTTCGCCGCGGGTCTGCCGCCCGAGGATGCCCGCACGGCCCGGATGCAGTTCCTGTTGCGCTTTGCCTACGCCACCGGCCTGCGGATCTCGGAGCTGGCCCAGGTCACCGTCGGCGACCTGCGGCAGCAGGATCTGGCGGCCGACCAGCGCGGCATGTGGACGTGTCGTTTGTGGGGAAGGGCACCCGGGCCCGTGAAGTCCACGTGCCCGCGCCAGTCATCGAAGCCTTGCGCGACTACCTGGCCGTGCGTGGCCTGGGCCGCGAGTTCGAGCGGCTGCATCCGCAGACACCGCTGATCGGCCGCGTCAAGACCGACGGCCAGGCGGGCAAGCTGTCGGTGGCGCAACTTGATGCGATCTGGAAAGGTTTTTTTGCCCAGGCCGCCGACTTGCTGGCCCCGGAGGATCCGGCCGGCGCGGCGCGCCTGGCACACGCCAGCGCCCACTGGCTGCGGCACACCTTTGGCTCGCACGCCATTGCACGCGGCGTGGCGCTCGATGTGGTCCAGCATCAGCTCGGCCACGCGTCGCTGGCCACGACCTCGGTCTACGTCCATGCGGAGGACGCGCGGCGCGCGCGGGAACTCGACCAGGCCGGCATGTATTAAACACTGCCGCCCAATTGCGCATCCGCCCTCGAAATCCGCTTCACGCGTTCCCGGTAAAGCTAGGGCAGCTAGTGCGATCGTCTCACTTCGAGCCCTTGATTAAAGGGAGCTCGTTTTTGCCACGCGCAGAAGCGAGAACTGCCCTCTCCGGATGTCATCGGATCGAGGATCCGGCCTGCACTCCTTTGAACGCCTCGGTTTGTTCAAGAGCGGCACTTCTCCGATCGCCAAGATCGATCAAAGCGTCGAGAATCCGCAGCAGACCCTGAGCCTGATCGAGTCGTAGCGGGAAACTCGCGTCTGCTAGCCGTTGCACCGCCGCTGCCGTTCGCGCCGGAAGACTAGTTCCCACCCAGTTGCCCTTTGCATTGTCCAACTTCTCGAGTACCGCACTTACCTGTTGGATGAAATAGTCAAGCGGGTACGCAGCCTCAGCGCGTTGACACAGCAGCAGAAACCTCGACATGACGAAAGTTGACCATCCCGTTGCTGACACCAAGCGGGTGAGCGTTGGCATGACCAGACCGATCTCGGACCAATCACCATTGACGAAGCGGGCGGCTCCGCTAGCCTTTTCGACGTTGACCAATAAAAGGGCATCGATCAGCTTAGGCATATCTTGGCCTAGGACTTCTCCTGCTCGGTATCCGCCCGGCACAAACGTGCTATCGCCGATGACGTAGTCAACGCATAGATCGAGCACCTCCAGTGAGCCAGAGGGAATCACTGCAGCGTCTAAGATGTGGCGCGTGACGAAACCATCGGTGAACGCGGCGAGAACATCAAGCCCATCGTCATCCCGCTTCTGCAAGAAAGGCGTGAGAAATTCTGTCTTGACCACGTCAAGATCGAAAAACGGCACCGCACGAGCCAACACATCGCCCAGCGCGTCATTCCAACCGATCATGTCGCGGGTGCGGGCACGCCGCCGTTCTGCACCCCGCGACGGGTCCATGCGAAATATCGTCCAATCGATCAAGCCCCGAATAAGCGCGAGCACAAGCGGCGCTACCTCGTCTGATGAGCACCATTCTCGATCGGAAATTTCGCGAGGTGTTTCTCTGCAAGGCGCGGATCAAACTGCGGATCGGGATCAGCCCATCCGCCTGCTTCATCATCATCTTCCTCTTCGCACGAACCCGGCACTACCTTGACCCAAGCCCCTGGCAGCGAAGCAAAAGGGTTGAACTGCTGCGACTTGAGTCTTACGAAGGCACGATCAAGCGCAGCTTTCGCTTCCCCTTCTGCCCGATGGAAGTCCAGCTCGCCGTCCCCATGTATGGCAGGACGATAGCGGCACGCCTTTTCCAGTACCAGTTGAGCCGCAGCCCATGAGACATGAGCGTCAGGATCGGCAAGTAGTGCAGAGAAGGCGAGGTCTGCGGCTTCCTCGTGCGGGTGAGCCGTCAGCCCGACCAACCGTCGCGCGGGTTCGAGATCAGACGGATTTGTTCGCCGCAGGTGAAGCAGAGCGAAGATCAATTGCAGGATAGGATGCCACGGAATCTTCGAGCCATAAAAAGATCCAGCGGGCTCCTTCATCTGCTCGATCCGCGCCAACACGCCCATCGCCCATTCGTAGTCGTTGGATGCGCGATCGCCGAAGCAGATCACACACGCAGCGACGGCTGCGACCATGCTTTGGGGCATGTGACCTTCGACATCCAAGCGCTCGGTAAAGAGTGTAGGGTGGTCTAGTGGGCGAGCAAGTGCAATCGCATCTGACAACGTCATGTCAGGGGCGAGCGCGAAGGCTCGCAACGATTTCATCGCCCATGTGAGGAAGCTGTTTTGCCGCAAGTACACACCTGCTGCCTCACCACGCTGAATCGTCTCCGGTGAAAGTGGGGGCTCATAGACAACCATGGTCTGCTTATCGGGGGTGCGATAACCCTTGTAATTTTCGGCGATGGCAAGCGCCGCGTATTCCCCCGCGTGCTTGGTAAGTGCCGCCTTCGCTGCGGGATTGGAGCGCTGCTCTTCTAGCTCGAAGGGAAGCTCATTGACAAAATTGGCCAATGCCCGCTTGAACCGCTCGGTGAGCGCGTCATCGCCATTCACTGCGAACTGCATGGCAAGTTGCTTGACGTCGCGGAACCGGCTCTGCCGCTTGTCCAGGTAGTCCTGTGCAACTTTTTTGTCCCCGGTTAGCTGATTAATTACACCAAGCCCAAACAGATCAATGTTTCGTGTCGGTTCCTGACGCGCGCGCGCGATATCGAAAGCCCAAAGGCGTTGGCATGCCAACAGTGCCAGAGTGGTTTCGGACGTATGGAATGTCTCGAGCGCAAGCCGAAGCGCTAGGCCCGGTGCGGCGATCGCCTCGTTGCCGCGAACGATAAGCTGAATCACCTCATCGACGGGGCGGCCCGCCTCGACTTGACGGAACGCCCAGTAGCTCAAGGCTAAAAAGGCACACTCGAGCGGCTGGGCGCCGAGCTGGCCAAGCTGCCAATTGTAAGCGGGCCAATCGCCCCAAAATCGCTGCTCGCCCCAAGGAAAGGCGATCGTCACCGGGATGGGGGTGCCGTGGTTTTGGCGGGTGATATTCGCGATTTGCCGCCAGCCGGTGGTACCGTGATTCGAGAGATCGCGAACCAATTCGAGAGCAACCCCGGAATCTTGGCGAAGAGGCTGGCGAACGGCTCGTGTGCCGCGGAGACCGGATAGTAGAAGTCGTGATGTCGGTCGATCCCGATTTCCTCGCGGCCTTGACCCTCGAAGCATGCGGGATATGGAAGTGCACATGCTCAAGTGCGCGCTTTTCCTTGTCAGTGCGTTCGCTCTCCGGCTTATCGCGAATTCGTTGGATGCGCTGAATTCTTTCTTGCTGTTCCAGCTTTTCGCGGTCAACACGATCCTGCGGTAACTCTTGCTGTAGCTCGGCTTTCGTGACGGCCGCCAGTCGTTCTGGCGACACCTCCGCCATCATCCAAGCGAGGGCCATGAGGTCAGAATACGCCTCTTTTCGCATCCGTTTGTCGGTCACCGCTCGGTCGAATAGGGCATTGGCGGCCTCGGGAACGCGCGCGCCGCCCGCACGATCACAACTCTCAGAGCGGTAGCAAAGTGCTTTTGCGCGTCGCTACCAAGCTCTTTCCATCGGCCTGTCTCGAATGCAAAATTTTCCGGATAAACAGCCTTCTCAAACTCGATCAGCCACTCAGCGCACATGGCAACGATGGCTTTCGATCGCGGTGTGGGAAGCTCGGAAAGGGCATTCTGCCAGACTGAGAACACTTCGACGATTCTGGGGAGAAGCCGGACGGGTAGAGTAGGGGCGAGCGGCATGAGCCAGTCAAGGAAACGCCCCCAGCTTGCAAAATCCGAGGGCCAACTCAGAAGCTCTGCAAGACCCAGTCGATCGAGCCCAGATTGACCGGGCGAGGCGTTGGCGAGGACCGCCGGGCTTGGAACTGTGTGCTGCGCTTGGAACCAAACCAAAAGTTTTTCGAGCAGTACATGGTCGTTGGCCGTCACGAGCTCAGTGAACTCTTTCCCGTTAGCGACAAAAGCGCTAGTGAACGGGGGAGCAGTTAGCCATTCCCGACGCCATTGGGGCCGAAGCGTGGATTGATCAAGTGCTGCGTAACTAGCCGACCACTTGCCTGGCTCGACAATTGAATACTGAGCCAATAGGCCGACAACTCGGCCCAGCAACGGGGGCTCACCAGCCTGCGCTAACCCTTCGAGCCACGATTCGCCGAGGTCGATGAGAAGTCGGAAAAACGTCCATTCAAAGAATATATCGTGTGTAAACGAGAACGAGGCATCGACATTGTTTCCTCGCACGATCAGGTCGCTCTTCAGTGCTGCGATGTGCTCGAACGTCGCCGGCGTCAGCGCCGGGCCGCGACGTTTTTACCCAGATTGGCGACGCCCTTTTCCGCGATATCGAGCAATGCACGTTGCCGCTGTGGCACGACCTCCGCCGGCGCGTCGTGTCCCGCTCGCGCCCACCAAGTGTTGATGAGATCGACCTCGGTCTGCGGTTCAGTTGTCCCGTCACTAAAGCTCTGCGCGAGAACAGCTGCGAAGAATGGACGTCGCGCAATCGCCTTCACAGACGGCGCGCCCATCAATAGGTGACGAAGGCTAGGCATTTCTTTAGCAAGAGCCTCAGCCTCTTCGTCATTGAAGGGCTTGACCTGAACGTCGCCGATTTGAGTGTCGCGATAGAATGCCGGTGGAAACCAGGCGCGATATGTCTCAAGTCCCTGGTCCCGCGAGGTCGCCAGCACCCGCCAATTTGCCAGACCGGGATTAGCTTGGATCGTATTAAGGATATCAAGAAGGATCCGTTTCTGGTCTGGATTGATACGATCTATTCCATCGATATATAGGGTGGCCGTGCCGGTTGCGCCGACTTCGGCAAGGAGGTCATCAAGCTTCCGATGTTTGAGGCCCAACGATGCTGCAAACTCCATCCAACTTTTCCCGGTAAGCCGATCCGACTTAAGGAAAAGGATGGGCCCGCGGTCTCTGGCCTCTGTAGCCACCCGTTTGAGTACGACGGACTTCCCGCAACCCGGAAGGCCACTGATGTTCACAACTCGGCTGATGCTAAGCCGCTCGTATACGGCTTTTTGGAGGTCAGATCGGGAAACCTCAAATCCGTCGATGCTCTCCGAGATTTCGTTGAGACCATCGGTGGAGAATCGAGCAAGGGCGTCGACATCGTCGCGGAAGCTCGGAGAGATTTTTAGTCGGACAGCACAGCGAAGTTGCGCGAGTAGGGAGATGCGGTTCCATTTACGGGCGGTGCCAGCACCATCGCGAACAATACGGCAGAGTCGATCGAAAAGCAGGACTTCCTGCCCGTCTTCGTCGCTAGCAACAATCTCTTGAAGGCGGTTTGTGATCTCTGCCCAAACAACACCGGTTTCGTCGAGTCCGTTAAGTCGAGCAGCAGCGAACTGGCGATAGAAGCTCCATTCATCGTCAGTGCTGCTTGCTCCGATTAGAGGCGCAAGTTCGCTCCGAAGAGTACGTTCCGGGGCTGCGGCCGCCCCATCTTCCGCAAAGCGTCGATCAAACTCCGCTGGAGTTGGACTACTTTTCGCCCACGCAATGAGACGGTTGAGCGACCGATGTTTTGCCTCAGTGACGTTCTCGACGACGTATCCGTAAGCATCGCGATCGGATTGAAAGTCTGGAGTCTGGCGCGTCTTGCGGGCTCGGTTGATAACGTCACTAAAGTCTTTATTAGCTGCAGCCCCGCTCACGGTGATCGTGGTCTTCACTTGAAGTCCAAGGACTCTCGGACCATCGACATCCATAAACTCGACGATAAGATCATCCATCGGTTGGCCGTGGCCAGCCTGCTGGACTGCAACGCTGTACACATAGCCTTGCTGCAGCATTGCCTTCTCGCAGCGGAGTAGAGCTGCTAGATAATAGGCAACCACCTTGTCTTCGTAGCTGAACCCAGCACCCCCCGTTAGTTCCGTAGAAGTTGCCTGTTTGCTTTCGAGCGCTTCCTGCTGGCGAGTTGGTTTGTTCTTCGCTGATTTAGTCAAGCTTGCCTCAAATCGAATTGTCAGCACTGTTCCGAGCCAGAAATGCGAGGAGGTCGGATCCCATCCTACCGAATGCCCCATTAGCCGGGACTGGCGACTTACTCCTGAGGAGGTCGGGTCGCCCGCACGCCGGCGCGATACCAGCAGACCCCTCTAACGGATCTGTTGGCACTACCAGCGACTCCCGGGGGCGGCGCGCGAAAGGTCCGGTTGCTCGTTTCGAAGCTCATACATGCACGCATCGTAGTAGCGGCACCGTTTCCGCTTCTCGGATGCAGCTAACTTGTTCGTTGCCAAAAATCCTTCGTCCTCGACGATGTGGCAACACATAGTGGAGCGCAGCGTGCCCGAAAAAGGTTTCCTCAGAGTATAGTGCGTGCATGCAACTACGGACTGGCCCCGCCTCGTTTTTTCTGCCTGTTTCTTTGTGTCGAATTTGAGTGAACCGCAAGTACAATTAGTGTTTGGGGCATGCCCCGGGTGCTACGGACGCGTTGGCGGCTTCACTGTTTTCAGCCATGCGGGTCTGACTAACCACTATGAAGCCGGAGAGGGGCACAATGGATGACGAAGAAAAGATACATCGTAACAAGCTGCCAAATAAGACTTATATTAGTTCACGCATCTATATCGATGCCCACGAATCGGTACGCATAGCGTCCAAGGTGATTGATTCGGACGGGCTTCACTATGCGAAAGTGAAGAAAGAAGTCGTCCTGCGACGTACGGAAAAAGGGCGCACCGAGATCGTCGTAAAGTTCCTGGAATCTACAAGGGATTTGCGCGTCTTGACAATTCAGGCCTTCAATGGCCAGACGGGCGCACCCCATAAAACTCATTTTTCGTTTTCCGGCGAAGAGATTCCCAAACTGCTTGCGTTTTTTGAGAACATTGCGTCCGTCGAGTTTCCATGCCAGGACAGAATCAACATCACCGACACTGAACTGAGGCGCCTTGTTTTATCCAAGGACCAAGCAGTAAGCTTGGTTCACGATAACCAAGACGTATTCGCAGAGGTCATCCGCCAAGAAATTACGAAGGAAGATGTTGTCGCTCTCGGTTATCGCAAGCGGCAGGTTGCCACGTTTTCCAGGTTGCTCAGCAATCCGTCCTACTTTGAACAAGTGAAGGCGGCGAAAGGCTTGAGAGGAGACGAAGCTTTATGGCAGACATTTTTTTGAACGGAATCGATGGATCTTCGGCTACGGCCTCAGCTACTTTTTTGTCTCAGGTTTCGACAACAGAAAGCTGGAGCAAGTTGTCCAGGGGCACGACTTAATCAACCGTGGGAAGCGGGCCGACGGCCTGATGAAGACGCGGGGCATCGCCAGTTCGCTCTGTTTTGTAGAGATCAAGACGCACACGACAAAGCTCCTCGAATCCGCGCAGTACCGCCCAGGGTGTTGGGCGCCGTCGAAGGAGCTGTCGGGCGCGGTTGCGCAAGTGCAAGCCACCGTCGCCTCTGCGATGAGGAGCCTGAGCGAGTACATCCGACCGACAGACGTTCAAGGTGTGCCAACGGGTGAAGAGGTCTTCAAACTTCAAACCAAGAGCCTTCATTGTTATAGGCTCTCTCAGTGAATTCACCACCGACGCCGGCGTGAATAGGGATCAGCTTCGGTCGTTCGAACTTTACAGAAACAGCATTTCTTCTATCGATATTCTGACGTTTGACGAACTATTTGAACGATGCCGCTTCATCGTCCGGTCCGAGGTTGGCCGTGCCTCAGGCGAAACGGGGCGTGACCATGGGTGATTGACATTGGACACTAGCCGATGGGTCGCCGACTGCTCAGCTGCGTTGCGTCGATGGTTCCCATGGCTGACGCCATCCGAAGAAAAGACAAAGGTTCACAACCCCGCCTGGGATTGCAGTAATTTAACATAAGGATTGTTATGTGTCGTTTAAATCACATCCAACGAATGGCTTAGCTCCCATTGAGTTTATGGCCTTGTGACGTCTCATCGTGGCGGCGATCTGCGTCAATGTGCTCGTAGTGGGGTGTTGAACCAAGAGAATCGCGGCCTAGGATATCGCGTATGGTCCGCGGATCAATGTTGCTGTCCAACATGTGTGCGGCAGCGGTCTGTCGCAGCCAGTGCGCAGTTGCTTGCCGAATGAGGTCAGCGTGTCCGACGTATTTGGGACCTTTAGCTTCCGTCCAGTCGGCTGCACGCTCCAAAACCTGTGCGATCGCGTTATGGACGGTCTTGCGGTTGACGCCTACGTCTGACACGCCTGCAGCATGCTGACGAAGGGGCAGGAGCAAGGGCGTCATTTCGGCCCGTGCCGGCAGCGGGGCGAGGCCGTGCACCTGGCGATAGCGCATCAACTCGGCGAGCAGTTCTGCCGAAACCGGGACGCGCCGGTACTTCTGGCCCTTGCCGACCACCTCGAGCCACCAGCGCTGTGTGCCGTCTGCGCCCGTCTCCCCGAGGAACTGGCCCATCGTACTGGCTGCGACCTCAGAGATCCGCAGCCCCGTCAGATAGAAAAGAGTGGTCAACCATCGCGCGCGTGCGTGGGAGCGCTGTTCAACTGCATTTCCCTGGGGCATGGCTGCAACAGAATCTTTGACGTGTTGCCACATGACTGCGGAAAGATAGTGCGTGACGCGCTTCGCAGGCCGGGTGCGCCGGCCGCGCAGCAGGCCAAACGGATTGCCCCGCAGGTAGCCAGCATCGACGAGCCAACCAAACATGTTGTCCAGGATCACAACGGCCTGCTTGACGCTCGCCGGCTCAAGCTTGCAGGAAAACGGCCGCCAGCGTGGGTCGCCCGTAGCGAAGCGGGCACCGTCTTTGGTGATCCATGTTGAGGCCGGCTGTGGGTCCGCCAAGAATTGGCGATACCGCATAAGATCCTCGCGAGTCAGCGACGAAATGGGGTGGATCTCTGAAATCACTGTCCAGAGAGGATCGCTGTGCTCCGGAGATGCCAGAAATGCGCGGAACACGCGCAGGTCGTCCGGCGTGACTTTGGTCGGTTCTTGGAGGGCATTCGCGAGGGCCCAGAGCAGCAGGCGATCGGTTTCCTTTCGATAGCTCGCGAGTGTGGGTGAACTGTCAACATAGCGGGCCAGCCAAAGCAAGATCGCTTCGAGGTCGTTATGGGCGCGGATCTGCCGGCGTGCCGCGTCGCCCAAGTTGGCGCCTAAGGTGCTAGTCGTGCTAGTCGCGCCGGCGCGCAGTCGCAGTACCGCGGCGTGCCTCGCAAGGAAACCGAACTCCACGCTCATTAGCAATCCAGGTAGATCGGAAGTAACTGCATCAGGCCGCCGGGTGGGCGCATCGCCCAAGAAGAACCTGCAGCGTGCAGACCTGAATAAATCCTAATACACGATTATTCGCTGCCAAGAACTCCAAAAGATGTAAGCGTGGCCCCAGCACCGTCTGTTCATGAAGAGCCATAGGCGGCAATCTGGTTCCACCAGAATTTGGTGGGAACCAGAAGAAATGGAAATCAAGGCGCGGGGTCGCCGGCGAGGCTCCAAGAACTACTCGAAGGAATTCCGCAGGCAGGTCGTGGCGGAAACGCTGGATCCGGCAAGCTCACTGGCAGAAGTTGCGCGCTCGCATGGCCTGAACGCGAATCTCGTGTCGAAGTGGCGGCGGGATTATGAGCGAGCTGCGACGTCAGCATCCGAGCCTTCGGAATTATTCCTGCCCGTTCAGATAGCATCGCCGCCGAGGCCGGAGCCGATTGGATCGACCGGGCTCGTCATCGAATGTCGTGGCATGCGTGTGAGTTTCGAAGGCAAGCCCGAGCCTGATGTCCTGCAGCTCGTGCTGGGGACCTTGCTGGGAGTGGGTTCGTGATGCCGGGCCTTCCCGCTGGAACGCGGGTGTGGCTGGCCGCTGGCGTGACCGATATGCGCTCTGGCTTCAACAGCCTGGCCGCGAAGGTGCAGACCGTGCTAGAGCGGGACCCGTTCAGCGGCCACGTGTTTGTGTTCCGTGGCCGACGAGGCGATCTGGTCAAGGTGCTTTGGTGGAGCGGTGATGGCATGTGTCTGCTGATGAAACGGCTTGAACGCGGCCGCTTCGTCTGGCCGCGTGCGGATGGAGGTGTCGTCAGCCTGAGCCAGGCGCAGCTCTCAATGCTGCTGGAAGGCATCGACTGGCGACAGCCGGTGCGCACCGCGGAGCCGATCTCGGCGTTGTAAACCTGAGTGCCGGCGCGTAGACTGCTGGCATGACGACGGCGAACGCGTACCCGGACGACATCGAAGCGCTCAAAGCCATGTTGCTGGAGCGCGATACCCGCATCGGGCATCTGCAAGACGTGGTCGAATCGCAGAAGGCAGCGACTGCAACGGACAAGGCGGAGATCGAGCATCTCAAGTTGCTGATTGCAAAGCTGCGCCGCATGCAGTTCGGCCGTCGCTCGGAGAAGCTGGACCGCCAGATCGAACAGCTCGAACTGCGCCTGGAAGAACTTGAGGCCGACGAAGGTGCCGCACCCATCGAGATCCCCAGGACGCCGCGTACGGCACCGGAACAGGTACAACGTAAGCCGTTGCCAGAACACCTGCCGCGCGAGATCCAGACTCATTGGCCCGAATCACGCGACACCTGCACGGCATGCGGTGCGCGGATGAAGCAGCTTGGCGAGGACGTCTCCGAACAGCTCGAATATGTGCCAGCGAGCTTCCGGGTCATCCGCCATGTGCGACCCAAGCTGGCGTGTTCGTGCTGCGATCACATCGCCCAGGCTGCTGCGCCGAGCCGCCCCATCGAGCGAGGCATGGCTGGCCCGGGACTGCTGGCTCACGTGCTGGTCTCGAAGTTCGCGGATCACCTGCCGCTCTACCGGCAGTCGGTGATCTATGCGCGTGAAGGCGTCGAGCTGGATCGCTCGTTGCTGGCGAAGTGGGTTGGCCACAGTGCGGCGCTGCTGCAACCACTCGTCGACACACTGCGTCGACACGTCATGGCGGCGACGAAGCTCCATGCCGACGATACGCCAGTGCCGGTGCTCGCGCCAGGCAATGGCAAGACTAAAACTGGACGCCTGTGGGTGTATGTGCGTGACGACCGGACGTCGGGGGATGCTACTCCGCCGGCCGTCTGGTTTGCCTATACGCCGGACCGCAAGGGCATCCACCCGCAGCAGCATCTCGAATCGTTCAACGGGACGTTGCAGGCCGATGCCTACGGCGGCTACCAGGCGATCTACGAAACCGGACGGGTTGCCGAAGCAGCGTGCTGGGCCCATGCCCGGCGGCAGTTCTACGAATTGTATGCAGCTCGCCCGAATGCCTTGAATACCGAGGCACTGGAACGCATCGGCGCGCTCTACAAGATCGAAGAGCAGATCCGTGGCAATCCACCTGATGTGCGCCGGGCGTATCGACAGGCGCAAGCGCGTCCACTACTCGATCAACTCCACGCGTGGCTGAGGGCCACGTTGGAGACGCTCTCGCGCAAATCTGACACAAGTCGGGCGATCCTGTATGCACTGAACCGGTGGGAGGCGCTCACGCGCTATTGCGACGACGGACGACTGGAGATCGACAACCTGCCGGTCGAACGTGCGCTGCGCGGGGTGGCCATCGGAAGACGTAATTACCTGTTCGCGGGTGCTGACTCAGGTGGGGAACGCGCCGCTGCAATTTACAGCCTGATCGGCACTGCAAAACTCAACGGCGTCGACCCCGAGGCTTACCTACGCTTCGTGCTCGCACGCATCGCGGATCACCCGATCAACCGCGTCGACGAACTCATGCCGTGGGTCGTCGCTGAGCAACTGGTTACGCCAGAGTAACTGCTGCCGACGTCAACACGGCATTGGCTACACGCTTACATACGCCGTACAGGCCACGTGTGCGCTGGATGTCCACAGAACATTCGATAGCGGTCGTAGGGACTACGTGAGCCGGAACGGCGCAAATGGGGTCGGGTACAGACGCCCCCATCACGGATCGAACGGCACATTGAACACGGGAACGTGTCCCGAAATGATGCTTTACCTTGTTCGCGAATGGACGATGACTTGCGACAATGCGGCCGGGGCGCCTCCCGCCGCTGTCGCTTCTCTTGCCATCATTTCCCGCTGAACCGAGCCGGCCGCGTCGATGAAATGCGCCACGCCCTCGGTAAAGTCCTCGCTCTGGATGCTGTCGAACATTTCGGCATTGGCCATCTGAGTGGCTTCCGCCAGCGTCTGGAACGGCTGCGCCCAGAGCTGACGCTTCATGACGCCGATGGAGCGCGGAGAGACGTTTTCGGCCAGGTCCTCGGCATATGCAAGCGTATGAGCCATCAGGTCACCGGCCTCGCACACGCGATCCACCAGGCCCATGCGCAAAGCTTCGTCCGCCAGCACCTTGCGCGCGGAGTACAGCAGATCCGCCGCATGCCCCGGCCCCACCACGCGCGGCAGCAGCCACGAGATGCCATGCTCGGCAATCAGGCCACGCCGTGCGAAGGCCGTGCTGAAGGCGGCCGTGTCGCTGGCGAAGCGCATATCGCTGTATAGCGCGAACACCAGCCCCAGGCCTGCGGCAGCCCCGTTGATGGCGCAGATCACGGGCTTGCGCATTGCCGGAAAGTAGCCGTAGCGGGTCTGATAGTCGGCGCGGCGGTTCATGTCGTACGGGCGCATCCATTGGGCAGCGCGGATATCGCCGGGCGGCAGGACTTCGAGTTCGCTGATGTCCATGCCGGCACAGAAGCCCTTGCCTGCGCCGGTCAGCACCACTACGCGGATGGTGTCGTCGCGATCCGCCGCCTCCATTGCCTCGCGCAACTCGGCCTCCATGACCTTGGTCAGCGCATTGAGCTTGTCCGGCCGGTTCATGGTCACGATGGCGACGTGCTCGTTCCGGTCCGAACGGGTCACTGAAATTTGCTGGTACATGCTGGAATATCCTGAAGTGCGATTTAGCGGGGAAACTGGATGGCGCGAGGTTCCAGGAACTCTTCGAGTCCGTAGGCACCCCCTTCGCGTCCGACGCCGGACATGCCGAAGCCGCCGAACGGCGCCGCCGCGTTGAATCGCGCGCCGTTGACATCGACCTGCCCGGCGCGCAATGCATTGGCCACGGCTTCGCCACAGGATTCGTCGGCCGCCCAGACCGAGGCAGCCAGGCCATAGCGCGTGCCGTTGGCCAGCGCTATGGCGTCCTCGACGGTCTCATAGCAAAGCACCGCCAGGACCGGCCCGAAGACTTCCTCATTGGCGAGGCGGCTGTCTGGCGCCACGTTGCCGTAGATGGTGGGCGCGACGAAGTAGCCGCGCTCCGGCACCGGCGCATCGGGTCCGCCTGCAATGCGGTCGAAGCCGTCCTGCTCGGCATCGGCGATATGCGCCAGCACACGTTCGCGCTGCAACGCCGACAGCAACGGGCCGATGCGGGTGGACGCATCTCCCGGATCACCCATTGGCATGCCGGCCACAGCGTCGGCCAGCAATGCGCGGCAGGTCGGATAGTCATCCCGCGACACGATCAGGCGCGTGGTGGCGCTGCATGTCTGTCCCGAGTTGAGAAAGCACGAAGCAACCGTCGCCTTGACGGCGCGCGCGAGGTCGGCGCCGGGGAGCACCACCGCTGCCGACTTCCCGCCCAGCTCCATCGACACCCGCTTCATGTCGCCTGCCGCCAGCGCCGCCGCTTTGCGGCCCACGACCGTTGAACCGGTGAACGACACCATGTGGACGTCCGGGTGCGTGACCAGTGCGTGGCCCACCTCGCATCGCCCAGCACGATGTTCAGCACCCCCGGCGGCAGGCCGGCCCGTTCGCAGGCGGCCATCAGACAGGCGGAGGCGGCGGGTGCCAGTTCCGACGGTTTCAGCACCACGGTGCATCCCGCCAGCAATGCCGGCGCGAGCTTGCCCGTGATCTGGTGCAGCGGATAGTTCCACGGCGTGATCGCCGCCACGATGCCCACCGGCACCAGCGTAATACGAGAATTGCCCTGCTCGCTGACGAACGGGAAGGTATCGGCCAGCGCGGCCGTGGCGCGCCACGCCGCAACCGGGGCATCCACCTGGATCCGTTGCGACAGTTTCAGCGGCATGCCGACTTCGCGCGAGATATCGTGCGCCAGGTCCTGCCCCATGCTTTCCAGCGCGTCCGCCACCGCACGCAGCAGGGCCGCCCGCGCACCAGCCCCAATCTTTGCCACCCCGGCAGCGCGAGCCGTGCGGCCTCAACGGCTTGGTCGACGTCCCCGGCATGACCGAGATGGATATCGCCGAGCGGTGCTTCGGTCGCGGCATCGTGAATGCGCACGGTGCGGCCACTGCGCACCGCTTGTCGTGCGCCGTTGATAAGGTGCTCGTTCCACTGGATCATTGCGACTCCCTTGCATTCCGTTTGCTGAGAAATTCGGCCATCACGCGTTGCGGCTCGCCGTCGGCATAGCATTCGAGCTGCGCGCGAATGCCCGCCACGCAGGCGTCGTCGAACCCCGGCTGTGTCAACGCCCGCAGCCTTTGCTTCGACAGCCTGACCGGCGTTGGCGGCAAGGCGGCCAGCGACCGGGCACGCGCCAGCGCGGCTTCCATCAGTTCCGCCTCGCCATGCAGGGCGGTCACCAAGCCGATCTCGTAGGCCCGCTGCCCCGACACAAGTTCGCCGGACAGCGACATCTGCACGTTGTGGGTATGCCCCACATGCAACGTCATCAGGTATGACCCAACGATGCTGGCCAGACCGGCCTTGACCTCGGGCTGGCCCCAGCGGCTGTCGGCCGTCGTCAGGCGCCAGTCCGCGCACAGCGCAAGCTGAAATCCCGCGCCGGCGGCCACGCCCCGCACGGCGGCCACGCAGGGCTTGTCCAGATCGCGCACGGCCTGATACATGGCCCGCTGGCGGTTCAGCCACGGCACGATCTGCTGCCACGTCACCGCAGCCGCTTCATCCAGATCCTGTCCGGCACAGAAGGCGCGCTCGCCGGCCCCGGCCAGCACCACGGCGCGCACGGCCGGATCGGCGTTGAGCCGGGCCAGCGCGTCGATCAGCCCGCCGCGCAGCGCATCGTTGACGGCATTCATGCGCACGGGACGATTCAGCGTGACGATGGCCACGCCGCCGTCGCGTTCCACAAGTACGGGTTCCATCTCAGACTCCTTGCAGTTCCACCACGCGTCCACCGCTACCACGCCGCGCCGGCCTCCATCACCATCAGCGGATTGATGTCCACCGACTTCAGCACTTCGCGATGGCGCAGCGCCCAGTTGCCGAGCGCCACGGCCGACGCGGCAAGCCCATCGAGATCCAGTGCCGGGATGCCCCGGTAGCCGTCGAACAGCGGCGCCAGCCTCAGTCGGGCGCAGGCAGCCTTCACATCGTCCACGGTGAACGGCGCCAGCAGCGTGACGACGTCTTTGCGCAGTTCCAGCAGGGTGCCGCCTTCGCCGATCATCACGAGCGGGCCGAACGCGGGGTCGACAGAGACGCCCAGCGCGAACTCATGGCGCCCCTTGACCATTGCCGCCACCAGCACGCGCGGCTTCTCGACACCAAGGCTGTGCAGCGTGGCAATGCAAGCCTGCGCAGCCTGCGCCACGGCCGTCGCATCGGTCAGCCGCAGATGCACCAGTCCATGCTCGCTCTTGTGCGGAACCTCCGCCGCGCAGCCCTTGACCACCACCGCATTGCCGCCGAGCGCGGCAAACGCCGCCATGGCCTCATCGGCATTCGCGCAGACGCGGTACGGCACCACGGGCACCCCCGCCTCGGCCAGCAGCAACAGGCTGCGCGCTTCATCCTGCAAGCCAATACCGTCCAGCGGTTGCAGTGCGGGAACCCCGTGATCAGGCTCCGCTGCCGAATCTGACAGCCGCGCATGGCCAGCGTACTGGGCCAGTGCCGCAACCGCATCCGCTTCGGTCACAAACGTCGGCACGCCGTGGCGCACGAACACGTCGCGCACGCTCCGCTGCGGCGCGCTGGCCACGAGCGGCTTGCCGAGGCGGCTGCTGAACTCGGCGGCATCGCGGGCCAGCGCTTCGACGTCATAGCCGGGGCCTGCCACCGGAATGCCGACCATGAGCATGTCGGCCTGCGGGTCCGCACCCAGCATGTCCAGCACGCGCGGAAACATGTCGCCCTTGCCCATCAACGCAGCGGTCATGTCGAGCGGATTGCCGGCGGTGCCAAATTCGGGAAGGATCGCACCGAGCCGGTCAAGCGTGGACGGCTGCAGCGCGGTGAGTGGCAGGCCGTGGCGTTCGGCCAGGTCGGCGGACATGACACCGACGGCGCCGCTATGGCTCATCACGACGGTGCGGCCCTGCCCCGGCGCTCGGCCTTGCAGGTAGAGCGGCACGGCACGCACCAGTTCGCCGATATCGCCGGCACGCCAGATGCCGTTGCGCGCCAGGAAGGCGTCGATGGCCGCATCATTGCCAACCAGCGCCCCCGTATGCGACGCCGCCGCGCGGGCGCCGTGCTGGCTGCTCCCCGCCTTGATGGCCACGATGCTCGCACCCCGGCTGCGGGCCAGGGCAGCGGCGCGCGCCAGCGCCGCCGGATCGGTGATCGATTCAAGGTACACCAGGATGAGCCGGATTTCCGGATCGCCGGCTACCGCGGCCGTCAGCGCACAGCGTCCAAGTCGGCGTCATTACCGGTTGCCACCAGGTAACGCACGCCCAGCCCGGCTCGCGCAGCAGCGCATACGGCATCACGCTGGCCGCGCCGCTCTGGCTGATGATCGCGATCGGCCCGTCCTGGGGCGCCACCTCCATGAACATCGTCGAGAAATTCAGCACCGCGCCACTGGCGAAGTTGGCCGTGCCCTGCGCGTTCGGCCCTACCAAGCGCATGCCGCCTGCCTTTGCCGCGTCCACCAGTTGCTGCTGGCGCTGCCGTCCGGCCTCCCCGGTTTCCGCAAACCCGGATGCCATGATCACGGCCGCCTTCACGCCAGCATCGGCGCAGATGCGCACCTGTTCCAGCGTGGCATCGCCCGATACCGCGATCACTGCGGCGTCCGGTATCCTGCCGATGTCCTGCAGTGTCGGGTAGGCGCGATATCCCTGGATTGTCGTGCGCCCCGGGTTCACGGGAAACACCTCGCCCGCGTAGCCGAACTGGCGCATGTAGTGGATCGGGCGGCCGCCGACCTTGTTGGGGTTGTCCGACGCGCCAATCACGGCCACCGAGGCCGGCGCGAACAGGGCATTGAGGATCTCAGTCAAGGGTAGCCCCCGAAGCCTTCACCACGGGCGCCCACTTGCCGGCATCGTGCTGAATGAGTCTGGCGAAATCGGCGGACGTGCCCGGCATCGGACTGGCACCCAGTGCGGCAAGCTGCTGCTTCACATCGGCCTGGGCCAGCACCTTCTGCAGTTCGCCGTTGAGCCGCTGTACGACATCGCCCGGCGTGCCCTTCGGCGCCGACAGGCCGAACCAGATCGTGACGTCAAACCCCGGCAGCCCGGATTCCGCAATGGTCGGCACCTTCGGCAGCGCATCGGAGCGCGCAGGGCCCGTCACACCAAGCGCTTTCACCTTGCCCGTGCCGATGTACTGCACCTGGCTCGACACCGTGTCGAACATCATCGAGATGCGCCCGCCCAGCAGATCGGTGAACGCCGCCGCCGAGCCCTTGTACGGTACGTGAACGATGTCGATGCCCGCTATCGACTTGAACAGCTCCCCCGACAGATGATTGGAGCTGCCGTTACCCGCCGAGCCGAACGTCAGCGAACCGGGCTTCTGCCTGGCCAATGCCACCAGCTCCTTGACGTTGCTGACCGGTAGGCTGTTCGGCACGACCAGCACGTTGGTGGTTGACGCCACCGAGCCCACGGCATCGAAACCCTTGAGCGGATCCACCTTCATCGAGCGATAGAGCGACGGATTGATCGCCATGGTGCCCGTGGTGGAAAAGAACAGCGTATAGCCGTCGGGGACCGAGGCGGCAGCCGCCTCGGTGGCAATCGTGCCGCCCGCACCGCCGCGGTTATCCACCACCACGGGCTTGCCGAGCTGCTGCGACAGGTGCTGGCCGATCAGCCGCGCCATGGCGTCCGTGGGCCCGCCGGCCGGAAACGGAACGATCAAGCGGATCGGCTTGGTGGGATAGCTGGTGGCGGCGCCCGCGACGCCACAAAGCGTCAGCGGCGCCACAGCCATCATCAGGGTGCGCAGCGACCGGCGCATGGCGCGCACGATCGTCGAAAAACTTCGCATGTTGTCTCCATATCGTTTGGCCTTCTCTCCGGGGAAGGATGGGCCCAGTGTATGGAGACTTCAGTTAGAGCAAAAGTGTATATTCTGCTATATCAGATATCCATTTTATGGATGCGTCACCATCAACCAGAAAACGTGATCCTCAAGCAACTCGAAACCGTAGCCCTGGTGGCTCAATTGGGCTCGCTGTCGCGGGCGGCCCGCGCGCTGGGCACGGCTCAGTCGCTGGTCAGCCGCGCCATTGCACAGATCGAATCGGAATGGGGCGACCGGCTGTTCGAGCGCACAGGACGCGGCGTGGTCCTGTCGGAATTCGGCAAACGGATCATTCCGGAGATCGAACTATTGCTGGCCCAGTCAGCGCGCCTGCAAGACGAAGTGCGCAACGCGGCGGGCGTGCCGGCCGGGATGGTGCGGATCGGCGTACTGCCGTCCATGACGCGCCGCCTGATTCCCGCCCTGTTCGCCGATCTGCGTGATACCGCGCCGGCCGTCCGGCTGCGTGTCGTGGAAGGCTTCAGCGGCCAGCTCGATGAACAACTCGATTCCGGCCACCTGGACCTTGCTGTCATCAACCGCTATGGTCCGGGCCCGCGCCAGAACGAGGATGTACTGGCGACCGTGGCGAACTACCTGGTCAGCCCACCGGACCATCCGCTCACGGCACAGCCTGCCGTCGAATTCCGACGACTGGACGGGGTGCCACTGGTATTGCCGCCCGCGCCCAACGGACTGCGTCTGATCCTGGACCAGCACGCACGGCAACAGGGCGTGACGCTGGACGTTGCGCTGGAGGTCGAGTCACTGAACGCGATGAAGGCAGTTGCGTTGGCGGGACATGCCCTGACCATACTGCCGCAACTTGCCGTGGATGAGGAAGTTGCCTCGGGGCGCCTCGCGGCCGCGGAAATCGTCAAACCGCAACTGCCACGATCCATCAGTTTAGGACTGACGCAGCATCACCCGCTATCGCGTGCTGCCAGGGTTGTGCTGTCGCGCCTGCATGAGCTGGTTCCACGCGTAACGGGCCGCGATTGGCCAGGCAAGGCGAAGTGACACATGGCCAGCTAGCAAGGCCTGTTGACTGGCCGTCAAGAAGCCGGGGAATGAATTCCTAACACTCGACGGCATTCACGGCACCGGGCAAAGGCCGCCATTGAAGCTCAGCGAGGTTTGGGCCAGTCGCACTAGACTGCTTAGAGCGCATCATCCGTGTTATGGCGCGTTGCACATCGCCCCACAACACGTTTGGACCTCACAAACAGCCCCGACCTCAACCAAAGGACCGAACGATGACGAAATACCTTATTTCCTTTCCTGGAACGGCGATGGAAGTCCCCGCCGAGGACTTTGCCGCCGTGGGCGAAGCTGCGCGCGAGGTCATGCGCGAGGCGAAGGCTGCAGGCGTGTACGTGTTCGGTGGCGGTATCAACGAGAATGTCGCACCACTCATGGTCGCGTCGGACGGCACGGTCACAAACGAAACCTATCCCCAGACGAAGGAGTTCGACGGCGGCTTCTGCGTCCTGCAACTCCCGTCGCGCGAAGCGGCCATCCTGTGGGCTGCAAAGATCGCCAAAGCCTGCCACTGCTCGCAGGAACTCCGCGAGTTTGGGTACGACCCCGAGAGCTGACTGGCAGGGCACGTCGTACCCACTGCGATCGATGACTCCCTCCCGCATCTCCGGCCTCCGACTGGTGGCCTGCTTGCTCAAAGCCTGCCTCGTCCTGGGGGCATTGCGAGGCCTAACAAACCGCGGCAGCGGATGCCGCTGCGCGGCGCGGCTGAGGTTGCTCGTTGAACGGAAGCTTTGTGACTCAGCGAATTTGCGCTATGGGTCGGGAACCGCCATCACGGTGACCGCCGAATTCCGACGAATGAAACCTATCCCCGCTTCTGCCCAGTGACGTCCTGCGACGCTCCCACCATCGTGAGCGCATTTCCGTCCTCGTCGAGCGTCACCTCGCCCTCCTCGTGAATCTCCCGGCGGCTCCCGTCCGGTAGCAGGATCGCGTAGTCGACGCGGTACGGCTGCCCTTCGACGACGGCCGCGCGGATTGCCGCCTGCACTCGCGGGCGGTCGTCATCCACAACGGACGCCAGGAATCGCTCCATCGTCACCTTGAACGCCTGTGGCGCCCAACCGAAGATGCGATAGGCCTCGTCCGTCCACGCGCAGTCGTCGGTCTGGATGTTCCAGTACCAACCGCCCAAGTGGGCAATTTCCTGCGCTTTGGCCAGCAGCGCCTCGCTCTGCCGCAAGGCCGCTTCTGCGCGGCGGCGTTCGCTGATGTCAAGGCTGACGCCGATCATCTTCGTGGGGCGCTGGCCAAAGTCGAACACCAGTGTCGCGCGGGACGAGATCCAGCGCGTCGCGTCCTCGTGGACCACGCGGAACTCCCACTCGTGCATCTCCTGCGCTCCCAGCGCGCGCTGCAGCACCTCGCGCAAACGGGCCGCATCGGACGGATGCACGCAGGCCCAGAAGTCATCCATGGTCCTGATATGCCGACCAAATAGCGTGATGTCGTTCGACGAATAGGTCACGCCGTCCGTCAGCACGTTCCATTCCCACGTGACGATGCCCGAGACCTCCTGCGCGAATTTCATTCGCGCTTCGCTCTCCATGATCTCCGTCAGGTGCTTCTGGCGCAGTTCGCGCATGTGCGGGTCGGTGACGCTGCTGGCCTCCAGGTCCGCAATGGCGCGCTCTCCGTAGCGCAGCCACAGCCAGTTCACGCCCAGAAACTTCGCGAGCGCGAGCAGCCGTTCGTATTCGATTTCGCCACCGCGCGTCCATTTGTGAACCGCAGATGGCGACACCGAAAGAGCCTCGGCCACCTGCTTGAGCATGATGCGCTTGCTTTCCAGCACGCCCTTGAAGCGGGTGGCGAACGTGTCTTCCGTCATCGCTTTCCCTAATACGTGATTAACCAACGGTGAATTTTACAGCGGGAACCATACAGCATTCGCCGCTTTTGAGCACAACTGATAGGAAACAACCATCGAAACTATCTACGCGATCGTTTTTTTGAAGTTGCTGGCCGACCGATTGAGTCACTAGACTTCGTCCTACATCACCACTGGTTGTTTAATTAACTAACAGTGAATTAACATCATACGAATAATTGGAGACAAGCCATGCAACAAGCGACTGCCCCCGTCTGCCCGGCCCCAGGCGAACTGGGCTACACCCTGCCGGCGCACTACTACACCTCGCAGGACATCTTTGCGCACGAAAGAAGACCATCTTCGCGCGCAGCTGGATCTGCGTGATGCATCGCAGCCAGGTGGCCGAGCCAAACCAGTACGCCACGGTCAACGTGGCCGGCGAGAACGTCTTCGTCGTGCGCGGTCGCGATGGTGTGCTGCGGGCGTCTACAACGTGTGCCCGCACCGCGCCCATGAACTGTTTCCCGAAGGCGCCGGCAAAGCGAAAAACGTCATCACCTGCCCCTACCATGCCTGGTCTTTCGGCCTGGATGGCAAGCTGATCCACGTGCGCAACGCCGAAAATGTGCCGGGCTTCTGCAAGGACAACGCGGGCCTGAGCCCGGTCCGCGTGGAAGAGTTCTGCGGCCTGATCTTCGTCAACCTCGATATGGACGCCAGACCGCTGGCCGAACTGGCCGCCGGCCTGAACGACGAGATCCGCGCGCGCTGTCCCGACGTCGACAAGCTCGTCCCGGCGCGCAAGCTCACCTACGAGATGAAGGCCAACTGGAAGGTCGTGGTCGACAACTACCTCGAATGCCTGCACTGCCAGACCGCCCACCCGGCGCTGGTCGAGTCCATCCGGATGGAGACCTACAAGCACGAGGTACGCGGCATTTACACGAGCCAGGTCGGCCAGACCCGCTCGGGCAGCGACGCCTTCACCTACGACAGCGACGCGCCCAACACCGACTTCGCCGCGTACTGGCTGTGGCCCAACGTCACCCTGAACGTGCTGCCTGGCGACGGCAATTACGGCGTGTTCTACATGTTCCCGGTCGATGCCGACACCACCGTCCAGCACTTCGAGTTCTACTTCCGCGACGCCACGCCGACCGCCGAGCAGGAGCAGCTCATCGACTACTACAAGAACGTGCTGAAGCCCGAAGACCTGAGCATCGTCGAGTCGGTGCAGCGCGGTCTGAAGTCGCGTGGCTATCGCAATGGACAGGGCCCGCTGCTGGTCACCGACGACCGTACGTCCGCCATCGGCGAACACGGCGTACAGCACTTCCAGCAGATGGTGCTCGACGCTCTCGCTGCCTGACGCGCCCCACCAACACAAGAAGGAATCCAGGACATGATCCAGACCCAGCTCTACATCGACGGCCGGTGGCAGTCGCCACGCGAAGGCGGCACGCGCGACATCCTCAGCCCGGCCGACGAATCCGTGATCGCCCGGGCCGCCGAAGGTACCCGCGCCGATGCCCGACTCGCCATTGCGGCGGCCCGCCATGCCTTCGACGGCCCGTGGCGGCAGACCAGCATCCGCGACCGCGCCAGGCTGCTGAACAAGCTCGCCGAGCTGATCGACCGCGACGCAGAGGAACTCGCCCGCCTGGAATCGCTGAATACCGGCAAGACGCTCACTGAGAGCCGCACCGATATGGGCGACATCGCCGCCACCTTCCGCTACTTCGCGGGACTGGTGGCCTCTGAGTCCGGCGCCGTGAACGAAGCGCCGCACCACGTCATCAGCCGCACGCTGCGCGAGCCGGTCGGCGTATGCGGTCTGATCACGCCGTGGAACTACCCGCTGCTGCAGGCCGCGTGGAAGATCGCCCCGGCGCTCGGCGCGGGCAATACGGTCATCATCAAGCCGAGCAATCTGACGCCGCTGACCACGCACCATTTCACGAAGCTGATCGCCGAACTGGAGCTGCGGCCGGCGTCTTCAACCTCGTCACGGGCGGCGCCGAAGTCGGCGCCGAACTGGCCGAGAGCCGCGACGTCGACCTTGTCTCGTTCACCGGCGGCGCGTTTGCGGGCGAGAGCATCATGAAGGCCGCGACCGGCAACTTCAAGCGCATCGGCCTGGAGCTGGGCGGCAAGAATCCGAACATCGTCTTCGCCGACGCCGACCTCGACGTGGCCGTCGACTATGCGCTGAACGCCGCCTTCTTTCATGCGGGCCAGGTCTGCTCGGCCGGCTCGCGCCTGATGATCGAACACAGCATCTACGACGCCTTCGTGGCGAAGCTGGCCGAGCGCCTGCCGCGCATCGCAATCGGCAATGGCTTCCACGCCGAGACGCAGATGGGGCCGGTCCAGTCCGCCCAGCAGCACGAAAAGATCCTGCGCATGGTGCAGGCTGGGGTCGCGGAGGGCGCCCGGCTGGTCTACGGCGGCAAACGGCCTGAAGGTGACGTATACCGGAAGGGTTACTGGCTGCAGCCAACCCTGCTGGCCGACGTCAGCGCCGACATGAACATCGCGAAGGAAGAAATCTTCGGCCCCGTGGTTACCGCGGAACGCTTCCATTCCGAGGACGACGCGCTGCGTGCCGCCAACGACACGCCGTATGGCCTCGCTGCAGCGGTCTGGACGCGCGACCTCGACAAGGCCAACCGTATGTCGCGCGCTGCGCTTTGGCACGGTCTGGGTGAACGACTACCATCCGTACTTTCCGGAAGCACCGTGGGGCGGCTACAAGGCCAGCGGCATCGGCCGCGAACTGGCGCGCATCGGCCTGGACGAGTACACCGAACTGAAACACAGCTACATCAACCTCGCACCGAAGGCGATGGGGTGGTTCGGCGCCTGAGCGCCGGCGTCGCCCATATCACTCATCAGGAGGAGACAGCTCGATGAGCGCAATCCACGAATATGACTACATCATCGTCGGCGCCGGATCGGCGGGCTGCGTGCTGGCCGCGCGGCTGACCGAGGACACGGACGTGACGGTGCTGCTGCTCGAAGCCGGCGGCCCGGACTGGCGTCTCGACTGGCGCACGCAGATGCCGGCAGCGCTGGCCTATCCGCTGCAGGGGACCACCTACAACTGGGCCTACGTCACCGAGCCGGAGCCGCACATGAACGGCCGACGCATGACGCAGGGCCGCGGCAAGGGCCTGGGCGGCTCGTCGCTGATCAACGGCATGGTCTACATCCGCGGCAATGCGATGGACTATGACGGCTGGTCGCAGAACCCGTCGCTGGAGAACTGGAGCTACGCTGACTGCCTGCCCTACTTCCGCAAGGCGGAGACCTACGACAAGGGCGCCAACGACTATCACGGCGGCAATGGCCCACTGCACGTCACCACGCCCAAGGCCGGCATCAGCCCGCTGTTCGACGCCTTCATCGCCGCCGGCGAGCAGGCTGGCTACGCCCGCACGGACGACCTGAACGGTTACCGCCAGGAAGGCTTCGGCCCGATGGACCGTACCACCACTGCGAAGGGCCGCCGCTGCAGCACGTCGCTCGCCTATCTCGACCAGGCGAAAGAGCGTCCCAACCTCACGGTCCACACCCGCGCACTGGCCGACCGCGTGCTGTTTGATGCGTCCGCGCCACCGGCGTTTCCTACATCCAGGGCGACTACGTGCGCGAAGCACGCGCGCGCCGCGAGGTCATCGTCAGCAACGGTGCCATCGCCTCGCCGCAACTGCTGCTGCGCTCCGGCGTGGGCAACGCCGACGAACTGCGCGTGCTCGGCATCGACCCGGTGATCAACCTGAAGGGCGTGGGCGAGAACCTGCAGGACCATCTGGAAATGTACCTCCAGTACGAATGCACCAAGCCGGTATCGCTGTATCCCGCGCTGAAGTGGTGGAACAAGCCGGGCATCGGCATGGAGTGGTACCTGCGCGGCACCGGCGTCGCGGCGTCGAACCACTTCGAGGCGGGCGGCTTCATCCGCAGCAGCGAGGAGTTCGACTTCCCGAACCTGCAATACCACTTCATCCCGCTGGCGATGAACTACGACGGCAGCAACCCGGTCCAGTCGCACGGCTTCCAGTGCCACGTAGGCTCGATGCGTTCGCCGAGCACCGGCTTCGTCAAGCTGGCCAGCCGGGACCCGCGCGTGAAGCCGCGCCTGCTGTTCAACTACATGGCGCACGACGTGGACTGGCGCGAGTTCCGCGCCGGCGTGCGCCTGACGCGCGAGATCATCGGCCAGAAAGCCATGGACCAGTTCCGCGGCCGCGAGATCAAGCCGGGCATGATGATCCAGTCCGACGCGGAAATCGATGCCTTCGTGCGCGACCACGCCGAGACCGCACTGCATCCGTCCTGCACCTGCAAGATGGGCGATGCGTCGGACCCGATGGCGGTGGTCGACAACCAGGGCCGCGTGCATGGGCTGTCCAGCCTGCGCGTGGTCGATGCATCGATCATGCCGAAGATCGTCACCGGCAACCTCAACGCACCGACGATCATGATGGCCGAGAAGCTGGCCGACGTGATTCGTGGGCGGGCACCGTTGCAGCGGTCGAACGCGCCTTACTACAAGGCAACGCCGATCCGCGGGCAGGCGGCAAGCCCGCCCGAAGCGCAGGTGCGGACGACGGCGGTGCCCATATTCGCGCCAGCCTGACGACGGCGCGACGCCTGCGGGTGTAGACCCGCATCCCCTCTGACGAACGATGACACCGGGACCGACGGCCCCGGAGGACACCGCGCGCCCGGAGGCAGCGTCGCGCCCCTGCGCACCGACCCATAGCGATAGCAATCCACACCCACCCATATGACAAAGGCCGGCCAGCGCCCGACAACATCCGCAAGGACCGGCCAAGGGGAGACATTCATGCTGTGCAAGCGTTCTGCAGTTCGCCACAAGCCTTGCCTGGTCGCCGCCACCGGCGCGCTGCTGCTGTGTCAGGCCGTCACGGCGCAGGCTCAATCCGCCAGCGCGGAGACGACCGTCGCCGTTGCACCCGTGCCGCAGCTCACGGCCACTGTGCCACCGGAACAGGCGGCCTCGCCCTCGCCCCTCAGCGCCAACATGACGCTGACCTCGCAGTACGTCTCGCGCGGATTCCGCCAGACCTGGGGAAAGCCTGCTGTGCAGGGCGGCGTCGACTATGCCCACCCGAGCGGCTGGTCCGCCGGCACGTGGATGTCGACGATCAGCGACAAGTTCATCGAAGGCGGCACCGTCGAGTGGGACCTGTACGGCGGCTACACCGGCACCATCGGCGACTTCGTCTATGCGGGCCAGATCTACTACTACCTCTACCCGGGGGCGAAGCTGCAGTCCGCGCAGACGAAGTACAACTACGGGGAAGCCGTGGCGTCACTGACGTACAGGTGGATCAACGTCAAGTACTGGCTGACCTATACGCCCGACTACTTCGGCTACAACAGCGCCTCCATCGGCACCGGCAACAACCTGCACAGCCGTGGCTCGGGCTACCTCGACATCAACGGCACCTTCGAGCTCGGCTACGGCGTCTCGCTGCTGCTGCACTACGGGCAGGAGCGCGTGCGCAACTTCGCCGCCTACGGGTTCCGCGACGTGCGCGTGGCGCTCTCCAAAGCCTTCGACGGCGGCTGGACGCTGACCGGCGCGTACACGCGCGGCTGGGGGCGCTCCGACGTCTACGACCACTACACCACTGGCGCACTGGATTCTGCAGGCAACCCGTCCATCTCGAATCCGCTGGAGAACACCTTCCTGGTCTCGCTGACCAAGACGTTCTGACGCGCCGCCACTGACTGCTTTCACCGCCTCAACCCACTCAACACCATGGCTTCCCTGGGTCTTACCGATGCAACCGGTCTTGTCGGCGTCGCCGCCTACGTTGCCGCGCACTTCGCCGTGCAGGTCCTGCACAAATCGCCGACCGGCAGGCTGGTCGTCGCCCTGAACGTCATCGGGCCGGTGTGCATCCTGGTCTCGCTCACGGATGCCTTCAACCTCGCCTCCTTTCTGACGCAGTGCTTTTGGCTCGGCCTGACGCTGCTCGGCTGGTGGCGCAAGCGCCGCAGGGCGGCCAGGCCGATGGCGAAGCCGGCAAGCGCGGCAACTCGCCGGCCCGTCTCGCAGCGCAACGTCTAGATCACTTCATCACCACAACGCCATCTGGGAAACGATGTTTCGCGACATGGCAACCCCGGAATGACAAGAGGAGACAACGATGAAAACCGCCCCCACAATCCCGTTCACAGGTTTCCAGGCCGTCCCCCATATCGGCTCCCCATGAAGAAGGTGCCCCCGCCGCCTCACCGGCGTCCAACGCAGGCACCCACCAGCCCAGACGGCAGACCGTGACGGAGCCCGCTCCGCACAAACGGCAACCGGGAAACTAGGAGACAACGTGTTTTCACAGAAAGATGGACTTTCGATCGGCGCCGACGCGCCGGCCGCTTCACCCGCCCCTTCGCATCAACATCATGAACTGCAGCGCACGCTGACCTGGAAAGACGCGTTCTGGGTCACGAGCGGCGTGCCCGCGGGCGTGCTGTTCACCATCGGTGGCGTATCGGCCACCATCGGCAACCCGCGTGGGTCATCTGGATCCTCGCATCGCGGTCGGCTTCCCCAGAGCTTTGTCTATGCGGAGATCTCCGGCCTGTATCCGCACAAGTCCGGCGGCGCGTCGGTCTACGGCGCGCTCGGCTGGGTACGCTACAGCAAGTTCGTGGCGCCGGTGTCCGTGTGGTGCAACTGGATCGCATGGTCGCCGATGCTGGCGCTCGGCACGAGTCTCGCGGCCGGCTACATGCTCAGTTGCCTGTTCCCGCCTGATTCGGCGATCAACACGTGGCAGCTCACGCTGGTCGACCTGGGCTTCATCAGCAACGGCCTGACGTTGCGGGTGAACTCGACGTTCGTGCTCGCCGCCGCGTTTCTGCTTGTCACCTTCAAGCTCCAGCACAGCGGCGCATCGTCCGCGGCGACCACGCAGCGCATCCTGGGCATTGCCTCGCTGACGCCGCTGGTGGTCATCGCGCTGGTGCCGATGTTCACGGGCGACATGCCCTCGACGAGCTTCATGCCCCTGTTGCCGCTGACCCACGACACGTCCGGTGCCGCCGTGCTCGGCAGCTGGAACGCGGCCGGCATCAGCACCGTTATGGGCGCGATGTTCCTCGCCTGCTGGTCGACCTTCGGCTTTGAGACCGCGGTCTGCTACACCCGCGAGTTCAAGGATCCGCAGAAGGACACCTTCCGCGCGATCTTCTGGTCCGGGATGCTGTGCCTGTTCATGTTCATCGCGGTACCCATTGCGTTCCAGGGCTCGCTGGGCCTGCACGGCATGCTGGAACCGTCCATCGTCGACGGCACCGGCGTGGGCGCAGCCATGGCGAAATTCGTGGGCGGTGGCGCGGTCGTGTTCAACGTGATCGTGGTGATGCTGGTGCTGGCGATCCTGCTGATCGTGATGACCTCGATGATGGGCTCGTCGCGCACGCTGTACCAGGCCTCGGTCGACGGCTGGCTGCCGCGCTACCTCTCGCACGTGAACGAGCACGGTTCGCCGACCCGCGCCATGTGGACGGACCTGGTGTTCAACCTGTTCCTGCTGCTCATGTCGAACTACATGGCGGTGCTGTCCATCTCGAACGTCTGCTACATGATCTTCGTGTTCCTGAACCTGCAGTCGGGATGGATTCACCGCCTGGACCGCGCCGAATGGCCGCGCCCGTACAAGTGCAAGAACTGGCTGCTGGCGCTCGGCGCGATCTGCGGCTTCTTCGACCTGGCCTTCGTCGGCGCCGGCGCCAACTTCCAGGGCGAGAACACGCTGCGCAATGGCCTCATCGCCACGTTCCTGATCGTGCCGGTGTTCGTGTACCGCCATTACGTGCAGGACAAGGGCCGCTTCCCCGAGTCGATGCGCCGTGACATGGAACTGCCCCATGCCCGCGCAGCGTGGCTGCCCTACGCCGCGCTGGTCGCCGGTGCGCTCGTGGTCTGGCTGGCCGCGAAGCTGACGGTCATCAACTGACCCCGGCCCGACGCCCTCCGTCGATGAGGACCGGCACCAGGCCGGTCCTCCCCTCCCCTACATGCATTCCCGAGGTTCCGCAATGAACGACACTCTCCGCGTGCGCGTCGGCCGCATCGAGCAGCTTGCCGCCGGCATCAAGCGTTTCACCTTGCAGCCGTGCGACGGCGACGCGCTGCCCGCCTTCGAGAGCGGCAGCCACATCGTTGTCCACATGGACAACGGCCGCTACCGCAACGCCTATTCGCTGACCAGCGTGCTCGATGACGCCAGCCGCTACCAGATCAGCGTCCGGCTCGAGGAAGCCTCGCGCGGCGGCTCCCGTTTTCTGCACGAGGCTGTACGCGAGCACGACGAACTCGAAATCGGTCGCCCAGGCAACCTGTTCGCGCTGCACCAGCGCCGGCAAGCATCTGCTGATCGCCGGCGGGATCGGCATCACACCATTCATGACGCATATCCAGACGCTGAAGCGCCAGGGCGCCGATTTCGAGCTGCACTACTGCTTTCGCAACCGCGCCAGCGCCGCGTTTCTCGACACGCTGCCGACCACGCTGCCTCCGGGCCAATGGCATCAGTACGAGAGCGACGCCGGCATCCAGCTCGACATCGCCGCGCTGATTGCCGCCCAGCCGGCCGACGCCCACGTCTACGTCTGCGGCCCGTCCGCACTCAATGACGCCGTCGTCAATGCCGCCCGCGGCGCCGGCTGGGACGCTTCGCGCATTCACTTCGAGCAGTTCCGCAACGAGGTCGACGCGACCGGCGGCGCCTTCGAGGTGACGCTGCGCAAGAGCGGACTGACGCTGCCGGTCGGCCCGGACGACACCTTGCTGCGCGTGATCGAGAAAGCCGGCGTCAAGGTCGACTGCATGTGCCGCGAAGGGATATGCGGATCCTGCGAAACAGCCATCGTAGAGGGCGAGGCGGATCACCGCGACAGCTACCTCTCCGACGAGGAGAAGGCGGCGCAGAAGACGATCATGCTATGCGTTTCCCGGAGCAAGGCGCAGCGACTGGTCCTGGATCTCTGAGCGTCGTCCGGCCTTCCTTCGCGTTTGGAGACCGCGGAGAATTCGCCGTTTTTGGCGATGCATCCTGGCGATGCTCACCAGTTCAGGGAAGGGCGGCCGGCGGTCCACGGCACGGTCCTCTGCACGAAAGCGTTTCCCGCCCTTGCATACGCGCTCACATTTGCTATGCTTCGCCGCAGCGCCGCGCGCCGAATCCCCGGTCGCGTGCGCGCATTTCCAACTAGATACGACCATGGCCACGAAAGCTAAACCTGTAGCAAAGACTGCAACAAAGACCGCGGCGAAGAAGGCTGCAGCCCCTGCGAAGAAGGTCGCACCGGCAAAGAAGGCCGCCGCGCCGGCAAAGAAGGCAGCGGCGGCCCCGGTCGCCAAGCCGATCAAGGACACCTTCAACAAGTCCAGCCTGCTGGCTCACCTGGTCGAGCAGACCCAGCTGGAAAAGAAGGATGTCCAGACCGTGCTCGCCCACCTGGAAAACACCATCGTCAGCGCGATTCACAAGAAGGGCGCCGGCGAGTTCACGCTGCCGGGTCTCTTCAAGGTGCAGGCCGTCCAAATCCCCGCCACCAAGAAGCGCTTCGGCAAGAACCCGTTCACCGGCCAGGATCAATGGTTTGCCGCCAAGCCGGCCAGCGTCAAGGTGAAGGTGCGCCCGATGAAGAAGCTGAAGGACGCCGCGCTGTAATCCCTGCGCAATCGGCGCAAGCAAAGAAAAAGCCCCGAAATCTGTCGATTTCGGGGCTTTTTGCATGAAGTGGGCAGTCAGACAGTGCGTCTGCGGCGTCGCCGCCTGCTGCCAGGCCACCTGTCCCGCTGGCGGCAGGGCGTCAATGGCAAGCTACCTCACCTCTCGGCGGGGCTCTTGTCTGCCTGAAGTTTTCCAAACACTTGCGCGACCAACGGCACCGTGGTGATAACCCCTACGGCGAGCAGCGTCCAGCCGATGGTGCGGCGCTGTTCCGGATTCATTCGGTTGCTAAGCAACAGGGCGAGACCCGCAGCGCCCGCCGCCCGCGTTCCGGCAATCAATCCAATTTCTGGAATGGTCAGTGATACCTCTTTCATCTGTGCCTCCGAGCGGGTTGGATAAATTTGAACCCGGGTAGTTTGCGGCACGTGCGGCTGCCGTCTGTGCGCAAGCAGACGCTCCTGACGGTTAAGGTCGGGGTCTTCCGGCAGCCGCATCAACTGGCTTCGCCAGCGGTGCTCGCCGTCGGCGCGGCGCTGGCCAGCCTGATTGGCGATGCTGAATTCGTTCGGGCCGTATCTGCCTGATCCGTTCGCCGGCCAACTCAGCAGTATCTGTCGAGGGGGCGAAACCAGATCGATGCCGCATCGCGACGCGGTCGGTCGCACGCCGTCGGAGTAGAAACAGCCCTGATACCTGCAAGGCGGGCTAGCCGGCCGGGACTGTCAGTACTGCGGCGATTGCACTCGGGTTGGACGGGAAGTAGAGATGCACGTAGGATGCGGTCAGCGTGCCCTTGCGATAGACCGCCTCGCCCCGCACCGCACTCGGGAGATCCTCCCGCGGCGACGTTGCATAGTTGAGCGGCAGCAGCGGCGATTCCGCCTTCGAGTAGTGGAAGGTGTGCCCTCGCAACTCTCCTTCCGGCAGTTTCACGGCCTGATGCCCTATCGCTGCCAGCCGGCCCTGCATCAGTACCGTGCCCGGCAGCAGCCCGGCCATGGCATGTGCCGAGCCTCCCTTGTCGACGAGGGTATCGAACAGCGCCATCATGCCGCCACACTCGGCAAGAATCGGCAGCCCTGCACGATGCGCATCTCGCAATGCGGTCCGCATCGCATGATTGGAAGCAAGCTGAGCCGCATGCAGTTCTGGATAGCCACCAGGCAGCCACAGGGCATCGCAGGCCGGGAGGCATGTATCGGCCAGCGGCGAGAAGAAAGCGAGCTGTGCGCCCATTTCGCGGAGCGTCTCGAGATTGGCCGGATAGATAAAGCGGAATGCAGCGTCCCGCGCGATCGCGATAGTCTTGCCAGCAAGCAGCGGAGCCGGCGGAATGGCGGCTGCAGCCATGGTCATGACAACTGGTTCGGGCAAGCGTGCCACCGGCAGCGGCGCCAGCAGGTCCGCGATCCGGTCCAGGCGTGCAGGCAAGTCCGGTAACTCGTCGGCGCTGAGCAAACCGAGGTGCCGTTCGGGTAGCGATACCGACGGATCCTTCGGCAAGGCGCCCATCCAGCGAATGCCGCTAGGCAGGCTCGCCTCCAGCATCTCTGCGTGGCGCGCCGAGCCGACACCGTTGGCGAGCACAGCCATATGCTACGGTGCCCCGCCATAGTTGGCCAGCCCGTATGCCAGCGCGCCAAAGGTCTGTGCCATCGCTCCGGCCTGGATCACGCTCAGCACCGGCAGGCCGAAGCGACGCGCCACGTCAGCGCTGCTCGGTGAGCCATCGTGCAGTCCCATCACGCCTTCGACCAAGATCAGATCTGCTTCGCTTGCAGCTCTGGCCAGGCGAGTCCTTGCATCGTCGGCGCCAGTCATCCAGAGATCGATCGTATGGACGGGCGCATCACTGGCGGCTGCCAGGATGGCCGGATCGAGGAAATCGGGCCCGGTCTTGAAGATGCGTACTTTGCGGCCCTGCCGGCTGTGCAGGCGGGCCAGCCCCGCGGTGACGGTGGTCTTGCCCTGGCCCGAAGCGGGCGCTGCGATCAACAGGGCCGGAACACGCAAGGTGTCGGACAAGGTGTTGGAGGAGGGTATCGGGCGTACCGGCATTGAAGCAGGGTTGGGGCAATGAAAGGCGCGGCGCATGTGCACGTGGCGCATTTATCGAATTATAGCTATGGCGGCAGCAGCACCCCCTGCATCCGCGATCGTTATTGACGCCAAGCTCACTCCGGCAGAGCATGGCGCAATTTCCCACCCGGAGCACCCGGTCAGTAGAGCCACAACCCCTTCATCTCGCGCATGAAAAGACGTCCGCGGGCACCTTGGCCAGCGCCGGTGATGCCGCAGATATACGCTTCCGCCAGCACTTGCAGGCCGGGGTTGCCGATGTGGTTGAAGCCGTGATGCATTGCGCTGTTCGTACCGTGAATTCGCTGGCCGTCATTTGTCGTTCTCAATTTTCCTGGACTGGCATTATCCACGTGCTTACCAGTCCTTCATTTGGTCCGGGGCGTTCCCCTGGGCTCCCTCAGCCAGCCTTCCCATCAATCCTCGGCCGCGCCAGCCGCGGCGCATAAACCACCGCATAGACCGCAAATCCAACCACCCAGCAGACCGCCGCCGCATATACCCAGTGCAGGTAGCCAGCCGGCCACACCAGCGGCCCGATCACGCGCAGCACTGCGGCCGCTGCCACCAGCCAGTACGCGGCGGTCTCGGCGGTGCCCGCCGCGAGCATCCGCCCCGTATGACCGAGCGCTGTGCGCGTGACCATCGCGATGATCGCGCCGCCCAGAACGCCGACCGTGAACGCATGCGTGGCAATGCCTGTCATCACCAGCCCGAGCGCGGCGGCGGCCTGCAGCACGAAGGCCAGCGGCAGCCACCCATAGGCCAGATGCAGCGACCAAAGCAGCGGCCGGTTTCCCACCGCATAGCCGCGCCAGCCCATCACACGGATGCCGAGCACCACGGCGGCCAGCAAAGACAGCACTGCGGCAAGCCAGCCCGGCAACGGCGCGAGACTGGCCAACAGGCCCAGCACCGCAGCCGGCACGGCAAGGCGGTCAACCTTCGGATACTGGCGCAGCCGGAAGCCGGGAATCGCATTGGTGGTGAACATCGGGATCACGCGGCCGCCGATCACGATTACGAACAGCGTGATCAGCGCCACACCAGCCTGGCACGCGCGCAGCGCGCCATCGGCGTGGCCGCTGGCCTGCAGCCCGAGACTCGACCCATTCGCCAGCGCAAGCAGCCACAGCGCGAACGCGAGAGGATAGTTGCGGCGGTTGCCGGCCCGCACCAGCGTGCGCGTGAACGCGAGCGCGGCAAGCGGCAGGAACGCAGCGTCGAGCCATGAAGCAAGCGCGCCGGAGCCGAACCACATTGCACCGCGTCCGGCCAGCCAGAGCACGAACAGGCAGGCCAGCAGCGCGCCGGTCGGCGTGGGCTGCCCCGTCCACGCGCGCCCGGCCGTGAACAGGAAGCCCACCACGATTGCCGCCGCAAAGCCGAACACCATCTCATGCGCATGCCACAGCATCGGCGGCAGCGCGGCGGACGGCGCTGCCGCCAGCACACCGCCGAACATGGCCGCCCATGCGGCGACGGCAATGGCCGCGAAGACCGCGCCGCCCAGGTAAAAGGGCCGAAAGCCGAGCGCGAACAGGGCAAAGCCACGCGGCGGCGGACCCGCTTCCGGCGACTTGCGCGGACGTGCGGGCAGGATAGGGATGGTTTCCATAATGGGCGCGAGCGAGAAATTTGATCCTTGTCACAGGTTGGCATCGTGACCAGGCTGGCTGCAATCACGATATCACCGTGATGCGGCCGCCGTCCTCCGCCGATGGAACTAGCTCCACCAGCAGGTTCCGTGGCGTGGCGGCTTGTGCTCCCGGCGAATGGTCAGCCGCAGCGGCCGTGCCTACTCTGGCGTCATCCGTCAAAGTTGACACAGGAGTATGGCCATGGCCACCCCAACACGCGCGGCGCGCATGCCGGAGCCCGTCCCTCCCGGGGCATGGACGACGCTCGCTTCGAGCACGTTCGCCTTCACCATCTGTTTTGCCGTCTGGATGCTGTTCGCCGTCCTCGGCATCCCGCTCAAGAAAGAGCTCGGGCTCAATGAAACCGAGTTCGGCCTGCTGGCCGCCACGCCCGTGCTGAGCGGCTCGCTGATCCGCGTACCGCTGGGCATCTGGACGGACCGCTACGGCGGCCGCGTCGTGTTCTTCGTGCTGATGCTGGCCACGGTCGTTCCGATCTGGCTGATCTCGTACGCGCATACGCTGTGGCAGCTGCTGGTGCTGGGCCTGTTCGTGGGCCTGGCCGGCGGCTCGTTCTCCGTCGGCACGCCTTACGTGGCGCGCTGGTTCCCGCGTTCGCGCCAGGGGCTGGCGATGGGCATCTTCGGCGCCGGCAACTCCGGTGCCGCGCTGACCAAGTTCGTCGCGCCCGCGCTGATTCTCGCCGCGGGCACCTGGGAAGTCGTGCCGCGCGTGTATTCGGTGGCGATGCTGGTGACGGCCATCGTGTTCTGGCTCGGCTCGCGCAGCAATCCCGCCCACCGTGTGGCGTCCAGCACGGGCTGGCGCGAGCAGCTCGCCGTGATGCGCGACCGGCGCGTATGGCGCTACTCGCAGTACTACTCGGTGGTGTTCGGCGGCTACGTCGGCCTGTCGCTGTGGATGACCAAGTACTACATCGGCGAATACGGCTTCGACATGAAGGTGGCCGCCTTCCTGGCCGCATGCTTCTCGCTGCCGGGCGGCGTGCTGCGCGCGATCGGCGGCTGGATCTCCGACCGCTACGGCGCGCACCGCACCACCTGGTGGGTGATGTGGGTGAGCTGGGTCGGCTTCTTCCTGCTGAGCTATCCGCAAACGGACTTCGTCATCCACACCACCGCGGGCCCGCAGAGTTTCCGCATCGCGCTCACGCCGCCGGTGTTCACGTTCCTGCTGTTCGTGGTCGGTATCGCCTTCGCGATCGGCAAGGCCTCGGTCTTCAAGTTCATCTCGAACGATTTCACGCACAACATCGGCGCTGTCTCCGGCGTGGTCGGGCTCGCGGGCGGCCTGGGCGGCTTCGTGCTGCCGATCCTGTTCGGCGCGCTGGCGGACCTCACGGGCGTGCGCAGCAGCTGCTTCATGCTGATGTACGGCACCGTGTGCGTGAGCCTGGTCTGGATGCACTACAGCCACCGCGCCGAACGCCGGCGCAAGGAGCAAGCGGTCGGCCTCACTCAGACTGCCTGACGCCCTCCCTGACACCCATTTCCACTCAAGCACACTGTCATGTCCACTTCCGTACTGACCCGCTGGGAGCCCGAAAACTCGGCCTTCTGGCAAAACACGGGCGAGCGCATCGCCTATCGCAACCTGTGGATCTCGATCCCCGCGCTGATGCTGGCCTTCGTGATCTGGATGCTGTGGAGCGTGGTGGCGGTCAACCTCGACCGCGCCGGCTTCCAGTTCACCAAGAACCAGCTGTTCTGGCTGACCGCACTGCCCGCGCTGTCCGGTGCCACGCTGCGCATCTTCTACTCGTTCCTCGTGCCCGTATTCGGCGGGCGCCGCTTCACCGCCATCTCCACCGCGCTGCTGCTGATTCCGGCACTGGGCATGGGCTTCGCGCTGCGCGACCCGTCCACGAGCTATCCGACGCTGCTCGCGCTCGCACTGCTGTGCGGCTTCGGCGGTGCCAACTTCAGCTCGTCGATGGCCAATATCAGCTTCTTCTTCCCGAAGGCGAAGAAGGGGCTGGCCACGGGTCTAACGCGGGCATCGGCAACCTCGGCGTGTCGGTGGTGCAGTTCATCACGCCGCTGGTGGTGTCGGTAGCGGTGTTCGGCGCACTCGGCGGCGAGCCGCAGCAATACCAGGCCGGCGACGCCATGAAGAACCTGTGGCTGCAGAACGCGGGTTTCATCTGGGTGCCATTCATCGTGGTGTCGTCGCTGGCGGCGTGGTTCGGCATGCACGACATCGCCGATGCCAAGGCGTCATTCGCCGATCAGGCCATCATCTTCAAGCGCAAGCACAACTGGCTGATGTGCTGGCTCTACGTAGGCACGTTCGGCTCGTTCATCGGCTTCTCGGCCGGCCTGGCGCTGCTGACCAAGTCGCAGTTCCCGGGCGTGAACCCGACCGCGTATGCGTTCCTCGGGCCGTTGGTCGGCGCACTGACGCGCCCCGTGGGCGGCTGGATTTCCGACAAGCTCGGCGGTGCGCGCGTTACGCTGTGGACCTTCGTCGGCATGATCGCCGCCGTGTTCGCCGTGCTGGGCGCACTGCCGCATGATGGCGTGGCGGGCAGCTTCCCGGCCTTCCTGGCGGCCTTTGTCGCGCTGTTCGCGCTGACCGGTATCGGCAACGGCTCCACGTTCCGCATGATCCCGGTGATTTTCCTGACTGAGCGCCAGCGTGCCGCCAAGGGCAAGGGCGACGTTGCGCAGAAGCAGGCACTGCAGGAAGCCGGCAAGGAATCCGCCGCGGTGCTCGGCTTCTCGGGCGCGATCGGCGCCTATGGCGGCTTCTTCATCCCCAAGAGCTTCGGCACCTCGCTGGAGCTGACCGGCTCGGCCGACGCTGCACTGTACTGCTTCATCGCGTTCTACGTGAGCTGCGTGCTGGTGACGTGGTGGTGCTATGCGCGCCGCAACGCCGCCATGCCCTGCTGATGCGCCTGCCGCCTGGCCTAGTTCGACAGAACTAGGCCGGGCCCCGCCGACTAGTCCGAACGCACCGCGCCGCCTGTTCCACCAGCGAATTGGCGCGCACATCCCCTCCCCATAAGCTACGAGTGTCCCTGCAACGGCCGCGTGCCGCCAGCAGCAAGCATTCGCGGAGAATAAGAGATGAGTCACTTTCTGGATCGACTGAAGTTCATGTCGCGCGTCAAGTCCACATACTCGGACGGGCACGGCGCGGTGGTGAACGAGGACCGCAAGTGGGAAGACGGCTACCGCAGCCGCTGGCAGCACGACAAGATCGTGCGCTCCACGCACGGCGTGAACTGCACGGGCTCGTGCTCGTGGAAGGTGTATGTGAAGAACGGCCTGATCACCTGGGAAACCCAGCAGACCGACTACCCGCGCACCCGCCCCGACCTGCCCAACCATGAACCGCGCGCTGCCCGCGCGGCGCGTCCTATAGCTGGTACGTGTACTCCGCGCAGCGCGTGAAATACCCGATGATCCGCGGCCGCCTGATGGAAATGTGGCGCGAAGCACGCAAGACCATGGACCCGATCACCGCGTGGGAATCGATCAGCCAGGACCCAGAAAAGGCGCAGCGCTACAAGAGCGTGCGCGGCTTGGGCGGCTTCGTGCGCGCCGACTGGAACACCGCTACCGAGATCATCGCCGCTGCCAACGCTTCACGGTCAAGACGTTCGGCCCGGACCGCGTGGTCGGCTTCTCGCCGATTCCCGCGATGTCGATGGTGTCGTACGCCGCCGGCGCCCGCTACCTGAGCCTGCTCGGCGGCGCCTGCCTGTCGTTCTATGACTGGTACTGCGACCTGCCGCCGGCCAGCCCGCAGATCTGGGGCGAACAGACCGACGTGCCCGAGTCGGCCGACTGGTACAACTCGACCTACCTGATGGTGTGGGGCTCCAACGTGCCGCAGACGCGCACGCCGGATGCGCACTTCTACACCGAGGTGCGCTACAAGGGCACCAAGACCGTGGCGGTGTCTTCCGACTTCGGCGAGATGGTGAAGTTCGGCGACATCTGGCTGGCCCCGAAGCAAGGCACCGATGCCGCGCTCGCCATGGCCATGGGCCATGTCGTGCTCAAGGAATTCCACGTCAGCCGCAAGTCCGCCTACTTCCGCGACTACATCAAGCAGTACACCGACATGCCGATGCTGGTGCTGCTGCGCGACAACGACGGCACGCTGGTGCCTGACCACTTCCTGCGCGCGTCGCACCTGGCCGACAACCTCGGCGAGGCCAACCACCCGGAATGGAAGACGCTGCAGATCGACGACGCGACCGGCGAGATCGTCGCGCCCAACGGCTCCATCGGCTTCCGCTGGGGCGAGGCCGCGCACAACAGCGGCGAGAAGGTCGGCCGCTGGAACCTGGAGATGAAGGACGGCGGCAGCGGCCGCAATATCGATCCGCGCCTGTCGCTGCTGGGCAGCCACGATGAAGTGGCCGAAGTCGGCTTCGCATACTTCGGCGGCGAACATGACGCGCTGCTGCGCCGCCGGGTGCCGGCCCGCCGCGTGACGCTGGCCGACGGCACCACCGCGCTGGTCGCCACCGTCTATGACCTGCAGCTGGCGAACTACGGCGTCGACCAGGGCCTGGGCGGCCCGAACGTGGCCAAGTCCTACGAGGACGACGTGCCCTACACGCCCGCCTGGCAGGAGAAGCACACCTCCGTGCCGGCAAAGCTCGTCATCCAGGTGCGCGCGAATTCGCTGACAATGCGGACCGTACGCAAGGCAAGAGCATGGTCATCGTCGGTGCGGCGCTGAACCACTGGTACCACAATGACATGATCTACCGCGGCATCATCAACCTGCTGATGATGTGCGGCTGCATCGGCAAGAGCGGCGGCGGCTGGGCCCACTACGTCGGCCAGGAAAAGCTGCGCCCGCAGTTCGGCTGGGCGCCGCTGGCGTTCGGCCTCGACTGGTCGCGCCCGCCGCGCCAGATGAACGGGACCTCGTTCTTCTACAACCACACCAGCCAGTGGCGCCACGAGAAGCTCGGCGTCGACGAGATCCTGTCGCCGACCGCGGACAAGGGCAAGTACGACAAGATGTCGCTGCTGGACCTCAACGCCAAGTCCGAACGCATGGGCTGGCTGCCGTCCGCGCCGCAGCTCAGCAGCAACCCGCTCGACGTGGTCGATGCGGCCGAGCGCGCCGGCAAGGACCCGGTGGCCTACACGGTGGAACAGCTCAAGTCCGGCAAGCTGCAGTTCGCCTGCGACGATCCCGACAACCCAGCCAACTTCCCGCGCAATATGTTCGTCTGGCGCTCGAACATCCTGGGCAGCTCGGGAAAGGGACACGAGTACTTCCTCAAGTACCTGCTCGGCACGCAGAACGCGGTGTTCGGCGACGAGGACGATGCGATCAAGCCGAGCGAAGTCAAGGTGCGCCCGGCCGCCGAAGGCAAGCTCGACCTGCTGACCGTGCTCGACTTCCGCATGAGCACAACCTGCCTGTATGGCGACATCGTGCTGCCGACCGCGACCTGGTACGAGAAGGACGACCTCAACACGTCCGACATGCACCCGTTCATCCACCCGCTGTCCGAAGCGGTGCAGCCGCTGTGGGAAAGCAAGACCGACTGGGAAATCTACAAGGCCATCGCGAAGAAGTTCAGCGAGATTGCCGGTCCGTATCTCGGCACCCGCAAGGACCTCGTCTGCACGCCGCTGCTGCACGACACCCCGGGCGAACTCGGCCAGCCGTTCGAGCCCAAGGACTGGAAGCATGGCGAATGCGACCTGATCCCAGGCAAGACCGCGCCTCGATGACAGTGGTCGAGCGCAACTACGCCGACATCTACAAGAAGTTCTCGTCGATCGGTCCGCTGCTCGACAAGATGGGCAACGGCGGCAAGGGCATCAATTGGGATACGAAGCATGAGGTGAAGGAAATCGGCGACCTCAGCAAGACCGTGACCGAGCCCGGCGTGAGCCATGGCCGCCCGAGGCTGGAGACCGCCATTGACGCCGCCGAAATGATCCTGACCTTCGCGCCCGAGACCAACGGCCATGTCGCCGTGAAGGCCTGGGACGCGCTGTCGAAGATCACCGGGCGCGACCACACGCACCTGGCTGAAGGCCGCGAGCACGACAAGATCCGCTTCCGCGACGTGCAGGCACAGCCGCGCAAGATCATCTCCGCGCCGACGTGGTCGGGGCTGGAGTCGGAAGAAGTCAGCTACAACGCCGGCTACACCAACGTGCATGAGCTGATTCCATGGCGCACGCTGACCGGCCGCCAGCAGTTCTGGCAGGACCACCGCTGGATGCTGGACTTTGGCGAGGGCGCTTGCGTGTACAAGCCGGCGATCGACACCAAGACGGTCAGCCCGATGCTCGGCAAGAAGCCCAACGGCAATCCGGAGCTGGTGCTGAACTGGATCACGCCGCACCAGAAGTGGGGCATCCACTCGACCTACTCGGACAACCTGCGCATGCTGACGCTGTCGCGCGGCGGCCCGCACGTGTGGATCTCGGAAGTCGAGGCCAAAGCCAATGGCATCCGCGACAACGACTGGGTCGAGGTGTTCAACGTCAACGGCACGCTGACCGCCCGCGTGGTCGTGTCGCAGCGCGTGCCGCAGGGCATGTGCCTGATGTACCACGCCCAGGAAAAGATCGTGAACGTGCCAGGTGCCGAAACCAGCGGGATGCGTGGCGGCATCCATAACTCGGTCACGCGCGCCGTGACCAAGCCCACGCACATGATCGGCGGCTACGCGCAACTGGCCTATGGCTTCAACTACTACGGCACCGTGGGCAGCAACCGCGACGAGTTCGTGATCCTGCGCAAGATGAACAAGGTCGACTGGTTGGAAGGGCCGCTCGTGGAAAAGACAGCGAAGCTGAGTGAGAAGGAAGGAGCCTGAGAATGAAGATCCGTGCCCAGGTAGCCATGGTGCTGAACCTCGACAAGTGCATCGGCTGCCATACCTGCTCCGTCACCTGCAAGAACGTGTGGACCAGCCGTGACGGCATCGAGTACGCGTGGTTCAACAATGTCGAGACCAAGCCCGGCATCGGCTACCCCAAGGAATGGGAGAACCAGGACAAGTGGCAAGGCGGCTGGAAGCGCAATGCCAACGGCAACCTGGAACCGCGCCAGGGCGGCAAGCTGAAGATCCTGACGAACCTGTTCGCCAACCCGAACCTGCCGCAGATCGACGACTACTACGAGCCGTTCACCTACGACTACGAGCATCTGCAGAAGGCGCCGCTGGTGCAGACGCCGCCGACCGCGCGTCCGGTGTCCGTGCTGACCGGCCGCAAGATGGAAAAGATCGAATGGGGTCCGAACTGGGAAGACGACCTCGGCGGCGAATTCAGCTCGCGCGGCCGCGACAAGCTGTTCGACGACGTGCAGAAGGAGATGTACTCGACCTTCGAGAACACCTTCATGATGTACCTGCCGCGCCTGTGCGAGCACTGCCTGAACCCCGCCTGCGTGGCCTCGTGCCCGTCCGGCTCGATCTACAAGCGCGAGGACGACGGCATCGTGCTGGTCGACCAGGACAAGTGCCGCGGCTGGCGCATGTGCATCTCGGGCTGCCCGTACAAGAAGATCTACTTCAACTGGCAGAGCGGCAAGGCCGAGAAATGCCTGTTCTGCTATCCGCGCATCGAGGCCGGCCAGCCGACGGTTTGCTCGGAAACGTGCGTCGGCCGCATTCGCTATCTCGGCGTGATGCTGTATGACGCCGACCGCATCGAGCAAGCCGCATCCGTGGCCGACGAGCGCGACCTGTACCAGTCGCAGCTCGACGTGTTCCTGGACCCGCATGACCCGGCCGTGCAGGCCGAGGCGCGCCGCCAGGGCATTCCGCAGAGCTGGCTCGACGCCGCGCGCAAGTCGCCGGTCTACAAGATGGCCTGCGAATGGAAGGTGGCCTTCCCGCTGCACCCCGAGTACCGCACGCTGCCGATGGTCTGGTACATCCCGCCGCTGTCGCCGATCCAGTCCGCCGCCGAGGCGGGCCACATGGGCATGAATGGGGTGATCCCCGACGTGAAGAGCCTTCGTATTCCGGTGAAATACCTCGCCAACCTGCTGACCGCGGGCGATGTAATGCCCGTTCTTTCCGCACTCGACCGCATGCTGGCCATGCGCGCCTACAAGCGCTCGCAGGTGGTCGACGGCTTGCAGGACCTGGCAGTGCTGGAGCAGGTCGGCCTGACGCCGGCACAGGTCGAAGACATGTACCAGACCATGGCCATTGCGAACTATGAAGACCGTTTCGTCATCCCGTCGTCGCACAAGGAAATGGTCGAGGACAGTTTCGGCGACAAGGCCAGTTGCGGCTTCACCTTCGGCAACGGCTGTTCCGGCGGCACTTCCGAAGGCACGCTGTTCGGCAAGAAGCCCAAGCCGGCCATTGCCTATGCCGCCCTGCCGCGTTCGCGCAAGGCATTTGCAGGCTGACCAGACAGGAGAACCGACATGCCCCTCTACCCAGTTCTTTGCGCCCTGCTGTGCTACCCCGACGAGGCCCTGCTCGACAGCCTGCCCGAGATCGACGCGGCCCTGGCCGAATGGCCGCAGCCGCGCGACATGCTGGCACCGCTGACTGCCCTGCTGCGCAGCGAATCGCTGATTGCGCTTCAGGAAAACTACGTCGCCACGTTCGACCGCAACCCGGCCCATTCGCTGCACCTGTTCGAGCACGTCCACGGCGAGAGCCGCGACCGCGGCCAGGCCATGGTCGACCTGATCGAAGAGTACCGGCGCGACGGCTTCGAGCCGGCGGCGTCGGAGCTGCCGGACTACGTGCCGCTGTTCCTCGAATACCTGGGCGCGCTCATCGCGGACGACAAGGAAGCACGCGCGAACAGCTGCTCGGCGATGCCATCCATGTGCTGGCCGCGGTCGGCGACCGGCTGGCGCGCAACGAAAGCCCATATGCCAGCGTCTTTGCCGTGCTGCGCACGCTGACCGACGTGCAGCCCGAACCCCAGGTGGAACCGCCCGTGCGCGACATGGACGAAGCGCTCGAAACCTTCGGGCCCGGCGCCGACGGCGTCGAGCCGCTGCTCGGGCCCGCGACCGGCGCACAGGCCGTGAAGTTCTATCCGCGTGGCGCGGCGCAGCGCGCGCCGGTGTCCCCCGTCTGTTGAGCGCGCCAAGGTGAAAACCATGAACCTGATCAACCAATTCCTCTTCGGCATCTACCCGTATATCGCGCTCGCCATCTTCCTGTTCGGCAGCCTCGCCCGCTTCGAGCGCGAGCAGTACACCTGGAAGACCGACAGCTCGCAGGTGCTGTACCGCGGCAACCTGCGCACGGGCAACATCCTGTTCCACGTCGGCATTCTCGGGCTGTTCTTCGGCCACCTCGTCGGGCTGCTGCGCCCGTGGCGGTGTGGGACGCGCTCGGCGTCTCGCACAGCTTCAAGCAGGCCGTGGCGATGACCGCCGGCGGCGTGATGGGCACCATGTGCCTGGCCGGCCTGCTGATCCTGCTGCACCGCCGCCTGACCAACGCGCGCGTATCGGCAGTGACCCGCGCGGGCGACAAGGTGCTGCTGCTGTGGCTGCTGGTCACGCTGCTGCTCGGGCTGTCGACCATCTTCGAATCGGCCAGCCATATGGACGGGCACATGATGGTGCTGCTGATGACCTGGGCACAGCATATCGTCACGCTGCGCGGCGACGCCGCGAGCTTCGTCGCCGAGGCCCCGCTGCTATTCAAGGCGCACCTGTTCATGGGCATGTCGCTGTTCGTGATTTTCCCGTTCACGCGGCTGGTCCATGTGTGGAGCGGTTTCGCTTCCGTGGGTTACCTTGGCCGCGCCTGGCAACTCGTGCGCAGCCGCTGAGGCGCAACTTTCCGTAGGAGAACATCATGCCAGTCACCGTCAATGGCGTAGAGCTGACCGACGACGATATCGAACGCGAGATGGACCCGCACCGCGACGCGCGCAATCCCGCGCACCTGGCGACGGTGTCGGCGATCCTGCGCCGCCTGATGCGCACAGAGGCCGAGCGCCTCGGCATTGCCGGCGCCGACATGAATGACGATGCGCTCGCGCAGGCATTGCTCACGCATGAGGCGCCCGTACCGGACGCCGACGAAAGCAGCTGCCGCCGCCATTACGACAGCCGCCCCGATCGCTTCCGCGAAGGCGAATGGGTCGAGGTCGAGCACATCCTGTTCCAGGTCACGCCGCGCGTGCCGCTGGATGCGCTGCGCGAGATCGCACAGCAGACGCTGGCGCTGATCAAGGGCGATCCGTCGAGCTTTGCCAGCCACGCGCAGGCGCTGTCGAATTGTCCGAGCGGCGCCGGCGGCGGCCGCCTGGGGCGCGTGTTCCGCGGCGAGACCGCGCCGGAGTTCGAGCGCGCGGTCTTCTCCACGCCGGCACAGGGCCTGTTGCCGCAACTGGTCGAGACGCGCTTCGGCCTGCATATCGTGCGCGTGCTCGACCGCTGCGACGGCACGCGCTTGCCGTTCGACATGGTGCGCGCCAACATCGCCCACGCGCTGACCGCCGCCGCGCGCGACCGGGCCTGGAAGCAGTACGCCAGCCTGCTGATCGGCAGGGCCAGCATCACGGGCATCGAGCTCGAAGGCGCCGACAGCCCGCTGGTGCAGTAGCGCACACCGTTCCCGGAGGCTTCCGGCATGCACGAGATCGAACGTCTGCTGAAAGGCTTCGAGCGCTTCCAGCAGCATTACTTCGAGGACGAGCCCGAACTCTTCGATACGCTGCGCGATGGCCAGCGTCCGCCGACGCTGCTGATCGGCTGCAGTGATTCGCGCGTCGACCCCGCCCTGCTGCTTGGATGCGACCCCGGCGAGCTGTTTACGGTACGCAACATCGGCAACCTGGTGCGCCGTGCACCGGCAGCCACGAAGGCAGCCTGCATGGCGTATCCGCCGCCATCCAGTTCGCGGTGGAGCAGTTGCACGTGGCCCGCATCATCGTGATGGGCCATGCCGGATGCGGCGGGATTCGCGCATTACTGGCGCAACCCGTGGATGCCGGACACGAAGACGCTCCTGCGGGCAGGGACTTCATCGGCCCGTGGGTGCGGATTGCCAGCCCAGCAAGGCGGCACGTCGACGACACACTGGCCGGCGCAAGCTGCGCGCAACGCCAGCGCGCCTGCGAACAGGCAGCGATCCTCGTGTCGCTGGGCAACCTCGAGACGTTTCCTTTCGTGCGGCGCGAGCTGGACCGCGGACGGCTGACGCTGCACGGCTGGTACTTCGACCTCGAAGCAGGTGCGCTGCTCGCGTACTCGCATCGGGCCGACAGCTTCCTGCCACTCGTATGCCCGCTCGGGCGTGGCAACTCATCCGCGAAGAACTGAGGATCATGCAAGGATTCGTTATCGGCATCGCCGGCACGTCGGGCAGCGGCAAGACCACGCTTATCACCGCCATGCTGCCCTGGTTCCGTTCACACGGGCTGAGCGTCAATGTGGTCAAGCACAGCCACCACCCGCTGGAACTGGAGCCGCCCACCAAGGACAGCGCGCGCTTTCGCGCAGCCGGTGCCAACGAGGTCATGGTGGCCTCACCGTATCGCTATGCCATCGTGCGCGAGCTGCACGGCGAGAAGGAGCCCACGCTGCACGAGCAGCTTGCGCGCCTGTCGCCCGCGGACCTGACGCTGGTGGAAGGCTTCCGCAGCGACGCGATACCGCGCATCGAAGTCTACCGGCCGGCCCACGGGCGCGAGCCCTACTATCCCCGCGATCCGTCCATCATCGCGCTCGCTACCGATGCACCCACGGATTCCAGGTTGCCGTGCCTGCCGCTGAATGATCCGACGGCCGTGGTGCTGTTCATCCTCGCGCTGCGCGCGAGCCGCGGCTTCAGCCGCGAAGCACGCCAGGCTGCGCAGCTTGCCGCCGTCGCCGTCTGACACCGCGATCCTTTCACCGTCACCATGTCCCACTCCACCCCGGCCGCCTGCCGCTGGTCTATGCCTGCTCCGGCTGCTCCAGCGTCGCGCAGCTTGCCAACGCCTTTGCGGTCCGGCTCGACCGCAGCGGTGCAGCCGAGATGTCCTGCATCAGCGGCGTCGGCGGCGGTGTGCCCGCGCTGACACGCGTCGCACGCTCGGGCCGTCCCATCCTTGCACTCGACGGCTGTCCGCTCGCTTGCGTCAAAGCCTGCCTGGCAAACGTCGATGTCGTGCCCGCGCGGCACCTGGTACTGAATCGGCTTGGGGCCACCAAGCGGCAGCATGGCGCATGCACCGAAGCCGAAGAAGCCGCGACGTGGGACGCCGTGCAGCTGGCGCTCGCACAGGTGCGGGACGGCTTGGTTTGATTCGCCGCGCCATGTCCACAATGAGTGTAAGGCCATAGGCTGCGGCGCCCGTTGCCGTTGACGACAGTCAACCCGGCACTGCGCAATCTTCACCATGATCTCCATGACCGCCGGCGCAACGAGCATCACGACAAAAGCCGGCATGACAGCTTTCCACAACCCGCTGAAGAGCAGCACCATGAAAGCGAAATCCTGGAGGTTCACTGCGCTTGCGGCATTGCCGCTTACTCTCTGGCTGAGCCACGCCAGCGCAGACACACCGGCAGCCGCATCTGCCACGCCGCCGATGGCCGCGGCGCCTACCCTCACACCCGCCGAGTTTGATCATGCCCGGCAAATCTACTTCGAACGCTGCGCCGGCTGCCACGGCGTACTGCGCAAAGGCGCGACCGGCAAGCCGCTGACGCCCGACATCACACGCGCGCGCGGCAGCGAATACCTGAAGACCTTCATCAAGTACGGAAGCCCCGCGGGCATGCCGAACTGGGGTACGTCGGGCGACCTGTCCGACAGCGAGGTCGACCTGATGGCCCGCTATATCCAGCTCGATCCGCCGACACCACCGGAGTTCTCGCTCGCCGACATCGAGAAGAGCCGCAAGGACATCGTCCCTGTAGCGAAGCGCCCCGCGCGCAAGATGAACCAGTACAACCTCGACAACCTGTTCTCGGTCACGCTGCGCGATGCGGGCGAGGTCGCGCTGATCGACGGCGACAGCAAGCAGATCATCAACATCGTGAAGACCGGCTACGCGGTGCACATCTCGCGCATGTCGGCATCGGGCCGCTACCTCTACGTGATCGGCCGCGACGCGCGCCTGGACCTGATCGACCTGTGGCTGCCGAAGCCCGACATCGTCGCCGAGGTCAAGATCGGACTCGAAGCGCGCTCGGTCGAGACATCCAAGTACAAGGGCTACGAGGACAAGTACGCCGTGGCCGGCTCCTATTGGCCGCCGCAGTACGTGATCATGGAAGGCGACACGCTCAAGCCGCTCAAGGTCGTGTCGACACGCGGCATGACGGTGGACAACGAGTACCACCCCGAGCCGCGCGTGGCGTCCATCGTCGCGAGCCACTTCCATCCGGAGTTCGTGATCAACGCCAAGGAAACCGGCAAGATCCTGATGGTCAATTACGCCGATCTGAACAACCTCAAGACCACAACGATCGACTCGGCCAAGTTCCTGCATGACGGCGGTTTCGATGCGACGGGCCGCTACTTCCTGGTGGCCGCCAATGCGTCGAACAAGATTGCGGTGGTCGACACCAAGGAGGACAAGCTCGCCGCGCTGGTCGACGTGGGCAAGACCCCGCACCCGGGGCGCGGCGCCAACTTCGCCCATCCGAAGTTCGGACCGGTCTGGGCCACGAGCCATCTCGCGACGAGACCATCAGCCTGATCGGCACCGATCCCGTCGGCCACAAGGCGCAAGCATGGAAGGTCGTGCAGACCGTCAAGGGCCAGGGCGGCGGTTCGCTGTTCATCAAGACGCATCCGAAGTCGTCCAACCTTTGGGTCGATACGCCGCTGAACCCCGACGCGAAGCTCAACCAGTCGGTCGCTGTGTTCGATACGCGCAATCTGGAAGCGGGCTTCCAGGTGCTGCCGATTGCCGAATGGGCGAGCCTGAAGGGCGAAGGCGCCAAGCGCGTGGTGCAGGCCGAATACAACAAGGCCGGCGACGAGGTGTGGTTCTCCGTGTGGGGCACCAAGGATGGCGAGTCCGCGCTGGTCATCGTCGATGACAAGACGCGCAAGCTCAAGACCGTGATCAAGGATCCGCGCCTGATCACGCCTACCGGCAAGTTCACGCCTACAACACGCAGCACGACATCTACTGATCGCGCGTGCGGCGCGCGGGCAGGTGCAAGCCTGCCCGCCGCACGCCACCAGGAGCCAAGAGATGCAAATCACCCGAATCGCCATCGCCGCGGCCGCCTGTGCGCTGTTTTCCGCAGCCGCCCACGCGAGCCCCGAGCTCGCCGCGAGCAAGGCCTGCATGGCCTGCCACAGCGTCGACAAGAAGCTGGTCGGTCCCGCCTTCAAGGACGTCGCCGCGAAGTACAAGGGCAGCAAGGACTCCGCAGCTCAGCTTTCCGGTTCGATCCTCAAGGGCAGCAGCGGCAAGTGGGGGCCGGTGCCGATGCCGGCCAACCGTGTCACCGACGCCGAAGCGGACACGCTCGCCAAATGGGTGCTGACGCTGTAAGCGCCGCGCGCGCGGCATCGCGCTCGGCCTGTTGCTGGCCGCGGCGGCCACCTCGGCGGCGCAGCCGCTGCCGGCCGCGCCAGGCGGAACTCGCCCGGCTGTTGCGCGAATGACTGCGGTGCCTGCCACGGCATGACGCTGCAGGGAGGGCTCGGTTCGCCGCTGACGGCTGGCGCGCTTTCAGGCAAGCCGCGCGACGGCTTGGTGGCCACCGTGCTGCAGGGCCGCCCCGGCACCGCCATGCCGCCATGGCAACCTTTCATGACGCAGGATGAAGCCCAATGGCTGATCGAACGATTGCAGGCCGGCCAGGCACCGGCAGTTCCGGGCAGATAGCCCCGATCGCGCGGCAGGCACTGAAGTGTCTGCTGAAGCCGCTGACGACGCAAAAGCCGCGGATGTTGTCTCCCCTCTCCCGCTTGCGGGAGAGGGGACGCATCTCTATTTCGAAAGCGCGGCCGTGGTGATCACGCTCGTGCGTTTGGGCAAGTGGCTCGAGACGCGCGCCAAGCGCCAGACCGCCGACGCCATTCGCGCGCTGGCGGCGCTACGACCCGATACCGCGCGTGTGCGCCGCGGCGGCCAGGAGGTGACCGTGCCGCTCGGCTCCGTGCGCGTCGGTGACGAAGTGGTGGTGCGCCCGGGCGAGCGCATCCCCGTCGATGCCGTGGTGATCGAGGGCAGCAGCCATGCGGACGAGTCGATGCTGACTGGCGAGAGCCTGCCCGTACCGAAGGCCCCCGGCGACAAGCTCACCGGCGGCGCCATCAATTTCGAAGGCCTGCTCGTGGCGCGCACCGCGGCAGTCGGCGCCGAGACCGTGCTGGCCCGCATCATCCGCATGGTCGAGCACGCCCAGGCGGCCAAGGCGCCGATCCAGCGCCTGGTGGACCAGGTCAGCGCCGTGTTCGTGCCGGTAGTACTTGGCATTGCACTGGTCACGCTGCTCGGCTGGGGCCTGTTCGCGGGCGACTGGGAAGCGGCGCTGCTCAATGCGGTGGCGGTGCTGGTGATCGCGTGCCCGTGTGCGCTTGGCCTGGCCACGCCGACCGCGATCATGGCCGGTACCGGCGCCGGTGCGCGTGCCGGCATCCTGATCAAGGACGCCGAGGCGCTCGAGATCGCTCACCGCGTAAGTGTGGTGGCCTTCGACAAGACCGGCACGCTGACCGTGGGCCGGCCCGAAGTCGTGGCACTGCACGCCGCCGACGCGAACGATGCCGACGCGCCCGGCTGCTGGCGCGGCTGGCCGCACTGCAGGCAGGTAGCGAACACCCGCTGGCGCGCGCGGTGCTGAACGCGGCGCAGGCACGTGGCATCACCGCGCCTGTGGCGACTGATGTACAGGCGCTGCCGGGACGCGGCATTGCCGGCGTGGTCGACGGGCACCCCCTGCAGCTCGGCAGCGAGCGGCTGCGCGAAGCGCTGGGCGCTGATGCGGGTACGCTGGAGGCCGCGGCGAACGCCTGCGCGTCGAGGGGCGCACGGTGTCG
>LRMT01000129.1 GCA_001725945.1 Cupriavidus sp. UYMMa02A | reverse complement strand
GTGCCCTTTGGGCAAAGTTTCTCAAAGCCCGTCTCTTTAAATGGGCAGTCGGGTGATCGCTGCCCGCCCACGCGCAGCACGCGGCGGCGCGCCAGGCTGGCGAGGGTACTGGTGGTTGCGGGCCGGCGCAGGTAGCGGGTCCTGGCAAGGCGTGCCTCATTCTTCATGGCTGCCTCCGCGTAATGCGTGATGCGTGATGCGTGATGCGTGATGCGTGATGCGTGATGCAATGGGAAGCAGCCTTGCGCATCCGGTTCCTTTGGCGGTACCGATGCGCACATGCCTGCCTCAACCTAAGGACTGGCGTCGCCGGCGCAATCCGCGTTGGCGCTGCCCCCCGGTACCGTCAGCGGTACACCAGCACGGGAATGCTGCTGTGCGTGAGTACCTTCTGGGTCTCGCTGCCGATCAGCACGCCCTGCAAGCCGCGCCGCCCGTGCGACGCCATGACAATCAGGTCGCATCCTTTCGCCAGCGCAGTCCGGATGATGGCCTCGTAGGGATGATCGTGGATGACCGCCACGGTGTCGCAAGCGACGTCGGCAGCCGTTGCCTCGGCGGCCATCGTGTCCAGGTAGTCCTCGGCGACCCTGGTGGCTTCACGTGTGTACAACTCGTGCGTGCCGGCCAGCATCTCGACCTGGTAGGCGTAGGTGCGGAAATTGGGAATCACCCTGAGCGCCGTGACATGGGCCCCTGCGTCGTGGGCGAAGGCAATTCCCTGTCGGAACGCGGATTCGGAAAGGGGCGAACCGTCAACGGGGAGCAGCAGGTGCTGGAACATAGCAGCCTCCAGGCAAGCAAGGCGGCACTCCCCCGTCAGGTGCCAGGCGCGGTGTGACCACAAACCGGCGCCTCTGATTCAGTATAGGGCACGGACCGGCGTCAGGCGTCCGGTTCGGCGGTCGCCTGCGTGCTGCGCAGGGCCGGCATCGCGCAAGCGGCTCAGGCTGATCAACGCGCCCAGCGTCGCCATGCCCACCGCCACATAGAGTGCGAAGCGCGCGCCGCCGGTCTCGTCCATGCTGAACAGCAGGGCCACCACGGCCGTGCCGGTGGTCTGCCCGAGCAGTCGCGTCGTGGCCTGCGCCCCGCTGGCGCCGCCGCTGCGCTCGGGCGGCGTGGCGCCGATCATGGCGCGGTTGTTGGGCGACTGGAACAGGCCGAAGCCGAGTCCGCACACGGCCATGCGCCAGACGATGTCCAGGCTGCCGGCATCGCGTCCCAACAGTGCGAGTCCCAGCAGCCCGCCTGCCAGCAACGCCAGTCCGAGGCCGGCCAGGATGCTGGCCGGGTAACGGTCCGATAGCCGGCCCGACAGCGCCGCCATGAGCGCCACCGTCAGCGGCCAGGGCGTGATCAGCAACCCCGTTTCATGGAGCGAGCGGCCAAGCTGGTATTCGAAATAGAAGGGCAGCGCCACGAACGACAGCATCTGCGTCATGAACGAGCAGAACGAGGTGCCGACCGCCAGCGTGAAGGCTCGGTTCGCAAACAGGTCCACCGGCACCAGCGGTGCGTGGCGCCCATGCTGGCGCCGCACCAGCAGCCAGCCCAGCACGACCGTGACGCCTATCGCGCTGCGCCGCGCCGCGCAGGCCCGCATGGCCCAGGCCATCGACGCCAAGAATGAAAAGGCCAAACACGAGCGCGGACAGCGCTGCGCTCGGATAGTCGAACTCATGCGGCTGCGGTGCGGTGTCAGGCAGCGCGCTGCGGCTGAGCGCCAGTGCGAAGATGGCCACGGGCACATTGACGGCGAACAGCCACTGCCAGCTTGCCAGCGAAAGGATCAGTGCGCCGAGCGACGGGCCGACTGCGGTGGTCACGCCGACCACCAGCGCGTTCAGGCCGATGCCACGGCCCAGGCGCGTGGGCGGATAGATAAAGCGCACCAGCGCCGTATTCACGCTCATGATGCCGGCCCCGCCCAGGCCCTGCAGCACGCGCGCCGCCACCAGCATGGGCAGGTTGACCGCCAGTGCGCACAGCAGCGATCCGACCAGGAAGGTAGCCAGCCCCGCGCGGTAGACCCGCTTGTATCCGAGGATGTCTCCCAGCGATGACAGCGGCAGCAGGCAGACCGTGACCGTAAGCTGGTAGGCATTCACGACCCAGATCGTGCTCGACGGCTCGGACTGGAGCTCGCGCGAGATCGATGGCAGGGCGATATTGGCGATGGAGCCATCGAGCACGGCCATGATCAGGCCGCAGAATACGGTCAGGATGGCCCAGGTGCGCTGCGGCTGGGGAAGGCCTTGATGTGGCGGCATGCGGGAGACAATGGCGGCAAAGGCGCGCCCGTGGGGCCGGGCGTGGCGACGACATTATCGGCGCGCGGAGCGTTGCCCGCAAATCCCCGGATTGTGGTAGGCGCTTGCCGGACCGGCGGACATCAGGGCCGGTCGGCTCCGGTGACCGGGAGATCGCCGGCGGCATAGCGCAATGCCAGGCCGTGCAGTGCATCGGCTGCCGCGGCAATGGCCGGACTCCAGTGGCGCTCGCCGAGGCAGATCTGTTCGACTTCCCGGCAGTGGGCGTGCAGCGTTTCCTGCCCGACGATCCTGAAGCCGCTCGCAGCGCGATGCGCCCATGCCTGCAGCGCACTCACATCCTTCGCCGACAAATTTGCGCGAGCGCTGGCAGGTCGGTCTGCAGTTGCTCGCGCAGCAGCCGTGCGTATCGTTCCTGGTTGGCGGATGCGGTCGATGCCTCGCGCAGCGACTGCAGCGCTTGTCCCAGGTCATGCAAGGACGCAGGCTTGGTGATATAGCCGCTGAAGCCGCGCTGCTGCCAGTCTTCGGCCTGCTCCTGCTGGGCCAGCGCACTGAAGGCGAGCACGGGCAGGTCCGGGCGCAGGGCGCGCAGTGTATCGAGCAGGGCATGGCCGTTCATGACGGGCATGTGGATGTCGGTCAGCACGGCATCGACATGCGTCGATTCGGCGATCGCCAGTGCCTGCTTGCCGTTGCCCGCAATGATGGGCTGGCAGCCGAGGGCACGCAACTGCTCGCCGATCAGCGTCTGGTTCAGCGGATTGTCCTCGGCGACGAGGACGATAAGCCCGGCCGCGTCGGGCAACGTTGACGGCACAGTTGCCCGGTCTGCGTCGCCGGCGGTGGCCGGCAGGGCCCGGTTGTCAGGAAAGCCCGCGGCGGCGGACTCGAGGCAGGCGAGCAAGGCGTCATGGCTGAAGCTGGTCAGTTCGACGACACCGGGGGCCCGTCGCCTGGGCCGGTGAGGACCATCGGGCGTCAGCCAGATCACCGGCGCCGAGCTCAGTTCGTGCAGCGCGCCGAATGCGTCGGGATGGAACTCCTCGGTGGCGACGATCGCCTGCGGACGGTGGCTTTCCAGATGCTCGCGCGCAGCCGTCAGCGAAGACAGCACGTGGGTTCGCCAGCCTGCAGTCGCGAGCCACGCCTCGATGCATTCGCCGCTCCTGGTGTCGTGACTGAGCACCATCACGCTGCCGCGTGGGGCGGGCGCGCCATCGGATGCGGCGGCTGCTGCGGCATCGTCGATGGTGGGCGGCAATGGCACGGCAATGGTGAAGGCACTGCCCACGTCCTGCACGCTTTGCACGCCAATGCTGCCACCCATGAGCTCGCAAAGCCGCGCGCAGATCGACAAGCCGAGGCCGGTGCCGCCATAGCGGCTGGTGGCGACGGCATCGCCCTGCACGAACGGCTGGAAGATGCGTTCGAGCAGCGCCTCGGGCATGCCGATTCCCGAATCGCTGACGCAGCAGGTCAGCATGTGGCGGCCCTGTGCATCGGTGCCGTAGCTGCCGCTGAGCGTGATGCGCCCGCTCGTGGTGAACTTGAAGGCGTTGTTCAGCAGGTTATTGACGACCTGCATCAGCCGGATGCGGTCCCCGCACACTTCCCGATCCGTCCCGGGGGCCAGTTGCAGGCGAAGGCGGATGCCGCGTGCGGTGGCCATGGGCGCGTAGGTCAGTGCCAGGCCCTCGAGCGCCTCGGCCAGCCGGAACGGCTTGCTGACCAGTTGCAGCTTGCCGGCATCGATCTTTGAAAAGTCGAGGATGTCGTTGACGATGCGCCTCAACCCGTCTGCGGCGGTGCCCAGCGCCTGCAGGCGCTGGGCGTGGCTTTCCAGCCCGGGGCTGCGCGCGAGCAGCTCAAGGTTGCCGATCAGCGCGTTGAGCGGCGTGCGGATTTCGTGGCTCATGGCCGCGAAGAAGCTCGAACGCGCGCGCATCATGGCCTCGGTGGCCTGCTGCGCCGAACGTAGCTGCTGCTCCAGCGCCTGCTGCGTGGTGACGTCCTGCACGGCGCAGAACAGGACCTTGTCGTCGTGGTAGCGCGCGGGCGCATACGTGACCTGCAGGTAGCGCCGGGCGGCAGCGTCATCGTCCGGGGCGGGGACGGCAAAGCGTGCGATCGGCGCAAGCTGTCCGGCTTCCGTGCCCGGTGGATGGCGCTCGAAGGCCTCCGCCATCTGCGCCGGCAAGGTATCGGCCTGATCGAGGCGCAACAGCGTCTGCGCGAGCTGGTTGGACGTCAGTACCACGTAGTCGCGCTGCCGGACAATACACAGGCCGACAGGCGTGGCGCTGACGAGGATCTGGTTCAGGATCTCGTTCTCGAGCGCGCGCGCTGCCTCCGAGTGGGTCCGGCGCAGCAGCTGACGGTCCCAGTAGCGCGCGCTCAGGACGATCGCGCCGATCAGCAGCAACGCCACGCCGACGATCACGGCGAGCCCGGGCGCGAGCGCCGGCATCAGCAGGCCGTACGGCAGGAAGCAGACCAGCGCGCCGAAGCCGGGCTGCAGCGGCTGCACCATCAGCACGCCGCGACGCCTGTAGAGCGACACGTTCTGCAACACGTTGTGCGGCTGGCGGCGCGCCTGTGCCATGACGGCGCTGACCGCCGGGCCCTCGATCAGCGAGGCGGGACCGACGACGTCGATGGACTCGTCGGCCGGATTGAACAGCGCGAGCAGCGCAGTTTCGCCCGGCCGCTCGATCTGTGCCAGGAAGTCTGCGACCGGCACGCACGCCGCCAGCAGTACGGTCGCGTATCGCCAGCATAGGCCGCGCCGACGCTCAGCATGACCATCGTGCCCGTCAGCGGGTCGCGCACCGGGCCGGCCCAGACCTGCTCGTCGCCCGGTGGCACCGCATGGCCGGTGCGGTCGAGCAGGGCCTGCGTGATCGTGTCGCGGAGGGTAGCGATCATTGCGGGCCGGATCGGCACGGTGGCCTGCGCGGCCGACGGCTGCCGCGCCAGGATGGCCGCGCTGTCGTCCTCGAGCGCGAGGACATAGACCCAGTGGTCTAGGCCGAACGCCTGCTGCGTGGCCAGCGTGCCCAGCGCAATCTGTTGCAGGCGCGCAAGTTGCGCGGGCAGGGCGGCGCCCCAGCCCTGCCGCGTGGCCGTCGTTGCCAGCAGGTAATAGTCATGCCCGACGAGCTTGTCGGAAATGCGCGCCACGCCGCTTGCGCGCACGGACTGGATCGTGGCGGCATCGGGCAGTTGCGTCACGCGGGCTTCGCGGTAGCGGCGCACGCTCAGCACGCTGCGCCGCAGGAAGGCGGCCTCGCTTTGCAGGCGTTGCGAGATTGCGGCCGCGAATCCGGCGACCTGCCCTTGTTGCCGGCTCAGATGCTTGTCCGTTTCCAGCGCGGCCAGCACGATGCCGGCGAACACCACCAGCGCGATCAGGACGGCAATGGTCGCCGAATAGAGATGCTGCTGCGCCGGGCATTGTCCGCGAGCGCATCGAAGGCGCTGGCCAGTGACACGCGGGTACTGTCGAAGAGCTGCTGCATTGGCGCTCAGATCAGCCCGTGCTCGTAGGCGTAGCGGATCAGGTCGGTGTTGGTGTTCACGCCAAGCTTGCGCATCGCCACGGTCTTCTGGCTAGAAATGGTGCTGACCGAGCGCCCGAGCTTGGCGGCGATTTCATTGAGCTGCATGCCCTGTGCATACAGCCTGACCACTTCGAGTTCGCGCAGCGTGAGCTCGGTGGCCGGGGCATCGACCATCGCCGCGTTGTCGAGGATGGCGCGCACGGATGGCGAGTAGTAGCAGGTGTCGCTGGCCATCACGTGAAAGCAGGCGCGCAAGGTCTCGTCGAGCTCGTCTTCCTTGCTGACGAAGGCGCGCACACCGAGCTTCACCGCGCGCCGGATGATGGCGGCGTTCGACTGGGCGCTGACCACGACGATGCGCGTGTCGCGATGGCGCCGCGCCAGGCGGTTCAGCAGGTTGAAGCCATCCAGCGTGGCGTCGCCGTGGCCCATGCAGAAGTCGGTGATCACGATGTCGGCCGGCTGCCTGTCGAGCGCATGGACCAGCTCGGAACCGCTGGTGCATTCGCACGCCACATGGAAACGGGCGGATCGTTGCAGGCAGTCGCGCAACACGGTGACGACGAGCGGGTGGTCATCGGCCAACGCAACGCGCACGAGATGCTGGTTCATGTCCGCTCCCCGGTCTTTGCGCCCGGGACGCGCTGCCGCATGCCGGTCGTGGCACGGCGTGGCGAGGAGCGATGGGGGAGGGTGCTGCGTTGCGAGCGGCGCCCGGACGCCGGAAAAGACCTACACGCAAGAAACATTTGAGGGGGATCTCGGTAATTGTGGACGTCAATCGGGAAGTGCCGATTGATACGGACTATTGCATCACCACAATCCCCGACATTCTGGCTATCTTATTTGCGCCGTTGAATCGTATTTCGGCTAGATTCCCAGGTCCTTTGAGCGTACTTCCTGGTTTGCGAACACGAATGCTGAGGTAGCGCAATTCTGAAGTGGCGTGCCCGGCGCTGCCGCAGTATCGGGCTTGCCACCTTGCCGCGCGCGCCTAGAATGAATTCGGCAACACGAAGGATGCCTGCCGGCACGTGTGCCGCCCCGGAGGTGCACCCATGCCTGTCTACCAGTACCGTTGTGATAAGTGCGGGCACATGTTCGAGCATACCGAGCATGTGGCCGAGCACGCGACCGCACACCCCAGTTGTCCCAAGTGCGGCAGCCAGACGGTGCAGCATGCGCCCACGCCTTTCGTGGCGAAGACCGGGCGCAAGAGCTGAACCCCCGAAATAACAACTCACCGTAAGTTGATGCATGCCGCTGGCATGCGCGTTTTCCTTTGCGTGGCGCATTCCCGCGCGACGCACGCTCCCGCTGCGCGCATGCGGCGATCTCATGACCTGACGGAGGATGCCATGGCTACGAGACCGTTTTCCGAGTTTTCCGAGGAGGAACAGGAACAGTTCGCACAGGCATGCAGGCAGATGGGGATGCCCCCGGACGACTTTGACATTACCGACGAGATGAACGGCAACGCGGTGCGCCGCGTCAGCGTGCGCCGGCTCAGCACGGAGGCCAGCAGCGCCTATGAGGCAGGCGCGGGCGCCGAGTGGGTCGAAGAATTCGAGAGCGATCTCGAGTGCGGGCTGTTTGGCCGGGTGACCGTCTAGCGGAGACGATCAGCGGTCAGCGCTCAAGCGGCGGCAGGGCCCGCCGCTTGGCGATTTGGGCGCGAAGTCCCTGCCGCGTGTCTCGTGTTTTTGTGTTCATATTTTGCATACAATCGAACGCGACTTTAGCCCGGAACGCAAGCGTGTGCAAGTGTTTTCAGGAACGCTGAAAAATGCAGGAATGCATGGCAGGCGGCAGTTTGCCGCCCAGTCGTGAGTCTCCGCGTACAGCCCGGATCAGGGTCGTCCGCGTTCGGCAGCGCGCGCCACCACCGATGCACCGGCGCTGAGTTCCTTGAGCAGGGCCAGCGACGCCTGGCCCGAGGTGCTGAACGGGTCCAGCTCCGCGCGCGCGAGAACTTCAGCAGGGTGGCGGTATTGATGCGCGCGGCATTGACGTGGCCCATGGCCCAGCCGGCGAAATCGCGCTGGCAGATATCCTCGTAGTGCAGCAGCACCACGTCATGGTGGCGCGGATCGCGCGCGATGGCCTGGAACAGCCTCGACACCTCCTGGCGCTCGCCTTCCAGCGCCTGCAGGAAGACGCCGTTGCCGTGGCACAGCACGCCGGTGATGCCATGGCGCGGATTGCGTTCCAGGCTGGTGGCCAGGATGGCGTCGAGCGTGGCTGCGTCGATCGCCTGGCGGGCGCGGCTGGCATAGAGCAGGCGGACGAGCATGCTGGCGGCTCCGGGTTAGTGGGCGAATGGGCGGCTATTTGCCGTTGCGGTTGAGCAGCGCGAGGAATTCGCGGCGCAGGCTGCCATCCTTCAGGAAGGAGCCGCGCATGACGCTGTTGGTCATCTTGGCGTCGGTGTCGCGCACGCCGCGCCAGTGCATGCAGAAGTGCTCGGCCTCCATCACGATGGCGAGTCCGTCGGGGTTCATCTTCTCCTGCAGCAGGTCGGCCACCTGGGCCACGGCCTCCTCCTGGATCTGCGGCCGGCACATGATCCACTCGGCCAGCCGCGCGTACTTGGACAGGCCGATCAGGTTGGAATGCTGGTTCGGCATCACGCCCACCCAGAGCTTGCCGATGATCGGGCACAGATGGTGCGAACACGCGCTGCGCACGCGGATCGGCCCGACGATCATCAGCTCGCTGAGCTGCTCCACGTTGGGAAATTCCGTCACCGGCGGCGGTTTTGCATAACGTCCCGCGAAGATTTCCTTCAGGTACATCTTGGCCACGCGGCGTGCCGTCTCTTGCGTGTTGTGATCCTGGTCGACATCGATCACGAGCGCGCGCAGGACGTCTTCCAGGCGCGCCTGCACTTCCTCCTGGAGCGCATCGAGTTCGCCCGGCTCGATGTAGCGGGCGATATTGTCGTTGGCATGAAAGCGCTCCCTGGCCGCCAGCAGGCGCGAGCGGATGCGGTCGGATACGTTCGACTCGCCCCGGATGGGACCGGCGTCGCCGGGTTTGTTCTTCGCGCCGTGGTGCGCCGCGTCCTTGTCTGTCATGGAGTGCCGCTTCGAGGGAGGAGGGGGCTGGTGCGCCGTACTTCACTATATGGCAGATGTCCGACCCTCACAACCTGCGGCGTTCCCGGCTAGCGCCGGACGCGGCACTCCGCGGACGGGCTCCGTGAATTCTTGATGACAAGCCTCAAGTCCGTCACGCAACCGGCCGACAAGCGCACATAATGCTTCGACCGCACTGCGGCCCGGCAGCGGTTTTTCGCCCGACGGGGTATCTTCCAGGGACCAGCCAGTGATCTTGCCGATTGCGTTTCCGTGCAGCAGCCTGATGTTGCTCCATGTCGCCACGGTGCCGCTGCCCCAGCCCACGATGGAAGCGGGCGTCGTCGAACACCATAGCGGCGCCCCGCGAAATGCGCCGCTGCTGCGCTGGCACGGGGCGCTGTCGCAGCGCGCCGGCAGCGCGGTCCGGTCCGACAGCCGCGACTGAAGCTACGCGGTTTCAAGTTCCGCCGCGCTCAGCGCGCCAGGGCAAGTACGGCCAGTGTCGGCACCATGGCTGCCGGCGTGACAATGGCGCCAAGCCGCAGGAACTGGCCGGCGGTAACCAGATGCCCGTCGCGGCGTAGCGCGGTCAGCCACAGCAGAGTCGCCAGCGAGCCGGTGGCCGAGAGATTCGGGCCGAGATCGATGCCCACCAGCACCGCGCCCGTCACCGCAGTGGACGCATGACCGGCCGCCAGCGCCGACGAGGCGATCAGCCCGGCAGGCAGATTGTTGGCAACGTTGCCTGCCAGCGCCACCGCTGTCCCGATGCCCCATAGCCCGGCCAGGCTGTCACGCTGCGACGCTTCCCGGACAATATCGGCCAGCCAGTGGATGACGCCGGTGTGCTCGAGCGCCGCCACCATCACGAACAACCCGGCCACCATCGGCAATACGCCCCACGAAATCTCGCGCAAGGCCGGCCCGAGCAAGGCGCGCTGCGTCGCGCAAACTATCAGCAGCGTGGCCGCGCCCGCCACGAAGGTGGGCCAGCCCAGGTCGCTGCCGCGCAGCGATGCCACCAGCAACGCCAGCCCGGTCAGCACGATGCCAAGCGCCGTCAGCCATGCCTGCAGGCTTAGCGGCGGCACCGGCACGTCGCAGGCGATGCGCTCGGACAGTGCCTTGCGCTGGGTCCAGTACAGAGCCGCCAGCGTGGCCGCCACGGCCACCAGCGACGGCAGCGCGAATTGCGCCAGCCAGCCGGCCAGCGCCGGCATGCGCGTGCCGAAGATCACGAGGTTGGCGGGGTTGGAAATCGGGAGCACGAAGCTGGCCGCATTGGCGATGAACGCGCATGCAAACAGGTGCGGCAGCGGATTCTTCACCTTTGCCGCGCGTGTGGCGGCGAGCACCGCGGGCGTCAGCACCACGGCGGTGGCATCGTTCGACATGAACGCCGTGACCAGCGTGCCGAAGCCATAGACCAGCAGGAACAGCCTGCGCGAGGAGCCGCGCGCGCGCCGTACGGCCAGCGCCGCCACGTGGTCGAACAACCCGGTCTTGCGGGCCAGTTCGGAGATCACCATCATGCCGGCGAGGAACAGGTAGACATCCAGTCCGCGCATGACGGCGGCCAGTGCATCGGGCACCGCCAGCAGCCCGCCAAGGCAGAGCACCACGCGCCGGCAACGGCCCAGAATGCCTCGGGCAGGCGAAACGGACGCACCAGCACGCCGGCGGTGGTGAGGGCGGCGATCGACCAGATCGATACCGCGCTGATACTCGACATTGTTGCTCTTGTTATGGGTAAGTTGGAGGAGGGTGGTGCTACCGGCTATCGTGCCTACAGGCTTGGCCCGTCGCCAGCACTCGCGGCGGGCGCAGCGGGCTGGCCCGTCAGGCCGACAGCTTCACTGGTTACCGAGGCGGCAGGGTCATCGTGCGCGGGTGCGGGCGGCGGCGGTGCGGGGAAGCCCAGCGAGGCGATGCCTTGCCTGCCGTCGGCATACTCCGCGTACATCCAGTCGCCGCCGCTGCGCACGACGCCGGACGGTGGTCCAGGGTCGAAGCCGGCATGCCAGCCAGCCGGCCTTCCATGTATGACGCCCAGATCGGCAGCGCGGTCGTGGCGCCGAACTCGCGGGCGCCAGGCTGTGGTTGTCGTCGTAGCCCATCCACGCCACCGTGACCACGTTGCCGGCATAGCCGGCGAACCAGCCGTCTGCCGCGTCGTTGGTGGTGCCGGTCTTGCCGGCGACATCGTCGCGGCGCACGTAGCGGCGTACGCCGGCGCCGGTGCCGTCATCGACGACGCTGCGCAGCAGGCTGTCCATGACGAAGGCATTGCGTTCGCTGATGACGCGCGGCGGCTGTGTAGCCGTGTCGGCGGCGAATAGCACATTGCCTTCGCTGTCGGTAATGCGTGAGATCAGGTACGGCTCCACGCGATGGCCGCGGTTGGCGAATACCGCATAGGCGGCCGCAGCCGCAGCGGCGACGTCGTGCCGGTGCCCAGCGCAAGGGGCAGGAAGCGCGGCATCCGCTTGGACGAGAAGCCGAAGCGGCTGGCGAATTCCACCGCGTAGGGAATGCCGATGCTCTGCAGCGTGCGGATGGCCGGCAGGTTGCGCGAATCGGCCAGCGCCTGGCGCACCGTGACCGCGCCCAGGAAGCGGCCGTCGTCATTGGAAGGCTGCCAGCGCGAACTGTTGTCGAGCGGGGCATCATTGATCAGCGTGCCCGGCGACATGCCACGCTCCAGCGCTGCCGCGTAGATGAACGGCTTGAAGGTCGAGCCGGGCTGGCGCAGCGCCTGCGTGGCGTGGTTGAAGCGGTTGGTGCTGAAATCGGTGCCGCCGACCATGGCCTCGATCGCGCCGGTGTCGCCGTCCAGCGAAACCAGTGCGGCCTGCGGGCTGCCGTCTGCGCTGGCGGTCCGATGGCGGCGCCCGTAGGCCTCCATGCCACGCCGCACGGCGTCATAGGCCATGGTCTGCCGCACCGAGGACACCGTGGTATAGACATTCAGGCCGCGCGTGTACGCGTCATCGCCAAACCGTTCGCGGGCCAGCTTCCGCGCGAGCTCGGCGACATACTCGGCATGGCCCGCGAACTGGCCGGCGCTGTCGGGAGCGATTTCCAGTGTGGCGGTCCGCGCTTCGCGGTACTGGTCCTGGCTGATCATGCCAAGCGCCAGCATCCGTCCGAGCACGTACTCCTGCCGGCGCTTGCGCGCGTGTAGTTCACGACGGGGTTCATCGTCGACGGCGCCTTGGGCAGCCCCGCGAGCATCGCGGTCTCGGCCAGCGAAAGCCCGTCCAGCGGCTTGCCGAAGTACGCGTGGGCCGCGCTGCCGAAGCCGTACGCATGCTCGCCCAGGTAGACCTGGTTCATGTACAGCTCGAGGATGCGGTCCTTGGACAGCGTACGGTCGATCTGCCAGGCGAGCAGGATCTCGTACCACTTGCGCGCGAGCGTCTTCTCGCGCGACAGGTAGAAGTTGCGCGCCACCTGCATGGTGATGGTGGAGGCGCCCTGCGCATAACCCCTGCCCAGGTTGGCGAGCGCCGCGCGAAAGAGCCCCGGGATATCGATGCCGTCGTGCTCGTAGAACTGGTCGTCCTCGGCGGCGAGCAGCGCCTGCGTCATCTGGCGCGGCATTTTCTCGAAGACGATGAATTCGCGGTGCTCGCTGCCGAATTCGCCGATCTGCACGTTGTCGCTGGTGAAGATCCGCAACGGCACGTCGGGGCGGTACTCGCGCAGGGCATCGACGGGGGGAAGCTGCCGCAGGCTGACCACCGCGGCGAAACCGGCCAGCAGCACGCCGGCTGCAGCCAGCGCCAGCGCGGCGCCGCCTGCCTTGACTGCAAATTTTTTCATGCGCGCAATTCTAACGGAAGCGGGCGAGCGGAAGCGGCACACCGGCCTCGTCGTGGTCCAGGGGCGGGGGACGGCGCGGCGCATCCTGGAGAGGATCATGCTGCACCTGGCAGGCGAACTCGCACAGGGTCAGCCAGGTTTCGCGGCACTCGACGATGCTGAAGTGATCCGTACCTGGCATCGTCTGCAGCGTCACCGGGCCCGGCCACGCGGCAACCAGACGCTGCGAGCACGCATGCGGCACCACGTCGTCGGTTTCGGCCAGCAGCACCTTGGTGCTCTGGACGACTTTCTTGCAATGCGCAATGGAATCGAAGTGATGGCGCATCAGCTGCCGCAGCGGCACCAGCGGAAAGCGCTTGCGCACGAGTTCCAGCATGGAGTCATATGGCGTGATGAGCTGCAGGCTTTCAAAATCCTGCAGGTCCGCGAGCTGGATGGCCACGCCCGTACCGAGGCTGCGGCCTACCACATGAACCCGTGTGCCGGGAAAGACGCGCCTCAGGTGCAGCAGGAACTGGCTGGCATCGGCCACCGCGGCGGCTTCGGAGGGCTGGCCATCGGAGTGCCCGAGGCCACGGTAGTCGAAGGTCGCAAAGCCTATGCCCGGCGGCAGCCAGCGCGCGAACTGCAGCGTCTCGAGCACATCCTCGCCGCGCCCGGGCAGATAGAAGAGCAGGTCGTGCACCGCGTCGCCGGGCGCGTGGTAGATGTAGCCGCGCAGCATGCCGCCCGGCACCAGGTGCGAATAGCCGATGATGCCGTCGGGCAGTCGCGCGGCGGGCGGCGGCGCGCGCGAACAGCAACCGCGCCTGATTGACCGTGAGGTAGGTCCAATAGCAGGCGAAGCCGCTTGCGGTCACCAGGGTCGCGGTCAGCGCCCGGCGCATCAGGGATGACATGTCTGGATACGGATTCCGTGGACTCTCGGGGCGGCCACGCGCCCACGGGGTGGAGCCTAACCGATTTTCGCGCAAGTCGATGCCGGTTCCCATGCCTGGCGGGTCAGTTCTTGTACGATATCGCCCATAACACCGCGCTACCGAAGGGTGCGACCAGGAGCCAATCGCATGAGTGAACAGAAGCACGAACAATTGCGCGCCGAAGAGGCGCAGGCCATGCAGCGCGTGGTGGATGCGACCCGGCAGGTCCAGGTCGCCTTCGCCGCGCTGCAGTCCCAGTATCCGCCGGAAGGCAGCGGCAAGCCGTCCAAGATGGCGTTGCAGACCTTCGACGCGGCGCTGCAGGCGCTGGAGGATGCCCAGGCCACATTCGACGAGATTCTCAACGATCTGCTTGACGAGAACCGTTAGTCCGCGCGGGACAGGCGCAATCGCCGTACCGCGTGTGATATGGTTGCCGGACAACGCCGCTGCGGCCGCCGCCGGGTCTTTCCGGCAATGCGCTCGCCCTGAGACGGCATGGCCCCGGCCGCAAGCACGGGCGCCGCTACAGGAGACCCGCCGCCATGCATCCTGCCGACAGCCTGGGCGCTGCCCGCCTTGCCGTTTCCCGTGCCGCATCGCTGGCCGATTCCGGCATTGCCGACGCCGACCGCGACGGCCTGATCGCGCGTGCCCACGCCCGTTCGGCGGAATTCGGCCTGGACGAGCGCCGCTTGCCGGAGTACCAGCCGCTCGCCGCACGGGCGCTGCATGAACTGGTCGAGTCCAACCGGGCGCTGTATCGCCATGCCTTGCCGGTCATGGAAACGCTGCATGCGCAGATCGCCAATACCGACAGCATGGTGCTGCTGACCGACCGTGCGGGCGTGATCCTGCACAGCCTCGGCGACAGCGAATTCGCCGCGCAGGCACGGCGCGTGGCGCTGGCGCCGGGCGAGTCCTGGTCTGAACTGAGCAAGGGCACCAACGCCATCGGCACGGCGCTGGCCGAGTTCCGGCCGACCGTCATCCATGCCGGAGAGCATTTCCTGCGCGCGAACCACCAGCTCACCTGTTCCTGCGCCCCGATCATCGGCCCCGGCGGCGAGGCCTTGGGCGCGCTCGACGTGAGCGGCGACCAGCGCGGCTTCCACAAGCACACCATGGCGCTCGTGCGGATGTCCGCGCAGATGATCGAGAACCATCTGTTCGCCAACCACTACACCGACGCCGTGCTGGTGCGTTTCCACGCGCGGCCGGAGTTTGTGGGCACGCTGTTCGAGGGCATGGCCGCATTTGCGCCGGACGGCAGCTTCCTGGGCGCCAACCGCAGCGCGCTGTTCCAGTTCGGGTTGCCGCCGGACCAGCTCATGGCAGCCGGCTTCGCCGGCTTGTTCGGGCAGCCGGTGGCGCGCGCCGTGCAGGCGCGCGGGCTTGCGGCGGGGCACCTGCAGACGCTGGCGCTGCCGAGCCGCGTGCAGGTGTTTGCGCGTATCGACTACCTGCCATCTGCGCAACGGCCTGCATCGCCCACGGTGCCGGAAAGTGCCGCCACGCTGCCGCCGCCGCTGGCAAGGCTCGATACCGGCGACGCGCGCGTGGCCGCCGTCCTGCGCCGCGTGCACAAGGTCAGCGGGCGCGACATTCCGATTCTCGTGCATGGCCGCACCGGGACCGGCAAGGAATGGCTCGCACGTTCCATCCATGCGGCGTCTGAGCGCAGCGAAGGGCCGTTTGTCGCCGTGAACTGCGCAGCCATTCCGGAATCGCTGATCGAGGCCGAGCTGTTCGGCTATGAGGAAGGCGCGTTCACCGGCGCGCGCCGGCGCGGCAGCATTGGCAAGGTGACACAGGCCGACCGCGGCACGCTGTTCCTCGACGAGATCGGCGACATGCCGCTCGCGCAGCAGGTGCGGCTGATGCGCGTGCTGCAGGAGCGCGCGGTCACGCCCCTGGGTGGCACGCGCGCGGTGGCGGTGGATGTGCGCGTCATCTGCGCGACGCACCGCGACCTGAAGGCGATGATCGCCGCGGGTACGTTCCGCGAGGACCTGTACTACCGCATCAACGCGCTCTCCGTCACACTGCCGGCGCTGAGCGAGCGCAGCGACCTGCCGGTGCTGGCGGCACGCATTCTCTCGATGCAGCACGCCGAGATCGGGCCGCTTTGCCCGCAACGCGTGTCGGACGAGGTCATGGCGCGCCTGCGTGCCCATGCCTGGCCGGGGAATCTGCGCCAGATGGCCAATGTGCTGCGCACCGCGGCCATCATGGCCGAGGGCGAGGACGAGATCCGTTGCGAGCACCTGCCGGAAGATATCGCCGGCGAAATCGATGCGCCCGAGCAACCCGAGGAGATTGCGCCGCCGTCCCGCGCGACGGCGCAAGGACGCATGCGCGACTGGGAGGCGGGCCTGATCCGCCAGGCGCTCGAGCGCCATGGCGGCAACATCAGCCTGGCGGCGCGCGAACTGGGCGTGTCGCGCAACACCATCTACCGCCGCCTGCGCGGCGAGCGGTAGGGCAGACCTACAGCGGAGGGTGCGCGGCCAGCAGCGCGGCCTCTTCGTCGCTGAACAGTTCCGAGCGGGTCAGGAAGCGCTTCCCGCTCCCGCTCTCCAGCGAAAACATGCCGCCTGCGCCCGCCACCACGTCGATTACCAGCCGCGTATGCTGCCAGTACTCGAACTGCGCGCGCGTCATGTAGAACGGCGCGCCGCCGATCTCGCCGAGGCAGACATCGGCATCGCCGACCATGAGGTCGCCGGCAGCGAAGCACATTGGCGCGCTGCCGTCGCAGCAGCCGCCAGACTGGTGGAACATCAGCGGACCATGCCGCGCGCGCAGCTCGCCGATCAGTGCGAGCGCCGCTGCGGTGGCGACCACGCGTGTCACCGGTCTTGCCATATCGGTGCGGGCCTGCGGCATGGCGGTCTCAGCGCGACAAGTCCAGCACCACGCGGCCCTCGACCTTGCCTTCGCGCAGGCGTCCGAGCACATCGTTGACGTCGTCGAGCCTTGCCGTCGAGACGGTGGCCTTCACGTCGCCATGCGCGGCAAAGTCGAGCGATTCCTGCAGGTCGTTGCGCGTGCCGACAATCGAGCCGCGGATGGTGATGCCCTTGAGCACCACGTCGAAGATCGGCGTGCCGAAATCGCCGGGCGGCAGCCCGTTCAGCGCAATGGTGCCACCACGCCGTACCATGCCGATCGCCTGCGAGAACGCCTTGGGCGAGACCGCCGTCACCAGCACCCCATGCGCGCCGCCGATTTCCTTCTGCAGCCACGCAGCCGGATCCGTGTCGCGCGCATTGACGGCGACTTCGGCGCCGAGCCGTTTGGCCAGGTCGAGCTTGGCATCGTCGATATCGACTGCGGCCACGCGCAGGCCCATGGCCCTGGCATACTGCACGGCCACATGGCCCAGGCCGCCGATGCCGGAGATCACCACCCACTGGCCGGGGCGCGTGTCGGTGACCTTCAGGCCCTTGTACACGGTGACGCCGGCGCACAGGATCGGCGCGATATCCACGAAGCCCACCTTGTCGGGCAGCAGGCCCACGTAGTTCGGATCGGCCACCACGTATTCGCCATAGCCACCGTTGACGGAATAGCCGGTGTTCTGCTGCTTCTCGCACAGCGTTTCCCAGCCTTGCAGGCAGTGCTCGCAATAGCCGCACGCGCTGTACAGCCAGGGAACGCCGACGCGGTCGCCTTCCTTCACGCGGGTGACGCCGCTGCCCACGGCCGAGACATAGCCGACGCCTTCATGGCCGGGGATAAACGGCAGCGTGGGTTTGACCGGCCAGTCGCCGTCGGCGGCGTGCAGGTCGGTATGGCAGACCCCCGAGGCCTCGATCTTCACCTGGATCTGGCCGGGCCCGGGTTGCGGCACGGGTACTTCATCGATCGTGAGCGGCGCGCCGAATGCGCGCACCACCGCAGCTTTCATCGTCGCTGGCATATCGACTCCTTGTTGGAAGCGGTGCCCGGAGAGGAGGGCACCGTTACGATCATGGCACGCGTTTCGCGGTACGAGGCTGCAGATTCGCCAGCAAAACGCGATGCCTTGCCCGTCGTCAGAAGAATCCGAGAGCGTTCGGGCTGTAGCTGACCAGCAAGTTCTTGGTCTGCTGGTAGTGATCGAGCATCATGCGGTGGTTCTCGCGGCCGATGCCGGACTGCTTGTATCCCCCGAATGCGGCATGCGCGGGATAGGCGTGGTAGCAGTTGGTCCACACGCGACCGGCCTGGATGCCGCGGCCCATGCGGAAAGCGCGCGCACCGTCACGCGTCCATACACCGGCGCCAAGGCCATAGAGCGTGTCGTTGGCAATGGCCAGCGCCTCCTCCTCGTCCTTGAAGGTCGTGACGGAGACCACCGGGCCGAAGATCTCTTCCTGGAAGATGCGCATCTTGTTGTGGCCCTTGAACACAGTCGGCTTCACGTAGTAGCCGCCCGCGAGGTCGCCGTCGAGCTGGTTGCGCTCGCCGCCTGCGAGGCATTGCGCGCCTTCCTTGCGGCCAAGGTCGATGTAGGACAGGATTTTCTCGAGTTGTTCGGCCGATGCCTGCGCGCCGATCATGGTGCCCTTGTCGAGCGGATGTCCCTGGCGGATCGCCGCCACGCGCTTGAGCGCGCGTTCCATGAAGCGGTCGTAGATCGACTCCTGGATCAGCGCGCGCGACGGGCAGGTGCATACCTCGCCCTGGTTCAGCGCGAACATCGCAAAGCCTTCCAGCGCCTTGTCGAAGTAGGCATCGTCGGCGGCGAGCACATCCTCGAAGAAGATGTTCGGCGATTTGCCGCCGAGCTCCAGCGTGACGGGGATCAGGTTCTGCGACGCGTATTGCATGATCAGACGGCCCGTCGTGGTTTCGCCGGTGAAGGCCACCTTGCTGATGCGCGGGCTCGAGGCCAGCGGCTTGCCCGCTTCCAGGCCAAAGCCGTTGATGACGTTGAGCACGCCCGGCGGCAGCAGGTCACCGATCACCTCCATCAGCACGAGGATGGACGCCGGTGTCTGCTCGGCGGGCTTGAGCACCACGCAGTTGCCGGCGGCCAGTGCCGGCGCAAGCTTCCAGGTGGCCATCAGTAGCGGGAAGTTCCACGGAATGATCTGGCCCACCACGCCCAGCGGCTCGTGGAAGTGATAGGCGATGGTCTCGGCGTCGATCTCCGAGATGCCGCCTTCCTGCGCACGGATGCAGCCGGCGAAGTAGCGGAAATGATCGACGGCCAGCGGCAGGTCCGCCGCGGTGGTTTCGCGTACCGGCTTGCCGTTGTCGATGGTCTCGGCCACGGCCAGCAAGGTCAGGTTGGCTTCGATGCGGTCCGCGATGCGGTTCAGGATATTGGCGCGCTCGGTGGTCGAGGTGCGGCCCCAGGCTGCCTTCGCGGCGTGCGCGGCGTCGAGCGCGGCATCGACGTCTTCCTGCTTCGAGCGCGGTACGCGCGTGAACGGCTTGCCGGTGATCGGCGTGATGGCCTCGAAGTACTCGCCGCCTGCGGGCGCCACCCAGGCGCCGCCGATATAGTTCTCGTACTGCTGCTTATAGGGGTTGCTGACGCCCAGCAGGGCAATCTCGGCCATGTTCATGTCTCGCTCCGTCTTGTGAAGTCGTTTGCCGGCGCGGCGGTGTGCCACGCGCGGCGGGAATATCGCAAGAGGTGTGCCGGTGCGGGGCCGGCGCGTGAAACTGGCCTGGAAACGTGGTTTCGCGGGATTTCAGGTGCGAAGGCTGGGGTCGCGCCTGTACCACGCTGGCGGAACGGCTGTTCCGCGCCGGCACAACTGTGGCAAAACGGAACAGTTGTGCCGCCGTGGCCTCAGCGCGGCTGGAACACGATGATGGCCATGCCGGCGAACGCCACGCCCACGCCGGCGAGATCCCAGGCGCTGGGCCGGATGCCATCGACGAGCCACAGCCAGAGCACGGCCACGCCGATATAGACGCCGCCATAAGCCGCGTACACGCGCCCCGACGCATCCGGATGCAGCGACAGCAGCCACGCGAACAGCGCCAGCGACAGCGCGCCCGGCAGCAGCACCCACGCGCCGGCGCTCTGGCGCAGCCACAGGTAGGGCAGGTAGCAGCCAAGGATTTCGGCCACGGCGGTGAGCAGGTAGAGGACGATGGTTTTCATGTGGCAGTGTGGCCCTTTGTCAGGTGCCGCACCGGGATGTGCTGGGGCTGGAGCGTCATTTGCGCAGTATACGGGCATGCGGTTGTGAGAGACTCGCCACTCAGGCGCAGTGCCTGTGCGCGCGGCGAGGGCAGCGCAATCCTTGCACTGCTCCCCTGTGGCTGTCGCTGTCCTATGCTTGGATCGAAGCGGAGCCGGCGCTCGCGCGCTGGATTGGATCAGGAGGCAACATGTCAGTGTCTTTGCTCCGTGCGGTAGTGGTTGCCTGCGTCATGGGCGCGGCTGCCACCGCAGTCTGTGCCCAAGGTACAGCGCCACGCATCCAGAGCTATGCGGTGCCGGCTGGCGCGCATCCGCACGACGTCGCGCCCGCGCGCCGATGGCGCGGTGTGGTACACGGCCCAGACCACAGGCGAGCTCGGGCGGCTGGACCCCGCAACTGGCAAGACCATCCATATCCCCCTCGGCGAAGCGTCCGCGCCGCATGGGGTGATCATCGGGCCAGATGGCGCCGCATGGGTCACGGATGGCGGCCAGAATGCCATCGTGCGGGTTGACGCCGGGACGCATGCCGTGAAGCGTTTCCCGCTGCCGTCCGGTCAGCCCAATGCCAACCTGAACACCGCCGTGTTCGATGCGCGGGGACGTCTCTGGTTCACGGGACAGAGCGGCGTCTACGGTGAGCTGGACCCGGCCAGCGGCCGCATGCGCATGTTCGACGCGCCACGCGGGGGAGGGCCGTACGGCATTGCCGCGACGCCGCGAGGCGAGGTTTATTTCGCTTCGCTGGCCGGGGATTACATCGCCCGCATCGATACGGCCACCGGTGCCGCGCATGTGATTACGCCGCCCGCGTCAAGGTCAGGGCCACGTCGCATCTGGTCGGACTCGAAGGGGGTCCTCTGGGTCAGCGAATGGACCGCCGGCAAGCTTGGTGCCTACGATCCCGGCACCGGCCGCTGGCGGGAATGGGCGCTGCCGGGTGACAGTCCGCATGCCTATGCGTTGTATGTGGATGAGCAGGACAAGGTCTGGCTGAGCGACTGGGGCAAGAACGCCGTCCTGCGGTTCGACCCGCAGACCGGCAGGTTCGAGACCTTTGCCAGTCCACGGCCGAATGCCAACGTGCGCCAGATGCTCGGCCGCCCGGGTGAGGCCTGGGCGGCGGAATCCGGCACCGATCATCTGGTCGTGTATCGTTTCGGCGCCAGTGCGCCAAGATGAGCGGACCGGACCGAGGGTCAACTGCCCATCGCGCCTATGTAGGGTCAACGGGAGGCGTCATGATGAGAGGGCCGCGCCCGCGCCGCACCACCATCAGTGGCAGGAGTGTCACCGGCTATGAGGCCGAGACAACGGGGTATTGCAGGCCTACTGAGGTTTAGTAGAAGGGCGGCTCAGAAATCAACCGTGGCGGACAGCATCACCGTGCGCGGCGCGGCCTGCGAGAAGCCTCCCCAGGAGGTGACGCCCGACCAATAGTCGCGGTCGAACACATTGAGCACGTTGGCGCGGAACGTGGCGGTCTTGCCGGCGATGCGCGTGCGGTAGCGCGCGCCCACGTCGAACTTGGCCCATGATGGCAGGCTGGCAGTATTGAGCTGATTCACGTATTGCCTGCCCGTGTAGATCATGGCGCCGGTCATGGTCAGGCCTGCTACCCACGGCAGATCCCATTCCGCGCCAAGGTTGGCCTGGACGCGCGGCACGCCGATTGGAGTCTTGCCGACCGCGTTCGCGGTACCGGACTGGGTGATCTCGCCGTCGATCAGCGCCACGCCGCCCAGCAGCCGCACACCGGGCGCGGCCTCGCCGAAGAGGTTCAGCTCCAGGCCGCGGTTGCGTTGTTCGCCGTTGATCGACAACACATTGCCAGTGAGCTGGCCGCTGGGCTTCGTGATCTGGAATGCGGCAAGCGTGGCGGTGAAACGGCCGAAATCGACCTTGGTGCCAACCTCGTACTGCCTGGTCTTGTACGGCGCGAATACCTCGCCCGAATTGCTGGCGGTCGGGGGTGCCACATCGCCCTTGCTCAGGCCCTGGATGTAGTTGGCGTAGAACGACACACGTTTCCACGGCTGCACCACGAGGCCTGCCATCGGCGTGGTGGCGCTTTCATCGTAAGACGATGTGACCGCGCCCGCCGCGCCGAAATTGCGCGAGCGGATGCGCTGCTGGCGCACGCCCAGCGTCAGCAGCACGCGATCGTCCATGGCGGACATGGTGTCGGCCAGCGAGAAGCCGGTCTGGTCGTTGTCCGAGACCTTGGGCACACTGCCCGGCGCGGGCAGGTCCTGGGCCGGCCGGACCACCGGGTTGTAGATGTTCGATGCCACCGGCGTGCCGGTGGTGTTGGCGCGGTCCAGGCTGTCGGCGTACGCGCTTGCCTGGAAGGTGACGGCGTGGCGCACAGGGCCGGTGTCAAAGCGGCCGCGCAGGCCGGCATCGTACGTGGCGCGATCGACCTTGAATTTGTAGTAGGTGGGCGTGCTCAACGTATCGCCCTGCGCATTGAGGATCTGTGGCGTGGTGCCGAACAGGCGCGAAAGCTGTGTCCAGCCGCCGCCGGCATCGGCGAAGACGGTGAGCTGGTCGCTGATGTCGTACTCCGTGCGGAACAGCAGCGACTCGTCGGTGCCGCGCGTCCATTCCCACGGCTGCGTGACATTGCGGCGTCCGTCCGGTGCCCCGGGAATGGCTTGCAGCCCGGGGCCCATGATGAAGGCGCGGCCCGGCGCATCGATCTTTTCCTGCTGGCCAATTACGTCCAGCGAGGCGCGCAGCCGCTTGCCCTGGTAGTCCAGCGACAATGCGCCGATGCCGGCCTTGCGCGACTGGTTGTCCATGGCCGTGTCGCCCTGGTAGTAGCTACCATTGAAGCGGACGCCCCATTCGCGAGCCTCGCCGAAGCGGCGGCTCACGTCGACGTGGCCGCCCAACTGCGCGTCCGACGTATAACTGGCCGTCACCGACGCGAGGTCTTCGTGCGCGCGCTTGGGCACGATGTTGATCACGCCGCCCACGCCGCTGTTGGGCGACATGCCGTACAGCATGGCCGCAGGCCCCTTGATGACTTCCACGCGTTCGACATAGTCGGCGTAGACCCGGTAGTTCGGCGCCACGCCGTACAAGCCATCGAACGCGATTTCACCGGTGTTGCCTTCGCCAACCGGGAAGCCGCGGATGTACAAGTTGTCGATATTGCCGCCGGGCAGGCCGGTGAATCGCACCGAAGGGTCCTTGTTGACCGCGTCGGCCACCGTTGAGGACTGCTGGTCCTGAATCATCTGCGCGGTGTAGCTGCTTATGTTGAACGGCGACTTCATGATGCTGGTGTTGCCCAGCACGCCGAGCCGCGCACCGCGCGCGACCTGGCCGCCCGCATAGGGCGCGGGCAGGTCTTCCGGTGACGCATCGGCCGTGACGCGGACCTCCGGCAGGGTCTGCGCCCCCGCGCTGCCAGCGGCAGCGCTGTTGTCCTGGGCCTGTACAGGATCGATGGTGGTCAATGCCAGCAGGCCTGCCACTGCGAGTGAAGGCGCCAGGCTCGCCCGGCCGGCCGCGCCGCGCAAGAGGCGGGCAGCAGCGGTAGGGTGTTTGTCCTTGTTTCTTGATCGTCTTGCTGCGGACTGCGGGGCAGTCTGACCGGAGACCGGCATGGCTCAAGCTTTCTCGTCGGTGTCCACAACGAGCGGTCTGCAAGGATCGGCTCGTATCGGACGGGTTGGCGAGCACGTCAGTGCTCAAGCGGTGCAGAGAGCCTATTGCAAATGCGAATCATTATCAAGTAAATTGTGCAGACAATTTGACCTGCTTAAAACTCCTGGCGACCGGAGGGCAGCGTTGCTGCCGCCGGCGTGGCCAGCCATTACCTGCTTGCAGACACCATGAACGAGAGACCGCAAACGCTCGCATCGGCGCAGCACGACGCCAGCGGCTATGGCATTGCCGTGCTGCCGATTTCCTTCTTCCGCCAGTCGGAGGAGGTGGATATAGAGGGGGTCTGGGTACTTACCGAGCGGATCGCCAGTAATGGCTGCTGGCTGGCACCGATCCCGGTCGAGGCATCGCACGGGATCGTGATGGATGGCAATCACCGGTTGCGTGCCGCGATGCGCCTCGGGCTCAAGCGCTTGCCATGCGTTCCGTTGTGCTACGGCGATGCGCGCATCTGCGTGCGTGACTGGAATTCCGGGGAGCCATTCGATACCGGCGGCATCCTGCATACGGTGACTTGCGGCGGTCTTCTTCCCCACAAGAGCACGCGGCATTTCTTCGAGCCGTCGCTGCCGCGAACGTCCATTCCGTTGGAGCGGCTGAGGGTTTAGGCGGGTAGGATCCGCGGCCGCATACTGCCGCGCTACGTTGCAGACGCGGATTCCGCGCGGTCCTGTTTCCAGGACTTATTTGCCCTTGGGCAGGCAAGCGGCGTGGTACGTGAGCGGGTGTGTCAGGGGGCCGGGAAGGTGAAGCAATCGCTGGGTGGCGAGATTCTGCAATCTCACTTGCGCCGCCGGTCGCCGCCATACGAATCAACGATGATCATCGTGCGATCCAGCACGCCCTGGTCGTCGAAATAGACGCTGAAGTGGGCCGGCTGGTAGCCGCTCGCATAGAGCCGGTACGACCATGCCTCGCGCTTCATCAGCGGGTAGTACTGGACCGGCTCGCGTGGCAGACCGAAGCGTTCGGCCACGTCGCGCTTGGTCCATACCCCGGGCCTGGCCTCATAGATTTCCTTCTCGGTCAGCATCTGGCGGAAGTCGACGAGCTTGCCGTTCCCGTCAAAATCGGCGGCGTAGACCTCGAAGCCCAGAGGCTGGTGCGAATAGATCCAGCGGGTGGTGCCGTCGGGGAGCTTGTAGACCTCCGTGGGCGCGCCAAAGGTTTCGCGCACGGAGCTTTCGGGGCTACCTGTCATTTTCAGCGCGGTCTGGACCGGTTGCAGGGACGCACATGCGGACAGCGCGACCGCGGTGCCTGCCACCCAATTGGCTAAGCGATAGGCCATGGCCATTCTCCACTGACGAACGCTGCTGCTTCTCGACTGATATCCGATCTCCGCACAATGTGCGGGCTACATCCCGGACCCAGCCCCGGTCCCGCCCGTCCCGCCTGTGCCACCACCAGTCCCACCTGCGCCTGGCGTCGGCTGGAACCCGGGAGCACTTGCCGATGACGCGCCGCCGGTTGAGCCCACCCCCGATCCAGACGTGGTGCCGGGGTCGTCCCCGTCGCCTCCGCAAGCCGCGAGCGTGAATGCGGCAAGCAATGCCGCGAGTAATCGACTGGACATGATGTCCTCCCAGTGTCGCATCGAAGAAGAGGGTCCGGGTATTGCCCGGGGCTTCAGGGGCCATGCACGAACTCCACCTGGATATTCATGTGGACGGTGTCGCTAACCGTTGGAGACCATGCTGACAGGCCAAACTCCCGGCGACTGACTTCCCCGGCCGCGGAGAATGCAAGCGTGCCGTCATGCCACGGATTGCCGTCGGCGCCAACAGGCGTCACGAGCAGGCGGACCGGGCGCGTGATGCCGCAGATTGTCAGATCGCCCAGAAGCCACCCATTGCCTTCCCCGGTTCGGACCAGGCGGGTGCTGACAAAGCGTATCTCCGGATAGCGCGCCACATCGAGCATGCCGCCGCCGCGGATGATCGGAGACAGGAAGCGCGGACGCGTCTCGAGGCTTGCGGCATCGATCGTTACCGTAACGCGGCCCGAATCAAGATCGCCATGCGCCGGTTCAAGCTGCGCATTCATGCGGTGAAAGCGCATCTTGATTTGCGAGTGCGAGAACGCGTCGACAGCAAAGGTGACGCTTGAGCGTTGCGGCTCAAGCAAATACTGACCGGGCTGCTCGGCTGGCTGGGCCTGGCTGACGGAACCCGCCAGCGATGCGAAGGTGGCGAGCAATAGCCCGGCAATCGCTTGCCCGCGGGGGGCTACGGTCCTGGGTGGCGAATCGCTCACGACGCATCCTCGGCAGAAGAACTCTGGTTCGTCTGATTAACGCGTGGGGGGCGGCATTTATTCCATGCCGGGTCACCGCAAATGACGAAGGGTCCGTTTTGCCACTTGCCGCGCTTGCGGCGCCATAGCCTGACAAGCCTATCCGGCTGGTCGTCACCTTCAGCACAGCGGTGGCTCCCTTTGGCGGCGTCAAGCAATCCGGATTTGGCCGGGAAGGCTCTTTCCATGGCATAGAGGAGTACCTCGATATGAAGTACCTCTGCATGGCAGGCGTTTGAGCAGGCGCAGCTCTGCCGCTTGGCCTGGGGCTGCTCTAATGTGCAAGCGTTCTTCTCAAAGGAAGGGGGCTTGGTACACGCGACGTTTGCGATGGGCAAGGGGAGGCAGACGGCTTCCTGGAGCGAAGGGGATGGCCATTATTTCCGCGGAACCGACATTCGAATGTCCGCGTGAAGCCGCTGCCCGCCTGCTGTCAGGCCATTTCACTGGCAGCTTCGCCAGCCAGCGCGACTGCCGTCTCGTCGGTCACCGTGCATTCCGCTATCGCGTTGTCGTCTTCGGAAACCATGTCGCCCAGACCGATGACGACCGTGATATTCGGCGTCCAGTTCTTGCGGTCGGTGCTGACCTCGGCAAACGTGGTCACCGTTGCGGTGTAGCCCTGCGCTCTAAGGTCGTTGGCTAGCCGTTGCGCGCGCGGTTCCAGCGCTGCTTGCGGATTGTCTTCGTTGATGTCGAGTACCAGTCTGGTCTCGAATTCTTCCTTGCCCTTCTGGATTGCCGTTTGCATTGCCTTCAGTTGCTTGTTCGCGAGCGCGACGAGCTTGCTGTACTTGGAGTCTTCCTGGCTGGCGCGCAGTGCCTTGGCGGCGTTGATGATTTCGGTGCGGTCCACGAACATGATTGCCTTTCGAGGTGGGGAGAGAAAGCGCAGGCGCCGCACGGGCTCGACTTCAGGAGCCAGCTTTTCCGGGATGCGACGACAACTGTATAAATATACAGTGTTCGCCGGCTAGCCAGCAAGGAGGTTCCAAGTGAATTTTGGACAAGAGCGGCCGCCGGGGACGGCGTTGCGGTCATCGCTTGCAGGATGAATGCCATGTTTTGCTTGACCGCCATCTACCACTATCAGTGCGATGCATGATGGCTTGTCGGCCGACGCATGACCTGAATCTCCGCCCAGTACGGGATTTGCAGGAACTTGCTACATTGCTGACTGCTGGCGAAAACAGCCCCATGCTGTTGCCCCGCTCATCGCAAACCGACAGACCAAGGAGACATCGAATGCACAGCGCACTTCAACTTCGCTCGCAAGTCAAGAGCAGCGGTGAACTCGAGCTGTCGCTAGACAGCATCGACACGCCGCGCACGGGCCCGGATGAAGTGCTCATTCGCATTGAAGCCTCTCCCTCAACCCCTCCGATCTCGGCCTGCTGTTCGGTGCTGCGGACATGAGCACGGCCAAGGCCAGCGGCACGGCCGAGCGCCCCATAGTCACCGCGCGTGTTCCAGAAGGCGCGATGCGCAGCATGGCGGGCCGCCTGGATGCGTCCATGCCGGTTGGCAATGAGGGCGCGGGAGTGGTCGTCGAGGCAGGCTCGTCCCCTGCGGCGCAAGCCTTGATGGGCAAGATTGTGGCTGCCATCGGCGGCGCGATGTACTCGCAGTACCGCTGCCTTCCCGCGGACCAGTGCCTGGTCCTTCCCGACGGCGCCACGCCTGCTGACGGCGCGTCGTCTTTCGTCAACCCGCTCACAGCCCTGGGCATGGTCGAAACCATGCGGCTCGAAGGACATAGCGCCCTGGTACACACCGCCGCGGCCTCTAATCTGGGCCAGATGCTCAATCAGATCTGTCTCAAGGATGGCATCAAGTTGGTGAACATCGTGCGCAAGCAAGAGCAGGCGGACCTGCTCAAGGCACAAGGTGCGGTCCACGTCTGCAACGCCGCGTCGCCCACGTTCATGCAGGACCTCACCGAAGCACTTGTCGCCACTGGCGCAACGATCGCGTTCGATGCCACGGGCGGCGGCAAGCTCGGCGGTCAGATCCTCACCTGCATGGAAGCGGCCTTGAACAAGACGGCCCGCGAATACAGCCGCTATGGCTCGACCACCCACAAGCAGGTCTACCTCTACGGCGGCCTGGACACAAGCCCGACTGAGTTTAGCCGCAACTTCGGCATGGCGTGGGGCATGGGCGGCTGGCTGCTGTTCCCCTTCCTGCAGAAGATCGGGCGCGAGCGGGCCAACGCGCTGAAGCAACGCGTGGTGGCGGAGCTGAAGACCACCTTTGCCAGCCACTACTCGAAAGAGATCTCGCTGGCCGAGGTACTGGACCTGGACATGATCGCCGTCTACAACAAGCGAGCGACGGGGGAGAAGTACCTGATCAATCCGAACAAGGGCCTGGCTGGATGAAGCGCCGCGGGCGCCTTGGGCGCCATGGTGTCATGAATCAGCCTGTGCCATAGTCAGCGGCGCTGCCGGCCGGCAATGTGTGAGCGCCTTCCAGTTTCGTGGCGGTGCAAAAGTTCACCCAGGTGCTGCGCTGACTGTCGTCGCACACCAGCACGCGCAGGGGGAAGTCCAGCGCAACACTGGGTGCCGCGAGCATCAATGGCATGCTCAGCTGACGTTGCCATAGTTCTACACCTGCGTCGGCGGCATTGCCAGACCGGCGTTGCGTGCGGCCTCAGCATGGCCGATCCGCGCGAAGATCGCCATCCCCTTGTTCAATTTTCCGGCCACGGCCGGCTGCTGACGGAGAAGCCGCGGCTGTCGCTGACCGACCCATCTGCGTCATCGGCGAATGGAAAGGCGAACGGCGGAGTACTGACTCATAAGCGACGTTCAGCAGAACGGGCGTGCGTACGGGCGCGTGTTGCCGGCTCTGATGGCAGATGTAGTGACCGAAGGTCCTTCTACAGCCGGCCTATCAACGTCACAACTAGTTCGTTGAGGACTAGATGGTCGATGATTTGGAAATCGGACATTTGTGCAAGGCCCAATCCCTGCACCACAGCATAAAAGCATGAGGTCGGAGTTGTTGACGGTGAAGCGGGATTCTGGAAGTAGCTTGTGCACTCCGCCATCGATTTGGAATTCTGAGTCCGGTGATCTGCCATTCGTGCCAGCGTAGCACCTGCGTTCATGCTCGGATAATTCCTCGCATGTTTCGGGAAGCCCATGCCTGGCTACGAAGGAAGGGAAGACGAGGGATTTACCCCTGCTAGTGATGCACGGCGATGACGATCAAATCGTGCCCTACTCAGAATCCGGACCCTTGTCGGCCAAAATCTTGAAGAAAGGCATCCTGAAGACGTACAAAGGCTTCCCGCATGGAATGCCGACGACGCAGGCGGAGGTCATCAACGCTGATCTCGTGGATTTCCTCAAGGCCTGATCGGCCGAAGCCGGAGATAACTGCGTTGTCTGCTTCGAAGCGGACCAGCAATAGTTGCCCGTTGGCCTATGCCGGGGGGGTGATCGAGGGCATCAGTACATTGTCACCCACATCAGCGCTCGCATGGGCTCACGCTCGTCCTGCGCCGCAATGCCTCAGGTCCCTTCGCCGCTATGGCGACTCCTGCCACGATAAGTATGCTGGCCAGGAAGACTGTCGACCAGTCTCGGTCCGTCACCCGGGCGGCCAAAGCCAGGCCGAGCATCGACAGTACGGGCGTGGCGTAGCCGAGAATGCCGATTTGCGCGGCATTGCCGCCGCGCATCGCAACGTCCCAAAGCACGAAGGAGATACCGAGCGGTCCCAGGCCGATCGCCAATACCCAGCCCATGTCGGCGGCGGAAATTGCGGTGCGTGGTTCAAATGCAAGGTGGCTGGCGAGGGCCAGCAAGCCGGCGCCCAGGCAGAAGCCGCCCGTCGCCCACGATGAAAACGGGGGCAACCAGCGCGTGCCCAGCGAATAGACGGCCCATACGAAGGCTGCGAGCAATGCGAGGGCATAGCCGGTGGCGTGGTCGCTACTGAACGCCACTGCGCCCGAGCCGGAGGTGATGGCAATGACGCAGCCGGCAAAGGCCAGCAGGCGCCAAGCAGCCTGGCAGCGCATTCTATTCCGCGCCAGGCCGTTGTTGTGCCCAGCAGTACCAGGATCAGCGGCCACAGATAGTTGATGAGGTTCGCCTCGACGATCGGTGCCATCCGGAAGGCCATGACGAGGCCGGCGTTATAGATGAACAGGCACCCCACGCCGAATGCGAGCGTGCGAAACGGCACGCGCCAGGCGCGCACGCGATGGAGGCAGGTGAGGCTTCCCGCCGAAAGTGCCAGCCCGGTCAGCAACAGCGGCGGCAAGTCTGGCGCGTACGACACCAGCGTGGCGAACGACGCCCAAAGCAGAATCGCGCCGGTCGCGCACATCCAGGCCATCATGCTCATGCCGCTGCTCCCGCCATGCGAGTTGCCGGTGAGGGCGCTGAAAGCGCCTCGGGGCTTTCAGCGTTGAATTCGTCATGAAGTCGATACCGAGTGCGCGGATCTGTTCGGTCATGAAGTCGATAAACACGCGGATACGCGTGGGAAGGTGCTGGCGGCTCAGGTAGCAGATGTAGTGGCCGCGATCGTCTGGCGCGTGCCGTGCCAGGGCGATTCCGAGTTCATTGTTTGCGACATGATCCCGGATCTGGTAGCCGGCCATTTGTGCGATCCCCCATCCTTCCAGCACTGCGTGCAGCACGAGGTCCGCATCGTTGAATGTCATACGCGCCTTGGGCAGGAACTTGCGCACGATGCCGTCGACCTTGAACTCCCATTCGAAGATGCGCCCGCTGGAGAAGCGGAAGTTGATGCATTCGTGGTGTGCGAGGTCGTCCAGTGTCTCCGGCAGTCCGTGCCGGGCCACATACGACGGCGCCGCGCACAGTGCCATCTGCATCGGGATCAGTTGCTTGGCGATGATGCTGGAGTCCTCGATCCGTCCATTGCGAAACGCGACATCGATCTGCTCCGATGCGAAGTCCGTCGGCCGGTCATCCAGCAGCAGGTCGATGGCAATGTCCGGATAGGCCTTGACGAAGCTGTCGAGCAACGGTGCCACGACCTTTCGGCCAAAGCCCACGGTGGCACTGATGCGTAGCAGACCACGCGGAGGGCCCTGGCGCAACTCCAGCATGTCGTTCATGGCTTCTACGATATGCGTGACGCCTGGTGGCAGTTCTCGAAGAAGCGCTGACCTTCGCGCGTGAGCTGTGTCGCGCGCGTGGTGCGCAGGAAGAGCCGGGTGCTCAACTGTGTTTCCAGCTTTTGCACGTTGCGGCTCACGGCTGATCGCCCGATGCCCAGGCGCTCGCCGGCTTTGGCAAAGCTGCCTTCGCTGGCCACGGCCATGAATGCCATGATTCCCGCGTAGCTCGCGGCAAAGCTTGTCGACAGCGCGTCAGCGCGATTCGGCAGGCTGATCCGGAATTGCGGTCCGATACGTCCGCCTGTTGCGTCGATTCCATGTTTTCTTCCCCCAATGCATTCCGCTGCCTGGTGTCGGCCTTCTTGCGGGCGGCGCTCGATGGCCGCCTGAGCCTGGCGGGGCAGGCGCACCACAAAGCGTGCGCCGCCACAGGGGCGGCATTCCGCACGGATGCTGCCGCCGTGGTCGTTCACGATGCACTGGCAGATTGCCAGTCCCATCCCCATCCCTTCATCCTTGGTCGTATAGAACGCATCGAACAGGCGTGGCGCGGCGTCGCCGGCAAAGCCGCAGCCACGGTCGCTGACCTCCACGACGGCGTCGTGCATGTCGGCCGCCAGATGTATGATCATTTGGCGTGTCTGCCGTGGTGTGTCCGCCATGGATTCCATCGCATTGATGACCAGGTTGACAAAGAGCTGATGTAGCGCGGTGCGCTCCGCCACGACGACGATGTCATCGTCCGAAAGATCTGGCACTACCTCGATCCCGTGGTGCCGCAGTTCGTCATCGAGCCAGTGCAGCGCGTCGCGCAGCAGCGCATCGAGCCGTATTGGCTGGCGGGGCCGCGCGGCGGGTGACGCCAGGGCCCTGAGCTCGGCCAGCACCATGCCCGCGCGCTGCGCGTCGGCCACCAACCGTTCCGGCCGGCGGCTTCGAGGTGGCTCCAGTGGGCATCGATGTCTTTCACCGGGACCAGTGTGCTCCGCACCCCCATCACGCTTCCGGCGCCGGCACGCACGGCTTCGGCGTGCTTCCGAGTATGACCAAGGCCGCCGTGGTACACCACGGCGACGCGAACTGCATCTGTCATGTCTTTTCTCGCTATTGGATTGACCGCCGGCACTGCTGACCACCCCTCGGCCGACCTCGACTTGATGTTAATGAGCGCTTAATAGACCGTAAATGACAGCGTTCCCATTTTTTCTGCCAGACTGCCAGCCGTCCGGGCCACGTCACGAGAACGTCATCCGGCATTGGTGCATTTCGGGAAACGGCGTCGCGCTCCGGACCCTCTTGTGACGCACCCACGCACTCACTAGACTCGCGGCCACATTGCCCTGTCGCGACGACACCCGCCGGACTGACCGCCACGGGACGCCTGGCCTATGCCTGAGAGTCGTGCGATGCCACTGGATGTGACATACGGAAGCCGAACGATGACAGCACTATCGATACCCGAGCCCGTCGAGCGACAGGCATGTACCGGGGAGATTGCCGCATTGCAGCAGCGCCCGCTGGCCGTCCTGTTACGGTCGGGGCACAGGCTTGCGCGGGATTGCCCCATTGACGTAGCATCACTCGGTTCCCGCCATTCCTCTCATGCTTCAACATCAGTCATTCCCCGCCTCAGGAAACATTGAAGACATGCCGCGCAACATCCTGTTCGTGGCGTATCCCGATGTCAGCCTGCTCGATCTCGCCGGACCCCAGACCGTGTTCTGGCCGCCTCCAACTACGCGCGCGCGCGGGATGGCGGGTTACCGGTGCCACACCACCAGCTTCTCCGGTGGAATAGTTGCAACGGTGGAGGGCACCGCGATGAGTTCCGTGTCCCTGGCGTCGTTCGACCTGCGGGTCGTCGACACGGTGATCGTACCGGGGTCACCCACGATCCTTGAGGTGGCGAAGAATGAGACGGCGCTGATCGACTGGCTGGCTACGGCGTCGGGCAAGATCCGGCGCATGGCCTCTGTGTGCAGCGGCGCATTCCTGCTGGCATTCGCGGGCTTGCTGGACGGCAAGCGCGCCACCACGCACTGGGCCATGCTCGACCGGTTCCGCGAATTGTTCCCCACAGTGGACCTCGATCCCGACGCGATCTTCGTGCAGCAGCAGAACCTCTGGACGTCGGCCGGCGTGACCACCGGCATCGACCTGGCCTTGGCCATGGTGGAAGCCGACTACGGACACGAGGTCGCGCTCAATTCCGCAAAGGAACTGGCGGTCTACATGAAGCGCCCCGGGGCCCAGCCGCAGTTGAGCGAGATCCTGATCTCCCAGAGCCGGCGGGTGCCAGTGTTCGAATCTCTGCACTTGTGGATCGTGCGGAACCTCTCCACGCAGGAGTTGTCGGTCGAACAGCTTGCCGAGTATGTCGGCATGAGTCCGCGTAATTTGCGCGCGTATACAAGGAAAGACGGGGCGCACGCCGGCCAAGGGCGTGGAGCATTTCAGGCTCGAAGCGGCGCGGCGGCAGTTGCAGGACCCGGGCCGGCCCGTCGACGTCATCGCGCGCGAGTGCGGCTTCGGCAGCGAAGAGCGGATGCGCGTGACGTTCCAGCGCCACTTTGGACTGTCTCCAAGTGAGTACCGGCTGAAGGTCAACCGCTAGGATCGCCCGATCCATCGCTCTCTCCGCCCCCGGATCCGATTGATGCCAAAAAGGAAACACCGTGGGCCCGGCGCCGGTCTGGTGCCGGCACACGGCCACACCTAGCATGCAGGTACTGTGGACAGGCTCCACTTACTTGCATGGAGATGCATCATGAAGATTGTTGTCATAGGCGGTACTGGTCTGATCGGCAAGAAGGTGGTGGCGCGGGTGGCCGCGCAGGGCCATGATGTGCTGGCCGCCTCGCCAGGCACCGGCGTCAATGCGCTGACAGGCGAGGGCCTGGCGCAGGCGCTGGCCGGCGCACAGGTGGTGGTCGACGTGGCCAACTCGCCGTCGTTCGAAGACGAGGCGGTACTGTACTTTTTCGAGACCTCTGGCCGCAACCTCGCGGCGGCGAGAAGGAAGCCGGCGTGGCGCACCACGTTGCGTTATCCGTGGTCGGCACCGACAAGCTGGAACAAAGCGGCTACTTTCGCGCCAAGATCGCGCAGGAGGCGCTGATCCGCCAGGCCGGCATTCCCTACACGATCGTGCGGTCGACGCAGTTCCTGGAGTTCCTCGGCGGCATTGCGCAGTCGGCCGGGCAGGTGGACACGATCCGCCTGACGCCGGCTCTGATTCAGCCCATCGCGTCGGACGACGTGGCGCATGCGGTAGCCGATGCCGCACTGGCCGCCCCGATCAATGGCATGATCGACATCGGCGGCCCCGAACGCTTCCGTTTGAGCGACCTCGTGCAGCGCTACCTGCAGGCGACTGGCGACAAGCGCACCGTCGTGGCAGATCCGGCGGCACTCTACTTCGGCGCAGCACTTCAGGAAGGCACGCTTGTGCCGGAAGGCGAGGCACGGCTTGGACACATCCGCTTCGAGGAATGGATCCGTCAACAATAGGCGGAGACGATGATGGATAACGAGCGGTTGCAGCCTCCGCCATTGACCTTGCTCGACAGATACCGGGGACAGGGATTCACGGCGCTGTACACCACGACCGTCACGGTGTCCGGAGGCGAGGCCGCGCATGGCCGGGCGTCCGGCACGGCAAGGTCCGACGATGGCAATCTCATCCTCGATCTGCGCCTGCCCGCGGCGATGGGGGGGCCAGGCAGCGGCACCAATCCGGAGCAGCTTTTCGCCGCAGGCTATGCCGCCTGCTTTCACGGGGCACTGAGTCTCCTTGCCAAGCGCGCGCAGGTCGACACGACCCAGGCGACGGTGGCGGTCGAGGTGTCCTTCGGCCGTGATCCCGTTGATGGCGGGTACGCGCTGATTGCCGAGATTCGCGTCCGCATGCCGGGCGTGGAGCGGCGCCAGGCCGAGGAACTGGTACGCAACACCGAGCGTTTTTGCCCCTACGCCAAGATGGCTCGCGAGGGCATTCACAGCATCGTGAGCGTGATCGACTGACTGCGTGAAAGCCCGTCGTGCCGGCCGACGGGCGATTGGTGCCGCCGCGACAACAGACTGGGCACCGTGGCGACACTACCGGCACGCGGCACTGCGCACTACGATGACCACCAAGCAGTTCCCGAGGTGAGAGGGTTGTCACGGGTTCCGCGAGCGCATCCCCTTTGGTTCCGCAGGAGAGACATATGTCACAACGTTTGAACTACTTCCATCAATCGCCGGAGCTCACGAAGAAGCTCGTCGAGCTTGGCGCGCTGTTCCAGAAGACGACACTCGAGCAGCACATCCGTGAGCTGGTGGAGATCCGTGCATCGCAGCTGAACGGCTGCGCGTTCTGTGTCGATATGCATGTCAAGCAGGCCAAGATCCACGGCGAGCGCGAACTGCGCCTGCATCATGTGGCGATCTGGCGGGAGTCCACGCTGTTCTCGCCGCGCGAGCGCGCCGCGCTGGCCTGGACCGAGGTGCTGACCAACCTGCCCGCGCATGGCGTGCCGGACGGCATCTTCGAACGCGTACGCACCCAGTTCTCCGAAAAGGAGCTGTCGGACCTGACCTTCCAGATTGGTGCCATCAATGCCTGGAACCGGCTCAACGTGGCGTTCCAGATGGAACCCGGCTCTGCAGACAAGATGTTCGGCCTGGACAAGGCCGGTCTGGAGTGATGCGATGAAGCGCGTCCTGTCCATCACTGCCATACTGGCCGTCTCGTGCGTGCTGCAGCAGCCGGCGGCCATCGCTGCGGCGCCTGAGGTGAAGGTCACGCCGCTGGCAACCGAGGCACTGCCCGAGTATCCCGGCAAGGAAGTGCAGATGATCGTCGTGGAGTACCCACCGGGTGGATACGACCCCGTGCATCGCCACGATGCGCATGGCTTCATCTACGTGCTCGAAGGCAGCATCATCATGGGTGTGAAGGGCGGCAAGGAAGTCACGCTCAAGCCCGGCGACACGTTTCATGAGGGCCCGAACGACATCCATACCGTCGGGCGAAATGCCAGCAACACCAGGCCAGCCAGGTTCGTGGTCTTCCTGATCAAGAACCAGGGCGCACCGATCCTGACGCCGGTGATGTAATAGGCGCCATCAACCCGGCAGGCGCGCCCAACGCTCACGCGTACCTGCCGCGCAACCCGTACCTGCATTCCATCCACCGCGATCCGCCAGCGCCTGACAGCCAGGCGCATGGCGTCGATCGCCCTGCGCAACTGAAATTTTGAGGTCGTCATCATGAAGCGAAACATCCTGATCGTCGGCGGCGGATTCGCCGGACTCTGGACAGCCCTCGGTGCTGCGCGCGTCGTCGATAAGCAAGGCGATGCAGCCTCCGACGTCGAGATCACCCTGGTGTCGCCCCGGGCCGCGCTGCAAGTGCGCCCGCGCCTGCACGAGGCTCACCCCGAGCAGATGGCCGTGCCGTTCCAGCCGCTGCTGGATACCGTCGGCGTGAAGTTAATTGAAGGGGCCGTCGAGCGCATCCATCCCAACGATCACAGCGTCGATATCGCGCTGGCGGCAGGCGGTGCCAGATCGGCCAGCTACGACCGCCTGGTGCTAACCAGCGGCAGCCGGCTGTTCCGGCCGCCATTGCCCGGTCTGGCCGAGCACGCGTTTGCAGTGGATCAGATCGATGAGGCGGTGAAGCTGCGCGAGCATCTGGAGAGCCTGGCATCGAAGCCCGATACGGCGGCGCGCAATACGTTCGTTGTCGTGGGCGGTGGCTTCACGGGGCTGGAAGTAGCCACCGAACTGCCCGAGCGGCTGCATGCCATTTTTGGCGACGCCATGCGTCCACGCATCGTGGTGGTGGAGCGTGCCGACGTCATCGGTCCGGATCTTGGCCCCGGCCCGCGCCCGCAGATCCTCGAGGCGCTAGAAAAGCTGGGCATCGAAACGTGCGTGGGCGGTGGTGTCGTGTCGTTCGATGCCAAGGCGTGGTGACCGGCACGGGCGAACGGCTCGATGCCAGCACCGTGATCTGGACGGGCGGCATGGTGGCCAGCGCGCTGACGGGACAGGTGGCGCCGGAGGTGGATCGCCAGGGCCGCATGGCTGTGACCGGCGACCTGCGCGTGGTTGGTGCGAAGGATATCTTCGGTGCTGGCGACGTGGTACGTGCATTGACCGACGACGAGGGCCATTACTCGCTGATGTCGTGCCAGCATGCACAGTTCATGGGCCGCTTTGCGGGCCATAACGTGGCCGCCGACCTGCTGGGCCTGCCCACGCGGGAATATCGGCAGACGTTCTACGCGACCTGCCTCGATCTCGGCGCGTGGGGCGCTGTGTACACCGAGGGCTGGGACCGTGATGTCAAGCTGACGCACGCCGAAGGCAAGGCACGCAAGATCCTGATCAACACCCAGTGGATCTACCCGCCAGCCCCCGATCGCGTGCAGGCACTGGCCGCCGGCGATCCTGATATTCAGTACGCGTAACACGTATCGATCCTTGTTCGGTCCCGTTCGCCGACGCCTCCCACCTCCGGGGGGCGTCGTTCTTTTCTTGTTGTCTGGATGGCACGGAGACTGGTGCGTGCGCGGAAACGTGGCTTCTGGCCGTTGTGTCTTGTTACGCCATGCCGGGCTTTCTAGACTAACAACCATCATACCGTCGCACTTTGCCATGGCAGCCCCGGCCAGTGCGAGCAGGTCTTCCCAGCAGACATACCGGAGTCCATCGTGAACGTCATGACATCGAAGCTTAGCCGCGGCTGCAATGCTGTCGAACCCGTGGTCTGTATCGTCGATGACGATCTCTCCATGAACGACGCCCTGGCCGACCTGCTGCGATCGGTCGGCATTCGACCCCGCGCATTTCTGTCCGCCGACGCATTCCTGGCGGCGCCGATGGAACCAGTGCCGGGTTGCGTGGTGATGAACGTGGGTCTGCGTGGCGAAACAACGGACTGGACGTGCAGCGTGAGATGATCCGGCTTGGCGTCTGCCTGCCTGTGGTGTTTATCACGGGCCATGGTGACATCGAGATGGCCGTGCGTGCGATGAAGGCCGGCGCGCTCGACTTCTTGTCCAAGCCGTTTCGCGGTCAGGATTTTATCGATGCGGTGACCGAAGCGATCGCCGTCGATCGTTGCAATCGTCTAGCCCTGCAATGTGACGACGACCTGCGGGCGCGCTTCGCCACGTTGAGTGCCCGCGAGCGCGAGGTGATGGCGATGGCGGAGTCGGGCCTGATGAACAAGCCGCGCGATGCGCAAGATGGCGGCGCGTACGTTTGCGGATCTCGTGAAGATGGCCGTGGAACTCGATGTGTTGGCTGAGGGCGCTGCATTGATGCCGCCGCCGGTCTATCACGCGCGATGGCAGCGGCAAAGCACTGATGTTGACCAGTGGGGAAGGCAGCTTGATCACCGGCGTGAACCTGCGCGTCGATGGTGGGATCGCGCTGACCTGACATTGCTGACTGCAAACGGCCCGGCTGTTGGGGCCGGCTAGCAACGCTACCGTAAATGGGAAGAAACCGCCGCGGGTCTTTTGAACCCCCGGCGCTTTTCTTGCCATCATCGTCGCAATCGATACGATGACGGTTGTTCGTCGAGTATCAATCAGTAATCCCATTGCACCGGAACGAATCGGAAATTCTCACCGTTCTTTGCAATGTGACCGATGGACGGGAATGCGACATGCGCTGCGGCCAGTAGAGCGCCGGTCTCGGCGGCTTCGTTAAGCAGCGCGATACGCACGTCCACAGCTACTTCCGGCTCGTGCTCGAAGCCATTCTGCCAACCGGGATTGTCGAAGCCGACTTCGAAGATGGCGTCGCCTACGAAGGTCAGCTTCTCGCCCTTCGATGCAACGTCGACGACGCAGTGCCCCGGGGTGTGTCCACCCGTCACACGCGCTGAAACGCCCGCTGCGACTTCCACGGTCTGATCGAACAACCACCCCGGCCTTGCACGCGGCGATGACAAGATCGGGTCCGGATACGCGGAACATGGGCGCGGCAATCAGCGGCAGTGCAAGACGCGAGGCCCACGACGCGGGCAGGCGCGAAATGAAGCGGGA
>LRMT01000128.1 GCA_001725945.1 Cupriavidus sp. UYMMa02A | reverse complement strand
CGCGGGCCGGGCGGCATCGCCGTCGAGCGCGGGGCCCACGCCGATGTGGCACGGCTGCGGGTCGGTGGCCAGGGCGTCTTCGACCAGGTTGGGCAACGCCTGCCTGAGCCGCGCGGGCGGCAGCGGCGGCACGGTGGCCGTGGTGAGCAGTACATCACTGGCGGCAAGGATGAGCACCAGGCGCTCGGCGGGCGGCAGAGCGGCAATCTGGGCGTGGCCTTCACGCAACACTTCCGGCGTCGACGCGGCGTCCGTACGCCGGGAAGCCGGGATGGCCGGATCGCGTACCAGCGCGAACGGCAGCGCACCGAAATGCCACGGTTGGGGCTGATCGTGCGGCCGGTGCGGCAGGCGGACGTACAGGGTGGTACTCAAGTTTTCCTAGCGTTGTCGTCGGTGAAGCCGTGCTTGGGGGCGGATTGCCGGGGCAGCAGGATTGCCCGGGCGCGCAGATGCCGGCTGGCAGACACTGACGGGCAGGGGAGCCGCACGGCGTGGCGCCACCGTCGCGGCAGCGCCGCAGCATACCTTGCCTGTGTGACTAAACCGCGTCAATAGCATTCTCCCCCGGTACCCAGGCCCGGCAATGTCCGGAGCAGCGCGCTGCGGCACGCGCAAATCCGGGGTATGGCCGGGGGTATGGCTCATCGCAGGTCCGGCAGGCGGTCGGTGTCGTGGATCCACAGCACGCGCGTGGTGTTGGCGTTGCCCAGCACCTCGCCGCGGTAGACCAGCGACACCTGCAGCCGGCTGGCGCGCTCGTGGCGCACCAGGCCATAGATCAGGAAATAGTGCGAGCGCACGTCCAGCATGGCCGAGAGCTTGCTGGTGTCGGCCTGCGGCGCGACGCCGACGAGCTTGGTCTGCAGATCGCCGACATTGTTGAAGTAGGCGCGGTCACGCTCGCGCACCAGCTCGCGCGCGCGGTCCAGCGCCAGGTTGTCGATGACGGCCGACAGCACTTCGGGCTCGGCGGTATTGGCATTGACCAGCGTGCGCTCAGGCAGCACGGTGATGAATGGCTCCAGCGCGGTGACCATCTCCGGTGTGTAGCCTGGAATCGCCAGCAGGCCTTGCGCGCTGTCCAGCGGGCGCGGAGCGGGCTGGCCGTCGGTGCCGCCCTGCGCGGCGCGCAGCATGAAGCGTCCCGTGGTCTCGGCCAGCGACGGGTTCAGGCCCGCGGTCTGCAGCAGGCGGCGGTAGGCGGCAAGCGCCGCCGGATCGACCGTGGCGGCGCGGCCCTGCGTCGGCGTGGCCGTCCACAGCACCAGGTTGGTCAGGTTGAAGCGGGCTTGCGCGTCCAGGATTCGACCGGACAGGAAAGATGTCTCGCCAGCCTGGTCCGTGCGCAGCGCCGCGCCGAGGAAATCCGACAGGCGTGTCTCGGCGATCGGCACGGCCCATGGTTCGCCAAGTTCATCGACGCTGGTGCGGCGCTGGTCGTCGCGCAGGATGAGCCGGGCCCAGTCCACGGCCGCGCGCTCGATCCACGTGGCCTGCGCGAGCAAACGCTGGTTCTCGATCGAGCGGATCTGCACCTGCTGGCGCCACAGCATGCCGGAGACCACCACCACGGCGAGCGTCACCATCAGCAGTGCCGTGACCACGGCGGCGCCGCGCATGTGGCGGCGGGGCAGGGGCAGAGGGCGTCGGCGCATGGTCACAGGCCGGTCAGGCAGATTTTGAGGAAGTCGCGCGGCGCATCGCCGTCGCCCATGCGGGCCTGGACCGAGAGCTCGACGGCGCGCACGACCGCGCTGGTCGGCGCGGGCGCCGCCACGGCGCTGGCACCGGAGGGATTGAACAGCGCGCCGCGAATGCGCCCGTTGTCGGCGAGCCAGCCCGCCGGATCGATCCACACCCGCGCGCCGAGGCTGTCCACGTCGGCAAGTACCTGACGCGCCTGGACATTGTTCTGCCGGCCAGCCTGGCGCAGCGAGAGCAGGGAGGACTGCACGGCGGCGCGGCTGTCCACCGGCGGCGCGGCGAGGCGTACCAGCGCGTTGCCATCCAGCCGGTAGCTGAGCGCCTGCCACATCGGCGGCTGGTTCTCTTCACGGCGGTCGCGCACCATCAACACCTGGCCGGGCGCGACTTCGACGGGGCTGGCTTGCAGCAGGTCCGCGCTGGCCAGGTGCTCACAGTCGGACTGGAACTGCCCGTAGAGCACCTTCAGCGCGTCGAGCCTGGCGTCGTGGTCGGTCAGGCGCTCGCGGCTGCGCGTCATGCTGTCCAGCGCGCGCCAGCCGATCACGGCCATGACCGCCAACAGCGTGATGGCCACGAGCATTTCCAGCAGCGTGAAGCCACGCCGGGCCGCGCGGCGTTCAGAGCAGGTTGCGCGTTTCATTGGGAATGATGGTGACCAGCCAGGCCAGCCGCACCGAACGGTCGCTGGCGGACGGATAGACTGCTATCTCCACGCGCCGGAACACGGGATTGGGCGTGCCGGAAACGCTCTGCTCACAGTAGAGCGGCGTGCCGCCTTGTGGGCATGCATAGCCGCTCACGCCCGGCTCGGGCCAGGTCTTGGACAGGCGCAGCGTGGCAAGGTGGTTCTCGGCGCTGAACTCGGCGAGCATGCGCGATTGCAGCGCCACGCTGGCATCGACCATGCTGCCCATGGCGCGCATGGCAGCGGTCAGCGCCACGGCCAGGATGGTCAGCGCCACCAGCACTTCAATCAGCGTGAAGCCGCGTGCCAGCCGGTGGCGACGAGGATGCGGGCGCGCGATCATGGCGTGCTGGCGAAATAGCGGCCGCCGCCGTCGCCGGCGATATCGACGCGGATATCGCCGCGCACCAGTATCACCCGCTGCGGGCCGTCGATCAGTTCGCGCCCGAAGATCAGACGCGGCGGGCCGCCCGTACCGGCGTTGCGGCCGCCTTCGGCGACGATCACCTGGTCTGGCTGCAGGCGCCACTGGCCTGGCGCAAACACGTCGGTACGCATCGGAATCCAGCCATTCGGCGTGGCTTGCAGGAAGCGCCAGCCGCCGGGGCTGCCTTCCCAGGCGATCGGACGCGCGCCGAGCTGGGCTTCTTCCTGTGCCAGCTCGAACAGGCGCGCGATGCGCTGGCCATCATCGAGCAGGCGCCCGCGCTCATTGGGTGTGGCGTTGACCGCCACCAGTGAAATGACGATGCCGGCGATCACCATGACCACCAGCAGTTCGAGCAGGGTGAAGCCCCGTGGCCGGCAGGGGGCGGCGCGGCGGCACGGGGCCAGTTTCATGCTGCGGGTGCGGCGTTATTCCCAGTTGCCGATATCGGCATCATTGCCGCTGCCGCCGGCCTGGCCGTCGGCACCGAAGCTGAAGACGTCGATCTCGCCGCGTACCCCCGGGTTCAGGTATTGGTACGGATGGCCCCACGGGTCCTTGGGCAGCTTTTCCAGATAGCCGCCGCCCTTCCAGTTGTTCGGCACCGGCTCGGTGGTCGGCTTGGCCACCAGCGCGGCCAGGCCCTGCTCGGTGGTGGGGTAGCGGCTGTTGTCGAGCCGATAGAGCTTGAGCGCCTGCATGATCGACGAAATGTCCTGGCGCGCCGCGACGATGCGGGCTTCATCGGGACGGCTCATGATCTTCGGCACCACCAAGGCCGCGAGTACGCCCAGGATGACGATCACCACCATGATTTCGATCAGGGTGAAGCCGCGGCTGCCGTGAATGGCTGGCTGTCGGTGCGAACGTGTGGAGCGGGTACTGGCGAAAAGGGGTGAGAATCTGCGCATCGTGTCTGGACCTCTTGCTGGATGGCGGGCTGGCCTCTGGCCACGCGCCCGGCGTTCGGCAGCCAGTATAACCGCCACCCGATGACTGTTTTTTGTGGCGTGGGATTCTCGCGCCCTGGCGTCTGACTTGTGTCACACATTCCGCGCCGCACAACAAAACTTGCATTTGAAATACCGTTTATTTAAGATGTCACCACGATGCAACTGACCCGCTTCTCCGACTACGCGCTGCGGCTGCTGATGTACGTCGCACGCGCCGACGGCAGCCGGCCCATCACCATTGCCGAGGTGGGGCAGCAGTTCGACATTTCGCACAACCACCTGGTGAAGGTGGCGGCTCGCCTGTCGAAGCTGGGCTGGATCACGGCCACGCGCGGCCGCCACGGCGGCCTGGAACTGGGGCCGCAGGCCGGCCAGCTCACGGTCGGCACGATCCTGCGCGAGCTGGAAGGCCACAAGCCGGTGATCGACTGCGACAACCCGCCTTGCGCGCTGAACGGCAACTGCCGGCTGCGCCGCGCGCTGGACGAGGCGGAACAGGCGTTTTACCGGTCGCTGGATACCGTCACCCTGTCGGATGTGACCGGCAGCCAGACCGCCGAATCGATCATCCGGCTGCATCGCGATTTCATGAGCCGGCGTACGGCCTGAGCGATGCCGGAACGGCACGCTCCGGCGCCGTGCGCCGGCTTTGTTGTGAGTGAAAACATGCATTTTGTTTGCATGAATTAAACGGAGCCTTACCTGATGTTGTCTGCTGCTTCCCGCCCCTACATTGATGCCAGCGTACCGGTGCTGCGCGAACACGGTCTCGCCATCACCACCCACTTCTACCGCGAGATGTTCGCGGCGCGGCCCGAACTGACCCAGCTCTTCAATATGGCAACCAGGCCAACGGTTCGCAGCAGCAGTCGCTCGCCTCCGCCGTGTTCGCCTACGCCGCCAATATCGACACGCCGGCGCCCTTGGGCCCGTGGTCGAGCGCATCGTGCACAAGCACGCGGCAGTCGGCCTGAAGCCGGCGCACTACCCGATCGTCGGCCGCACCTGCTGGGTGCCATTTCCGCCGTGCTTGGCGACGCCGCCACCCCAGACCTGCTGGCAGCCTGGGACGAAGCCTACTGGCTGCTGGCCGGCGAACTGATCGCCGCCGAGGCGCGCCTCTACCAGAGCACGGGTATGGCGGCAGGCGAGCGTATCGCCGTGCGCGTGGTGCGTAGAGAAGTGCAGAGCGACAACGTGGTCGCGCTGACGCTGTCGGCCGTGGATGGCCAGCCGCTGCCGGACTTCCGCCCGGGTCAGTACATCAGCGTGGAAGTCACGCTCGATGATGGCAACCGCCAGCAGCGCCAGTACTCGTTGTCCGCCGAACGCGGCCTGCCGACGTGGCAGATCTCGGTCAAGCGCGAGGAAGGCGACCACGCCACGCCGGCCGGCGCCGTCTCCAACTGGCTGCACGCCAATGCCCAGCCCGGCACCGAATTGGCCGTCAGCGCGCCGTTCGGCGACTTCGCGCCGCGTCTGGATGGCCACCGCCCGATCGTGCTGCTCTCGGCCGGCATCGGCATTACGCCAATGCTGTCGGTGCTGCGCACGCTGGCCGCGCAGGGCTCCAAGCGCGAGATCCTGTTCGCCCATGCGGCGCGCGACGGCCGTCACCACGCCCACCGCGCGGACCTGGCATGGGCCAAGGAGCGCCTGCCGCAACTGCGTACCCATATCAGCTATGAGCAGCCGCAAGCGGCCGATGTGGCGGGCCGCGACTACGACCACACAGGCACGATGCCGGTCGCCGCGTTGCTGGACGCGCCGGACAACCGGCTGTTCATCGATGGCGAGTTCCACCTGTGCGGGCCGCTCGGCTTCATGCAGGCGCAGCGGCATGCGCTGATCAGCGCCGGTGTTCCTGTCGCGCATATCCATCGCGAAGTGTTCGGCCCGGACCTGCTGGACGACCTCCTGTAAGCCACCTGTTGTCAGGCGTCACAGACACGGTCATGGGGCTCTGGTACGCTTGACGCGTTCTCGTCGAGCGTACTCCCATTGCCGTGCAACTTTCCCTCCGGCCCGTCTTTCGTCCCGATGCCGCGGCCTGGCTGCCGCGCGCAGCCAGCCTGGTCCTCTTCATCGCGCTGTGCGCACTGGCCACGCGCTGGGTGCTGACCTTCAGTGCGATGCGGACCATTCCGGTGCCGCAGGCCGCCCGCGTGGCACAAACCGAGGCAGTGGAGACGGGCGCCGTGGCCACGCTGTTCGGTGGTTCCGCACAGGGTGGTGCGCGCGACGTGCAACTGGTGGGAGTCGTGGCCGATGTTGCCGATGGTGCCGGTGCGGCCATCGTGTCGCTCGACGGCGGCCCGCCCAAGGCCGTGCGGGCCGGCACCGCGCTGTCATCGCAGATTCGCCTGGTCGAGATCCACGGGCGCTCCGTGGTGATCGAACGCAACGGCGTACGGCAGGAAATCGCGCTGCCCGTGCAGGCCGCCGCCAATCGCTCCGGCCCCCCATCACTGCCGGCAACGCTGCCTTCCGGCGCAGCCGCCCCGCTCGCCACGCCGATGCCGCCGCCAGCGCCTGCGGTAAGCCAGGCGCCGTCGCAGCCCGTCCAGCCCACAGTGCACGCTGCCGCGCAGCAGCCATCGCAAGCACAATCCCAGGCACAAGAAATCGCCCCGCTTCAGCTCCAGCCCGGCATGGCCCCGGCCGCACCGATGGCCGCGCCGCTCGTGCCCAAGAACTGACTCCGGTTCGCCGGCTCAGGCATGCCGGCCCAATATTCCGGATCGCTTGCGATCGCTTACGGCCGGCGGCCCTTTCTGTGAGCCACGTAACATCGTATTAAAAGCGCCAACTTCCTTGCATCGTCCGCGTTCTAATCCGTACATGCCCACATGATGAAAAGGAGCACGACATGCAAGGCAAATCCAAGCCGCAGATCCTCAAGCACTTCCTGGCCGCATCCGCCGCGTTCCTCGTCGCCGGCGGCGCGTTTGCCCAGGCCGCCGCAACCGCGCCTGCCCCCGCACCGTCCCAGCGCGGTGACATGCACCATCATATGGACCACGGTGGCGGCATGTGGATGAAGTCGGTCGATACGGACGGCGACGGCGCGATCTCCAAGGCCGAGGCCGATGCGCTGTTCAACCGCATCGACACCAACCACGACGGCAAGCTCGACAAGAGCGAGATGGCTGCCTACCGCAAGGCGTCGATGGAACAGCGGCGCGCCGAGATGCAAAAGGAGTTCGATGCAAAGTTCAAGGCCGCTGACAAGAACGGTGACGGCGCGCTGACCAAGGACGAGGCCAACGCCGGTCTGCCGCGCCTTGCGAAACATTTCGACCAGCTCGACGCGAACCACGACGGCAAGCTGACGCAGGACGAATCAAGGCCGGCATGCAGAAGATGCACCAGGAGCGCATGCAGCGCATGCCGCGCGGACCGGGAGCACCGGCAGCGCCCGGAGCGCCTTCCAGCAGCGGCGGCTGAACCCGCTGACCCCTCGGCCTGCCCAGATTCGGGGCAGGGCTGGTGCAGACGCGCGACCTTCAACGGGTCGCGCTTTTTTTTTTTCTTTTGCGGCTGCCCGCTCGCAGGCACCGGCATTTCGCCGGAAATCGACCGAACAACCGTAGAATGCGCGCTGCCGTGCAACCGGCTTGGCACCGTCCTTGCCTTCCCCTGGTCGGCCGTTGCAAACCGGTTCTTGCCCATTGTTCCACTGCAAGAGTGATGGATACGGCGGCAATTCGGGTCCGATGCCATAAAAAATTGCGTACTTGTGCACAACTTGCTAAATTTGCGCAAAAAAAAATTGCCAATAAACATATTGCGGAGCAACGAAATCGTGAGCAAGGTGGAGTTGGACAAGATCGACCGGAAGATCCTTGAGGTGCTGCAGACCAACGGCCGGTTGACCAACCTGGAGGTGGCCGAGCGCGTGAACCTGTCGCCGAGCCCCTGCCTGCGCCGCATCCGGCGGCTTGAGGAGATCGGCGTGATCCGCCAGTACGCGGCGCTGCTCGAGCCCGGCAAGATCGGCCTTGGCCTGCTGGCCTATATCAACGTGCGGCTGGAAAAACATGGTGGCGCGCCCAAGGGGAAGGCCCCGCTGGACCTGTTCCGCGCGTCCATTGCCACATGGCCGGAAGTTGCGGCCTGCCACGCCATGACCGGCGAGATGGACCTGCTGCTCAAGGTCTATGTGGAAGACATGGAGCATTTCGCGCGCTTCATGCAGGAGCAGTTACTGGCCCACCCCTCGGTCATCGACGTCCGCTCCAGCTTTGCGCTGGAAAGCATCAAGGACACCACGGCACTGCCGGTGGCCGCGGGCTGAGCGGCGGCCCAAAACAAAAACGGCGCATCGTCACGATGCGCGTCTGGCCTCTGGCGGGTCTGCAGCTAAGCCTCTCAGGCGGTGCCCTTCTGCGGCACCATCGAGCGCCAGAAGCGCAGGCCGAAGCGGCGCGCGTCGCGCAGGTTGCGGCGCATCAGGTAGTCCAGGTCAGCCACTTGTTCATCCAGCGCCTCGGTCAGGCGGCTCATGGTGTCCGCGGGCGGCAGTTCCAGGTAGGCGTCGCTTCGCCGTACGCGTACTGCACCTTCATGCCAGCCTTCTTGGCAATGTGCATCATCGCCGCATTGCGCGACAGGCAGTGCATATAGAGCGTGCGCACGCTGGTGTTGCGGCCGTGGATGGCCGCGCGTTCGAACAGCGCACTGCCGATGCCGCTCCCGCGCGCGCTCTTCGACACCGACACGCCGAACTCCGCCACGCGGCCCTGCGCGTTGTCGCGCAGGTTGGCAAAGTGGCCCACGCCTACCAGTTCGAGCTTCTCGTCATACACGCCGAACACGGAGTCATGGTCAAAGTCGATGCTGTCGACATACGCTTCGATCACATGATCGCCCACCGATTGGCCGAAACGGAGCAGGCGATCCTCCTCGCCCAGGGCGAGGAAATGCTTCAGCAGGCGCGAGCGGTGATGGGCGGCCAGCTCACGCACCAGAACGGTGGTGCGCTGGGCGGCCTGTGCGGCTTCGGCTGCCTTACGTAGATCTTCGTCGGTAAAAGCGCCGACGGCCTTGCTCAGTTCGAGCGGATTCACGATGTTTCCTTCCCGGTGCAATCCGGTGCAATCAGCGATAAAAATAGCACCGCAGTGGTGTTGGCCAGGCACTTTTTGTGGCACAAGCTGCCGGATAGGGGCAAACACCATCTTGATGCAATATGAAAAGTATTGTAGCTGACCCGTCAGTCTGGCGTAAGCTTCCCGCGGCGCAGCAGGCTTGAGCCAGGTCACTTCATCGGAAAATCTTTAGTAAAATCAAAAACTTGAAAAAATGTGATGAATTGTTCCAACGACCATTCTGTGTGTTGTTGCAACGCCGCATTTCACCGACCCCTGCGCGTCCGCTGCAACGGGTACGCCATACTTTTTTGATTGATACGCCTTTCCAATGACCGAATCTCCGATCGTTGTGATCTATGCACATCCCACGCCAGGCCGCTCCCGCGTCAACCGCCCGCTGGCGGAAGCGCTCGCGTCGATGCCGCGCGTGGACGTGCGCGACCTCTATCGCCGCTATGTCGACTACGACATCGACGTCGTGGCCGAGCAGCGGGCGCTGGCCGCCGCGGAAACCGTGGTCCTGCAATACCCGGTGCACTGGTACAACGTGCCGCCGCTGCTCAAGCTCTGGCTCGACGAAGTGCTCGAATATGGCTGGGCCTATGGCCCGGGCGGCACTGCGCTGCGCGGCAAGGCCGTGCTTGCGGTGGCAAGTACCGGCGGCACCTTCGACTCCTATGGTCCGGAGGGCAACCACGGCCATCCAATCGAAGCGTTCCTGCTGCCGCTGGAGCAGACGGCACGACTGTGCGGCATGGACTGGCTGCCGCCCCTGGTGCTGCACGACGCCGACAACACCGACGCCCAGGCCCTTGCCGCGCATATCGCCCGCGTTTGCCGGCGCATTGGCGCCCATGAGACCACGCCGGAAGTGGCAGGCACGGGGATGCGCGCATGAACCAGCATGACTTCCTGATCGCGCTGGTGGTCTTTCTCGTGGCGGCGGTAGTGGCCGTGCCAGTGGCGCGCCGCACTGGCCTGGGCGCGGTGCTGGGCTACCTGCTGGCCGGCGCGGCCATCGGGCCGTTCGCGCTGCGGCTGGTGACCAATGTCGAGTCGATCCTGCACTTCTCGGAATTTGGCGTGGTGCTGATGATGTTCGTGATCGGCCTGGAACTGGAGCCGCGCAAGCTCTGGGCGCTGCGCCGGAGCATCTTTGGCTACGGCGGCGTTCAGCTCGCGGCCTGCGCGCTGGTGATCGGCATCCTGGCGGCGCTCGTGGGCGCGCCGTGGCCGGTGGCGCTGGTCGCGGGGCTGGGGCTGGCGTTGTCATCCACGGCCATCGCGCTGGCCACGCTTGGCGAGCGCAACCTGTTCGGCACGCCGGCGGGCGGCGCAGCTTCGGCATCCTGCTGTTCCAGGACATCGCGGCCATTCCGATGATCGCGCTATTGCCGCTGCTGGCGGCGGAAAGTGCCACCGATGCCGGCGGCGCGGGCGGCTGGCAGTCGGCGGCCAAGGCGGTGGCGGTGATCGCCGCTGTCGTATTTGGCGGCCGCTACCTGGTGCGCCCGGCCTTGCGCTTCATCGCGCGGACCGACATGCGCGAGATGTTCACGGCGTTCGCGCTGCTGCTGGTGGTGGGCATCGCGCTGATGATGGACGCGGTGGGGCTGTCGATGGCGCTCGGCACCTTCGTGGCCGGCGTGCTGCTGGCCGACTCCGAGTACCGCCACGCGCTCGAGGCCGACCTGGAGCCGTTCAAGGGCCTGCTGCTCGGCATGTTCTTCATGGCGGTCGGGATGTCGATCGACTTCGCGGTGCTGGCGCGCTCGCCGGGCGCGGTGCTCGGCCTGGTCGCCGCCTTCGTGGTGGCCAAGACCGCCGTGCTGGTGCTGCTGGCGCGGTATTTCTCGATCGCGCGCGGCCAGCGGCTGCTGTTCGCGCTGCTGATCTCGCAGGGCGGTGAATTCGCGTTCGTCGTCTTCGGCGTGGCCGGTACCGCAGGCTTGCTGCCGCGCGAGACCGAGGCGCTGCTGGTGCTCGTCGTGGCGCTGTCGATGGTCGCCACGCCCTTGCTTCTGCTCGCATATGACCGCCTGGTGGCGCCGCGTGCGGGGGCCATGGGACAGCGCGCGGACGACGCCATCACGCCGCAGGACAACCCTGTGATGATTGCCGGCTTCGGACGCTTCGGCCAGATCATCGGCCGCCTGCTGTATGCGCAGGGCATCGGCGTGACCGTGCTGGACCATGACCCCGACCAGATCGAGTTCCTGCGCCAGTACGGCTTCAAGATCTTCTATGGCGACGCCACGCGGCTGGATCTGCTCGAGGCCGCGGGCATTGCCAAGGCGCGCACGCTGGTGGTCGCGATCGATGGCATGGAGGACAGCCTGCAACTGATTGACCGCGTGCGCGAGCGCTACCCCGAGTTGCGGATCTACGCCCGCGCGCGCCATGTCTCGCACATCTATCAGCTCAAGGACCGCGGCGTGCATCTGTTCGAGCGCGAGATGTTCGAGGGTTCGCTGAGGCTCGGCCGCCAGGTGCTTGAGGGGCTCGGGTTCGATCCGGCCGAAGCCCGCAACGTGGCGCTGCGGTTCCGCCGGCACAATATCCAGGCCATCGACCGCTTCTATCCGCACTACACGGACCAGAAGAAGCTGGTGTCGCTGGCGCGCCAGGCGCGCGACGAGCTCGAGGAAATGTTCCGCCAGGACCGCGAACAGCGGCGCCAGCGCGAAGAGGCCGAATGGTCCTGACGGGCGGGCCGGCCTTCAGCGCCGGGCCAGTGCGTCCGCGTGGGCGGCGGCCTTGCCCGGCAGGCCGCCTTCGAGCAACTCCACCACCATGTCGGCGAATGCAGCGTAGGACAGCTTGCCGCCCGGCTTGAGCCAGGTGAAGGTCCAGTTGATCATGCCGAATACCGTCATGGTCAGCGCGGTCTGGTTCTCGCGCGTGACGCGCTCCGGGTAGGCGCGCCGCAGCATGCGCGAGAACGCCGCCACGACGTCGCGCTCGCGGCCGAGGATCAGGTCGCGCTGCGCTTCGGCCAGGAACTTGACGTCATTGATCAGCGCGATATGGCGCGTCTGCGAGTTCTCGTACTCGGCCAGGAACGCGCGGATCAGGCTGGCGAAGCTTTCGCGGTCAGTGCGGCGCTGGCGTTCGGAATCGGCTTCGACTTCGGTGACGATCAGCATCAGCCGGCGCGTATAGCGGTCCAGCAGGTCGAACAGGATGGCTTCCTTGCTCTCGTAATAGTGGTAAAGGCGCGCCTTGGAAGTGCCGCAGGCAGCGGCCAGGTCGGCCATCGAGGTGCTCGGATAGCTGCTGTTGGCAAAGGCGGCGGCCGCCAGTTCCAGGATTTGCTCGCGCTGTGCTTCGAAGTCGGGTGCCTTGGTTCGCGCCATGTCGGTCCGGCAGGGAATGTCCGAGGGAGGGAAGGGGGAGCAGCCGCGGGCTATTCCGCGCTGGGCGACTGATGCCGGCGCAGCTCGCAGGTCTCCAGCGAATCCGCATTGCCGCGCAGGACCATCTGGCCCATGGAGATCAGTTCGCGGCAGCGCCAGAACACGAACCAGTCGCTGGCGAGCAGGCCTTCGATGGCGCCCATCACGCTGCCCACCACCTCGGCCGCGGGCGTCCATTCGGACGGGGCGCGCTCCATGATGGTGTCGTCGATGGTGTGGTAGGCGGCCGCCACCAGCGTGTTGCCTTTCCACAGCCGTACGTCGGCGTTCTCGCGCACGTTCTGCTGCCATTCGTAGCCAAGCCGTCCCAGGCGCAGCACCGAAACCGGCGCGATGGTCGAGAAGCGGCGCGCCAGGCGCGCCGGCGAGTACATGCCGATGGCCGCCAGGCCCGCCTGTGGCGGCAGTTCCAGCTCGCGCAGGTCCATGGCCACTTCATTGATGCGCTGCGGTGCCTGGTAGAGATGAAACACCACCCGGCGCAGCATGAGCTGGTCGGCCGCGCTCTGGCCGTGCCAGATCGCGATTTCCATCTCGCTCTGGCGCAGCGCCTGCATCTGGTCGAGCGCCTGGCGCATCTCGGCGCTGAAATCGATGTCGGTATGGGGGGCCACGCGCTGCCAGAAGCCGGAGCGGATCATCCCGGTGCTGTCCACGTCCAAGAGCGGGCCCACGGCCAGGTCGTCGCGCAGCACGATTACGGGATCGGGCCGGGCTGCCTGGGCCAGCGCCTGGCGCAGGGTATTTCCGGCGACATCGCCGTTGACGACGTGGATATATTGCATGGCCGTGATTGTATATGCGTGGGACGGTTGTCAGTCACCTTGCGGAGCCGGCAATGTGCTCCTTTCCCATTGTAATCACGGCATGGCTGTGCTAACTGACGCGTCCGCCACGGCGCGCGGCGCGGCGCACGTTCAGCGCTCGTCGTAGCTGACGACCACGCGCGGCGTGAGCGCGCGGGCCTGGCAAGTGAGGACGAAGCCCTTCTCCATCTCCCACGGCTCCAGCGTATAGTTCTTTTCCATCTCGACCTGGCCCTCGAGCACCTTGGCGCGGCACGTGCAACAAACGCCGCCCTTGCACGCATAAGGCAGGTCCAGACCCGCCGCCAGCGCGGTGTCGAGTACTTTGCCGTCCTCCAGCGGCAGGCGCATGGTGTGCTGTTTGCCATCCAGCACTACCACCAGCTCGGCCGTGCCGGCGTGATCGGCATGGAGGTGCGCGGGGAGCCGCTTCTGGCGGTCCACCGGCACGCCGAAACGTTCGGCGTGGATGCAGTGCGGGTCCAGCCCGGCGTCGCGCAGCGCCGCTTCCACGTCGTCGATCATCGAGGCGGGGCCGCATACGAAGGCGGCGTCGATCCCGTCCACCGGGATCAGCGTCTGCAGGAAGGCAGTGACGCGCGCGTGGTCGAGCCGCCCGTGCAGCAGGTCGACTTCCTGCGGCTGGCGCGACAGCACGTGGTACAGCGTGAAGCGCGAGAGGTACTGGTTCTTCAGGTCTTCGAGCGCCTCGGAGAAGATGATGCTGTCGACATTGCGGTTGCCATAGACCAGCGTGAAGCGGCTTTGCGGCTCCGCGGCGAGCGTGGTGCGGATCAGCGACAGCACCGGCGTGATGCCGCTGCCCGCGGCAAAGGCGACATAGTGTCGCGCGGCGCCGGCGTCGAGCGGCACGTGGAAGCGGCCGTCGGGCGTCATCACGTCGATCATCTTGCCGGGCGCCAGCGTGTCGTGCAGGTGGGCGGAGAAGATCCCGTCCTCCACCAGCTTGACCGCCACGCGAAGCTCGCCGCGCTCGGCATAGTCCTGCACGCCGCAGCAGATCGAGTACGAGCGGCGCAGATCCTGGCCGTCGACCGGCGCCTGAGGGTCAGGAACTGCCCCTGGGTAAAGCGATAGGCGTCGCGCAGGGCTTCTGGCACCTCGAACGCGATCGAGATGGTGTCGGCCGTCTCGGGGCGCACCTGCGCCACGCGCAGCGGATGGAACTGTGGAGTCATGGCAGCTCGCTCGGGACGGCGGGGTCGGTAAAGTTAGTAGGGCTTGAAGTAATCGAACGGCTCGCGGCAGTCCAGGCAGCGGTAGAGCGCCTTGCATGCCGTGGAAGCGAAGCGCGAGATTTCCTGCGTATGGTGGCTGCCGCAGCGCGGGCAGGCCACCGTGTCGGGCGCGCCGGCGCGGGCCGCGAGGATGTCGTCAACTTCGTGCTCAAGCCGCCGCGCAAGGAAGAACAGCAGGCGATCGACGAAGCGATCGACCGCAGCATCGATCCGCTCGGCCTGCTGGCACGCGGCGATGCCGAACGCGCCATGGCGCAGTTGCATACCACGCGCTGAAACAAAACCGCGCGCGCATGGTGCGCGGCAATCGCTTGAGACGGGCCGCTCCAGCGGCCCGTTGTTGTCTCTAGACAAGTCTATTGTCTGAGACATCCTGTCATGAACGTTGCACAGTCGGTCCTTACATTCCGGGGTTTTGGTGTGCGTTGGCATCACATGATGCCTGACGCGCAACAGTGACCCACAGGAGAAATGACCATGTCGTACCTGACCGACGAAGCGAGGGCCGCCAGCCGCGCAGCAAAGCCGGATGCTGATGTCCCTGGCCAGATGCTGGAACAGATCGTTGCCGCTAACCCGGGACGCCGCCGTGTACTGCGCGGGAGCTTGGGCCTGTCGCTGTTCTCGGCGTTCGGCAGCGGAGTGCTGGCTGCCTGTGGAGGCGGCGGCGATGACTCCTCCGCACCGTCGGTGGCCCCCGCCGAGCCCGGTCCTTCACCTGCCCCCGCGCCTGCCGCGCCAAGCTACGAAGTCACCTTCGAGCCCATCGCCAAATCGACGGCCGATACCGTGATGGTGCCGAACGGCTATGGCGTCGACGTGCTGTTCTCGGCGGGTGATCCTGTGGAGCGCGGTTCGACCGGCTATGCCGGCGCATTCCAGTCGTCGGCCGAGACCGAACGCCAGGCAGGCGGCAACCACGACGGCATGCATTACTTCCCGCTGCCAGGCGTCGATCCGCAGAAAGGCGGCCTGCTCGCCATCAACCACGAGCTGCCTGACTACAACATCCTGTTCGCGAGCGGCACCTACAACGGCGCCGTGGCCAGTGCGGAAGAAAAGCGCATCGCACTGTCGGCCGTCGGCATTTCAGTCATCGAGGTGGAGCTGGCCGCCGGCGGCAAGTGGCAAGTCAGGCGCGACTCGGCCTACAACAAGCGCTACACCGGCAATACGCTGTACCGCGTGGGGGGGCCGGCAGCGGCGGCCGTGGGACCGACGGTGGTCGGCATGCTCAACAACTGCTCCAGCGGCTACACGCCGTGGGGCACCTATCTGACCTGCGAGGAGAGCACGGACAACTACCTCGACCCCGCCCAGGACGAAAGGGTTATGGCTGGGTCGTGGAGATCGATCCGTACAGTACGCTTGGCGCGCCGACCAAGCGTACCGCCATGGGGCGCTTCGACCATGAGAACGTCGCCTTCCTGGCCGACTCCGCGAACAACGTTGCCTTCTATATGGGTGACGATGGCACGCCCGGCTGCATTTACAAGTTCGTGCCGAGCAAGGCATTCGATCCGGACAATCGCTCCGCCAACGCCAACCTGCTGGACAGCGGCACACTGTACGTCGCGAAATTCAACGCCGATGGCAGCGGCGCTTGGGTGGAACTGAGTCAGGGCAAGAATGGCCTGACCGTGGGTGCTTCCGACCCAGGCAACTGGACGCAGTTCGCGACGGCGCCCACCCCGGTCACCGTCGATTTCGCGAGCCAGGCCGACGTGCTGGTCAATACCAAGGCGGCTGCGCGCGTGGCAGGCGGCACGCTGATGGACCGTCCCGAGTGGATCACGGCGGCACCGGACAAGACTGTGTATTGCACGCTGACCAACAACAGCGGCCGCCAGCAGACCGACGCCGCAAACCCGCGCGCGAACAACCTGCACGGCCATATCATCCGGTGGAAGGAAGCCGGCGATTCGCCGCTGGCCACTACCTTCAGTTGGAATATCCTGCTGCTGGCCGGCGATCCGTCGCTGGCCTCGGATAACCTGAAGGGCAACATCAACGGCGATACCTTCTCCAGCCCGGACGGCCTGCGCGTGGATCCGAAGGGACGCCTGTGGGTCGAGACGGATTCCAGCACCAGCGCGTCCTACATCAACACCTTCGGCAACAACAGCATGTATTACATCGCGCCGAACGGGCAATCGAAGCGCTTTCTGGCCGGGCCGAAAGGCTGTGAGATCACGGGTATCGCCTACACGCCGGACCTGACCACCTGCTTCATCAATATCCAGCATCCCACTGGGCAGTGGCCCGATGCCGCCAAGCCCCCGCGCTCGTCGACCATCGTCGTGCGCCGCACGGACGGCAAGCCCATGGGTGCATGACCGGGTAGCACCGTAGTACCGGCAGTCACCGGGAAAAGTTAAGCCCCCGACACCTTGCGGCGCCGGGGGCTTTTTTTCTTGCTATGCGATGCAGTGCCCGAATCAGGCCGCGTGCTTGGCCGCTGTCAGCAGCCGGTACCGCTGCATCAGGACCTCATGGGTCTCGACGCGGTTCGGATCCTTGGGGATGCACGCTACCGGGCAAACCTGCTGGCATTGGGGCTCATCGAAGTGGCCGACGCACTCGGTGCATTTGTTGGGGTCGATTTCATAGATCTCGGGCCCCATCGAAATGGCTTCGTTCGGGCACTCGGGCTCACAAACGTCGCAGTTGATGCAGTCGTCGGTGATCAGTAGCGCCATGGTGTTTCCTTCCTGCGGACACGCCCGCGCCCGAACTGGCCGCAAGTCGACGTGTCTGAAAGCACCATTTATTCCGGTTTGACAATTTTCTCCGGATTGCCGATTTTCTCCTGCAGCCAGCGGTCCACCGACGGAAACACGAACTTGCTGACATCTCCGCCAAGCACGGCAATCTCGCGCACGAAGGTGCCGGAGATGAACTGGTACTGGTCGGACGGCGTCAGGAACATGGTTTCCACGTCCGGCAACAGGTAGCGGTTCATGCCCGCCATCTGGAACTCATATTCGAAATCCGATACCGCACGCAGGCCGCGCACGATCACGCGCGCATTATTCTTGCGCACGAAATCCTTGAGCAGGCCGGCAAAGCCCTCGACACGCACATTGGGGTAGTGGCCCAGCACTTCACGGGCGATGCTGATGCGCTCTTCGAGCGAAAAAAACGGGCGCTTGTTGGGGCTGTGCGCCACGCCAACCACCAGCTCGTCGAAAATATTCGACGCACGGCGAACCAGATCCTCGTGCCCCCGGGTCATGGGATCAAACGTACCGGGGTAGACCGCGATTGCCATACTTCCTCCTTGATCTGCCCGCTGCCGGTCCTTTTCCGGACCGCCTTGCCTGCCGGCTGCCGCCGTGGTTGATGCGTCGCGAGCGTTATAACAGCGGCGTAGTGTAACCCTAAATCCGCCAATTGGAAGACGTCGAACTGTGCTTTTGCCGCACCGCACCGGGCGCGGCTGCCGTTGTCAGGCCGTGCCGGCTTCGGCGCCGCGGTGCTGCAGCAGGTGGAAATGCACCGCGCCCGCACGCGCCTGGCGAACGATCTCCAGCGATGCGGGCAATGGGGCATCGGCACCGGTCAGCGAACGGTCGGTCTCCACATATACCGCGCCGCCGGGCCGCAGCAGCCGCGCCGCATGCTCGAGCGCGGGCCGCAGCCAGTCCTCGGCGAAAGGCGGGTCCAGGAAGATCACGTCGAAGCTGGCGTCCGGCATCTGCGCGGCGATGGCAAAGGCATCACCCTGCACCACGCGCATGTGCGCGGCGTCGAGCCGGTACTGGTTGTCGCGCAGCTGCTTGGCGACGCGCGGGTTGAACTCGACCAGCGTGACGGCATCGGCACCGCGCGAGGCCGCTTCGAAGCCGAGTGCGCCGGAGCCCGCGAACAGGTCCAGGCAAGTCATGCCGGACAGGTCCTGGCCCAGCCAGTTGAACAGGGTTTCCCGCACGCGGTCGGGCGTCGGCCGCAACCCTTGCGCGTCGGGCACGGGCAGCAACGTGCGCTTCCAGCGGCCACCGATGATGCGGACCTGGGAAGCGCCTGGCGCGGCGCCGGAGAAGACGATCGCCCGCTCGCGGCGGGCGATGGAGATCGGGAACGCGAATTCATCCCGTGATTGTAGAGCCTGTCGGCGGTTCAGCCATCTCGCGCCACCGCGCGCTGGGTGCGGCAGGCCCCGCAGGGCCGACTGGACCCGTGCTCACTCCGGACCACCGACGATCACCGTCGCCATCGCGTTCGGATGGACATGGCGCTGGAACGCTGCCTGCACCTGCTGGCGCGTGACCTTGCCCACCTGGGCCGTCCACGTGTCCAGATAGTCGAGCGGCAGCCCGTACCAGCCGATATTGGCCACGTTCGTCAGCAGCTTGCGGTTGCTGTCGATGCGCAGCGGGAAGCCGTTGACGAGGTTGTCCTTGGCGGCCTTCAGCTCGGCATCGGTCGGGCCTTCGGCGACGAAGCGGGCCAGCACCTGGCGCACCAGCGCCAGTGCCTCGTTGGTCTGCTCCTTCTTGGTCTGCAGGCTGATGCCGAACGGGCCCGGCTGCTTGGATGGCGCGAAATAGCTGTCCACGCCGTAGGTAAGTCCGCGCTTCTCCCGGACTTCATCGGTCAGGCGCGAGCTGAAGCCGCCGCCGCCCAGCACATAGTTGCCGACCAGCAGCGCGAAATAGTCCGGGTCGCCGCGCGCGATCGACGGCTGGCCGGTCACCACCGCCGCCTGCTGGGCCGGGTGCGGCACGCGCTGCTCGCTGGCCGGGATGGTCATCTGCACCTGCGGCACGGCCGGCGCCGCGCTGCCCTGCGGCAGGCCGCTGGTCAGCTTCTCGGCAATCGCCTCGGCCTGCTTGCGGTCGATCGCGCCGATCAGCGTCACCACCGCGCGCGACGCACCGTAGTTGTCGCGCCAGAATTTGACAATGTCATCGCGCGAGATTGACTCCACCGAGGCCGCCGTCGCCGACACGCCGTACGGATGGCCCGGATACATTGCCTTGGCCAGCGCCTTGTCGGCGATCACGCCGGGCTTGGCGTCGGCTTCGCGGATGGCGCTGATCAGGCGCTGCTTCTCGCGGCCGACCACGGCGTCTGGATAGTCGGCGCCTGGATCAGCTGCATGGCCAGCGCCACCGATTGATCTAGCTCCGGCTGCGCGGTCAGCGTGCGCATGCCGATGCCGCCACGGTCGCCGCCAGCCGCGCCGCCGAAGACGGCTCCGGTGTCGGCAAACGCATCGGCGATCTGGGCCTCGTCGCGCGCCGGCTGGCCGTTGCGCGCGGCCGCGCCTTGTCGAGCAGTGCAGCCGCCAGCGTGGCGAGCCCAGCCTTGCCGGGCAGGTCATAGCGGCTGCCGGCGTCGAAGTCGACGTTGACATCCAGCATCGGGATCGACGGGCTGTGCACATAGAACACCTGCGCGCCAGTGGACGCGGTCCAGTGCTCGATCGGGATAGCCGCCAGCGCGGCCTGCGTGACCAGCAGCGCCAGCGCGCCGAAGGCCGCGCCAGCCAGCCGGCGCAGCGCGTGCGGCGAAGGGATGGTCATCGCGCTCTTTTCACTCTTTTCGCTCTTCGTGCTCTTCTCGCTCAGTTCCGACAGGGACATTGCGTGGCTCCTCAATGGCGCAGGCCTTCCGGGGCCTTGGTCTTGGGCTTGTTGGGATCGATCGGCTGCGGCAACAGCGTGGCCACGGTCAGGTTGTCATCGGTGAAATACTTCGCTGCCACGGCCTGGACCTGTGCCGGCGTGACCTCCTTGATCTTCTCGAGGATGCGGTCGATGTTGCGCCACGAGATATCGGAGATCTCGGCCACGCCGATCTCCATGCCCTGGCCGAACACGGAATCGCGCTTGTAGATCTGGCTGGCCACGACCTGCGCCTTGACGCGCTTGAGCTCTTCGGCGGAGACACCATTCTTGGCGATGCGCTGGACCTCCTCGCGCAGCGCAGCCTCGATCTGCTCGGTGGTATGGCCGTCGGCCGGCGTGCCGTCGAGCACGAACAGGGAATTGCCGCGGTTGATGCTGTCGTAGCCGACGTTGACGTCGTCGGCCAGGCGCTGCTCGCGCACGAGTTCGCGCGTCAGGCGCGCGTTGTCGTAGCCGTTGAGTACTGCGGCCAGCACTTCCAGCGCATAGGGATCGACATCCTTTTCCACATCGCGCAGGCGTGGCACCTTGTAGGCCATCACCATGTACGGGTTCTCGGCCGGGGCCTTGACCCAGACGCGCTTGATACCCAGTTGGGGCGGATCGACCTGATCCTTGCGCAGCGGCAACGGGAGCGGCTTGAGCTTGCCGTAGTAGCGCTCGGCCATGGCGCGGACTTCGGCCGGGTTGACGTCGCCGGTAACGATCACCGTGGCGTTGTTCGGCACGTACCAGGTCCGGTACCAGGACTGGACGTCTTCCAGCCGCATATTGACGAGGTCGTCCATCCAGCCAATCACCGGATGCCGGTAGGGCGCGGCGACATAGACATTGGCCAGCAACTGTTCATAGAGGGTGCCGTGCGCGGAATCGTCGGTGCGCAGGCGGCGCTCTTCCATCACCACCTTCATCTCGCGCTCGAACTCGCCCTTGTTGAAGAGCAGGTTGGCCATGCGATCGGCTTCCAGCTCCATCATCTTCGGCAGATACTGCTTGCCGATCTGCTGGTAGTACAGCGTGAAGTCGCGGTTGGTCATGGCGTTCTCGCGCCCGCCGAGCGCCGCGACCTGCTTCGAGAATTCGCCGACGCCGACCTTGGGCGTGCCCTTGAACATCATGTGTTCGAGCATGTGGGCGACGCCGGTCGTGCCGCTGACCTCGTCGATGCCGCCGACGCGGTACCAGATCTGGTGCGCCACCGTGGGCGCACGGTGGTCTTCCTTGACGATCAGGCGCAGGCCGTTGGACAGCCGGTATTCCGTGGTGCCCTGCTCCGTGGCGCCGACCGGTGCGGTCTGCGCGGACGGCATCGGCGAGCCGACATTGCGTTGCGTCTGCGCAGCGGCCGACCACGGCAGCGCGGCCAGCAGCAGGACGGGCAGCGCCCGCCGCGCCAGGCGTTCGAGGCGCGCCCGGCGTCCGGCTGAGGCGGGAAAGGCTTCAGGGCAGGTGCCGCCCGTTCCGGTCACGACAGTGCGATGGTCCATGCAATCCCGTCTGTTAGAATTTTGCCGATCGATTCATGTGCCCATGAATCCGCTGTGTTACGAACTATACGCAATAGCGGGCACGCACCACAACGACAGGCTGATGGTGCGGCCGGATACTGCGTACGGCCCGGATGATTACGCGCCGCCGGACGGCGGCCGATCCTGACGGGGTATTGACCCCTATCCCCAATGTTTAGTTTCTGGAAGAAGCGCAAGGCCGAGCCGGCCCCTGCGCCGGCAGAACCGCCCGCCGCGGCCCCCACTCCCGCTCCGGTGGCCGCTACGGTGG
>LRMT01000127.1 GCA_001725945.1 Cupriavidus sp. UYMMa02A | reverse complement strand
GTGCTGGAGCGCCGCCGCGCCGTGACCGTGCTGCAGACGGTGGCGCTGGCGATCGGGCTGATGGCGCTGCTGCTGCTCGGCATGACGCGCAACGACCTGGTCGATTCGTGGCGCAATGCCACGCCAGCCGATGCGCCCAACCGCTTCATCATCAATATCCAGCCTGACCAGCGCGAGCCGCTGCGCGGCATGCTGTCCGCGGCGGGCATCCATGACCTGCTCTATCCGATGGTGCGCGGCCGCCTCACGCATATCGGCGCACGCGCGATCCGCGCCGACAGCTTTGCCGAAGGCCGTGCCCGCAACCTGGTGGAGCGTGAGTTCAACCTTTCCTATACCGACGCGCTGCCCGAGGGCAACCAGGTGGTGGCCGGGCACTGGCTGAACGGGTCCGGCGCCGGGGCGTCGGTCGAAGAGGGCATTGCCAAGACCTTGGGCATCCGGCTCGGCGACACCTTGCGTTTCGACGTGGCCGGCCAGACCGTGCAGGCGCCGGTGACATCGCTGCGCAAGCTCGACTGGGGATCGATGCGTGTCAATTTCTTCGTGATCCTGCCGCCGGCCGCCATGCATGGCCTGCCCGAAACCTACATCACCGCCTTCCACCTGCCGCCGGCCAGCGCGGCATTGGGCAACCGGCTGACCGCGGCTTTTCCGAATATCACCGTGGTCAATACCGACCTGATCCTGCGGCAGATACAGGCGGTGCTGGACCAGGTCATCGCCGCGGTCGAGTTCCTTTTCGTCTTTACGCTGGCCGCCGGGGTCACGGTGTTGTATGCGGCACTCTCGGGCGCGCGCGACGAACGCATGCGCGACGCGGGGCTGCTCAAGGCGCTCGGCGCCTCCGCCGCGCAGGTCAGGCAGACGCAGTATGCCGAGTTCCTGGTGGTCGGCGGGCTTGCGGGCCTGCTGGCCAGCCTTGGCGCGATCGCGGTCGGCTGGGCGCTGTCGCAGCACGTCTTCGACTTCCCATACCGCTTCAACCCCTGGATCGTGCCGATCGGCGTGGTTTCTGGCATGCTGTGCGCTTTTGCGGGCGGGTGGCTGGGCCTGCGCGATGTGCTGCGCCAGCCGGCGCTGGCGACATTGCGTGATGCATGATGCCCGGCCGTGCCTGTCAGCGATTTAGCGATTGAGCGATTTGCGAGTGTGTAAATGAGTACCGAACCTGAATCCACCGGCAGTGCCGGCACCGACGTCACCGCCTTCGACCTGATCGGCGGCGAGGCGCGCGTGCGCGAGCTGGTGGACCGCTTCTACGACCTGATGGATCTCGAACCGGAATTCGCCGGCCTGCGTGCGCTGCACCCGCCTGCGCTCGACGGTTCGCGCGACAAGCTGTTCTGGTTCCTGTGCGGCTGGCTCGGCGGCCCGAATCATTTCATCGAGCGCTTTGGCCACCCGCGCCTGCGCGCACGCCATATGCCGTTCGAGATCGGCATCAGCGAGCGCGACCAGTGGATGCGCTGCATGGCGCTGGCGATGCAGGACGTCGGCCTTTCCGAGGACCTGCAGCTGCGTCTGATGCAGGCCTTGTTCCAGACGGCTGACTGGATGCGTAACGTGGCCCGCTGAATCGGCCCGGATCTTTCGAGGAAAGGGTAGGACGATGCAGGAAAAATTGCCCGAAGCCGCCCACGAACTGCTTGAGTTCTGGTTTGGCCACCATGGCTCGCCCACATGGAACACAAGTCGGCGCGAGTGGTTCACCAAGTCCGCCGCGTTCGACAACGTCATCCGCACGCGATTCCTGACGCTGTGGGAAGCGGCGCACTCGGGCGATCCCGACGAAGGCGAGGACTGGTGCGCCACGCATGAAGGCGCCTGCGCCCGCGTGGTGCTGCTGGACCAGTTCCCGCGCAACCTGTTCCGCAATGACCCGCGCAGCTTTGCCACCGATGCCCAGGCGCTCGCGCTGGCCCGGCGCATCGTCGACGGCGGCATGGATCGCGAATTGCCCACGGGCTTTCACCGCATGTTCTGCTATCTGCCGTTCGAGCACTCGGAATCGCTGCGCGACCAGGACGAGTCAGTCCGTCTGACAACGCAACTGCGCGATGAAACCGAGGGCAAGGTGGACGTGGTGGAGTGGGCGGAGAAGCACCGCGCGGTCATCGCGCGCTTCGGGCGCTTTCCGCACCGGAACGCTATCCTGGGCCGGCAGAGCACGCCGGAGGAACTGGTCTTCCTGAAGGAGCCGGGCTCGACGTTCTGATCGCCACGGCCGGCCCCATGAGCCTGGCTCAGGTCTCGTCGCGGTGTTCCTGCCACTTGTCGACGCGTACGCGCGGCGCGTCGGCCAGTTTCGCCAGCAATGTGGCCGGCGTGTCGGCCACGTGCAGCAGGTCGGCGTGCACCTGCTTGAGGAAGCCTTCCTGCACGGCATGCGACAGGAAGCCGAGCATGCCGTCATAGAATCCGGCCACGTTGAGCAGGCCGACCGGCTTGGCATGGTAGCCGAGCTGCAGCCACGTGAAGGTCTCGAACAGTTCCTCGAAGGTGCCCACGCCGCCGGGCATGGCGATGAAGGTATCAGCGCGGTCGGCCATCATCTGCTTGCGCTCGTGCATATTGCGCACCACGTGCAGCTCGGTCAGGCCGCGGTGGCCCACTTCCTTCTGCATCAGTGCGTCCGGGATGATGCCGATGGCGCTGCCGCCGTGTTCCAGCACGCATCGGCGATGATGCCCATCAGGCCGACCTTGCCGCCGCCATAGACCAGCGACATGTCGTTTTCCACGAGGGCCTTGCCCAGCGCGCGCGCGGCCTCGGCATATTCAGGGCGGTTGCCGGGGCTGGAACCGCAATACACGCAAACGGATTTCACTTCCTGTCCTTGTCTGACTGGTTTTCCTGGTTCGCTCTGGACGCCGCGTAGTCGTGGGCGAGCTGATCAAAGGCATCGCGCGCGCGGCCGCGCAGGTACGGCGCCAGGATCGAGAAGATGTGATAGCTGGAACCGTGCAGGTAGCCGCGGATCAGCTCGGGATCGTTGTACTGGCGCGGGTGCTGCACGAACTGGAACGACAGCCAGTAGGTGGCGATCACGACGATGTTGGTGCAGATGGCTTCCACCTGCTCGGGCGTCGCCTCCATCTCGCCATCGTCCATGAACTGGCTGCAGATTTCCAGCGCAAAGCGCTTCTTCTGCTCGACGATACGCTTGAAGTTTGTCTCCAGCATGCGGTTGCGCGCGAGCAGGTCGTTGATGTCCCGGTACAGGAAGCGGTAGTTCCACAGGAATTCCGACATGTACTGCAAGTAGCCCCAGCACTCGTCCAGCGTGGCCTTGTGGTCATCGGGCAGCTTCAGGCGGCGTTCCATCTCCTGCTCGAAGCGCACGAAGATGGAATTGATGATGTCGTCCTTGTTGCGGAAGTGGTAGTAGAGATTGCCGGGGCTGATCTCCATGGCCTCCGCAATGGTGGTGGTCGTGACGTTGGGCTCGCCGACTTCGTTGAACAGGCGCAGCGAGACGTCGAGGATGCGGTCCCTGGTGCGGCGGGGACCGGTTTGCGGTTTGGGTTCCATGGGCGTCCGGGCGATCGGTAAATCGGGGCAGGGTACCGATTATAAGCAATCGGCCTGCCGTCCCGTCCGCCCCATCCTGTCTACCCTCTAGTGCGCCGCCGGCGCGCTCAGCCTCCGAGCTGGCGCAGCCAGTGCAGCACGTGCGGTCCGGCAATGGCGATCCACGTGCCGCCGCACAGAACCAGTGCGAGCATGACCGCGGCGCTGCCAAAGTCCTTGGCGCGCTTGGACAGGCTATGCCGTTCCAGCGAGATCCGGTCAATCGCCGCCTCGACGCTGGAGTTCAGCAGCTCGACCATCAGCACCACCAGCAGCGTGCCAAGCAGCATGATGCGCTCGACCGTGCTGACGGGCAGCACGAAGGCGCACGGCGTCAGGATCACCACCAGCGTCAGTTCCTGGCGGAACGCGCTCTCTTCGAGCACTGCGTAGCGCAGGCCGGACAGGGAATTGATCGCGGCATGCCAGGCTCGGGCCAGGCCGCGGTTGCCCTTGTGCGGATTTGTTCAATCGAGTAGTCGCTGCTTGGCGGGCGAGGTGCCTGCCCCCGCAGCGGCGGGTCGGACGGCAGCGGCAGAGGTGGTTTCGACATGGTTGTGCGAGGCTGGTTGGGTTGGCATCTCGCCCGCGCCGCCGGCACTGCCGCCGGCCGAAAGCGGACGCAGGTGCGCCAGGAACTGCTCGGACGCGGCACGCCACGAGAACCGCTCGGCATGGGAGCGGGCGGTCGCGCGGTCGATGCGCAGCGCTTCCAGGCAGGCTTCACGCAGATCTTCATGCATCACGCCGGCCGGCTGTCGCCAAGCACGTCGATCGGGCCCGTGACAGGGTAGGCCGCAACCGGCAACCCGCTGGCCAGCGCTTCGAGCAGCACCAGCCCGAAGGTGTCGGTGCGGCTCGGAAACACGAAGACGTCAGCCGAAGCATACACCCTGGCCAGTTCTGGCTGGCTCAGCACGCCGAGGTAGTTGGCGCCGGGATAGCGCGCGCGCAGCGAAGCCAGCGCCGGGCCGTCGCCGACCACCCATTTGGAGCCTGGCAGGTCCAGCGCCAGGAAGGTCTCGACGTTTTTTCCACGGCCACGCGGCCGACGTAGAGGAAGATCGGATGCGCGGTGTTGAGTACGTTGACGCGCTGCGTCTTGAAGACGTCGAGATCCACGCCGCGCGTCCACAGCACGCAGTGCCCGATGCCGTAGCGCTGCAGGTCGTCCACAACCACCGGCGTGGGCGCCATCACGGCCTGCGCGGGGCCGTGGAACCAGCGCAGGAAGCGGTACGTCCACGACAGCGGAATGCCGAAGCGCGCCTGCACGTATTCCGGAAAGCGCGTGTGGTAGGCCGTGGTGAATGGCATCTGGCGGCCCAGCGCGTAGCGGCGCGCCGCGAGGCCGAGCGGGCCTTCGGTCGCGATATGCAGCGCGTCCGGCGCAAAGTCGGCGATACGCTTGGCGACGCGGGCCGACGGCAGCAGCGACAGGCGAATTTCCGGATAGGTCGGGCACGGGACGGTGCGGAATTCCAGCGGTGTGAGCAGGTCCACGGTGTGGCCCATGGCCTCCAGCTCGCGGCGGGTGGACTTCAGCGTGCGTACCACGCCATTGACCTGCGGTTCCCAGGCGTCGGTGACGATCAGGATCTTCATGCGGGCTCCTCGGCGGTGTAGCCGGTTCGTGGGAAACGGGGTTCGGGGGCGTTCAGCCGCTGATGGCGGCGACGCGGCGGCGCTTGCGCGCAGGCGCTGCGGCGCGTCGAGCAGCGTGGTCCAGTAGACGATCTTTAGCTCGCCCTCCATGGTCTCGACGAGCGCGGAAAGGCTTTCCACCCAGTCCCCGTCATTGCAGTAGAGCTGGCCGTTCACGTCGCGGATCTCGGCCTTGTGGATGTGGCCGCAGACCACGCCGTCGCAGCCGCGCCGGCGCGCTTCGTCGACCATGGCGTGCTCGAACGAGCTGATGTAGTTCACGGCGTTCTTGACCTGGTGCTTCAGATACTGCGACAGCGACCAGTACGGGAAGCCGAGCCGCGCGCGGATGCGGTTGAAGTGGCGGTTCATTGCCAGGATCACCGTGTACAACGAATCGCCAAGGTAGGCGAGCCAGCGCGCGTGCTGCACCACGCCGTCGAACAGGTCGCCGTGCACGACCCACAGGCGCTTGCCGGTGGCCGTCACGTGGACCGTTTCCTCGCGCACCGTGATATCGCCGAACGCCAGGCCGTCGAACTGGCGCGCGACCTCGTCGTGGTTGCCCGGCACGTAGATGACCTCGGTGCCTTGCGCGCTTGCGCAGCAGCTTCTGCACCACGTCGTTGTGGCTCTGCGGCCAGTACCAGCCGCGCCGGAGCTGCCAGCCGTCGATGATGTCGCCGACCAGGTAGAGCCGTTCGGATTCGTTGTGCTTGAGGAAGTCGAGCAGGTAATCGGCCTGGCAGCCGGCAGTGCCCAGGTGGATGTCGGACAGCCAGATCGCGCGGTACCGCTGGATCGGGTGCGGCTCGGGCGGGAAGTGCTGGCCGGCTTCGGCCGGCAGTGACGTCGGCCGGATGGCGGGGGGCTCGGGCGGCTGCGGCACGAAGGCCGCGAGCGCGGCGATGCGCGACAAGACCTGGGAGAGTTCGGGGTCAGGGCTGCCGCGCAGCCTGAGCGTGACTCCCGACAGATATCCGAGTGCGGATCGGATGGCTTGAACCATGGCGGCCCCGTTGACGGCGATGGCTGCATTCAGCCAGCCCGCCATGACGACGCCGTGACGGAAACATGAATGACATATGAAACGTTGCCGCCATCAGACAGCGCGGCGCGGTGCTGTCAGGGCGCCGTGCGCAGCGTGGCCAGCGCCGCCACCACGGCCGTGACGGCGCGCGGATCACGCAGCAGCGATACGTGCCCGATGCCCGACAGTGGCATATGCCGCGCTCCGTCCAGCCAACTGGTGCACGACGGCCCGGCGATCGAGTCGTGCCAGCTGAAGATGGAAACCAGGCGCGCGCGCAGGGCGGGCGCCTCGGCGGTGGCCAGTGCCTTGAGCCACGCGCTGCCGCAGCGCATTTGCCTGGCATTGCGCCCGATACCGAAGCGGGCCAGAGCGCAGCCGTGATGCGGAGTGCCGAGCGTGACGACGCCGGCGCAAAGGTCCTGTGCGCCTTTGGCCAGAGCCGCGCGCGCGACCAGGCCGCCCATGCTGTGGCATACCAGGAGCGGCGCCTGTCCAGTACTCGCTACCAACTGTTCAATACGACTCAGCAAGGCATCGGCATACGCGTCGATGTCGCCGAGTACCGGCTCCATGTCGATCGCTTCGCAGCGGTAGCCGGCAGCCGCCAATGCGGGTTGCAGGTCAAGCCACACCGCATGGTTGCAGGCATAGCCGTGCACGAGCAGGACAGAGGGAGTGGGTGCCTGGCCGGCAGCGAAAGTATTCGCGGGCAGCGCGTATGGGCGGTGGGAGCAGAACGGCTGCAGCCAGTTGAACATGCGGAACACCGCAATGTATTCGTTGGCGAAGCAACGGATAGCCTCGGCCAGTGATAGTGCTTGTCTGCCAACGGCAAGTGACGCCGGAGCCGGCGGCGGCCGCTGCTGGCGCGAAACACCGGTGCCATGCTGCGTGATGGCAAACGCCTGCCTTGCTTGAGTTCCAACTCAAGCAAGGTGATCCACACCGTCTTGGCGAAATTGCGCTCCGGCTCGTCGACAAGATTCCACTTCGCTTCAGCTTGCAGAGCAAGAGCGACCGCGGTTACGGCCTGCTGAGATCCGACAAGCG